>NZ_NSGJ01000001.1 GCF_002286775.1 Myroides sp. N17-2
CTATAATCCAAATCTTGCGATTTGCCTTACTCTCTTATTTGTATGCTGTCAATCCAATATGTTTATGAACGTATTCTTCTATTTCTTTTCACTTGTGTTTCAAAGCGAGTGCAAAAGTAAATAACTTATCTTGATTAGCCAAATTTATTTTGAGAAATTTTACTCTCTCTTTTTTTGCTAACCCTGAGTATTTACTGAAGCGGACTGCAAAGATACTACCTTATTTCCTACTTATCCAAATTTATTTTTATAAATTTTTAAAGCTTGTTTTTAAGTAATACTTGCTTCACTATTTTTGTATGATCGTCTGCTTTTCGATTCGTGGTTACCGTGGTAACTACTTCTCTAATGCGGATGCAAAAGTAGCATCTTTTCCCTTACTTGCAAACTTTATATTGCCTTTTTTCGAAAGTATTTTCTAACTTGTTATTATCAGCTATTTTAGAAGTGAAAGTTTTTTTAAGCTTTTCCGTTTTTCTCTTGTGGATGTACTTCTGGTAGCAGTTTTGGTGTTTTATACTATATATATGAGTGTACTCTTATATATAGGTGAGATGTAGTAGAGTTGTTTTGATTGTTTTCTACCATATACTGTTCTTTGGCTATAATACCCTCTATATCCTATTGTATTCTACTATTGAGATTTTATATTGATTCATTGTACCTATATATAGGTGTAAATGCGAATACTCCTTATGTAACGTGTTTTTGATTCTTTGTACCTTACTTTATTGTTTTGGATTGTCATTATTCCTTTATATATAGCTTTATTGTATTGTTTACAGGTACTTTTCTCTGCTAATCTACTCTCTTTTAGCCCTCTATTCTATTTTTGAACAAAAAGTGATAGCCTTTTTTCACTCTCATTTTGAGTGATTCTAACTGTAATTAATTATGATTCAAGCATTAGTGTTTTTTTATGATATTGTTGTGATTATTTCAAAAGCCTCTCTAAAGTCAATAGACATCAGCCTTAATAACCTCTCCTTCAACACTTCTTCAACATTACCACAAGATTGCTCTGCTAGAAGAACCTTTTGTTGAAGCATTCTTGACGAAGACTTGACGCAGTGTTGAAGAGGCTGCTGTTCGCTAAAGTGCATAAAAAAACCCGAAGCGGAATGCCTCGGGTTCTTCTCGATTATATATTGTAGTAAAAAACTATCTAATCGTAATCATGCAATTAGATAAATCTTCTATTATTGCTAAGGATTCTACACGGACACCCTGTTCCTCAATTAATTTTCGACCATTCTGAAAAGCTTTCTCAATGATAAAGCCCATCCCTACAAGATTAGCTCCAGACTGTTTGATTAAATCTAACACCCCTACAGCAGCATTACCGTAAGCTAAGAAGTCATCTACAAATAAGACATTGTCTGTAGGCTGTAAGAAATCGCTACTAATCACCACATCATACGTTCTATCTTTCGTAAAAGAGTGAATCTGGGTGTGTAGCATATTCTCCATTGTACTAGGCATCTTCTTTTTTGCGAAGACCACAGGCAAATTTAGAAGATATCCAGTCATAATAGCAGGTGCAATACCACTTGCTTCAATAGTCATAATCTTATTTACATTAGTCCCCGCAAATCTTCGTACGAATTCTACACCTATAGACTTCATTAATACTGGATCCATCTGATGATTAATAAAGCTATCTACTTTTAGTATTCCTCCTTCAAAACATCTACCATCTTGCAAAATTCGTTCTTTTAATAATTCCATATTTGTTGTGTTGTATAATTATAAAGTCAAAAGAAGGTCAGTCCCTCCTCCAAAAGTTGCAAGCGAATTTACGGATAATCTACTTATCCTATATTATTGGTCAAAAATACTTATCTCATTTTGTTGAAAGTATTCTTTAAAGCGATAGCTACCACGATGAAAATCGTCCAATCAATAAGTGCACTTGCCCAATATATCCCATCAATACCATAATATATAGGTACAACTAACATAATCGGTACATATAAGAGTAGCTGCCTAGATATAGCTATCATACTGGCAGGTCTAGCATTCTCAACTGAAGGGAACCAAACCATAGCCATAAAAATAGCAGGTAAAACTAATAAAACGCTCATATAGACTCTAAAATTGACTAACTGATTTACAGTAAACAACTGATTAGGGATCATTAGAGTCAAGACGTCTTGAGGAAACAGCATCACTAAACACCAAAAAGGTATCAATACAGCTAGACCCGTCCAGGTAAATAAGAGATATGATTTTTTAGTTCGTACATAATTCTGTACTCCATAGTTCATTCCAGCAACGGGCTGCAGTGCACGCATTAATCCGAACATCGGTGTACATAGTAACAAGTAAAAACGGTTAACTACGGTAAAGAATGTAATATCACTATCAGAGCCATACTTCGATAATGCATTAAAAATAACGATATTCTGAATCACCACCATAACCATCATAATCATAGCGGGCATACCGAGCTTAATCACTAGCCTCTGTATATCGCTATCTTTATGTAATGACCATATATTAGTCTTAAATGAAGCCTTCGAACGGTGATAATACAAGACTCCTAGTATAGTATATACTAACATAGATACATTAGTAGCCCAAGCTGCACCAATAACTCCCCAACCAAAAGTAGCTATAAAAACAGGCTTAAGCACGATATCAATGACCAAACCAATAGCGATCATTAGAGCAGCAACTTTCATCTTTCCCTCTGCCCTGATCATCATATTAAGTGCTAGTCCGTGTACCCAAAAAAAAGTACCTAACACGATAACCTTATAATACTGTGATGCTAATACAGCAATCTCCCCTCTACCACCCATCAGATATATTAAGTCATCTGCATAGATGTAAGCAGGCACCATAAATAAGGCAGAAAAAAGTATACTGAGATAATTAACGGTACCTAGACACTTGGCTAACTTCTCAGTATTCTCAGCGCCTATCCAAATACTGATACCTGCCCCCGCACCAGTACCTATCAGACTACCAATAGCCTGTCCTATCTGAGCAAGTGGAAAGGCAATCCCAACTGCTGCAAGGGCTTGATCATTAATCAAGTGCCCTACGAATACTCCATCTAAGAAATTATTAAGTCCAAATAGCACCATAGCTACCACGGCAGGCCAAGCCATCTGCCACATTACAGTTGGCAAATTTCCGTTTAAAATTAATTGTTTTTGTTTATCCATATTTATAAGTGAGTTAATTAATGGTACACACAGATAAACATTATAAACAAGGATTTCAAAATTACAGTCTTATAACTTAGTCGCTT
Organism: Myroides sp. N17-2; assembly: GCF_002286775.1. Taxonomy (GTDB): domain Bacteria; phylum Bacteroidota; class Bacteroidia; order Flavobacteriales; family Flavobacteriaceae; genus Flavobacterium. Next base: position 3,260 of record NZ_NSGJ01000001.1, read on the forward strand.
TTAAGATGACAAATGGTCTAACGACGTGTTGTCCTACCTTATTAGTGGTGTTCTCCATATATTGCCATTGTTCAATGTTATAAAACCCAATGTTAGTCAATAGTCTAATCAACCATTCAGTTTTATGAAAATGAAATACTTCAGGAGTAACAAAAGATTGTTTCTGAATAAAATCTTTTTGAATAAAAGCTAATGTAAGTTGCCCTTCAGATTTCAGTATTCTATAAGCCTCCTGAAAATACTTATTAGGTTCTTCCCAAAAATATATCGTATTAATAGAAAAACAATTGTCAATAGATTTGTCATCAAAAGCAATTTTACCGGAATCATCACCAAGTGTAAAAACGACTTTGTGTTGCTTAATAAGTTCCTTATTAAACTCACTAGCTTCACTTAACATCACATCAGACAACTCTATACCTCTATAATTAATATTCTTCTCTTTAGAAAACAAATATGGTAAGTGACGACCATTACCGAATCCTAATTCAAGAACTTGCATCCCTGCCTTAATGTTTAATCGGTCAATGGTTTTATAAATCATGTTGCTATTAGATGCATACATCGTATTTCCAACTTTAACACCATCATCTCCAGTAGGACATCTTAGTTGCTTAGCCAGCTCATTATTATCCTGTTGCTCCATATTATATAAATTTTGACCAAAGATAATTATTTAGAATCAATCTCAATAACTATCTTTGTACAAATTTCACTGAAACTACCAAAAGAACTATTACTTCAAAAGGAGTAAACATTACGCTAAACGGATTACTATGGAAATGATCATTAAGGATGCTAAAACGAAAGAGATATTATTAGAGAAGAAGTATCAATCTGGCTCTCCTGTATCTATCGATAGTGGAAAATGTAGAACATTACATATCCAAAATGATGAGATAGATAATAAAGTAGTGGAATACTATAATGAAGATTCTATTATCGTCTTTGGGACAATGGATATCAAGAAAGATATCTATGTGGATATGTATGCTGAGCAACCTGTCTATGAAATGCACTTCTGTATGAATGGACATTCAGCCTTTAATTCACCTAGTACTATGATCGATTTTAGTAAAAATGAACATAATCTATATGCATATAAAGAACTACAAGGACACTTCAAACAACATGAAAACACAAATGAATATCTAGAAGTAATCTTTAACAATGACTATATAGAACAATTGCTAGATAACTACCAAACATTAAGACCTTCCATAGGACGAGGAAAAGACCAGTTATTCAGACACAATGCAAGTGTAACTAGAGAAATGACTAACTTAATAACGGAACTGTATAATACAAATAGAACAGGAGTGATGAAACAAATGTATCTCGATATTAAATCTAAAGAGCTATTATTACTTCAAATCGAACAATACATTCTCACTAATACGATGTCTACATCTACTAAAATATCTATTACAGATAAAAGTAAACTAATAGAAGCTAAAGAAATAATAGAACAGAACTTTCAAAATCCGTTAAGTTTAATACAGCTAGCAAAAAGAGTTGGGTTAAATGATTATAAGTTAAAGAAGGGATTTAAGGAGGAGTATAATACTACAGTATTTGGGTATGTGTATCAACTCAGAATGGAGTATGCCCATAAGATGCTCTTAAATACTGATATCCCTATAAAAGAAATAGCTAATTACTGTGGATATGAACATGTACAACACTTCACTACAGCATTTAAACGAATGTATAACATCACGCCTGCTCTGTACAGAAAGCAATAATGTACTTCACTTTATAAAAAAGAGAAAATACTATTCTTATTCAGTTTTTTCTTCATAGGACGGATATACATCTTCTCAAAAGACCTAAGTACAGTAGAGGGATACTCTTTAAGAACAACATCTAATGTATCATTAGGAGGATGCCCATCTAAAGAGTCATATAGTTCTTGTAGCACAAGTTTAGTATGCTTCTCGTTATCAGGATCAGTTATCATATAAAATCTAGCAGCATAAGATGAATACCTAATAGTATCCTCCGCTGTAATATTATTGACATTAAACCATACGCCGTACTTATTAGCGACGTATGGTGATTCATAAAACACACCACTCTCCTTATCTAGAACAATAGGTTTATCATTATATTTTTTGCGCCCTTCGTTCATTTTATCCATCCTCTCCTGCTCAACTTCATTAAAACTCGCTACCGTCTCAGATAGAGTTGCCTTAAATACATACTCTCTATCAGTAACTTTATATACAACCCTATAGCTCGGCGGCTGAGTAGTAGCAATAAAAGAGAAAATAGAAAGACAGGTAATACCGCACTTTAAATATCTATTAGAATAGGAATACTCTGCTCTAGAGAAAATATAATAAGATAGAGGAATACTTACTAGGGCTATATAGTCAGTATAATCAATTACTCGATATACTGATATGCCAAAAGAATGTAACCAATCTAAAACAGGAGAAAACCACTCACTCTTAAACCACAAGAAGAATATAGCAGTAAAAATATGTATCTCCTTAGTAAATCGAGGAAAGAAATAAGACCAAAAAAAAGGGAATACAAATAACCCAACAAAGTCAGATAATTTGCCTGTTATAGCATTAGAGAAATACTGCTTTAACCAAAGATCGTTCAACACTAATAGTATTAAACTAATGATGAAGATGGGGTTAAAGATTTTATTAGATGGGGACTTTAGAAACATACAATTGTCTTTATAGAAAACTAAGTTAATAAAAAAACCCCAAGAGCGACAATCTCGGGGTTTTCTAACAAAAATAAACTAACAACTCAATAAACAACAAATACTGAAAGTACTGATGATTACATTGAATCAAAACATAACTTGCGACAACAAATTGTTATGTAATATTATAAACTATCTCAATAGACTATATTCAAATTTTGGATATCCACGCTCTCCTTTATCATTCATAAAGCTTAAGACACGCATTTTATAGAAGTTCCCTTTAGCATCTTTAATTACATAAAAGATATTATTAAATAACTTCTTATCATTAGCAACGTCTCTCCAAGTACCACCAATAGTACGCAAATCAAGAGACAACAGTGACTGATCTACATCAGCTAAAGCAAAAGACTTATACATCGTTTTATCTTTAGCAGGAATAGTAACCTTATATGCAGTAACACCACCGTAACGGTTATTCACTATAAAATCCGAGAAACCATACGATCCTTTAGGATCACCTTGTTGGTCAACAGTATTGGTAAAAACAGTAAAGTTCAAATCCCACTTTTTCTTAGTTGGTTCTACATCAACAATACTGTTACTATCAAAACTAAAGAACGCAAAATTATAAACTGGATTCTTCTCTATATAAACTTCTTTATGAGTAGTATCATTAAGGTTAGCATATTGTAGCAAATAACCATTCTCTTTACGTAATACTCTTATCTTCTTCCATCCTCTAGACTCTCCAGCTACACTCACTGAACCTGCAGCTACATTATTACTACCTGGCCTAAACCCTAGATTAACTAAATACACTTTATTATCAGCATCATTTAGTTTAATCTCATTAATAGCTGTATATGCAATATTCCCTTCAGGATTATCTATATAAGCTACATTACTAGCTTCAAATGTTCCTATTTGAACTTTTGCTTTTAAATCAGTAACATCACTCTCTCTTACTTTATCAATATCTGTAGATGATACAACACCTGTAGCCATATAAATAGATCCGTTTAACTTAACACGGAAATCCTTATCAGAGTAGAAGGCTAAATCCCAAGAATCACGTTGTATAGCATACATCGCTTTACCACCTAGATCTACATATACTTGTTTTGGTTGACTAGGTCCTCCAATCTCAGGTGTTAGTACTCCTCCGATGGCAGTATCGAAACTAACTACCATAACATTATAACCTTGAACTTTAGCTTCTTTAGCACTGTAATTTACTTTAACGATATCAAACTGAACCGTCTTATCTGTACGGTCATAAGGATAAATCAAGTTCTTAAATAAAAAAGACACATCCTTAGCTCCTTTAATAAAAGGTACAGTCACAATACTCTCCTTAGCACTAGGCACAGTACTAAAGTCAACATCATATATCGCTTTAGTAGGAGTAAGACGTAACTCAACACTACCATCTGAAAGGGCAGGTTCAGAGAACACAATCTTTAGTTCCTTACTATCTTTTATCTCACTATAGCTTATAGACTGCTCGTCAAAAGCTACTATAAACTCTTTTGCTACATTATTACCATTCTTAGAATCCTTTTCGCATGAAGTCATCATGAAAAGAGAAGAAAGAACTAAACCTACTTGTAATAAATACTTCATCATTATTAAAAACCTAATTTATACTGTAATTTCAAAAAGAAACTACGTCCGTAACCTAATTGCTGTGTAGCATTCCCAGAACTATGTGCTGTACCAGAGCTAGTCGTAGAAGTGAGTGATAATACATCAAACATATTACGCACACCTGCTGTTACATATAACATATTTTTAAAGAAAGGTTGTCGTACTGTAAAATCCATCCAAGAATAACTCTGTTGTTTACCTTTAATATAATATTCACCAAATAAATCACTTTCCATTTTATATCTAGATTCCTCACCATTAAACTTATAATACAAAGAAAAAGTAGTACTCGTAGAAGGTAATTTATAACTAACGTTAGCAGTCACCTCTGGAGTATATAAGAATTTGTCAGTATCTCCAGGAGCTCCATATATCTGCTGAGCAGAACCTGAATAAGTAAATCCTAAGCCTACATCTAATGTCTTCCAGCGCATTTGATTTAAAAATGTAACCCCTACGTTACGGTAACGGTTCACATTTTCGTATTTAAACTTTAAACCATCGGGATCGATAACCTGTATTTGATCTATTTTATCTTGAATATTTAAATAACGTCCTGTAAGGTTAGTACTAAACTCAAGGTCATCAGTAAACACAAAAGTTTTCTTTACATTCAAAAAGAACGTCTTCCCGCTTTCTGGGTTTAGATTAGGATTACCTTGTAAGTCGTGATTAACATCTACGAAGTAAGTGTATAGTTCCTCATAATTAGGTAGACGTGGAGAAGTACCAACAGTAGCTCTTACCTCATAATCATTAGGTAAGACATACTTTAGCATTAAACTCATCGCGTGCTGGCTATCAAATGTATTAGATGTTATCAAACGATATCCAGGTCTAATCATAAAGTTAGGCAATACATTAATCTCTGAAGAGGCATAAAAATCATAACTACCTAGAGACTTACTCTGAGGAGATTCACCAAGTGATTCACTCATTAACGAATATCCCTTGCTATTAGAGACTTCATAACCTACTTGGAACTTAGCTTTCTCCCATTTAATAAAATCGCTAAAAGTTCCCCTAGAGAAAAATACTTCTCTACTCTCACTTTTATACGAATTCCTATCAAACTTCTCATCGTACTTAATACGGTAACGATAGAAATCAATATCACGCTCTTGCTTCTGATAAGTAAAAGACAAATCAAAACGAAGAATGTCTTTTAGATTACCTGAAGTATTTAAAATATTAGCCCAACGTTTTGTATTGACTAATCTATCTTTCGCTACAGGATCAATAGTTTCAAAAACAGGATCTTCATTCAGTGCAAAAGTTTTTGCATAGTCCTTCATCCTTTCATCAAAATATTCGAACTTATAAAAAACTCTGTATGACTTATGATGGTAGTTTAAAAGAGCTTTTACATTATTCTGGTTTTTAGGCAACCACTCATGTCCACGTTTATTCTCATCACCGAAATAAGTAAACCCTTTCTTATCGTTATACCAACCTTTAAAATCATTATGTGTATAACTTACACTTGCGTATAAATTATCACTTATATTATGTCCCAAAGTTAAACCTTGGACATGCTTACCTTTATTCTTTAGATTATACTCACTACCTACCGTTTCTTCTTGTGTGTAGAAATTAACGTTCCAATCATGAAGATTGTTTTTCTTGGTAATGATATTAATAATTCCCGTAACCGCATTAGCCCCATAGTCAACTCCCATAGCACCTTCCACAATCTCCACTTGTTCGATATCATCTAAGTTGATCTGAGTCAAATCAGTATTATTACCAAAACCTTCATCAGAAATCATAGGAACATTATCAACTAGGATAGTAAAATACTGTGCATCCAAACCAAACATCTTAACTGAAGACCTACCTGTACCTGCATTAGGTAGAATAGATATATTCATTACTTGGTTCAAAGCATCTGCTAATGTTACTGCTCCTAAATTCTCTAACCGTTGTCTATTTAAAACCGTAACATTATTAACCGCTTTATTAATAGACTGTGGACTAAACTGCCCTGATATTACGATTTCTCCCAAATTAGAATTGGGTGGCGTTATTGTATCATGTACTTGCGCCATTGTTGCCATAGGCATTACACAAAAAGCACTAAGTACTAATATGTTATTACGCTTCATTTATCTGTTATATTTATTTAGATAGATTCTTGATTGCAAATATAAATAAATATATTATTTAAAATCAATTTAAATAATATATTTAAAAATAAAAAAACGAAGACAAAGCTTCGTTTTTGATAAGGGTGCAAATATACACTATTTTTTTGGTAAGAAAACTTCTGCCATCATACATCTAGCACTACCTCCACCACAAGCTTCGATAGTATCTAAACTACTATGTAGTATAGGACAATGCTTCTCAATAGCCTTAATTTGATTTGCATCCAGACTATTATAAGCTTGAGTAGACATCACTAAATAACGTTGATCATTAGCTCCTCTCACTTGCAGCATATTCCCTGCAAAGTTATTAACCTGATCTTCTGTAATGGTAATAATTTCTTTTCCACTACTTTTTAAACTATTTAAAACAGTCTTTCTTTCTTGTTTATCATCGATACAATCAGCACAGATAACAGCAAATGTCTCAGCTAAACACATCATAACATTAGTGTGATAAATATGTTTTCTCTTACCATCTACAGTTTGATAAGCTTCAAAAATAACAGGGTCATTTTCAAAATCCTCACAGAACTCAATTACTAAACCTTCGTCTGCACGAGGTGAAAGTGCACAATACGTCTTCTCATTAGCTCTATCTAATAATAAACTTCCTGTACCTTCTAAGAATAATTCGTCCTCTTCTGCAGAAGTATAATCCCAAACATCATCATTTATCTCAAATCCTTCATTCTCTAAGATTTCAAATATATCTTCACGTCTCTCTAATCTGCGATTTTTTGCAAACATAGGGTAAAGAACTACTTCTCCTGACTCGTGAAAAGAGATCCAGTTGTTAGGAAAAATGCTATCTGGGGTATCAGGACTAAGTGTGTCTTCAACAACAATAACATTCACTCCTACTCCTCTAAGCTTTTCAACGAAAGCATCAAACTCTTGTTGTGCTTTAGCATTAACTGTAGCAGGTGTAGTGTTATCAAGAACTTTTTGATAAAAATTATTAACTGCTGTTTGTTCATTCATACGAAACGCCACAGGGCGAATCATTAGTATGGTATTAGTTGTTTGATTCATATCTTATATTTTAATCACGTATCAAAGGTAGTGTAGAACATCTTAATAACCCCTCTTGTTTTGCAATTTCTGCGTAAGGTATTTCTTCTACTGTAAAATTATTTTCTCTTAACCAATTATTCAGTCTAGTAAAGTTTCGTTCAGAAACAACAACTTCAGGGCTTATCGAAAAAACATTTGAAAACATATGATACATTTCTTCTCTTTCAATGTGGAATAGATTGTCTTTACCAAAAAGCTCTACTAAACCGTAGTACTCTTTCTCATCGTAAAAACCACCTTTGTATATAATTCCTTTGTTATTTCCAACAGGTTGAAAACAACAATCTAAATGCAAAGCATTATCACGTGGCTCAGTTTTAGATTTAACTAAGTCAAATGAAAGTACAGTTTTATTTGGGAATAATTCTTTAATAAAATCAACGCCTTGTTGATTTGTTCGTGCTGTAATATAATTTTTGTAGTCAGGACGTTTATACGTACCAATTAAGATATAGTCATTCCATAACATAACATCACCACCCTCAAAGTGTATTTCTTCAGGAGCTGATATAATAGAATTTGGATTGATCTGATCTAAGACATAGTGGATTGCTTCTAATTCGCGATCCCTATCTGGAAGAATATTAGCTTTAATAAATTTGTCTTCAATAACAAATCCAATATCGCGGGTAAAGATTTGATTATAATCTTCAATTAAGTTAGGTCTAAAGACCTGCACATCGTATTTTTCAAATACTTTATTAAAAGTATCCATTTCCATAATCATATCTGACTCGACAGGATAAGTACCTGCCTTAATGTGTTCTAATGATTTAGGATCGTATGCTTCATCTACTGTAGGTGTGGGTCCGATACTATTAGCTGTACCAAGGACCACGGCCCGCAATCTTGAAGTTTCGTTATTTACATTTAACTTAAGCATAATTTGTGATTTTCCACAAATATAGTAAAATACTCATTACTCCTAATCTAACTACTGCCTAAATACAATAAAAAAAGGCATCAATTACTGATGCCTTTTCTATATAAAAATATACTATTTTCTATCTTTCATTGGAACGAAAGTTCTTAATCCTTCACCTATATATAACTGTCTAGGACGTCCTATTGGTTCTTTATTAATTCTCATTTCTTTCCATTGAGCAATCCATCCTGGTAAACGTCCGATTGCAAACATTACAGTAAACATCTCTGTTGGAATACCTAACGCTCTGTAGATAATACCTGAATAGAAATCTACGTTAGGATATAAGTGTCTTTCAACGAAATAAGGATCTTTTAATGCAGCTTCTTCAAGTTTTTTAGCGATGTCTAATACAGGATCATCAACACCTAATTTACAAAGTACTTCATCAGCAGCTTTCTTAATAATACGTGCTCTAGGGTCAAAGTTTTTATACACTCTATGTCCGAATCCCATTAAACGGAAAGAATCATCCTTATCTTTAGCTTTATCTAAATACTTTTCAACATCACCACCATCATTTTGAATAGCTTCTAACATCTCTAATACTGCTTGATTAGCACCACCATGTAATGGCCCCCACAATGCAGAAACACCAGCAGAAATAGAAGCAAATAAACCAGCATGAGAAGAACCAACTATACGTACAGTAGAAGTAGAGCAGTTTTGCTCATGATCTGCGTGTAGGATAAATAACTTATCTATTGCATTTTTAATCACAGGGTCAATTTCATAAGGAGATGTTGGCAAAGCAAACATCAATCTTAAGAAATTATCTACATAACTCTTCGTGTTATCATAGTAATTTAAAGGGAAACCTTTAGCTTTTCTGTACGTCCAAGTAGCAATAACTAAGAATTTACTCATTGTCTTACATACTGCCTCATATAAATCTTTTTGACAATCAGCATCAACAACTTTAGGATTAAATGCAGTTAAAGCACTAGTCAAAGAAGCTAGAACACCCATTGGGTGTGCCGTTTTAGGGAAACCATCAATGATATTCTTCATTTCTTCATTAACTAATGAATATTTTCTAATATCATTTTCAAATTTCTCTAATTGTTCTTGAGTAGGTAATTCACCAAAAATAATTAGATACGATACTTCTAAGAAATTAGAATTTTCTGCTAAATCTTCAATAGAATATCCTCTATATCTTAAGATTCCTTCTTCTCCATCTAAGAATGTAATTGCACTTTTACATGAACCAGAATTTTTATAACCTGGATCATATGTAATAGCTCCAGTTAAAGAACGCAATTTTAAAATATCAATTGCTACCTCATTCTCAGTACCAACTAACACAGGAAACTCGTGTCTTACACCGTCAACTTCTATATAAGCTGTTTTAGACATATTGTTGTTTTTTTTATTTTATACAAGTTTTACATGCTACTTGTTTAAAATTATCAGTAGCATTTCAGTAGGAAAGATAGGAATTAATATGCATACATACAAGTTATATATCAAAACAAAACATTAAAAAAAATCATAAAAACCACCTTTTGCATTCAGACAAAACGAATGAAAAAATATGACATCTAAAATTACCATATAATTACAAAATACGTTAAATAACAGACATTACAACAATAACCATAAATACAATAAAAACAATAGAAGAACCTCTTGATTACACTTTTTAACTTAATACAACAAAAAAAGCGGTAGATATCACTGACATCTACCGCTTTTATATTAAATGATATACTTATCTTTTTATTTTGAATGCATTTCCTTGAGGATAGTAAGCGATATCGCCTAACTCTTCCTCAATTCTTAATAATTGGTTATACTTAGCCATACGATCAGATCTAGAAGCAGAACCCGTTTTAATTTGCCCACAATTTAATGCTACAGCAAGATCAGCTATTGTACTATCCTCTGTTTCACCAGATCTATGCGACATAACAGATGTAAATCCAGCATTCTTTGCCATATTTACAGCAGCGATTGTTTCAGTTAAAGTACCAATTTGGTTTACCTTAATAAGAATAGAATTAGCGATTCCCTCGTTTACTCCTCTTTCTAATCTAGCAACATTAGTAACAAATAAATCATCCCCAACTAATTGTACCTTATCTCCAATCTTATCAGTTAAGTACTTCCATCCTTCCCAATCATCTTCATACATACCATCTTCGATTGATATAATTGGATACTTACTAGCAAGATCTGCTAGATAATCAGCTTGCTCTTGAGATGTACGTATTTTACCTAGTTCACCTTCAAACTTAGTATAGTCATATTTACCATCTACATAGAATTCAGATGCCGCACAATCCAATGCAATCATAATCTCATCACCAAATCTATATCCTGCATTTTCAACTGCTAATTTAATAGAGTCTAATGCATCTTCAGTTCCTTTTAAAGTAGGCGCAAATCCTCCTTCATCACCAACAGCAGTACTTAAACCACGCTCATGAAGAACTTTCTTTAAATGGTGAAAAATCTCTGTACCCATTTGCATTGCATGGCTAAAAGTGATAGCCTTAACAGGCATAATCATAAACTCTTGGAAAGCAATAGGAGCATCTGAGTGAGATCCACCATTAATAATATTCATCATAGGCACAGGCAATGTATTTGCTGAAACACCACCTACATAACGATATAATGGCATTCCAAGCTCTGCAGCTGCAGCTCTAGCTACTGCTAAAGAAACACCTAAAATAGCATTAGCACCTAAATTACCTTTATTATTTGTACCATCTAATTCAATCATTAATTGATCTATAGTATTTTGCTCAAAAACACTAACACCAACTACATGCTCAGAAATAATATTATTAACATTCTCAACAGCCTTTAAAACTCCCTTTCCAAAGAAAGCTTTACCACCATCACGTAGTTCAACAGCCTCATGTTCTCCAGTTGAAGCTCCAGACGGAACAGCTGCACGACCTAATGCACCATTTTCTGTAATTACATCCACTTCTACAGTAGGGTTACCTCTCGAATCTAATATCTGACGTGCGTGCACACTAATAATTGTACTCATAAATTGTGTCTTAAAAATTTAGTATAACAAATTTACAACTTTAATTCTACCTAAATAAATAACAGATGGAATAAAATTAACATATATAGCAAAGGAACTACTTAGTAGTTCCCTTTTGTTTTTTCATATTCTCAACAAAAATATCAAATAAATATCGTGAATCGTGTGGTCCTGGACTAGATTCAGGATGATACTGTACAGAGAATACATCTCTATCTTTCATCTTCATTCCTGCAACAGTTCCATCATTTAAATGTACATGAGTTAATTCTAAATTACTATGATTAGATAATTCTTCTTTATTAATAGCAAAACCATGATTCTGTGAAGTAATTTCACCTTGGGTAGACTCTAAATTCATAACAGGATGATTAACTCCTCTATGACCACTAAACATCTTGAAAGTACTAACACCTTGTGATAAACCAATCAATTGATGTCCTAAACAAATACCAAATACAGGTATACCAGAATCTAAAACCTCATTAACAGTAGTTAATACACCTAATTTAGCTAAAGCAGAAGGATCACCAGGTCCATTAGACAAGAAATAACCATCTGCACTAAATTCCTTTAATTGTTCATAAGAAACATTATACGGAAAAACCTTTACATAACAGTCTCTTTCATCGAAACAACGTAAGATATTAGTCTTGATACCAAAATCAATGGCTGCTACTTTGAAACTAGCATCTGGATTACCAAAAAAATAAGCTTCTTTAGTTGACACCTTAGAAGATAATTCTAATCCATCCATTGACGGAACTAAAGCTAACATAGACTTCAACTCATCAATACCTTTTCCATCTGTTGATATAATAGCATTCATTGCACCATTATCTCTAATATGAGCTGTTAATGCACGTGTATCTACATCAGAGATTGCAATAAGATTCGCTTTCTCTAGATAAGTTAATAAGTCAGATTCAGAATCAGGTCTTGAGTGGTAGTAACTAAAATTCTTACATACTAAACCGGCTATTTTAATACCATCAGAATCGACTTCATCTACATTAACCCCATAGTTTCCTAAATGAGCCGTAGTAGATAACATAATCTGACCAAAGTAAGAAGGGTCTGTAAATATCTCCTGATATCCAGTCATTCCTGTATTAAAACAAATTTCACCGACAGCAGTACCTTCAATACCTACTGACTTACCCAAAAAAACAGTTCCATCATTTAAGACTATAACCGCTTTCTTTCTTTCTATATACTCCATTATAATTGTTGTGTTGTATTAAAACTATTGCAAAAATAAAAAAAAAAGGACATCCTTAAAAGGATGTCCTTAATATTATAAATAAACAAAATAAATTTTGTTGATACTATTCATTAGATTCAGCTTCAGTAGAAGTTACTTCTGTCGCAGGAGCATCAGCAGCCTTCTTTTTACCTCTACGAGTAGAAGATTTTTTAGCGTCTTTCTTAGCAACATTGTAAATTTCGTTGAAATCAACTAATTCAATCATTGCCATATCAGCGTTATCTCCTAAACGATTACCTAATTTAATAATACGAGTATATCCACCTGGGCGATCTCCAACTTTTTGAGCAACTTCTCTAAAAAGTTCAGTAACAGCGTCTTTGTCTCTTAAATAAGAAAACACAACACGACGGTTATGAGTATCGTCAGTTTTTGATTTAGTAACTAATGGCTCAATAAACTGCTTTAAAGCTTTAGCTTTAGCAACAGTAGTATTGATACGCTTATGCTCGATTAACGAACAAGCCATATTAGCAAGCATAGAATTTCTATGTCCAGCTTTTCTACCTAAGTGATTTATTTTCTTTCCGTGTCTCATTTCTTGCTAGAATTTAGACTTCACAGTCTAGTTTATTCTTTATCTAATTTGTATTTTGATAGATCCATCCCGAAATTAAGTCCCTTAACAGCTACTAACTCTTCTAATTCAGATAAAGACTTCTTACCGAAGTTTCTAAATTTCATTAAGTCATTTTTGTTAAAAGATACTAAGTCTCCTAATGTATCTACTTCAGCCGCTTTCAAACAATTCAATGCTCTAACTGAAAGATCTAAATCAACTAATTTAGTTTTTAGAAGCTGTCTCATATGTAATGATTCCTCGTCATATGATTCAGTTTGTGCAATCTCATCTGCCTCTAAAGTAATTCTCTCATCTGAGAACAACATAAAGTGGTGTATTAATGTTTTTGCAGCTTCAGTTAATGCATCTTTTGGATGAATAGAACCATCAGTGATGATATCAAACACTAACTTTTCATAGTCAGTTTTTTGTTCAACACGATAGTTTTCGATAGCATACTTAACGTTCTTAACTGGAGTATAAATTGAGTCAGTAAAGATAGTACCAATAGGAGCATTAGGTTTTCTATTCTCTTCAGCTGGTACGTAACCTCTTCCTTTCTCAATAGTAAGATCCATATTAATAGTTACATTACTATCCATATTACAGATAACTAATTCTGGGTTCAGAATTTGGAAACTAGAAATGAATTTCTGGAAATCACCTGCAGTCAACTGTTCTTTACCTGAGAAAGAGATACTAACAGTTTCATTATCAACATCTTCGATTTGACGTTTAAAACGAACTTGTTTTAGGTTAAGAATGATTTCAGTAACATCCTCAACTACACCAGCGATAGTAGAAAACTCATGATCTACTCCTTCGATACGAACTGAAGTAATAGCATATCCTTCAAGTGAAGAAAGAAGAACTCTTCTTAATGCATTACCTATAGTCAATCCATATCCCGGTTCTAAAGGTCTAAATTCGAATTTACCTTTAAAATCGGTCGAATCAATCATGATAACTTTATCGGGCTTTTGAAAATTAAATATTGCCATATTTGTTTCGACTGAATGTCAATTATTATTTGTTGTACAACTCTACGATTAACTGTTCTTTGATATTTTCAGGAACTTGAAGTCTTTGAGGTATAGCAACAAATGTTCCTTCTAATGTCTCAGGATTCCAAGTGATCCATTCATAAACAGCACTAGAATTAGATAATGAACGTTCGATAGTCTCTAGAGATCTTGATTTTTCACGAACAGCAACTTTATCACCAGGTTTTAATTGGTATGAAGGAATATTAACTAATTCCCCATTTACAGTAATATGTCTATGAGAAACGATTTGACGTGCAGCTCTACGAGATGGAGCAATCCCCATTCTGTAAACTACGTTATCTAATCTAGACTCACATAATTGAATTAATACCTCACCAGTAACTCCACGAGCTGCAGCAGCCTTTTTGAATAAGTTACTGAATTGTTTTTCTAAAATACCATAAGTATATTTAGCTTTTTGTTTCTCCAACAACTGTACAGCATATTCAGATTTCTTACCTCTTTTTCTTGCTAAACCATGTTGTCCTGGAGGGTAATTTCTTTTTTCTAAAGATTTATCATCTCCGAAAATTGCTTCACCGAACCTACGTGCGATTTTTGTTTGTGGACCAGTATATCTTGCCATTTCTAAAAAAATTGTAAAAGGTAGGGATTATGAATTCAGGTCACTTTCCTCCGATAATCTATTCCTACCTTTGGTTATACTATAAATTAAACTCTTCTTCTCTTTGGAGGACGACATCCGTTGTGTGGCATTGGAGTAATATCGATAATCTCTGTTACTTCAATTCCATTGTTATGTAAAGATCTGATTGCAGATTCTCTTCCGTTTCCAGGTCCTTTTACATAAACTTTTACTTTTTTCAATCCTGCCTCAAGTGCAACTTTACCGCAATCTTCTGCAGCCATTTGAGCAGCGTATGGTGTGTTCTTTTTAGAACCTCTGAATCCCATTTTACCTGCTGATGACCAAGATATCACTTCACCTTTTTTATTAGTCAATGAAATGATGATATTGTTAAACGTCGCATTAATATGAGCTTCACCTGTTGACTCAACAAGTACTTTACGTTTTTTTGTATTCGCTTTAGCCATATTACTACTTATTATTTAGTTGCTTTTTTCTTGTTAGCAACAGTTTTTCTTTTACCTTTTCTTGTTCTAGAGTTGTTCTTAGTTCTTTGTCCTCTTAATGGAAGACCAGCTCTATGACGGATACCTCTGTAGCATCCGATATCCATTAAACGTTTGATGTTTAATGAAATCTCTGAACGTAATTCACCTTCAATTGTGAAATGACCTACAGCCTCACGGATTGCTCCGATCTCCTCGTCATTCCAATCTTGAACTTTCTTATCTTCGCTAACTTTAGCTCTTTCTAGAATTTCTTTCGCTCTACTTGAACCAATTCCGAAGATATAAGTTAAAGCAATAATTCCTCTCTTGTGTTTAGGTATATCTACCCCTGCGATTCTTGCCATAATTATCCTTGTCTTTGTTTAAATCTAGGATTCTTTTTATTAATAACGTAAAGTCTACCTTTTCTACGTACTATAATGCACTCGGCACTTCTTTTTTTAACTGATGCTCTTACTTTCATTTTAATAGCCTCTTTAATATCTATAAGTAATTCTTGCTTTGGTCAAGTCGTAAGGGCTCATTTCTAATTTTACTCTGTCTCCAGGTAATAATTTGATATAATGCATACGCATCTTACCAGAAATATGTGCGATTACTACGTGTCCATTTTCTAATTCCACACGGAACATAGCATTTGATAATGCTTCTATAATTGCTCCGTCTTGTTCTATTGCTGATTGTTTTGCCATAAAAACTAAGCTGTTGCTCTTCTATTTTTACCACTTGTCATCATGCTATCATATTGTTTATTCAATAAATAAGCATTGACTTGTTGAATTGTATCGATTACAACACTAACCATAATCAATAATGATGTACCTCCATAAAACATTGCCCAACCTTGTTGAACTCCTAATAAACTAACTACGATTGCAGGAAAAACTGCTATCAAAGCTAAGTAAAGAGATCCTGGGAATGTGATTAAAGACATGATTCTATCTAAGAAATCGCCTGTCTCACTACCTGGTTTAATACCTGGTATAAAACCACCACTTCTCTTTAGATCATCGGCCATCTTATTAGTAGGTACTGTAATTGCGGTGTAAAAGTACGTAAAAATTATGATTAATAAAGCAAAAAGTGCATTATACTCCCAACCGAACACATTATGAAATGTTGTACTGATCGATTTAGCAGTATCTGAAGTTGATAAACCAGCTACTGCAGCTGGCACAAACATAATTGCCTGAGCAAAAATGATTGGCATAACTCCTGATGCATTTAACTTTAATGGAATCCACTGACGATTACCGCCTAACATAGATTGATCATAAGTTCCTGAAGCACTTCTTCTTGCATATTGAACCGGTATACGTCTCACTGCAAGAGTTAAATAGATACAAGCAACAATGATTAACAACCATAAAATTACTTCTATAACTACCAACATTGGTCCTCCATTAGTTCCAGTCATTCTTGATTGGAATTCTTGTATAAAAGACATCGGTAATCTAGCAATAATTCCGACCATGATCAATAATGAAATTCCGTTTCCGATACCTTTATCAGTAATTTTTTCACCTAACCACATTGCAAAAACAGTTCCGGTCACTAGTATAATTACTGAAGAAAACAAGAATGAGAAAGAGTTGAAACCTAACAAAAATGCGTCTGGTGGTAATTGCACATACAAGTTATAGATGTAACTAGGCCCCTGTAATAAAGTAATACCAATGGTCAACCATCTTGTTATTTGGTTCATCTTCTTTCTACCGCTTTCACCATCGTTTTGTAGTTTTTGTAAATAAGGAACAGCCATTCCCATCAACTGAACTACTATGGAAGCAGAAATATAAGGCATAATACCTAATGCAAATACAGATGCTTGCGCAAATGCACCACCTGTAAAAACATTTATTAACCAACC
Organism: Myroides sp. N17-2; assembly: GCF_002286775.1. Taxonomy (GTDB): domain Bacteria; phylum Bacteroidota; class Bacteroidia; order Flavobacteriales; family Flavobacteriaceae; genus Flavobacterium. The sequence goes on from NZ_NSGJ01000001.1 coordinate 20,577, forward strand.
GATACCTTGATCAGTCTGGTCAGTTAAAGCTTGCAATTTCGTTGCGTCAATACCTGGAAGGGTAACTTGTGTACCAAAACGGTACACAAGCAATAACCCTAAAGTTATCAAGATTTTGTTCTTTAACTCTTCTATTTTCCAAATACTGGCTAATGTTTCAAAAAACTTCTTCATCTTGTCTATTAAGATTTTATAACGTTACAATTTCTCCACCAGCTGCTTCGATTGCCTCTATTGCAGATGCTGAAAACTTGTGTGCAGAAACTTTTAATTTTGCTTTAATCTCTCCACGCCCTAAAACCTTAACTAAACTATTCTTAGAAGTTAATCCTAACTCAACTAAAAGAGCAAAATCAACAGTATCTTTAACTACTCCGCTATCAACTAAAGATTGTAATCTTTCTAAGTTGATAACATCATACTCTACTCTATTGATGTTTTTGAAACCAAATTTAGGAACACGTCTTTGAAGTGGCATTTGCCCTCCTTCAAATCCGATCTTTTTAGAATATCCTGAACGTGATTTAGCACCTTTATGTCCTTTTGTAGAAGTCCCTCCTTTACCAGACCCTTCACCACGACCAAGACGTTTGTTTTGATTGTGTACTGAACCTTTTGCTGGTTGTAAATTACTTAAATTCATACTCTACAATATTATTTAGCCTCTTCTACAGAAACTAAGTGTTGAACTTTACTTACCATTCCTAAGATTGCAGATGTAGCATCATGTTCTACAACTTGACCAATCTTACGAAGTCCTAAAGCCTCTAATGTTCTCTTTTGTACAAGAGGACAATTGATTTGGCTTCTTACTTGTTTTACTTTAATTTTTGACATAATTCTCTCAAATTAACCTTTAAATACTTTTTCTAAAGAAATTCCTCTTTGTTTTGCAACTGTAGAAGCACTTCTTAAACGTAATAAAGCGTCAAAAGTAGCCTTCACAACGTTGTGAGGATTTGAAGAACCTTGAGATTTAGATAATAAATCTTTAATCCCTACAGATTCCACAACTGATCTCACAGAACCTCCAGCAATAACTCCAGTACCTAATGATGCAGGCATCAATAAGACTCTTGCTCCACTGAATTTTCCTTTTTGTTCGTGAGGAATAGTATGACCATTTAAAGGAACTCTAACTAAGTTTTTCTTTGCATCCTCTACTGCTTTAGCGATTGCTTCAGAAACGTCTTTTGACTTACCCAAACCATGACCCACTACACCGTTTTCGTCACCTACAACTACCACAGCTGAGAACCCGAAAGCTCTACCACCTTTAGTAACTTTAGTAACACGGTTTACACTAACCAAACGATCTTTAAGATCAAGACCAGTTGGTTTTACAAATTCTACGTTTTTATAATTTTGATACATAACTAATTAGAATTTTAATCCAGCTTCTCTAGCGCCTTCAGCTAATGATTTAACACGACCGTGGTATAAATAACCTCCTCTATCGAAAGATACAGTTTCTACACCAGCTTTCAAAGCTTTCTCTGCAATTAGTTTCCCAACCGATGCAGCAGTTTCAATATTGGTTCCTCTTGCTATACCAGCTTCTCTTGAAGATGCTGCAGCTAAAGTTACTCCATTCACGTCATCTATGATTTGTGCATAGATTTCTTTATTACTTCTGAATACAGAAAGTCTTGGTTTAGCAGCTGTACCGCTTACAATCTTTCTAATTCTGAATTTAATACGTTGTCTTCTTTCAGATTTTGTTAATGACATAGTCTTAATTTTTAAGCTGATTTACCTGCTTTTCTTCTTAACTCTTCACCCACAAACTTGATACCTTTTCCTTTGTAAGGTTCTGGTTTACGGAATGAACGGATTTTTGCTGCTACCTGACCAACTAATTGTTTGTCAAATGAAGTCAACTTAATAATTGGATTCTTACCTTTTTCAGATATAGTTTCCACTGTAACTTCTGTTGCAATATCCATCACGATATTATGAGAGAAACCTAAAGCTAAATCTAACTTTTGTCCTTGGTTAGCAGCACGATATCCTACCCCAACCAATTCCAAACTGATAGTAAATCCTTCTGAAACTCCTTTAACCATATTGTTGATTAAACTACGGTATAATCCGTGTTTTGCTCTTTCAATTTTATCATCCGAAGAACGCTCAACAATTACCTGGTCTTCTTCAATTTTAATACTGATTGTATCAAACTTTTGAGAAAGCTCTCCTAATTTACCTTTTACAACAACCTCTCCTTCTTTAACGTCTACCGTTACTCCTGCAGGGATCGCTATTGGACTTTTACCTATTCTTGACATCTCGTAGTCTTTTTAAATTAGTATACGTAACAAACAACCTCTCCACCAACATTCAATTGTTTCGCTTGTTTACCTGTCATCAACCCTTTAGATGTTGACACGATAGCGATTCCTAAACCATTTAAGATTCTTGGAAGATCTGATGCAGAAGCGTATTTACGCAAACCTGGTTTACTAATTCTTTGGATATCTCTAATCACAGACTCTTTTGTGTCTTTGTCATATTTCAAAGCTATTTTGATTGTTCCTTGAACTGAACTATCATCAAACTTATAGCTTAAGATATATCCTTGATCGAATAATATTTTTGTGATTTCTTTTTTGAAATTCGATGCTGGAATCTCAACCACTTTATGGTTAGCTCTCACAGCATTTCTAATTCTTGTAAGGAAATCTGCTATTGGATCTGTATACATGTTTTTACCTTTAAATCTTAATTACCAACTTGCCTTTTTTACTCCAGGTATCAAACCGTTATTTGCCATCTCACGGAAAGTAACACGAGAAATACCGAATTGACGCATATACCCTCTAGGTCTTCCTGTTAATTTACATCTATTGTGTAAACGTACTGGAGAAGCATTTTTAGGTAACTTTTGTAATCCTTCGTAATCACCAGCTTCTAAAAGAGCTGTTCTTTTAGCTGCATATTTGTCAACTAATGCTTGTCTTTTAACCTCACGGGCTTTCATTGATTCTTTAGCCATACTTAATTCTTTTTAAAAGGTAATCCTAATTCAGCAAGTAAAGATTTCGCTTCTTTATCTGTGTTAGCAGATGTAACGAAAGTGATATCAAAACCAGCGATTTTGTTAACTTTATCGATATTGATTTCAGGGAAAATGATTTGCTCAGTAACACCTAAGTTATAATTTCCTCTTCCATCAAAACCATCAGATTTAATACCTGAAAAGTCTCTTACTCGTGGTAAAGCAGAAGTTACTAAACGATCTAAAAATTCATACATTCTCTCTCCGCGTAACGTTACTTTTGCACCAATTGGCATTCCTTTTCTTAATTTAAAAGTAGCAACGTCTTTCTTTGAGATAGTAGCAACTGCTTTTTGTCCTGTAATCTTAGTTAATTCCTCAACAGCGTAATCAACTAATTTTTTATCAGAAACAGCAGCACCAACTCCACGGCTCACAACGATTTTCTCAAGTTTTGGAACTTGCATCACGTTTTTATAACCGAATTCCTCAGTAAGAGCAGAGATAACTCTGCTTTTATATTCTTCTTTAAGTCTTGGTATATAAGCCATAACTATAATACTTGATTTGATTTTTTAGAAACTCTTACATTTTTTCCATTCTCATTTTTGATAGTTACTTTCGTAATATCATTTGTCTTAGGATCTACGATCGCTAAGTTAGAGATTTGGATAGGAGCCTCTTTTTTAACAATTCCACCTTGAGGGTTTGAAGCACTTGGCTTCACGTGTTTTGAAACAATATTCACCCCTTCAACAATAGCTTTGTTTTTTTCACGTAAAATACGTACAACTTTACCTTCAGTTCCTTTGTAGTCACCTGCGATAACGCGTACAGTATCTCCTGTTTTTATCTTTAGCTTAATCATGTTTAGAACGAATTATAACACCTCAGGTGCTAATGATACAATTTTCATGAATTGTCTTTCACGAAGCTCTCTTGCAACCGGACCAAAAACACGAGTTCCTTTCATCTCACCTGCAGCATTTAACAATACACATGCGTTATCGTCAAATCTGATATAAGATCCATCAGCTCTTCTCACTTCTTTTTTAGTACGAACTACAACTGCTGTCGAAACGCTACCTTTTTTCACGCTTCCGTTTGGAGTTGCTTCTTTAATTGAAACTACAATTTTATCACCTACAGAGGCATAACGACGTTTCGTTCCTCCTAAAACACGGATAGTCAAAACTTCTTTTGCTCCCGTATTATCTGCTACTTTAAGTCTAGATTCTTGTTGTACCATAATTATTTCGCTCTTTCAATGATTTCAACTAATCTCCAACATTTTGATTTAGATAATGGACGTGTCTCCATAATCTTTACAGTATCACCAATGTTGCAATCATTTGTTTCGTCGTGTGCAACGTATTTCTTAGTTTTCAACACGAACTTACCATATAATGGGTGCTTTACTCTCTTTGTTTCAGACACAACAATAGATTTCTCCATTTTGTTGCTAGTAACAACACCTATTCTCTCTTTTCTTAATTTTCTATTTTCCATCTTTCGGCAGAATACAATTATTGTAACTCTCTTTTACTTAACTCTGTATTCACTCTCGCAATACTTCTTCTTACATCTCTTAGTTGTAATGGATTCTCGATTGGAGAAATTGCGTGAGCAGATCTTAAGTTATTATATGTGCTAGTCAACTGCGTAAGTTGCTCTTGTAATTCAGCTACAGATAGATTTACTATTTCTGATTGTTTCATGATAAAAATTTTATTATGCTTCGAAATCTCTAGCAATTACAAATTTAGTTTTTACAGGAAGTTTTTGAGCAGCTAAGCGTAATGCTTCTTTTGCTACTGAAATTGGCACTCCACCAACTTCGAACATAATTTTTCCTGGTTTAACTACAGCAACCCAGTATTCTACTGCACCTTTTCCTTTACCCATACGTACTTCTAGAGGCTTCTTAGTAATAGGTTTGTCTGGAAATATTTTGATCCATAACTGCCCTTCACGTTTCATGAAACGAGTAGCAGCAATACGTGCTGCCTCGATTTGACGTGAAGTTATAAATGCAGAGTCCATAGATTTGATTCCAAACATACCATTTGAAAGTTCATGCCCTCTTTGAGAAATCCCTTTCATTTTACCTTTCTGTACCTTACGGTATTTTGTTCTTTTAGGCTGTAACATTTTTCTTCAGTTTAAAAATTACTTTCTTTTGCGTGGGTTTGGTTTTCCTTTTGGAGATCCTGCTGACTTAGATTGTTTTTTATCCATTCCAGCTAACGGAGAAAGATCTCTTTTACCGTAAACCTCACCTTTCATGATCCACACTTTGATTCCCATTCTACCATAAGTAGTGTGAGCTTCTGCAAGTGCATAATCGATGTCTGCTCTGAAAGTTGACAACGGAATTCTACCATCTTTGAAAGTCTCAGAACGAGCCATTTCAGCACCGTTTAAACGACCAGAAATCATAACTTTGATTCCTTCTGCATTCATTCTCATCGCTGCAGCAATAGCCATACGGATTGCTCTACGGTAAGAAATTCTGCTTTCAATTTGACGAGCGATACTAGCAGCCACTAAATATCCGTCTAATTCAGGACGTTTGATTTCAAAGATATTGATTTGAACTTCCTTATCAGTAATCTTTTTCAATTCCTCTTTTAACTTGTCTACCTCTTGTCCACCTTTTCCGATAATGATACCAGGTCTAGCTGTAGTGATAGTAACGGTTACAAGTTTCAAAGTTCTCTCGATGATTACTTTTGATACACTAGCTTTTGATAAACGAGCATGGATGTACTTTCTGATCTTGTGATCTTCAGCGATTTTATCACCGTAGTCATTTCCACCATACCAGTTTGAGTCCCATCCTCTGATAATACCAAGGCGATTCCCGATTGGATTAGTCTTTTGTCCCATACTGCTTATTAATTGCTTTGTGTGTTATTACTAGATCCTAACACGATTGTAACGTGGTTAGAACGTTTTCTGATTCTGTGTGCTCTACCTTGAGGTGCAGGACGAAGTCTTTTTAACATCATTCCTCCATCTACTCTGATTTCTTTCACGATCAATCCAGCTTCTTCAATATTTGCTTCGCTGTTTTTCGCTTGCCAGTTAGCAATTGCAGACAAAAGTAATTTCTCTAAATTACGAGAAGCTTCTTTTGAACTGAATTTTAATATATTTAGAGCTTTTTCTACTTTCTGTCCTCTTACTAAATCCGCTACTAAACGCATTTTTCTAGGAGAAGTAGGGCAATTGTTTAGCTTTGCAAAAGCAACTTGTTTGTTAGCTTCTTTTATCTGCTCAGCTCTTTCTCTTTTACGAACTCCCATAGCTTCTTATTATTTTTTACCTTTATTCTTTGCACCAGCGTGACCTCTAAAAGATCTAGTTGGTGAAAACTCCCCTAATTTGTGTCCTACCATGTTCTCTGTTACATAAACAGGAACAAACTGACGACCATTATGTACTGCGATAGTTTGTCCAACGAAGTCTGGTGTAATCATTGAAGCTCTAGACCAAGTCTTGATTACTCCAGTTTTTCCACTTTCTACGTTTACTTGAACTTTTTTCTCTAACTTAAAGTGAACATAAGGTCCTTTTTTTAACGAACGTGCCATGTCTTAATCTTTTATTTCTTTCTACGTTCAACGATATACTTATTACTCGACTTAACTTTAGAACGAGTTCTGTACCCTTTAGCAGGCATCCCGTTTCTAGAACGTGGGTGTCCTCCTGATGAGCGACCTTCTCCACCTCCCATTGGGTGATCTACTGGGTTCATTGCTACTGGTCTAGTTCTAGGTCTTCTACCTAACCATCTTGATCTACCAGCTTTACCAGAAACGATTAATTGGTGATCGTGATTAGATACTGCTCCGATAGTAGCCATACATTCTAACAAAATCAAACGGATCTCTCCAGATGGCATTTTGATAGTAGCATATTTACCATCTCTAGCAACTAACTGAGCGAAAGTACCAGCTGAACGAGCGATAACAGCTCCTTGTCCAGGACGTAATTCGATACAAGATATAACAGTTCCTAAAGGAATTTTGCTTAAAGGCATTGCATTACCAACTTCTGGTGATACATCTGCTCCTGAAACTACAGTTTGTCCTACTTGCATACCGCTTTGAGCAATGATGTATGACTTAGCTCCATCTACATAAGCGATTAACGCGATAAATGCAGTACGGTTTGGATCATACTCGATTGATTTAACAGTAGCTGGGATACCAACTTTAGTTCTTTTAAAATCAACTAAACGGTATCTTTGTTTATGACCACCACCCATGTAGCGCATGGTCATTTTTCCTTGACTATTTCTACCTCCAGATTTTTTTTTCGGTGCTAGTAAACTACGCTCCGGCTTATCAGTTGTTATAGCGTCAAAACTATTTACAACTCTAAAACGCTGACCTGGGGTAATAGGTTTTAATTTTCTAACTGACATTATTTATTAGATATTTGAATAAAAGTCTATATTATCTCCTTCTTTCAATTCAACTATTGCTTTCTTAAAAGCATTAGTTTTAGCGTTGATCATACCACTTTTCGTGAACTTAACAGAACGCTTCGCAGCATAGTTCATAGTATTAACGTTAACAACTGAAACTCCATAAGCAGCCTCAACCGCTTTTTTAATTTCAATTTTGTTTGCTTTTCTATCAACAACGAACGCAAAACGTCCGAATATTTCGCCGTCTTTAGTTACTTTTTCTGTAATTATAGGCTTAATTAAAACTCTCATATTCCTATTATTTACTTAAATTTTCTACTATTCCTGCTACAGAACCCTCAGTTAACACTAAACTTCCAGCATTTAAAATACCGTAAGTACTTAATTCAGAGTTAGTTACAACAGCAGCCTTCCCTAAATTGCGTGATGACAAATATACATTTTTATTTGATTCACCAAACACAAATAGAGATTTTTTATTTTCTAATCCTAAACCACTTAATACTTTGATGAAATCTTTAGTACTTGGTGCTTCGAAATTAAAGTTCTCAACAACGATTAAATTTGATTCTTTTACTTTGATAGAAAAAGCAGATTTTCTCGCTAAACGTTTTAAACCTTTGTTCAATTTGAAAGAGTAACTTCTTGGTCTTGGACCGAAAACTCTACCTCCTCCACGGAACACTGGAGATTTAATACTTCCTGCTCTCGCAGTTCCTGTTCCTTTTTGTTTTTTAATCTTACGAGTACTTCCAGATATCTCAGCTCTTTCTTTAGCTTTATGAGTACCTTGTCTTTGATTTGCTAAATATTGTTTAACATCAAGATATACTGCGTGATTGTTTGGTTCTATACCGAATACTGAATCTAAAAGTTCAACCTTTCTACCAGTATCTTTTCCTGTGATATCTAAAACTTTTACTTCCATTACTTCTGAACGATTACGTAAGAGTTTTTGTGTCCTGGAATTGCTCCTTTAACAACAAGTAGATTTTTATCACCTACTACTTTTAAAACTCTAAGATTTTGTACTGTTACATTTACTCCTCCCATTCTTCCTGCCATACGCATTCCTTTGAATACTCTAGAAGGATAAGAAGAAGCTCCTACTGATCCAGGTGCTCTTAAACGGTTTTTTTGTCCGTGAGTAACTTGTCCAACTCCACCAAATCCGTGGCGTTTAACTACCCCTTGGAAACCTTTACCTTTTGAAATACCTTGTACGTCTACAAACTCTCCTTCGTTGAATAAATCAGCAGTGATAACATCACCTAATTTATACTCTCCAGCGAATTCCTTAATTTCAACGACTTTTCTTTTAGCAGATGTTCCAGCTTTCTTAAAGTGACCTAACTCAGCTTTAGTAGCATGTTTCTCTGTCTTGTCATCGAAACCTAGTTGTAACGCTTCATACCCGTCAACCTCAATGGTTCTGACTTGGGTAACGACATTTGGACCTAATTCGATTACTGTACATGGAATGTTTTTTCCATTTTCGTCGAAAATACTTGTCATGCCGATTTTTTTACCAATTAACCCAGACATAATATTAATTATTAATTATAAATTCTTTTATTTTTCTAAAGGGACTAAGTATTAAGACCTCTATACAATCTTAATACTTAGTTATAGATTTTTCTGTTAGCGTGTAATTATCACACTTTGATCTCTACTTCAACTCCACTAGGTAACTCTAATTTCATTAGAGCATCAATAGTTTTAGAAGATGAAGAATAGATATCTAACAATCTTTTGTATGAACTTAATTCAAACTGCTCTCTAGCTTTCTTGTTCACGTGAGGAGAACGAAGAACAGTAAAGATTTTTTTATGAGTAGGTAATGGAATAGGTCCAGTTACTACTGCTCCTGTACTTTTTACAGTTTTTACGATTTTCTCAGCTGATTTATCAACCAACATATGATCGTAAGATTTTAATTTTATTCTGATTTTTTGACTCATTTTACTCTAAAATTAAGCGTTTCCTTTTGCTTTAGTGATTACTGCCTCTGAAATGTTTGATGGTGTTTCAGAGTAGTGAGAGAACTCCATTGTAGAAGTAGCTCTACCAGATGATAATGTTCTTAATGTAGTTACATAACCAAACATCTCTGATAATGGAACAGAAGCCTTAACAACTTTAGCACCATTTCTGTCATCCATACTGTTGATTTGTCCACGACGACGGTTCAAATCTCCAACGATATCACCCATGTTCTCTTCAGGAGTCAATACTTCTAACTTCATGATAGGCTCTAAAATGATCGCTCCAGCAGCTTTAGCAGCAGCTTTATATCCCATTTTAGCTGCTAATTCGAATGATAATGCATCCGAGTCAACCGCGTGGTAAGAACCATCAGTTAAAGTTACTTTCATTGAATCCATTTCGAATCCAGCTAAAGGTCCTTGTTTCATCGCCTCTCTAAATCCTTTCTCTACAGAAGGGATATATTCTTTAGGAACGTTACCACCTTTAACTTCATTTACGAACTGTAATCCAACGAATGGTTTTCCATCAACGTCATCAGCAGGTCCCATTTTGAAAACAATATCAGCAAATTTACCACGTCCACCAGATTGCTTTTTATAAGCTTCTCTATGTTGTGCATCGCGTGTAAGAGCTTCTTTGTACTCAACTTGTGGTTCTCCTTGATTAACTTCAACTTTAAACTCACGTCTCATACGGTCGATTAACACGTCTAAGTGTAACTCTCCCATTCCAGAGATTACAGTTTGTCCAGACGCTTTGTCAGTCTTAACTGTAAAAGTTGGATCTTCCTCAGCTAATTTAGCTAAAGCAGTACCCATTTTATCCATATCCGCTTTTGTTTTTGGTTCAATAGCGATACCGATTACTGGATCAGGGAATACCATACTTTCTAATACGATAGGATGTTTTTCATCACATAAAGTATCTCCAGTTTTGATATCTTTAAATCCAACAGCAGCTCCAATATCTCCAGCTTCAATATATTCTACTGGGTTTTGTTTGTTAGCGTGCATTTGGTAGATACGAGAAATACGCTCTTTATTACCAGAACGAGTATTTAACACATATGATCCAGCGTCTAAGTGTCCTGAATAAGCTCTAAAGAAAGCTAAACGACCTACGAATGGGTCAGTAGCGATTTTAAATGCTAATGCAGCGAAAGGCTCAGTAACAGCTGGTCTACGCATAATTGGCTCTTCAGTATCAGGATCTGTACCTTCGATAGCTTCCTTATCCATTGGAGAAGGTAAATAACGACAAACAGCATCTAACATGAACTGAACTCCTTTATTTTTGAATGATGATCCACAAGTCATAGGGATGATACTCATATCAAGAGTAGCAGCACGTAAAGCAACGTGAATTTCATCCTCTGTGATTGAATTCTCATCTTCCATATATTTCTCAAGAAGATTCTCATCATAAGCAGCAATCTCTTCGATTAACTGACCTCTGTATTGTTTTACTTCAGCCAACATATCTTCTGGGATAGCTACCACGTCAAAAGTAGAACCATGATTCTCATCATGCCATACAATCGCACGGTTTTTAACTAAGTCAACGATACCTCTGAAATCTGCTTCATCACCAATAGGTAAAACGATTGGCACTGCGTTTGATTTCAACATATCTTTTACTTGCTGACAAACCATTAAGAAGTTAGATCCTTGACGGTCCATCTTGTTAACGAATCCCATACGTGGAACTTTATAGTTATCAGCTAATCTCCAGTTAGTTTCAGATTGAGGCTCAACACCATCAACTGCACTAAATAAGAATACTAATCCATCTAATACACGTAAAGAACGGTTTACCTCTACAGTAAAGTCAACGTGTCCAGGAGTATCAATAATATTGAAGTGGTACTCCATAGACTCAGGTATTACAGCTCCTTGAGTTGTTGGGAAATTCCAAGTACAAGTAGTAGCTGCTGATGTAATAGTAATCCCTCTTTCAGCCTCTTGCTCCATCCAGTCCATAGTAGAAGATCCTTCGTGAGTCTCTCCCATTTTATGGTTTTTACCAGTGTAGAACAAAATACGTTCAGTAGTTGTAGTCTTACCAGCATCGATGTGTGCAGCGATACCAATGTTTCTTGTATATTTTAAATCTCTTGCCATTGTATATAGTTTCTGTATGGATTAAAATCTAAAGTGAGAGAATGCTTTATTAGCTTCAGCCATTTTATGAGTATCCATTCTCTTTTTAACAGCAGCTCCTTCTTCTTTAGCAGCAGCTAAGATTTCAGACGCTAATTTTCCAGCCATAGATTTCTCATTTCTTCTTCTAGCATACAAAATCATCCATTTCATCGCCATAGAGATTTTTCTATCTGGACGAATTTGCATTGGAATTTGGAATGTAGCTCCTCCAACACGACGAGAACGAACCTCTACGTGTGGCATAACGTTAGTTAACGCTTCTTTCCAGATTTCTAATGAAGTTTTTTCTTCATCTTGTTTTTTCTCTTCAACGATTGCTAAAGCATCATAAAATACTTTAAAAGCCGTTGATTTCTTACCGTCCCACATTAAGTTGTTCACAAAACGCGTCACTAATTGATCATTAAATTTTGGATCTGGTAAAAGAGGTCTCTTTTTCGCCTGTCTTTTTCTCATGTCTTCTTCTTAAACGTTTAAACGATTATTTTTTGTCTTTAGGACGTTTTGCTCCGTACTTAGATCTTCTTTGAGTTCTACCGCTTACTCCTGCAGTATCCAAAGCACCACGTACAATGTGGTATCTAACACCTGGCAAATCTTTTACCCTTCCACCTCTAACTAATACTATCGAGTGCTCTTGTAAATTGTGTCCTTCACCTGGGATGTATGCGTTTACTTCATTACCATTTGTTAAACGTACCCTTGCAACTTTACGCATTGCAGAGTTAGGTTTTTTTGGTGTAGTAGTATAAACACGCGTACAAACCCCTCTTCTTTGAGGACAAGAATCCAAAGCAACCGATTTACTCTTCTTAGTCAATTGGGTTCTCCCTGTTCTTACTAATTGTTGAATTGTTGGCATAATGTTTATTAATAATTTCTACAATATATTATTCCGCACTATATACGGGGTTGCAAATGTATAACTATTTTTCAATTATTCAAATCACAAAGCATTAATTTTCAACATAATTAATTTTTTTAATCCTAAATACTGCTCTCAATAACTTTTTCTTTCCTTTTCAACTATTTCAAAAAAGTTATCAACAATTATATCTACGATTCTTTATCAATTCAGCACATTTAAATAGCTACAATTCAATTCATAATAGCCCTAAAAAACAGTTAAAGATTATTTCTTCTACAAAAAACAGTCCGACCTCTACTAATATCACGTTTTTAAAGCTATTACCAAACCATTTTATCGAAGGATCCTTTTATTCATAGGAAATTCATGATGATATTTAATCAGTAAACTCATTTACACATACACCTTCTTTTACTGAAATCTTAAACCAAATAGACATTCTAAGCAAAAGCAACTCGAAAAACAAAGGATTAGAGCCTAATTTGTTTTATAACTAGTATACATATATACTCAGAAGCTTACTAAAAGTAATTTGACTATCCCAATAGCTTCATTATTCTTAGTGTAGAATAGATTTCTAGCTATCTAATGCCAGGATTATTAGTCAACTCACTAAAAAGAATTTCACCTATAATATATATCACATCAAAATTCAATCTTACCAAAAAAAACTATTTAAACCTGTTCCATTATTATAGCCTTTACTTAGGCTTTTAAAATCCTTTTACTTATTAAATAACATGACCATCTTTTAAAACAAGATGGCCCTAGACATAGTCAAAAAAAGGCATTAACAAAATATACACACTAATTTTAAACATGCTCTATTACATTAATCTATCTTTGCGCGTTTTTTAGAAATATATTATAACTAACTTTGCCCCATGGAACAGGACAATCAAATATTTGGTATTCGCGCGATAATCGAAGCCGTAGAAGCAGGAAAAGATATTGATAAAGTATTCATTCAGAAAGATGCTTCTGGAGACTTAATGAATTCTTTATTAAAAAGCTTAAAGAAGAACAACATTAACTTTTCGTACGTGCCTATCGAAAAGCTTAATAAACTTACAAACAAGAACCACCAAGGTGCTGTGGCTAATATATCTCCTATCTCTTTTGTTTCTTTAGAGACATTAGTAGAAGGTGTATTAGAAGCTAAAGAGAAACCTCTATTCGTTATTCTTGATCAAATATCAGATGCGCGAAACTTCGGAGCTATCATACGTACTGCAGTATGCTGTGGTGCTGACGGTATCATTGTTTCTAAGAATGGTGCAGCTCCTGTAAATGGAGATACAGTTAAAACTTCAGCTGGTGCTGTATTTAATATTCCTATCTGTAAAGTAGATCATATTAAAGATGCTGTATTCTATCTTCAAGGATCTGGTGTAATCACTCTAGGTGCTACGGAGAAAGCAGAAAAAGAAATATATGATGCAGAACTTAATGTGCCTTTAGCTATCATTATGGGTAGTGAAGACAAAGGGATCAATCCATCAGTATTAAAGATTATCGATGAGAAAGCTAAGCTACCTATGTTTGGAGGGATTGAATCTTTAAATGTATCTGTTGCTTGTGGAGCTTTCTTATATGAAGCTATCCGTCAAAGAAGATAATCATCATGGAAAAAGACACTAAGAGACAACAAAAAAAACCGAGCTACCCAGTCTCGGTAGAACTAGCTAGTTATCTTACTAAATATAAACGTGTAACTAAAACGAGTATATTATATGAAGATTTACTAAGGTTCAGTGGTTGTATTAGTGTCGAAGATAAATATGGTAATGATACACTGTGGTTAAGAGTTTACTATCCAGAACACGAATATACAGAGATCGAGGCAAGCTTAACTAAGATATACACCCTACTTCACTCAGATGGAGATGTGGATACCTTACAGCACCTGACCGTTGACTCTATAGACTTTTGTTCTTTTGGTAACTCGCAGCCATTCCGTGTTAAAGTAAGAAATAAGCTAAATGATATCTATACTAATTTCTATATTAAAAAAGCCGATGCGTCTCGTATCTATGGCTTAGAATTAGAAGAAATGCTATCTCCTTATACAATGAATTACATTGTACATAAGGATACATTAATAGAAGAACATATCATGGGAATTCCCGGTGATGTCTTTATAAAAGAACACCTGGCTCTATGCAGTGAATTAGAGAAGTCCCAAATAGCAAAAGAATATGTAAAGTTCAATGAGCGTTGCCTAATCGGACTTTTAGGTGACATGCGTTCTTATAACTATGTGATTATTCCTACACATGATTTTGATCATGTAGTATATCGCATACGCCCTATTGACTTTGATCAGCAGTGTTATGAAGGTAACCTAAAGTTTTATCTACCACAGTTCTTTAAAGAGAATAGTACTATCGTTCAACTTGTCTTAGAGAAGTTTAAAGATACTTCGATAGAACAATACAGAAAAGAGATACGATCAGTATTAGTCAGAAGAGTGCTAAGTAACAAGGAACGACTAGATGATCTTCTTAATGTTATGAAGCATGACACCATCGCTCCTGAAGAGCATGTAGATCAACTCAAAACTGACCTATATGAGTATGTACACGAAAAAGCATTCAAGTACTGTAATACGATGGGGGAAGTACTGGAAACAGCAATTGAATTTACAATCAAAAACTATAAAAGCACCTTCTAAGGTGCTTTTATAGTTTTTACTCTATCCTCACTATAATAACTTACTAAGACAGGTAGTGTCTTTCTGTAAGGATCTTTATCTATTACAACTTTTGGAATAACAATAAAGTTGCCATTCTCATCGAAGCACCTCATAAAAGGATCTGACTGCGGATCAAAGTTAGGATCTTGCCACTCATACTTATATCCTTTCTCAATGTGATCAGGAGATGCCACTATAAAACTTAAGAATAGTCCTGTAACAAATCCACTCAAGTGTCCCTCCCACGAAATACCCTCTTCTACATCAGGAAACATATACCAAATCGTACTTCCGTATAAGATAACTATTAATAGAGATAAAGCCATTAGTCTGTAATATCGTGTCTGCACTCCCTTAAAGAACATAAAACTCACTAAAACATATACTAATCCACTTGCCCCTATATGATAACTATCTCTACCTATAATCCATGTTCCTAATCCTGATAATAATATTCCAAAGACTAAAACTACTAATGCTTGTTTCTTATAGAAATATTGCAACATCAATAACAAGACGAACAAAGCAACCGAGTTATTATACAAGTGCTTTAGTCCTCCATGGATAAAAGGGCTAAAGATAATTCCTTTCAATCCTTCTATTCTACGAGGCCGTACTCCATACTCATGTAGCTCATAAAAGTTATTCCAATCTACCCAATATACTCCCCATATCAATACAATAAAGAATATTGGGAGTAATAGTAGGTTAATAGATAAAGGAGGTAATTTTTCTTTACTCATAATTAAATTCCTTTACTACTATAAATATACTGTATTTTGCTGTTGATTGTTTTTCCGTTCACACCATTTTAGCATATCCTTCTTTTAAGTCCTTTCACATCCTAGATGTAATTGTATAGAAGAGGTAGAAAAACATCGTATTGTGAAAAAGAGATTGTATTTTTGTAAGAAGACATTTAATCACCATCATGGAAGCACCTTTAGCAGAACGCGTACGCCCTCAAACATTAAGTGACTATGTAAGTCAAGATCATTTAGTGGGAGAGAACGGAATATTAACCAATCAACTTAAAATAGGTTTTATCCCTTCTTTAATTTTTTGGGGACCTCCTGGTACAGGTAAAACTACCTTGGCAGAGATTATAGCTAAGGAAAGCGAGCGTCCATTCTATGCGCTTAGTGCAATTAACTCAGGTGTAAAAGATATCCGTGAAGTCATAGAGAAAGCAAAGTCGAGTGGAGGTTTATTCACTCCTAGAAACCCCATCTTATTCATTGATGAGATACATCGCTTTAGCAAATCTCAACAAGATTCTCTTCTCGCTGCTGTTGAACGTGGGTGGGTAACTCTTATAGGTGCTACTACAGAAAACCCAAGCTTCGAGGTTATACCTGCGCTATTATCAAGATGTCAAGTCTATACATTAAATGCTTTTACTAAAGAGGACTTACAGCAGCTACTAGATCGTGCGATCAGTAAAGACTCTATATTAAAGAAAAAGAACATCACACTATCTGAGACAGAAGCACTATTTAGAATGTCTGGAGGTGATGGACGTAAACTCTTGAATACTTTTGAGCTTATCATTAACTCTACCAATGAGGATGAAATAGTCATCACGAATGATAGAGTAATGCAGATCGTTCAGAAGAATACTGTCCTATATGACAAGACTGGTGAGCAACACTATGATATTGTCTCTGCTTTTATTAAGTCTATCAGAGGGAGTGATCCTAATGGAGCTGTCTATTGGTTAGCCAGAATGATAGAAGGTGGTGAAGATGTTAAGTTTATCGCTCGTAGATTACTTATCGCGGCATCAGAAGATATCGGTAATGCTAATCCAACTGCTTTAATTATGGCAAACAACACCTTTCAGGCAGTCTCTTTTATTGGATATCCTGAAAGCAGAATACTACTTAGCCAATGCGCCATCTATTTAGCAACCTCTCCTAAGAGCAACTCCACCTATTTAGCTATAGGTCAAGCTCAGCAATTAGTGAAGCAAACAGGAGATCTATCTGTACCTATTCACCTTAGAAATGCACCAACTAAACTAATGAAAGAACTAGGTTATGGACAAGAATACCTATACTCTCATGACTATACAAACAACTTCGTAGAACAAGAGTTTCTACCAGATGAAATACAAGGAACGGTTCTCTATGAACCTGGTACTAATAGTAGAGAGAATGGTACTCGAGAATTTCTTCGCAACAGATGGCAGTTTAAATATAACTATTAATATAGTCCGATATAAATCAAAAAGACCTGCTATAGCAGGTCTTTTAATTCTATTAATTTCTGTACGTGATAAATCTGTGGTGTTACCTTATCTTTTGATTGACTGTAATAGATAGCATCCATTCCCACTCCTAATGCACCCTCTATATCTGCTAGGAAATTATCTCCTATCATTACAGATTCTCCTACTTTAACCTTTGCCTTATCTAAAGCATAGTTAAATATCTCAGGATTAGGTTTACTCACTCCTGCCATTTCAGAATTAGTCACTGTCTTAAAGTATCCTGATATACCTGAACGATCTAGCTTCTTAGTCTGCACTTCATCAAATCCATTAGTGATGATATGAAGCTTATACTTCTCTTTCAGATAATCTAATACTTCTATAGTACCATCGAAAAGGTAGTTGTGATTAGGCATTGCTTTTAAATAATCATCTCCCATCTTTAACATTTCTTCTCTCGTAGACTGATATCCTAATTTAGCAAATGTATCTCTAATTCTACCAATGCGCAACTCTTCTTTTGTCACTTGGTTTAAACTGTATTTATCCCAATACATATTGTTAATCTCAACATAGTGACTTAAGAATAACTCTGTGCTAAACGGTAATTTCAACTCCTCAATAACATCATTAAAAGCTAAAGCAGAATTCTTCTCAAAGTCCCAAAGGGTATGATCTAGATCAAAGAAGATATCTGTCTTACTTGTTAAGCTTTTTACTCCCATTTTTATAATCTTTTATTTGAATAGCAAAAGTACTTATAAAATTCCTTCATCGGCAAAACTGTAGTAACTATATTCTGTGATGATCAAATGATCTAAAAGGTGAATATCCATAATCTTTCCTCCTTCCTTTATCTTCTTGGTAATTTGAATATCTGCATCACTAGGTTTCACCTTACCACTAGGATGATTATGTACTAAGATAATTCCTACAGCTTTCTGCTCTAATGCCGTTTGAAATAAAAGTCGTACATCTACTACCGTACCTGTTATCCCTCCTTTACTCAACGGGAATTTAGACCTAACCTTATTCGAATTATTGAGATAAAGTACCCAAAACTCTTCATGATCTAAATCACCTATCACAGGATTCATAATTTCGAATACATCACTACTTGAGTTAATCATCGGATCTTCTATTCGCTCACTTAATCTCCTGCGTTGTCCTATCTCAAGAGCAGCTATAATAGAAATTGCTTTCGCTTCTCCTATTCCTTTAAATGCAGTAAGTTTAGAGATACTCTGCTTAGCTAATACACTTAAATTATTATTATAAGTTGCCAATATCCTTTTGCATAAATCTACAGCAGACTCATCTTTATGTCCTGACCCTATCAGTATCGCTAATAACTCCGCATCACTTAGAATAGTCTTGCCCTTTAACATTAGTTTCTCACGTGGTCTATCATCTTCTGCCCACTGTTTTATCGTAATCTTTTGGTTCTCCATAATCAATAGTTTTGAACAGTAAATCGAATCAAAAACTAAGCCTTGGATATTAAAATGATATAAAGGAATTGTAAAATTACTACCACTATTCAAATAATTACATACATAGCTAACATTCTATAATCAACATTAAAAATTAGGGATTAAGCAATTTATTTGAGACAAGAGCTCATCCAGAATGGCTCAAGAATCCTTCAACAAAAAGGACTTATAATAGAACAATGTTGTGGTAATGTTGAAGAAGTGTTGAAGTGGCTGTACTAAAAGATAAGGATTCAAGATGTTTACTTTATCTTTTGAGTAGCTTAAACCCAGAATCCGCATTCGACCTATACTACGAACAAATTCTACTTTACATCTCTTTCATTTCTTCTAAAACCATACTATAGTATGCTTTTTTCATAAATTCAGAGCTGTTTTGTATAATTCATTCTCGTTAATAGGTCTATCGCGTATTCCGGGTTAAACTATACATTCCATCTACTTGATTCCCAATAAAAAAGTCACCAACTACAGGAGTAATTGGTGACTTTCATCATCTATTATCGTAACAGATATCTCTATTACTTATTCTTTACGTTATCACTAAAAGCTTGCATATCTAGCCCGCCATAGTTACCTGAACTCATAAATAACAATACTGAGTTAGCTAAATCTAGTTGATCTAAGTAACTCTTAAAATCACTTGCATTTGTATAAGTTGCTAGTCCTTCTCGTTTAAACGCGGCTTGCATTTGTTCTTGAGAAATCTCTGGCATATTCTTAATCTTTAATGCATCTAATGAGTAGAACACAACAGCTTCATCTGCCTTGTCTAATGCACCCTCATACTGAGATAAGAATGCAGAGTTAAGACTACTATAAGTATGCAATTCAAGACATGCTATAACTTTCTTACTTGGATATTGCGCTTTCACAGCCTCAGTAGTTGCTTTCACTTTACTAGGTGAATGAGCAAAATCTTTATAGATAACAGTATTATCTGTTTCTACAAGTTTTTCTAATCGCTTAGACGCTCCTTTAAATGATGCTATCGCCTCATAAAAATCCTCTTCATCTATTCCCATATTCTGACAAATCCACTTCGCACCACTGATATTACTCAAGTTATGCTTACCGAATACTTCTAATGGCATAGGTCCATCATTAGTATCTAAGTAAGTCTGTTCATTCTCTATGGAATATGAAGGAGTAGTATAAGGTATTCTTCTGATAGGATTAACAGTCTCTTCTGCTAACTTCGCTACGATAGGATCTTCCTCATTATATACAAGAATACCTCCGTTAACTATCTTATCAATAAAAATCTTGAATTGTTCTACGTAGTTATCAAACGTAGGAAACACATTAATATGATCCCAAGCGATACCACTTAATAACGCTATATTCGGTTGGTAGATGTGAAACTTAGGTCTAAGATCTAGAGCTGATGATAAATACTCATCCCCCTCGATCAACATAAACTCATTATCAGAAGTAAGATTAACCATACGGTCAAATCCTTCTAACTGTGCTCCTACTAGATAGTCTACCTCTACATTATGATAGTGCATCACGTGTAATATCATAGAAGTAATGGTAGTCTTTCCGTGTGAACCACCGATAACTACACGAGTCTTATTCTTAGAATGCTCATAGATAAACTCTGGGTAAGAGTATATAGTCAGTCCTAATTCTTTCGCTTTTAATAACTCAGGGTTATCACCTTTAGCGTGCATACCAAGTATAATAACATCTATATCATTTGTTATCTTCTCTGGATACCATCCTTCTTCTTTAGGCAATAATCCTTTAGCAGCTAATCTAGATTTAGAAGGTTCGAAGATAGTATCATCACTACCTGTCACTATATCTCCTTTAGCATGTAAAGCTAAAGCTAGGTTGTGCATTGCACTTCCTCCAATTGCGATAAAATGTATACGCATTATATATTTCTTTTGACTTTTAGTATTCTAATTCAATACGTAAAAATACGACTTTATTACATTTAACACTCTTTTGATTTAAATATCTTATTACTGATTTTCATCAATCCACCTTGACTGTTAAAAGAATATTAATATCTTTATCAAAAAAAACTATGCAAAACAATAATTACCCTCCTCCTGCTCCAACACAGCAAACATCTGTATTAGGAATCATATCATTAGTATTCGCTATAATAGCACTAGTTGTCTCATTCATACCTTGTTTTGGGTACTTCGCTATTTTTATTGCACTAGTCCCTATAATTGCTTCTATTGTGGTATTAGTTCAAGCTAAAAAAACAGGAGAACCAAAAGGTCTTGCTATTGCAGGTTTAGCCATTGGAGGTGTTGCCTTATTAATTGGTCTGTTTTGGGGAATTCTATTAGGTGGTTTTACTAGTCAACTACAAAAAGATCTTAATAATCACGATTATTATGATACTACTGATTCTATAGAAGAGCCTTATTATCAAGAAGAGGAAGCTGAGGATACTGATGTAGAAATATTTACTGAAGATACTGATACTACTGCACAAGATACTAACCAATAGTTATCAGTGAAGAAGAGTTCTCCGTATTTTATCATCAATGTAAGTTTTGCAGTATTACTCTCCGTAATGTTTCTATATCTATACTTTATAGATAGTTTAGATATTAACGAATTGCGGATCAAATCATCTTGCGAAAGCTTACCTGAATACTTATGTAAAAGCAGAGGACTTACTAGAGACTTTATCTCTATACTTCACAACAGAGGTAATACTACATATCTTATCAATCCTTATAGTATAAAGATATTTTTGTTTTTCTTATACTGTTGGATAAGTAGAATACTGATTTCATTACTTCCATACCGATGGACTAGTAGAGTATTGATCACTATTGATATCATCCTCATAAGTATATTCTTTTTAATAGCCTTTTTACCGTTGGTAATACTATAGGCTTTTATCAAAATACAACCCATAAAAAAAAGCTCAAGTCACCTTGAGCTTTTTTTATGGGTTGTATTTTATTCTATTCCTAAATATTTTCTAAAGTAACCACATTCCTTGATTACCTCCTGGTAATACTTCGTATCACTATAATTATTCTTTAAGTCTACGAATCCTTTCCACTTCTTAAACATAACAGCATCTCCCCATCCACCACTGTAGTAATCACCACTGTGGTATGTCAAAGTATAGAAATCATTTCGTTCTAATTTAGCTTCGAAGTAGGCTAACTTAGCTTTCTGTTCTTTAGTTGTTGTATTCTTTTTAGCGATGTCATAATACTTACGAGCATTGCGCATATTTAGAATATTAGAACGGTTACCTGTACTGATTGTATTACTTCCATACTCATCCCAGATACTATTATAGTAAAAACTACGTCCGTTACCAAAATATGTAACATTATAGAATGCGTTCCCTACTAGCATTGCATTATTAAAGACATCTACACCATTAGCTACATTGCTCTCCATCTCTTTTAGTTTCTCTAAGAACGATAACTTAGTATATACTGTAGTCTGCTTAGCAGCGTGGTCACAGTCATTACAGTCCTTAATCTTACCATTAAACGGATTGCCATATAGCTGACTAGAACTATACGTCATCTCTGTATAGTCATCATCATACATATTTTTCTTCTTAACTGGCTTTGCCTTTTTCATTTCAACGATTGCCTCATCTATCTTATCTTCATAGAATAGGTGAATAGCGCGACTCTCATATATATCACTTAAGTTAAACTGATATAGTGATGCAAACAATGACTCTATCCCAGAATGATTAGTACGCAATAGGAAGTTCTCCATAGCCACTGACTGCTTGCCGTCTTTATAATACTCTACTCCTTTTGAATTTAGTATCTCAGACATAATAGCATTACCTTGTTCCTTATATACCACAGACAGAAACTGACGTATCCATCCTGCTGCATATTCATATCTAAAAGGATCACTATAGTCATTCTTAACTAAATCAACATATACCCATTTTAATTCAGGTAGCAACTTCTCTTCTGTACTCTTATCCAACTTCTTGATTTGAGACACAGTATTAATAAGTGCAAATAATCTCACTTGCTCTTCAAGTAGTTTATCACCTTTCTTTACATAAGCACTTGCTTCTTCGATTTGTTTCGTAGCACTTTTATAATCACCTTGGAAGATATCCATATATCCTGCTGCTAATTTCCAAAGTACAGGGTTAGCAACATCTTGAGGTTTATCAGCTATAGTCTTAACCCACTTCAGTGTATTCTGATCTATTTTCTTCTTAATAGCTTTGAAGTACTCATCACGAGATTTAAAACTACTCTCTGTAAACACATTTACTTCTTGCTCCTGAAGGTTCACCCATCTAGTCAATACATAATCTATATGCGGACTTTTCGGATTCACTTCATAAGCATTCTTCATTGATTCTCCTAAATCTCCATAGTATCCCATAATCGCCCAAATAGCTGCTTTTACTTCTTTATCAGAAGTACTATTAACTATCTTAGTCATCGTAGGTTTATCTAATGGCTTAAAGTTATATAAGGCTACTTGACGCATAGAAGGTTCCTTGTCAAATACCGTTGCATATAGCACATTAGACTTCATAAAGTCTGCCTTCTCATAATGAGCTCCTGCTACATAAGACATCGCTCTATAGTATAGTGTATTGTGAGGTTGGCTACTCGCTGTAGTTTCAAAGTAAGATATAGCACTTCCCTTATCTGCTGAATAGAACTTCGCTTTCATCACCTGAAACCACATTCTGTTCATATAGAAAGTATCTTTCTTATCCATCTTCTCATAGAAACTCTGAACTTTGGCTACATAATCATTTGGCAATTGATCTCTTAATTGCTTTTCATAATTCCAATATTCAAAGTCTTGTGCAGAGTATTGTTCTATTGTTTTAGCGAAGTTTAAAAAGTTAATAAAGTTCTCTACTTTCTTATTCTTTAAATCTAAGTCATAGATGCTACTTCTCTTTTTCCCTTTTTTAAGTTCACTGTAAATAGTGTGCATTGTCCCTATCTCAAACTCGTTTGAGACTAAACATTCTTTTACTACAGCCTCAGGAATAGCATTGCCTAAATACTTTACCCAATCACTTACTATATCATCATTATACATCCCTGTATTAAACATATATGCACCATCGTAAAAACGCTCACTAGGTGCAAAAAATAAAGGCTTGTATGACTTATCTACAAACGCTTCTGGTGTAAAACTAGATAGAGACGAATAACTCCACCATCCATCAGCACATCCATAAGAGTAAACCCCTGCTCCCAATAGCAGTGATAAACTACTTACATATAATAATCTCTTTCCAAACTTCTTTTTCATAATAAGGAATATTTCTTGAATTTAAATCATATAATATAATCTCAGATGGACATTTCCCACTTGCCTTCTGAAGATCTTGTTTCATTTCTAATAACTGCTCACTAGTTGTCGTTTCAACTTTAATCTGATCCCCTACCAAGAATAGCTGACCGAAGTACACCCCTTCTTCTTCTACGACATACCTAATACTATCCATTTTCTTAAAAGCAGCTATCTTCTCCACATCACTTGTTCTAACCCTACTGATCATACGCAACACTTTATTCTCTCGGGTATGTATCGCCCAAGCGTATATCGGTAAAGCATACTTCAGTTCTAATGGATAATCAGCTAGAGCTCCTATATACTTCTTCCCTATATTTCTATCGTAAATAGAGTTAAGTGTGTCTGAAGCAATAGTTCCCATATTATAATACATCAGTACTCCATAATTCACTTTCGGAATACCAGTCTTGCTAGCATATTTCACTTGGTGTAATCGGATAGTAGACGACACTTCCCAGTTGCTCTCTTTCTTTATTTGTTCAATCAATTCGAAGAATGAATCTTTACTCTTTAGACTCCAGTCGCAGTCAAGTTGTATCTCATCTGTCACGATATGATTATGCTTATTAATCTGATTGATATAATCTATAATTTTCTTCGCTAATCCACGATCCACTCTTCCGTTTAACAACACATCATTCTTAATATAAACAACAGGTATTATCTCTAGATTAGGAACAGAATCTTTAAACTGGATAGGGCGAATAGGTATTGTATTATCCACCTTTAGTCCAATATCAAAATAGCGGATATACAACCTCTCTACTTCTAAGTCTTTTAGAGTAGATCGTTCTAATGAATCAAGTTGAAAATTCGTTCGCCAATAGTAAAAAGACAACTTCGTATCTACTTGATTGTCTTTCTTAAAACCACAGCCTACTACTAGCAAAAGGCATAGAAATAACACATACTTTTTCATACTGTAAACTTAAACTACGGTTCAGATATGAACAAAAAAAAACGCCTAAATAAATTAGGCGTTTTGAATTTTAACATAGTTGACTATTTAATAACAGTCATCTCATCTACGATATGTTTAGCATCAGCGAACTTGTCTATGATGAATAATACATAACGTATATCTACGTTTATAGTACGTTGTAATTTTGGGTCATAGATAACATCTCCAGCCATAGCCTCAATATTACCATCGAATGCAAGACCGATCAACTCTCCTTTTCCATTTAATACTGGAGAACCTGAGTTACCTCCTGTAATATCGTGGTTAGTTAAGAAGTTAACTGGCATATGTCCTGCTTTATCAGCATACACACCATAGTCTTTTGCTTTGTATAAGTCGATTAACTTTTGAGGTACTGCGAACTCTTCATCACCAGCTTTGTGTTTAGCGATAGTTCCTTTTAAGGTAGTAAACCAGTTCTCTTTAGCATCGTTAACTTTATTTCCTCTAGGAAGATCTTTTACTGTTCCATATGTTAAACGCAATGTAGAGTTAGCATCTGGATAGTATTTACCTGTTGGGTTACTTTTCTGAACACCATCTACGAATAGTCTATATGCTTTTTGGAACTTATCTTCTAAAGCAGCTAATTCATCAGACTTCGCTCTATTGTACTCCATAATAGCTAGAGACAATTTGAACATTGGATCACGAGAGATAGCTACACCTTTAGGATTAGCTAAGAACGCATCGATAGATTCGATATCAGCAAATACACTCTTCTCGAAAATCTCATCCACATATCTTTCGAAATCACCATTGTACTCAGTATTGATTTGAGTTACAAAAGGAGCTATCTCATAACCTGTAGATTTTGTAGCATATAAAGCTAATTGCTTTGCTAGCATTTCTCTTTCTAAAGGCTCATATTTACCATCATAAATACTATTAATATACTCTTTAAATTCTGGTAACATCTCTGCTCTCTTCTTCTCATCAGCAGCTACATAAGCATCCATTCCTCCAGCTAATCTGTATGGAGCAGACACTAATCCAGAAGTACGCATCATAGTCATTAAGTAATTATCGTGTCTTGATTTCTCATTAGTAGCTTTATACCACGCATTGATATCACCGATTACATTACCATACTTAGCAACATTCTCTTTCTTAGAAGCCCATTTTTGGAACTCTTCCTCTGCTTTCGTTTTAGTCGCTACAGTTTGATGTTGCGTTAAAGCATCAATCATCCCTTGACGGTTTTTCCAGTAGTTAGCTACACCAGCATATTTAGATGCATAATTAAGACGTACAGCATCATTAGAAGCCATATATTTCTTCATTACATCCATTCCTAGTTTAGATCCTTCTACCCAAGCTGGATAAGCATATTTGATATTTTGTTCTACACCTTGAGCTGGCATCCATCTGTTTGTTCTTCCTGGATATCCTAAGATCATAGAGAAATCACCCTCTTGAATACCTGTGATAGATACTGGTAAATGGTGTTTAGGTACCATCGGTACGTTATTAGCAGAATACTCTGCTGGGTTACCATTCTTATCTGTGTAAACACGGAATAAAGAGAAATCTCCAGTGTGACGTGGCCACTCCCAGTTATCAGTATCTCCACCGAATTTACCGATGCTATTAGGAGGTGTTCCTACTAAACGTACATCATTGTAATCTTGGTATACGAAGTAATAAAACTCATTCCCTTGAAAGAAAGATTTTACAGACACAGTATATTTACCATCTCCATCATTCTCTTTTTGAATCTTAGCTATTTCTTGATTGATAGCTTTCTCTCTTTCTAACTCTGTCATTTTATCATTAACAACACTTAAGATACGTTTAGAAACGTCATCCATTCTAACGAAGAAACGAACTGACAATCCCTTTGCTTGACGCTCAGTTGCTTTGTCTTTTGCCCAGAAACCATTTGTTAAGATATCATCCTCCGGAGTTGATAGATTAGCGATCTTATCATATCCACAGTGGTGATTAGTCAACACTAAACCTTGATTAGAAATAATCTCAGCAGTACATCCTCCATCGAATTGAACTATAGCATCTTTTAATGAATGATTATTAATACTATAAATCTCTTCAGACGTTAACTTAAGTCCCATCTTTTGCATATCACGCTGATTCAAGCGCTCTATAAACATCAAGAACCACATTCCCTCATCAGCCTTTACCGTTGTAGGTATCGCTAGGATAAATGCAGTTAAAAATAAAATTATTTTTTTCATATTAATTAGTATGTTAGAAATGCGAAGATAAATGTTATTCAACAATTTCGTCTTCTATTAGGGTAATTATTCAAATTATGTCACTTATTCCTCACTTTCGTCTTTAGGACAGCTACGCGGAATATTATTTCTATTGTCATATTTGTCTTGCAATTCATCTACAACAGACCTTTTCCACAACTTTATCCCTGTTATATATGCACTCCTTGCAATCAAGAATGCCGCAACAGGTGAAGTAATAAACAAGAAGAAAACGATCGCAAGTACTTTAGTTGTCGTAGAGAACTCTGCAAAGTGTATTGCTGCTCCTGTTAAAATACAACCTATACCTAATGTAGCTGCTTTAATCGTAATCGATAGTCTTGTATAAAAATCAGGCATCCTCACTATTCCGATAGAAGCTATCAATACAAACACTGCTCCTACAGTGCTTAATATCATAATAAACATATCAATCATCTCTATTTCTCTTTATTAAGTAATTAGAAAAAGCTACTGTACTCAAAAAGGCAATCAGTGCAAGAATCATCGCTACGTCTAAAAACACAGGATCATCTGCTATCAAACTAAATACACCGATAACACCAACTCCTACAGTAATCAGCAAATCCAATGCTACTACTCTATCTGCTACAGTAGGTCCTTTTAAAAAACGAATAAATATAAGGACTAAAGACAAACTTAATATGGGCATTATCACATATATAAAATACTCTTCTACTGTCATCGTAATATCTCTAATAGTTTAGTTTCTGTTCTTTTCTTTAAGTTCTTGATGAACTTCTTTTTATCTGTTAGATACATTGTATGTATATACACATAACTCTTATCTTCAGCTATATCGATTACCATCGTTCCAGGTGTCAATGCGATAATATTGGTCAACATTGTAATCTCAAAATCAGTCTTAGCATCTAAGTGATATTTGATAATACCAGGTGTAGTATGATATTTAGGGGTCATTACATCTATCGCTACTCTTAAGTTCGCCTCCATCATATCATACAAAAAGTATAAGATAAAGATCAATATCTTAGGCACGCGATAGAAGTACTGCTTATCCACATCTTTAGAACGGCGTGTCAACATCCATAGAATGAAGAAACCTGCGACACTACCAAAGATAAAGTTGGAGTAATTCAGTTGTCCAGTTAATGCTACCCAGACAAACATCAGTAATAAATTAAGTAAAAAATACTTTAGCATAACTCTTCTATTTTAAATGATGCATTACAGAATCAATATAGATTGATGGGTTCATCAATTCATAAGCTACTCGTTGAGCTACTTCAAAAACAAATGATGCCTTAAATCCTATTAGCAATGATACTACTGCAAGTCCCACCACAGGAACTACTAATGCCCATTGCCCTTTCTTGTGAAATGGAGCAAAATGATCCACTTCCTCTGCATTTGGTTTAGGCAAATCTTTCCAAAACACTTCTGCCCAAATACGAGCCACAATAAACAAAGTGATAAAACTAGCGAAGATCATCGTCGCTAATAATACATAATGCTCTTGTTTGAACGCTTCTTGAAACAACATAATCTTTGGCCAGAACCCAGATAATGGTGGAATACCTGCTAAAGAAAACAAGATGATAGCAAACACAATAGACAACTTAGGATAGTCTTTATAAAACCCTCCTAAACGATAGATATCTTGTGTCTCACGAATCTTTTGTATCAGACCATTCATCATAAAGAAATTACTCTTAACGATTACGTCGTGGATTAAATAGAACACAACTCCAACGAATGCTAGTTCTGTATACATCCCTATCCCTGCTATTAAATAACCAATATGACAAACGATAAAATAAGAAAGAATCCTTCTAATATTACGCTTATTGATTACTCCTAAAGCACCACTTATCATCGTTAATATTGCTATTACGACAAATACCTGCAACATAAAATCATCTGGCTTAAATACCACTGTGAATACCCTAATCATAGAATACACACCCATCTTAGTCAACAATCCACCGAACACTGCTCCGATAGCTGATGGCGGGGTATGATAAGATGATGGCAACCAAAAGTACATAGGAAATACCGCTGACTTAATACCAAACCCAACAAAGAATAATAGTGCTGTCACAGTGACAAGGCCTCTATTCTCTACTGCTGCTACGTGCTCTGGTAAGTCGGCAATATTCAAACTTCCTGTGATACCATATAATATACCGATAGCTGTCAGAAATATAGCTGACGCTAACATATTCATCGTTACATATTTTACAGCTCCTTCCATCTGTCTCTTTTTACCTCCCAATGTCAATAAGACAAATGAAGAGATAATCACTACCTCAAACCATACATATAGGTTAAAGATATCTCCAGTTAAGAAAGCTCCCATCAATCCCATAATCAGGAAGTGATAGATAAAAAAGTACCCATAGCGTATACGACTTGTATTTATACCTGCCGTTGAATAAACTCCCACCGCTAATGAGACGATAGCTGTAAGCATTACCATAGTTGCACTAAGAGTATCGCCTACGAATGTTATTCCAAATGGAGCTTGCCAACCTCCCATTTGCATTGTTATATTTCCATTCTCCCAAATCAAGGCAAACAATCTCCAGCTTATAAAGAAGCCGATAACGTTACCTATTACACTAATCGTTTTTTGCGCACGTACATTCTTCCAAAAGAATAACAATACGATCGCCGTCAACATATGTACGAATATGGGAGCTAATATAAAGTTCGAAATCATATATCTAAATCTTGTATATTAAGTGAGTCCAAATCGTCTGTTCCTGTAGTCTCGTGTACTTTCTTCAACAATATAATCGCGAAGGCAGTTAACCCAAAACTAATTACAATAGCTGTCAATATTAATGCTTGTGGTACAGGGTCTGCATAAGCAT
Organism: Myroides sp. N17-2; assembly: GCF_002286775.1. Lineage (GTDB taxonomy): Bacteria > Bacteroidota > Bacteroidia > Flavobacteriales > Flavobacteriaceae > Flavobacterium. The sequence continues at coordinate 50,765 of NZ_NSGJ01000001.1, forward strand.
CTGTGAAGTTTGTACTCTCACCATTTATAATAGGTGCCTTACCTTTAGTAAGCTCCCCCATTAAGAAGATAAGAATATTAGCTCCATTACCTAACATCATAAACCCTAATAATAATTTGACCATACTTCTACGTAAAATCAAATATATACCTGCAGAATATAAGACCCCTACTAATACTACTAAAAGTAACTCCATAATTCTATCTTTTATTCATCTTCTGAAATAGTCAACAATATCGTCAAGACTACTCCGATTACTACTAAATAAACTCCTATATCAAAAAACAAAGCAGTTCCTACAGAACCGATAACCGCTACTTTATCTGCAAACCACACTCCTGTCATAAATGACTTCCCTAATACTACAGGTAAGAACCCACTAATAAAAGATAATGTCAACCCTATAGGAATTAAAGTACGCGGAGGTACTTGGAACAATCGCAATGTTAATCGAGTGGTATAAGCTAATGAATGTAATACAAAAGCAATAGATGCTATAAGTCCACCCACAAATCCTCCACCTGATAGGTAATGCCCTCTTAATAATACAAAAAGAGAAAACAATAATAACAGTGGTAACAAGTAATTCGTCGCTGTTCTAAGAATAGTCGAATTTAACTTTCTAACGTCGTGTTTTGGTTTAATCTTCATCTTCCTTATATTTTAGCATACTGAACACTCCCAAAGCGGCGATAGATAATACAATACCTTCTATCATCGTATCAAATCCTCTGAAGTCTACTAATATGACATTAACCACATTTTTACCTTTCGCTAATACATAAGCATTTTCTGCATAGAAACGACTAATATCTTTATCCGCTGGTGATACTAATGCTTGTAATGTAATAATCGAAATCAGTGTACCAAAAGAGATTGCTATAATAGCATCCCTAAACTGTATCTTGCTATTTCCAAGCTTTAAGAATGCTGGAAGTTTAAACATCACAAGTAGGAACAATACTGTTGTCAATGTATCTATGGCGAACTGTGTCATCCCTAAATCAGGTGCTCCATAGAACACAAATATTAAACAGATACAATATCCCACTACTCCTGTAGCTGCGATAGCCGTTAAACGAGAGGATGTATTGATTGCAAATAATACAGCTGCCACCGTAATCAAAAACACGACTAGTTCATATACCCTAAATTCGGATAACCCAACTGTATTAACAGCTAATGGTACATCTGTAAAAAGTTTATATCCTACTAACCCTATAAAGAATACAATAATCACTGCTAGATACGATCTCAAATATCCATTGTGAAAAATCCAAGTATATCGATAAGCTAAGATTCTAAAGAACTCAATGATAATAGAGAAAATATGCTTAGGTGATACTACTTCAAATCGCTCAACAACACTCATTGAGTTTTTCCAGCATTTGAAAGCGAAGTACACTCCTGTTCCTAAAACAATAGTACATCCACTTAAAAGCAAACTTGTATTTACTCCATGCCATATCGCTAGTGGCATTTCCACCATACTACCATTGATAGCACTAAACGTTGCAAGAATAATCTCTTTGTAAGCTATCACAGGTAATATCCCTAATAACAGGGTAAAGAATCCTAATACAATAGGTGGTGCTAACAATCGCCAATCTGGCTTATGTGAAACACAGAACTCTTTAACTGGTTTGCCAAAGAATGGTTTAATACCTATTAAAAACCCTGAACCTGTCAAGAAAACATTAGTAAAGAACAATGCTCCTACTAATACTAAAGAAAGATTATAATCATGATAATGTAATCCACTTTCGTAGATTAACTCCTTTCCAATAAATCCAAAAGTTAAAGGTATACCTGCACACGATAATGCAGCTACCCCACCTGCTACTGCTAGCAGAGGAAAGTATTTACGCAATCCACCTAACTCAGTAATATCTCGAGTATGTAATGCGTGATCTATAATTCCCGTAATTAAGAAGAAAGCTGCTTTGTATAAAGCGTGTGCTAATACAAATACAGACACAGCATATAATGCTAATTCCGTACCTATCCCTAATAAGAATACTAATAGTCCTAATGCGGAAATAGTAGAATAGGCTAATATACCTTTCATATCCTTTCTAAACACACTGTGAAAAGCTCCGAAAGTCATCGTCACTCCACCTACGACTAATAATATCGTACTCCATTCCATAGTCCCTCCTAAGATTGGAGTAAATCTAGCTAGTAAGTAAACCCCTGCTTTCACCATAGTCGCTGAGTGCAAATAGGCCGATACTGGAGTAGGTGCTTTCATCGCTCCTGGTAACCAAAAGTGAAATGGAAACTGCGCTGACTTCGTAAAGGCAGCTACGAATAAAAGAATGATTATGAATAAATAGTATGGATTCTCTTTTAATACGTCACCTTGTGTAAGTAATTCACTTATCGTGTAGGTACCTGATACAGTCCCTAATATTACACCAAATGTCAGTAAAAAGAAACCTCCTAATCCAGTTATTGCTAAAGCCCATAGAGCACTAGCTCTAGACTCTTCTTCTTCATTGTTGAATCCAATTAAGAAGAACGAACTTATACTAGTAAGTTCCCAAAAAACAAATAAGGTTATAAGGTTATCAGAAGTAACCACTCCTAACATCGCCCCCATAAAGATAGTGAGGTAACAAATAAATCGATGTAGCAGAGGATGCCCTCTTAAATAAGAAGATGCATATAAATATACCAGCGTTCCAATTCCTGAAATCAATAATCCAAATAACAGCGATAATCCATCTATCTTAAAATCTAAATTGATACCTAATGACGGTACCCACTCAGATGTATATAGCACACTATTCACTCCATCTTTTACAGAACGTAAAAAAGATAATAGATATAAAAAAATTGAAAATGGAAGTAGGGATATTAATGCAACAAATTTACTTTGTACGAACTTTTTTAGAAATAGTACTACAAAAGCAAGAACAAAAGTGAGAAAAAGTAATGTTAGCATATTTTTTTTATTTCTCTAAATATATATTTTCAGTTTGTCGTAAATATATACAAAAAAAAACAGAAATTAACGTCTAACCATCAGTAATACAATAATTACCAATACATTTTTCTCACCCTTAGTCTCCTTATTAGAGAATAGAAGACTATTCTCTTAATAAAATATTATCTATTCAACATTTCCCATAATTTATCCTTTAGCTCTGTCAACCCTTGTTGAGCAACAGAAGAAATAAACATATATGGTACTTCGTTTAATTCAGCATCTAACTGCTCTTTTAACTCTCCTTGTAACTCGTCGTCTAGCATATCACATTTCGTAATTACTAAAAGACGGTCTTTATCCAGCATCTCTGGATTATATCTTCTAAGTTCATCAACTAAAATCTCATACTCTTTGGCGATATCTTCTGCATCAGCAGGTACCATAAACAGTAATGTTGAGTTTCTTTCAATGTGTCTTAAGAAGTAGTGACCTAAACCTTTTCCTTCAGCCGCTCCCTCGATAATACCAGGAATATCAGCTATAACAAAAGATTTAAAATCTCTATAAGATACGATACCTAAATTCGGTTTTAACGTTGTGAAAGGGTAATCAGCTATCTTTGGTTTTGCAGAAGTAAGTACTGATAACAGAGTAGATTTACCTGCATTTGGGAATCCTACTAATCCTACATCAGCTAATACTTTTAATTCTAATACGACGTCCATTTCATTAATAGGCATCCCTGGCTGCGAATAACGAGGAGTCTGGTTAGTAGATGATCTAAAGTGCCAGTTACCTAACCCTCCTTTACCACCTGCTACCACGATTCTCTTCTCACCGTGCTCAGTTATTTCGAATAATACTTCTCCTGTTTCTTTGTCCTTTACTACAGTTCCTAATGGCACTTCGATAATCCTATCGTCACCATCAGATCCCGTACTACGAGAACTTCCACCATCTCCACCGTGTCCCGCCTTAATATGACGAGCAAATTTAAGGTGAAATAACGTCCATAGACCTTCGTTTCCTACAATATAAACGTGACCACCACGACCACCATCACCTCCATCAGGTCCTCCTTTTTCTATAAACTTTTCTCTGTGTAAGTGCATAGACCCCTTACCTCCCTTACCAGAAGCCACATATATCTTTACGTAATCGACAAAATTCCCTTCAGTCATTTCCTATAATTTTTTAACCCTAAACTATCCCATACAATCGGAATCGGGCGGCAAAGGTAATATTTTTTAATTAATGTAATAGAGTACGTTATATTAAAGTATCTATAACTTTACTTAATCGTCCTGTAATTTCTTCGATACTACCGATACCATCTACAGCGTGAAATACATTCTTATCTTGGTAATACTTTATTAATGGTGCTGTATTTTCATTATACTCTGTATAACGATATCTTATCTTAGCTTCATCTTGATCATCTGCTCTACCGCTAGTCTTTCCTCTTTCTAAGATACGTGCTACCAAGATATCATCATTAGCCTCTAGTGCTACAGTACCAGCAAGTCTAATATTTTTTTCTTTAAGTAATGCCTCTAATGCTTCTGCTTGTTTTATTGTACGTGGAAAACCATCGAATAAAAAACCATCTTTATCCATATTCTTTTCCACTTCATTAGCTAGCATATTGATCGTTATTTCATCTGGAACTAACTTAGCCTCTGACATATATACCTGAGCCTGTTTACCTAAATCCGTACCATTCTTTAAATTATAACGAAAAACATCTCCTGTAGAGATATGTGTTAAATTGTATTTTTCTTTTAAAAACTCAGCTTGTGTACCTTTCCCAGCCCCTGGTTTTCCAAATAAAACTATTGCAATCATTATCTACTGTTTATTCTGTTAGTCTAATCTTTATTCTTTAATTTGGTATATCTCTGGTAGGTTTCTACCATGCTTATCGTAATCCATTCCATATCCTACGATAAACTTATTCTCAATCTCAAACGCTACATAATCTAAAGGAATATCCTTTTTATACGCTTCTGGTTTAAGACATAGTGTAAAAATACGTATTTCTTTTGGACGATGTTGATCAAATAACTTCTTAAGCGCTACTAAAGTATTACCTGTATCCACGATATCTTCTAAAATAATTATGCGTCTATCAGTAACATCAATATCAAGTCCTAGTAATTGATTAACTTGGTTAGTCGATTGTGTCCCAATATAAGAAGCCATTTTAATAAAGCTCATCTCACAGGCTCCTTCATAATACTTCACTAAATCAGAAACAACCATAAACGATCCGTTCAGAACCCCTATGAATACAGGAACATCACCATTCATATCCGCTTCTATCTGTTTTGCGATTTCACGCAATCTAGTATCGATTCGTTCCGCTGATATAAAAGGAACGAACACTTTATCTAATACTTGTATTTCCATTGTGTTGAAGTTGTTCGTAATTTGCAAATATACAAAAAGAATACAGCTTTATTCGTTTCTATGCAAAGGAATTACCTCTAAAATTAAAAAAACACGTATCTATAATCAAGTTATTAACCATTTGTACTATTCCGTTTTTGAAATAAAAAAAACGTAGCGTTTTAAAAAACGCTACGCCTAAAACAAACTAATTCAATCTAACTCTAAAACCAAAGTTTATAGTTTCATTGTTGAGATTATTTTCACTACTTAAAACGTAATTTCCAATTTCAAACGAGTCCTTCTTTAACTCGCTTGTTGTTTCAAATATAAGTTAATTTTTTTAACTTAAAAATATTTATTTAATAAAACTTTACAAATAACAACTAAGCAAAAACCAAACAAAACACACTAAATTAAACTTAATATCAATAATTCACATTAATTATAAAATAAAAACAACAAATGTCGCAAAAACAAAGAACCCCTCAAATAATTATCAAAAATCAAACAACCACAATTTCTCATTTATTTTTATAAGCAATAACACATTGACAATTACTGTCTTAAAACAAAAGGTTTTTAAACTTCCTATTCACCTTCCCATACAAAACAAACGCCAATATATAGCGATTATATTCACAATACATTGAGTAATACTTATCACGTATAATGAGATCCTTTCTTACGTCAGGAGAACATAGCAAGCGGAAATACTATCGCCACATTCCATTTCATATTGAAGAATGAAACCTCTCACATAAGACTCTACACAGTTGCCACAATCTACATCCACAAACCTTGCGCTAGCGCAGGACAGATCGTTAAGAAAACATCTAGTAGATGCTTTTAGTAAATGGGACAGGCGGCGTGGTGATAGAGTAATCCGTACCATCCACGTCCACACAGTAATCACAATGCACCACACCACATATCAAAATATACTGATAGCACAATGATAGAAGTTTGATGGCATAATGGTCGCATCAAAAAGTGCCAAAACTATGTGACCATTATGCGACCACTATGCGACCATTATGCGACCACTGTATTTTTACCACTCAAAAACCCTAAAAACCAACAACTTAACATAAAATTATTTATTACTTAGATTCTAATCTTATCTCTACAATTTTACTGTTCATCTTTTATTTCCTTTCTCAAACTTATACAAATAGTAAAACTCACTGTATTCAAGAGCTATTTTCACAATAAAAAAGCAAACCTTTTGGTGAGTAAATTTTAAACAGCCTCTTTTATATTTTTAATTTATCTTTGCTCAATAACAATACAACTACACAATGAATTACTTTTCTACTGATTTCCGTTTGGGAATATTAGGAGGAGGTCAATTAGGAAAGATGCTCCTATCTGACACTCGCAAATTTGACATCGCGACTAATGTATTAGATCCTAGCAAAGATGCACCTGCACAATATGGTGCGCACCAATTCTTTCAAGGGGATTTAATGGATTTTGAGACTGTTTATCGCTTTGGTAAGACAGTTGACACCTTGACTATCGAGATAGAAAACGTAAACTTAGACGCTCTTGATAAGTTAGAAGAGGAAGGGCTAAAAGTATTCCCTTCTCCCAAAACGCTTCGTCTTATCCAAAATAAAGGAAATCAAAAAGACTTTTATACTACTCATAACATCCCTACTGCTCCTTATAAGAGATTCTCTACGATAGAAGAACTTAAGGCTGCTACAGTGGCAAATGAGGTAACTATGCCATTCGTATGGAAATGTGCACAGTTTGGTTATGATGGTAATGGAGTAAAAGTAGTTCGCACGATTACTGATCTTGATACATTGCCTAATGTAGAGTGTATCGCAGAAGTAATGGTTCCTTTTAAAAATGAATTAGCTGTTATCGTAGCGCGTTCTGCTACTGGAGAGATTAAGACTTATCCGGTGGTAGAAATGGAGTTTCATCCTGAGGCGAATCAAGTAGAGTATGTAATATGCCCTGCTCGTATAGATACTGCTGTGGCTGATAAGGCTAGAGCTATCGCACTTCAAGTGTCAGAGAAGTTTAACCATGTAGGATTACTTGCTGTGGAGATGTTCCAAACACAAGAAGACGATGTTTTAGTTAATGAGGTAGCTCCACGTCCACACAACTCTGGACACTACTCTATCGAAGCGAGTTATACATCACAATTCGAACAACACATTCGCGCTATTCTAGGATTGCCTTTAGGGAATACGGATAGTAAAGTGGCAGGTATTATGGTTAACTTAGTAGGTGCCGAAGGGTATACAGGTCAGGTTTTCTACGAGGGGATGGAAGATATCTTAGCGATAGATGGAGTTACTCCCCATATCTATGGCAAGAGAGAAACTCGTCCGTTCCGAAAGATGGGACACGTAACTATCGTGAATAGCGATATGACTAAGGCTAGACAAATAGCTCAAACTGTAAAAGAAACTATTAAAGTAATCAGCAAATAAATCTTATGAAAATAGCAGTAGTAATGGGCAGTACATCTGATATGCCTGTAATGCAAGATGCAATCGATATTATTAAAGAATTCGGTGTGGAAGTAGATGTAGATATCGTATCTGCTCACAGAACACCTGAGAAGTTATTTGACTTTTCGGCTAATGCACATTTACGTGGTTATAACGTGATCATCGCTGGAGCTGGTGGTGCAGCGCACTTACCAGGTATGGTGGCTTCTATGTCTCCACTTCCTGTGATCGGTGTACCTGTTAAATCTAGCAACTCTATCGATGGATGGGATAGCGTACTGTCTATCTTACAGATGCCAGGTGGTGTACCAGTAGCTACAGTAGCTCTTAATGGCGCTAAGAACGCAGGGTTACTAGCATTACAAATCTTAGGTAGTCAAGACCAAGATATTCTAAACAAAATGATTGAGTATAAAAACGGACTAAAAGAAGCTGTTCTTAAGGCAGCAGAAAGCATAAAATAATTACGAATTATTTTACATACAAAAGAAGGGAATAAGTGATAAATCGATCTATAAAGATTATCAACTATTCCCTTTTTTATATCTATTTACTTGATTATAACAAAACTTGAATCAACGCCTCCTTCACTCCATATCATTTTATCATTATAATAAATTTCATATTTCATTTTACTATCTCCCCTCTGTTTATACTTCATTTCTAACCTATCTAAGTCGCCATTTGGCAATAACAAGTATACTATACTCTTATTAGGAGCAACATATGACCCAACATTTACTCCTATATAATATTCATCCTTACCATTAATAGATACAGACTTTATTACGTTAGTTCCCTTTTCGAGAACAACAGATGTTTTTACACCTTTTTCATCTGCACCATATAATATTATTTCCTTATGAGCGAATGAGCCTTTAAATGAAGGATCTAACAAATTGTTACCACTTACATCCTTAAGCATAATAGTATAATAAGTATCAATAACCATTGGTTTTAATTCATCATTACTACTACAAGCCATTACAAATAACAAACTGATAAAAAGAACTACATTTTTCATATTAATGCATTTAAAATTATAATGATAAAATTAATCCTCATCAACAAAAAAAATATACAATAATCAAATACAAATTAACTATTAATATATAAATTCAAGTACTCAGTAAGTACTCTCATAAACAAAACACTTCTAACACGCACAACAAATTCGTAATCAAAGAAACAAGCTATGTTGACATGCGGTTAGCATATCTCTTACTATTCTATTGATAGGAGAACTATTACTCACTCCATGTATCCCAAGATATGGTAGATTTTGTATCACTTCATCTCGTCCTTGATAAACAACTTCTTTGCAGAGTTTATTGATGGCATCACACTCCTCATCTGTCAAATCAATTCCCTCTTGTACTTTCTGCCATGTAGAAGACGCTAGACTATAAAAAGCTTCTTTACGAATATCATATGCTCTATTTAATTTAACTAACAACTCTGTTTGGAATTGTTCATATACTCCGCCTTTAAGTTGATTAAAGTAAACCTCCATCTCTTGTAAAAAGTGTTTTTGCATTCCTACTTGATTCACTGATAATGTGAATTTAGCAAAAGGATAAAATGGGAACTTATATAGTGGCGTATCGATGGTACATGCCTCCCTAGTGATACTAAAGCTACGTGTTTTAGGCACGCGTACTTCCTTTGCTATGATAGAATGGCTACCAGTCGCTATTAACCCTAAAGTATCCCAACTGCTCTTAGTCGTTACTTCAGAAGGCAAAAAGAAAAATGACTTATAAACAGGTCTTCCTTCTACATCATACTGTAATGTCCCATTGATTTCAAGGTGACAATTCACTGTAAACAAGGTACAATGAGGCAGTCCTGTAACAATATCCCATGTACCATTAATAAGATAACATTCATCTTCTTCTTTTGCTACTCCACTTACTTTACCACTTCCTCCAAAACACACTTTTGCATTCTGAAAAACTTTATCACTTTCATTAGGGTCTAAAAAGCCCACAAACATATTAGCTCCTGAACATAGCGTAACAGTCCATCCTAAACTTCCATCGATAGCTGCTAACTGTTCTTCTACTCTTAATGCATCTATAAAGTCTAATTCTAATCCATTATATTGTTTAGGTACAAATAAATTGAATAAATTGTTTCTATACAGCACTTCTAGTTGTTCCTCTGTTAGATGGCCAATCTCTTCTGATTTAGTTATATTGTCTTTAAGTATTTGCACATCAGTATCACTTATATATTGTCTCATAATATGTTGTTTTGTCAACAACAAAGCTACCGCATTAAAACACTATAAACAAAAGAGACCTCTTCAGTAGTACCGATAAAATACATTCTATTTATATCTTTTTCTTTATTCTAAATTTTCTGGTAATAACAGATTAAACTGACTTGCAGTAAGAAGATCACTTACGATCTGATTCATTTCTGTAGTATAGTCCATCACCGCCATCCCAAGATAAGGGACAACTTTTAGAATAGAATTACGTCCTTTATACACTAGTTCTTTACACATCTTATCAATGTTAACTATCATTTCTGAAGATAACTGACCATTTAATAATATTTCTTTACTAGCATCACTTGCTATACTGTAAAAATCTGTTCTGCGTTCTAAGAACTTCTCTTCATATTGATAGAAAATCTCATCTTTAAACTCAAAGTACTTATTGTATAATTCACCTGTAAAGTACTTTCTTAATTCATCCATAAAATGCTCCTGCATTCCAAGATGATTAGCTGTTAATGTAAGTAGAGAAAACTGCTCAAAGGGAAATTGATAGGTTTGATCCTTAATAACAGGGTTCGTGCTATCTATCTCAAAAGCCCTATTCTCACTGACCCTAAACTTATTTACTTTCACACTGTTGCTCGCTGTAGCACGTAGTCCTATAGACTTCCAATCCTCAATAATAGTCACCTCCTTAGGAAACAAAAAGAAGCTCTTAAAATAAGGTGAACCATCAGCCTTATATAGTAGTTTACCTTTATCCTCAATGTGACAATTCAATGTTAGTACTGTACAATGTGGCAATCCAACGATATAATCCCACATACCATTAATGATATAACCATCTTTAGATACAGTGGCTATACCATCTATTTGGGCACTTCCTCCAAAACATACTTTACTGTCTTGAAAAATCATCTTAGCCATAAAGCTCTCTAAATAGCCAACAAACATATTAGCTCCAGAGCACATCGTTACAGTCCATCCAAGACTTCCATCTATCCTAGCTAACTGCTCTTCCACCTGTAAAGCTTCTATTAAATGAAGTCCCAATCCTCCGAATTCTTTAGGTACAAACATATTAAACAACTTATTATTGTAAATTACCTTTAGCTGTTTCTCTGTAAGGGTTCCTACTCTTTTTGCTTCCTTAACTTCACTTCTTAGGATTTCTAGATCCTCTGTTGTAATTTCCAACATAGTACATTGATTAATTATCTATTAGAATAAACATATTAATTTAACTATTACCTTAAATCTACCATGATCATTTACTACGAACGAATTTTACTTTACATACCTTTAATTAGTTCTAAAACCACACTACAGTTTGCTTTACTCGCTAATACCGCCTTGTTTTGTACAATTCATTCTCGTTTAAATATTTACTTCAGCTCTAAGGTACTATTAATATGTGATTATTCTCATATAGTGCAAAAAACATTCCACTTTTACTCTAAATCACTTTAATATTTTAAAATAGACGTATATCATACTAAAATAGGAACTTGTATGGAGCTAAACTATCGGTAAATACAACAACCTTAAATCTGCAACAACCATTTACTATGAATAAATTCTACTTTACATAGCTTCAATTAGCTCTAAAACCACACTACAGTGTGCTTTAATCCCTAATTTTGCTCTGTTTTGTACAATTCATTCTCGTTTAAATGTTATTTGCAGATTTAAGGTACAAGCTAAACTTTTAAACTATCCCTAACATTGCGTTCTTTAAAAAAACCTTACTTTTATAGTATAATAATTTAGAGAAATTAAAACTTATGTCGACATTAAATAATCCATTTAACACAGTACACGGCACTGCGCCATTTACTCAAATTAAAACGGAAGACTATATACCTGCTTTTCAAAAAAAAATACAAGATACAAAGAACGAAATAGACGCTATTACTTCTAATAGTGCTACTCCTACTTTTGAGAATACACTAGAAGCATTAGCTTACTCAGGGATGGAATTAGATGTGTTATCTAATATTTTCTTTAACCTCAACTCTGCAGAGACAAATGATGAGATGCAAAAAATAGCACAAGAAGTAGCCCCAATGTTATCAGCACTAGGCAATGATATCTCACTTAATGAAGAGCTATTTAAACGTGTCAAGGCAGTCTATGAACAAAAAGACAACTTGAACTTAAATACTGAACAAGAAACCCTGTTGACAAAGAATTATAAAAGCTTTGTACGCAATGGTGCGTTGTTATCAGAGGATAAGAAAGAACGTTTAAGAGCTATAGACTCAGAATTATCAACTACTGCTCTTAAGTTTGGAGAGAACGTATTAGCGGAGACACATAAATACCAACTACACATTACTGCTGAGCAAGACTTAGCGGGACTACCAGAAGGTGCTATAGAAGAAGCGAAAGCACTAGCTGAGCAAGAAGGAAAAGAGGGTTGGGTATTCACATTAGACTATCCAAGTTATATTCCGTTTATGACGTATGCTGATAATCGTGAATTGCGCAAGGAAATGGCGATTGCTTCAGGTAAAAAAGCATTTCAAGACAATGAACACAACAACGAAGGGAATGTATTAAACATCGTTAACCTACGTCACGAAAGAGCTAATCTACTAGGTTATGCTACACACGCTCACTTCGTATTAGAAGAGCGTATGGCACAAAGCCCAGATAAGGTAAATGCGTTCTTAAATGAGTTGTTAGCAAAGGCAAAGCCTGCTGCTGATAAAGAGTTTGAGGAGTTAACTGCATTTGCTAAGAAATTAGACAACATAGACCGCTTAGAGAAATGGGATGGTTCTTACTACTCTGAGAAGTTAAAACAAGAGCGTTTTAGCTTAGATGATGAGTTATTAAAACCTTACTTCCAATTAGAGAACGTATTAGATGGAGCTTATCAAGTGGCAAATAAGTTATACGGATTAGTATTCACAGAAGTACACAATATAGAGAAATACCACGCTGACGTACGTACTTTTGAGGTTACGAATGAGCAAGGAGAGTTTATCTCTGTATTCTACACTGACTTCTTCCCACGTAAAGGAAAGAGAAACGGAGCTTGGATGACTTCATTCAAGAATCAATATATGAAAGATGGGATTAATGAAAGACCACATATCTCTAATGTGTGTAACTTCACTAAGCCAACAGCTACTAAGCCTTCGTTACTTACATTTAATGAGGTAACGACTTTATTCCACGAGTTCGGACATGCATTACACGGAATATTAGCCAATACTACTTACCCTTCACTATCAGGTACTAATGTATTCTGGGACTTCGTAGAGTTACCAAGTCAAGTAATGGAGAACTGGTGTTATGAGAAAGAGGCTTTAGAGCTATTCGCTAAGCACTACCAAACGGGTGAGACTATCCCTATGGAATTAGTCGAAAAAATTAAAGAGAGCGCAAGCTTCTTAGAGGGAATGGCTACAATGCGTCAATTGAGTTTCGGATTATTAGATATGGCTTGGCACGGACAAGACCCTACTGCTATCAAGAGTTTAAAAGAGTTCGAATCAACACAGTTCGCTTCAACTCAACAATATCCTGATGTAGCAGAAAACGCGATGAGTCCTTCATTCTCACATATCTTCCAAGGTGGATATTCTTCTGGATATTATAGCTATAAATGGGCAGAGGTATTAGATGCTGATGCATTCGCTTACTTTAAAGCGAATGGTATCTTTAATAAAGAGATTGCTACTAAGTTTATGAATAATGTATTGTCTCAAGGAGGTACAGATCATCCAATGACATTATACAAAAAGTTCAGAGGACAAGAACCTACACCTGATGCTTTATTAAAAAGAGCAGGTTTACTATAGGTTAACGGTGAACGGTTTACAGTTAACAGCTGTAGACCGTTAGCTGTTAGCTAAATTATTTTATCTATGAGCATACCTCCTTTAACGACTGACAAGGCAAAGAGCATCACGCTTAAAAAAGGAGACTACCTCTTTCAAGCAGGTGATGTAAATACGTTATTATACTATGTCGTAAGTGGATGTCTACAACTCTATATCTTAGATCAAAGTGAGGAGCGCATTATCCGTTTTGGATATAAAGGAAGTTATATCTGTGCTTTAGATAGTTTGATAACTCACCAACCTACCGTGTATTACCTCCAAGCCATTAGACAGACCGAAGTTATGGTTCCTTCACTTGAAGAAACAACAGCATTACTAAATGATATGGAAAGACTAAAGAAGCTTGTAATGCAGTTTCAAGAAAGAGAAATAGACTTGTTGACAGATTCACCAATTGATAGATACAGAAGGGTTCTACATCGTTCTCCTACTTTGTTTCAAGAAGTACCACAGAAGTACATCGCTCGTTACTTACGAATGACACCAGAGACATTCTCTCGATTAAAAAAGCTTGATTTGAATCAAGATTTGCAATAAAGTATTATTGCACCTTTGCTACAAATATGATAAGCTATGACAAACCAACAAGTATTAGATGAATTACGTTTACTTACGGAGAAACATATAGAGCAATTACAACGAATAAAAGAACTTCCCATCGCTCAATTAGAGTATGCTCCTACTTTAGAACAATGGAATATTCTACAATGTGCAGCACACCTCAACCATTACTTCGATTTCTACTTGCCTCAGTTTACTGTTGCAACTAAGCTACATATAAGTACTTCTAATCAAGAGTTCAAACCTGGCATTGTTGGTAATTACTTTGCTAATGTACTACAGTATAATGAAAACCAAAAGAAGATTAAAAGCCCAAAAAACACTAATCCTATTAATAACAACAACTTATCAATAGTTGTTCTCTCTGAGATGGAGAACAATCTAATTACCTTAAAAGAGATTATAAGTATAATGCCTATAGAAGTATTAAATAAAAAGGGAATTACTACAATGTTTTCTACTTGGTTTAAACTAAAAGTAGGTGATGGTCTACGTATAGTGGTTTATCACAATGACAGACATTTTCATCAAATGCACAAGTTACTATAGGTTAACGGTGGACGGTTTACAGTTAACAGCTGTAGACTGTTAGTTACAACCTCAACCATAAAATAAATAAGCCCATTGCGTTGCAATGGGCTTATTTATTTTATAAAAGATTATCTATATTATAGTTACTGGGTGGTAGACACAATGTATGGCCGCCTCTACTACCGTCAACTGTTAACCGTCAACTGTTAACCATCAACTGTTAACTATAAAAAACACTCTTCACTATATGTATAAGCATCTAATGTAACAGGTATTTTATTAGCTTCTTTAAGATCGTGCTGTGCTTCATTATAACGTTGTGTATCAGAAGTAGCCTTAGGATCTTTTATACTACCTAATAGTGTATTGATACGATCAAATTCACGTTGTTGATCTGCTTTTAAATAAGCTTCTGCTACTACGCAGACTTCTTTAAATGTTTTACCTCCTACTTGCTTTAAGAATGCAGCATCTGTTTTGTCATGGTCTATTCCATCATCTTCTGCGTAGATCACATTCAGATTTCCAATAATCTGAACTGCCTTTTGAAGACGTAACTGATCTGCTTCACCTAGAGACAACATCATCTTATTCTCTGACTCTAGATAGATATCCATATTGTCACCAGATAACTTTAATTCTGTGACTTGTGGTTGTTCTTGTGGAGTTACTACTTGACTTTCTTCAACCACTGTTGTTTCTGCTTCTTTATCCTTACAACTAACTGTAAAAAGAGATAGTGCTACTACTATTATACTAAGTTTTTTCATACCTGTCTATTAATGCACAAATGTAAAACCATACTTACTAAATATGCAATAGCTATAAACAGCTATTTTACATACAAAAAAGAAAAGGAGAGGTAATCAACTCCTCTCCCTTAACCAAAACAAAACCACTATAAAAATATAGCCTCACTACTTATTATGACATTTTAATTATATTAAGTCCCCGAATTTCCCAGAGTTAAAATCATCCACTGCTTGTACTAATTCATCTGATGTATTCATTACAAAAGGACCATAGTGTGCAATTGGCTCATTTAATGGTTCTCCAGAAATCACAAGTGCTACAGCATCTTTAGTCACCTCAACAGAGAACTCTTCTCCTTCTCTTTCCATAAGTGCTACGTGATCTGTTAAGACCACTTCTCCATTTACTTTTACTTCCCCTTCTAATACTAATAATAAGGTAGTATATCCACTTGGGAAAGCAAAGTTAGTACTTGCACCTGCTTTTGCTTTTAGATTGTACATATGTATAGGTGAGAATGTAGTCGCTGTACCTTTAGTACCGTTATACTCTCCTGCTATTACTTCTACTACTCCCATATTATTTTCTAAAGGATACTTCGCTACACTTTTATTCTCAATAGCTTGATATTTAGCAGGTCCCTTCTTATCTTCTCTCTTAAGGTTTACCCAAAGCTGTACCATCTGAAACTCTCCACCTGTTTTGCTCCATTCCGTTTCGTGAAACTCTTTGTGTAATACTCCAGAAGCAGCAGTCATCCACTGTACATCACCCTCACCAATAACTCCTCCACCTCCACTACTGTCTCCGTGCTCTACACGTCCTTTATAAGCGATAGTCACTGTCTCAAATCCCTTATGTGGGTGTACACCTACTCCTCTAGGTATTTCTGAAGGACCGAATGTATATTTTGAATTGTAATCAAACATAATGAACGGATCCATTTGTTGCATATTCATATTTGGCATACTTGGTATAAAGTTATGCACTCTAAAACCATCTCCTACAAAGTGT
The DNA here is from genome assembly GCF_002286775.1 of Myroides sp. N17-2. Taxonomy (GTDB): domain Bacteria; phylum Bacteroidota; class Bacteroidia; order Flavobacteriales; family Flavobacteriaceae; genus Flavobacterium. The sequence continues at coordinate 67,502 of NZ_NSGJ01000001.1, forward strand.
GCAGGCTGTGGTGCTACGATTTGTTTAATATTTCTTGTTTTCATATCTCTTTGTTTTTGTATTACAAATTTACAACCTCATCAAGCCTTAAACACTTAATCTACAACAAGAAGAATACTATGCTATATCTGTATAGGATAGGCACAAAAAAAGAGGCTTGCCTTAGCAAACCTCTTCCTATAAACTCTGTTACATATTAATTCTTAATCTCTACTCTAGCACCCTCACTATGAGCGCTCATCTCAGGAGCGTACATATTCTGCATAGTAGTAATACCATTAGAGAAGTTACCTCCTACATTCGCTCTTAATTCATATTCGAACACATAGTTTCCTTTTCTCAGTCTATTAATAAAGAAGTTCGTAGAAGCATCTCTTGTTTCTTCATAATAACCAAACTCTCCTTTCCATCTATATCCTGACAATACATTTGTTGGTTCAAATCCACTAGCGCGCATATCTTTTAAGTGGATATAATCCATATCTCTATCTACGCTAATCTCTAATCGTACTGTTACTAAATCTCCTACTTTAATCGGAGTGTCTTTCGTAATCTCAAAAAGAGTTTGCCCCTTATCTGTATTTGACTTTATGTAAAGCTTCTTAGCCATTTTGATACTTGTATTAGCAGAATTAACTGCATCTATATCTTCAAAATACTGCCAATACATCGCTCCATAAGCAACACCCGGAGATGTCTTCGTTATTTCAACAATACCTTTCTTAGCTGTCATTTCTGCTTTAGACCAAGTCTGTTTAATATAACCACTACCTAACTGAGCATCTTTAGTCAAGTCAACAGGATAACCGCCTACTTTTACTTCTAGTCCTTTCTCAGCATCAATCCAAGACTTCCCTGTATACATTAAAGCATACACAGCCTTAGTAGTCGCTTTCGTAGAAGACCAACCTGTAGTTTGTTTATTCTTAAGCAACCAAACTTTCATTTGCTCAATATCATTTGCATACTTGTCTTTATCGACTTCATTAGCAGCTTCTATAATTGCCACTTGCGTTTCGATAGGTGCTTGATACCATAACCATCCTGATACATTATGCTTCCAGTACATTCCCATCTCATCAGATGATACGGCTGTCTCCATAATATTCTTGATAATGGTATCTGCAGTCTTCACCAATCCAAATCTCTTCGCTACTACCGCACGCATAGCGTCTTTATACAAGTTACCTGACGGCTTCTCACTCTCTATTCCCTTGCGGATAGAAGCTACCATCGGAGCGTACTTCTCATTGATCCCATATTCTCCAATAAAGAAGCTACGTGCATATAGATAATGTGTATTAATACTCGTCACCTCATTAGGGTTAACCTTCTTATCTCTGTTTAGATAATCAGCATATTGAGTAGCATCGATGTACTTAATCGCATCTGATAAAAGTGTTTTATAACCTAGTTCATTAATCCAATCCTCTTCTAACACACCTATCTTCTTCAAGTTTCCAAAACCTTCTACGATAGTCTGTGTAATATATAAGTCAGACTTTCCTCCTTTAAACCAAGTGAATCCTCCATCGCTATTCTGCTGTTCTGCTAACTTCTCTAATGCTGTCTGTAAATCCATACGCATTTTATTCAAGTCAAACAGGATAGCGATACGTTTCATTTGTTCTTCTTCACTTACAGCCTCTCTCACCCACGGCGTCTCCGCTAATAAGATACTCTTTAACTCTTGATTTTGCTCAAGTTTAGAGGTTACTTGTCCTTTGGCATTCCATTGGTCAAAAACAGTCTTTATCTTAGGATTGTCATTCATTATTTTAGTAGCCACTGCATTAGCAAATACCTTACTAAACAACTGCTCTGAACAATCATAAGGATACTCTTGTAAATACGGAATAGCGAATACCGCATTCCATATCGGGTTAGCAGTTAACTCTAGCGTCAACTTGTGATTCTGTAGTGTATTGCTAATTTCCTTTTCGTATGCTTTAAACGAGAATAGCTTATTCTGCCCCTCTTTCACAAAGATAGGCATTGTCTCAGTCACGAGTATTCTATTAGATAATACAGGTAATGCAGACTCTTCTCCATCACTGAAGTTATCAGATACTGCCACTACTCTACACGTCACTACATCTACACCATTAGGAACTTCTATATCCCAATTAACGGCAGTTGACTCAGATTTATTAGCAGAGAACTCTCCTGACTTCTCTAAGATTAAGTCATTCGTGTAAGCGTTAAACAACTGTAATGTTGCTTTACCTTTACGCAAACCATCAGATAGATTCACCACCTTAGTCGATAAAGTCAACTTATCTCCTTGACGTAAGAAACGAGGCAAGTTAGGCACTACCATTAATTCCTTCTGCGTTACTACTGTCTGCTCTGTATACGCCTGACGTAAGTTCTTAGTATGACCAACAGCCATAAACTTCCACTTGGTCAATGCCTCAGGCATCGTGAACTCAAACTTCACATCACCGTTCTCGTCAGTCTTTAACGTAGGATAGAAGAATGCTGTCTCCTGTAAGTTCTTACGAACTGTAGGCGCAGGTGTTGTTTCTTTGTTATCACTTGCTCCACCTACTGCTTTAGTCTCTGTTACAGCGTTTTCTTCCAAAACACTTACTCCTGCTGCTTGACCTTGTAGAGCACTAGGCGCACCTGTTATAGCTACTTCTGACAAAGAGCTATCGGAATCATAACTAAGATCCCTTTTAAGACTTGCTGCCATAACTCTTCGGCGTCCATATCCATTATTAAATATACTAAGTCCAAACGTATTTAAAATAACAGGTCTATCTACTGTCAGCGTACTCTGATCTATCCTTTCACTCATTAACGAACTAAAATATCCTGTACTGCGCAGTGTACCGAAGTTATATTTATTAAATGAAGGTGAGTTATAATAATACTTTGGTTCTTTTAACCCAACATTCAAGTTGTGATAAACGAACTCATCTAATGAAGCATCATACATAGTTGCTAATAACTCAGCTACTACTTGCTCTTTCTCTTCCCCCTTCACTTTTAGAGACCACTTCTCTTTCGCTCCCGGCTCTACCTTATCTCTAAACGATTCTATTACTATCTGTAGTTTATCCGCATCTTCTTTTAAAGCTATCTCAGCAGCATCTTGTACCGCCATATTATGCTTTAAAGCTAGTGCGTACACATCTACCTTTTTATACTCTAGTTTGATAGGAATATCTACTTTCGTTCCTTTCTTACTGATCTTCATTACTTTTTGAGAAACAGTCTTTCCATTAGCCATTACCTCAACGAAAGCATACGTATTATCTTCAGCACTTCTTACTTCTACTGTAGCTTTATCCCCTACCTTATACGTTTTTTGTTCTGATTTAAGTTCTACTAATGCCTTCGGTGCTTCTTTAAGCTCTTCATTTCTTAAGATAAAAGTCTTCTCTATCTCATTCTTTATACCATTCTCTAGTACATACCCTTTTACGATATAATTACCAGAAGTCAATTGTTTTGCTCCGTTATATACGATAGTATTTCCTTTAGCTGTATCAAATGAAGTATTAAACACAGATACTCCTTCTTTCCACTTAGAACTATCTTTCTCTTCACCATATACTAGATTAGGGAATAAGGCTACGAACTCGTCATAGTTATACAACTGATAATCTCCTGTAACCAATCCGAACTCATCAGTAATACGATTAGGATTAGGAGCTAATAACGGATAGATAGTTAACTCCCCTTGAGAAGCATAATCTATACCGTTTAAGTTTCTTGTACTAATAGTAAAATTACTTAAATCTTTAGCAGTCGTTATCACAGGCAAGTTTACACTTAGCTCTATATTCTTCTCTCCTACTACTACACTGTGATTCTGACTATGTGTCTCCCCATTCTGATCAGTCACATCCGCATATACAGTATAAGTGAATGTACGAGGTAATGTAGAAGTCGCTTCTCCTTTAGGCAATGCCTTAAAGCTCACAGTGAACTTACCTAAAGCATCTGTCACAGTCTCACCCTGTATCATTGTTTCCCCCTTATCGTATCTATAAGGAAATGAAGTACCACATATCCATCGAGGCCATATCTCTTGGCGTACTACACGGTACACCACTTTCGCTTTATCTATATTCGCTCCTAAGAAAGCCTTTGCGCTACCTGTAACAGCTACTTCTTCGTTTAGCTTATAAATCCCTTTAAGCTCATCAAAAGCCACCTCAAACTTCGGACGTTTATACTCTTCCATTCGTACACTACTCCATCCGATAGACTCTTCGTTTAGCTTCACTTCTAGACCATAGTAACCCAGCTTTCCTGATGAAGGTAATATAAACTGCCCATTAACAGAACCAAACTCATTCGTAGTCAGCTCCTGTTTAGAGACCTCAGTACCGTTTGCATCTGTTAGTAGTACTGTTACTTTAGATTTACCTACTACTTGCTCTGTAGTCAATGTTTTCTTACCTACGATAGACTTAAAGTACATCACTTGAGCAGGTCTGTATATTGCTCTATCAGTAAGGATAGTTGCTTTATACGAAACATCGTCGTCTTCTAAGTCATCGTCGTCATTATAGTTACTAGATGCGTAAGGAGAGTAGTATACCTCTTCTCCTTTTACATTCATATAAAGATAATGTCCTAACTTAGATGTATCTATGCTAGCTTGACCATTAGCATCCGTAGTGATGACAGTTTCCCAATAATTATTATTGTCACGTCTCTCGTCTTCATTTGCTATGTGAATCTTGGTATTGCTAAGAGGCTTACCTGATTTGCGGTTATATGCTCTTAGTTTACCATTGTTAACCTCTATGATGTTAGGTGTTACATTGACATGACTGATCTGTACATCCGTTTTATCTTCTTCTACCTTATTAAAAGGTACACTAGATATTAACACATAGTATCTCCCCTCCTTTAAAGGCTTAAGAGCTGCTATCGTTCTGTGCATCTCATAGTCTTTAAATGCACTCAAGTTTAGTTCATACGTATCTACAGCAGGATAATCCTTTAGTAACTTCAGGTAGCGTTCTTCACCTGAATAGAAGTGTTCATCTGTACTCTTAAGATTACTTGTATTCTTTAGGATCTTCACATATACTTTATCTGTATTTTGATGCCCTATACTTAAGGGAATAGCCTGCTCATCTAACACATAAGCATTAAGCGTATAGTTTAATCGCTTAGCTTCAGCATACTGTTTCATTGTTAACAAGTCCTCTGCTGTATCTGTATTAGGGAATAGCTTTACAGCTTTATCCACTAAAGCGATTAACTCAACTCCTCTAAGATGATTAGCATATCCCTCATACACTAAGGGTTCTTTAGGAAACTCTTCTAATAAAGAAGCGTATGTTTTCTTGATTACATCTTCATCACCCTTTGCCTCTGCGAGATACATCTGTACATAAACATACATAGAAGTATTCACTCTAGCCTTTAAGTCTTTTAATAACTCCGTCTCTAGTTGCTCTTTCTTATTCTTAACTAATACACTTTCGTCATCCGATAAGTCAAACGAGTTATACTGTAAGTTCTCTATGAAGTTTAATCTTAGTGCATCATATACAGTAAACTTAGTCCAGTCTATCCCTAGGTTCTGATTCGAAAGGTAAAACACATCAGCCCAACTACCGATAAGCGCTTGCTGATCTTTTGCTGCTAGAGTTAATCCTCTGTTATACAGTTTATCTATTTCGCGTTTAAAATCTGCTTCTGTCCAGTATTCTATAGAAGAAGAGGTTCCTCCTTCTATAGCAGTTCTATTTCTCAGTTTATATCTATTGGCATCGAAGTACAACTTGTATATTTCAGCTATATAAGTATCTAATATCGCTCTAGTAGAACCTGTCGCGGTATTGCTTTCTTTTTTAAACTGATCTATAATAGTATTAACATCATACTTCTCGTCTTCTTGAATAATGATGTTAACCTTTGCTTCATAGAACATCGCCTTCATCATACTCGGATAATCCTTATTCTTCTTAGATAAAGTCAATACTTCTTTAATATTAGGTAACATACTTTTTACCTCAGCATTCACTTCTTGCTTCTGAATAATATCCCAAAGCTCTTTTATTCGGCTATTTGGCTGTTGCCCAAAACCCAATATAGGAGCTAAAATCATTAAACATAGACTTACTTTTTTCATATATAAAATCTTTATTTTACTGTCTCTAAATTACTTAAATCTAACGACACTTTCCTTTTTTAATTACTGCCAATGTAGAAATAATTATTTAAACGTTTTAACACACTGATTTATTTGCCCCTTTTTGACTTACTTGTCCATTTATTGGGTAAGTGTACTTATGTAATACTAAACATTAACCTAACCTAATAGTGATAAATCCATAACACAAGAAAGGCTTCTATATCTTTCTAATTGAAGTTACTTTGACCTATTCAAAAAAACATAAGAAATGAAAAAGATTATTCTAAGTCTATTAGTATGCACATCACTATTTGCTTGTTCAAGTGATGATAATAAAAACGAAAAGAAAGAAGACAAGAAATACAAAACCGAGAATGTAGTTCTGTTGGTTATAGATGGTCCTAGAATGACTGAGACTTGGCAAGGTAAAAACCAAGAGCTTATTCCCAACCGTGTAGCTTTATTAAAAGAAGGGGTATTTATTAGCAACTTTAGAAACAACGGTCTTACTAATACTAATGCAGGACATACAGCCCTTATCACAGGAGTCTATGACAGCATACAGAACAACGGTAAAGAACTTCCTACTAACCCATCTGTATTACAACATTGGTTACAACAATCTAAGAAAGATAATAGCAAAGCTTGGGTTATCGTATCTAAAGACAAATTAGAAGTACTTAACAATACAAAAAACAAAGAATGGAATGGTAAGTTTATGCCTAAAGCAGATGCAGGTATATCTGGTAACCCATCTGGATATAGAGAGGACGCTGTGACTATCGCTAACTTTAAAAAGGTAATTTCTACTGACAAACCTAACGTAGTAGTGATAAACTTAAAAGATGTAGATAGCTACGGACACGCTAACAAATGGAAAGAGTATATCCAAGCAATCAAAACTACTGATCAAAGTATCAAGGAGATTTGGGACTTCTTACAATCTCAGCCTGATTATAAAGGCAAAACTACACTAATGGTATCTAATGACCACGGACGTCACTCTGATGGGATTAAAGACAGCTTCGTTAACCACGGGGATGCGTGTATAGGATGTCGTCATATCGAATTCTTCGCTATGGGGCCAGACTTCAAACAGAATACAACAATCAGCACTGGTAGCTATGAGCAAATAGATGTAGCAAATACAATGGCTGAGTTATTAGGTGTAAAACTAGAATACAGTAAAGGTAAAGTGATAAAAGATATCTTCAAATAAGATACTCTATTTAAAGACAAAAGGAGCTCGATGAGCTCCTTTTGTTATTTAGCATCTTTCCATCTCACTGGAAAGCTATTTATGGGATTATTAATAAAGCCAGGTACTCCTTTATTAGGAAATGCAGGGTTCAAATTGACAGGTATAGCATAGACCTTATAACTTTTGATATAATTTTTATCAACTATAACCCCTTCCTTCTTAATAGAGATTTCTTTCGTCTCCCCTATACTTAGAGAGAATCTCTCCGTCTTTAGTTTTTCATTCATAGTCGTTACTGCTTCTACATATCCTTCCATAGGAGCCTGTACTTTAGACTTCACTGTAAAGTAAAAATTAGTGTACTCTTTCGCACTTCTGTTTTCTACTGAGGTACCTGTGTATTGAACATTGATATCTCTATCATTAGCGGGCATATCCTCTTTAGAACAACTAGCTAATAACACAGTAATCAACATCACAACAACCAAACTTATATTTTTCATATTTCTATTATATTAAGTCGCCAATGTAAAATAAAACAATAAGAGTTTATGTTATAAAAACCATATTTAACTAAAAATACAAATAGAAAACAATAAAATTAAGATTAAAAAATACACTTCATTTAATTATAAACCAAATAACACATAGTAATATTAGAAACTAAATAAATAACACATACTCAGTCTGAAATATATCATCTATCAGACAGCCTGCTGATTATAAAAAAAGGATGCTCTCTCGAACATCCTTCTACTATATTAATTATTTGTACGTTTAGGTCCTTTTGACTCAGGCCACTCTTGACGCTCTCCTTTATTATTTAGAGGAAGTACTATCTTCTCTCTAGATACTAACTCTGCTTCCTCACTAGCTTTATAAGCCATAATAGCGATTAGGATAGCATTATTCTGTACATCATCATACACGATCTTATCTGCTGTATCTCTATTAGTATGCCAAGTATAGTTACCATACCCCCAACTAAGAGAACTCATCATAAACCCAGGGATATCTTTACTCACGAATGATACGTGGTCAGAACCACCCCCTGATGGTGAACCAGGAAAACTAGTCTTAATCTCTTTCTTATATTGCTCAGGTACTGCATATAACCAATCTGTAATATATTGGTAAGAGTTTAAGAATCCTTGTCCTGAGATATTAGCCACACGACCTGTACCATTATCTTGGTTAAATACTACTTGTATTTTATTGTGTAATTCAGGATGATCAGCTACGAATGCACGAGACCCATTAAGTCCTTGCTCCTCACTTCCCCAGTTACCAATAAGTATTGTACGCTTAGGATTAGGCAATATTGCTTTTAAGATACGAGCTGCTTCCATCATCGTGATAATACCTGTACCGTTATCCGTAGCTCCTGTACCACCATCCCAGCTGTCTAAGTGTGCTGATAAGATAACATACTCATCTGCCTTAGCTCCACCTTTTAATTCTGCTACTGTATTATACGTCTTAGCAGTACCTAAATCTTTAGATTGCGCGTTAACTGTAATTCTAGGTGCTTTACCATTTTCAGCTAACCTATATAGCATACCATAGTCTTCCACAGCGATATCAATAGTCGGTACTTTTTTAGTCTCAGCACCGAAGATTCTATTTGCTCCCATAATACCAGTCCAGTAAGACATCACTATCCCTGCTGCACCAGCATCTTCTAATACTTTAGGTAACTCTTTAGCTGTATATCCAGTATTCTTGATACGAGTAGCCCAAGCTTTTTCAGCTACAGCCTTCTCTTCTGTCATTTTAGTATATGATTCTTCTGTGGCGAACGTCTTCCATTGGTAGTCAGGACGCCCTGTAGGCTGATGCATAGATATTAATACATACTTCCCTTTTACAGATGGTAACCAAGCTTCAAACTCTGCTTTTGTTTTTGCATCTGTTAGTACTACTACTTCACCATCTACTCCACCTTTTTTAGAAGCAGGACTCCAAGCTAGCTGCATTCCCTCCATTGATTTGATACGTGGAGAAGTCATTGTGATTTGCGTAGTACCGCGTTCCCAAGCTTTCCAAGTTCCATACTCTTCATTGCGAGCGTCAAATCCCATAGATTGGTATTGATTCTTCACCCAGTTATGCGCTTGCATCATTTGTGGTGTCCCTACTAAGCGAGGCCCTATCACATCCATTAGTTCAAATGCGTAGTTTCTCAACTGTGAGTTAGTTGTTCCTTCTTTTACTATAGCGTCTACTATAGGATCTTGTTTTTGTGCGATAGCTAGTGAACTAGAGAATATCGCTACCCCTAATACTCCTTGTGCTATCGACTTTGTAATCGTAGTGGTTAATTTCATTATTGTTTGGTGTTTTGTTTAGCTTGGCAAATTACACATTTAACTCAAATAACCAACCCTTACAATTCACATTCCACCCTAAAACACTAGATTATACAAATGATTTCACAATAATCTCTACCCAAAACAATCCAATATATAAAACTTACTACTTTTTATTATAATAATCACAATCAATAATACTCATAACTTATCGTCTTCTCCTGAAACAACACCCCTTCATTCGTATAAATAACTTGTTGAGTGACATTGCCAAAACTATCAAAAGCGTTATTTGCTACCTCATATTTCTGTTCAGTCTTTAGGATAACGTCCTTCTGAACTAATCCCTTCTGATAACCATTCCCTTCATAGGTCATTGTACTAAGAACGTTTAACTGCTCCTGATTATCTGCTGTAAGTTTGCTGATTATCTGTATCGACATTAGCAATCCTTCCTTATTACTCTTTCCTTTTAAAGTAGTGATGATATTAGGAGTAGTGATATAGGTAGTTGTCTGTGTATACTCATTAAGAGTAGACCACTTCTGTTTTCCTTCACTTACTTGTTTACCCTCATAGTCATAACTAGCTACTTTGCGCATCAAATTAATATAGGGTTCATACTTAACGATACCGTTTGTACTAAACTCTAACACTTCAGTATCTAACTCGTTATCTAATGATTCTAGTGATGTTTTATATCCATCTACCCCATAAGTACTCACCTGCTGAGTCACTACAGCTGTATTTGGCATACGAGTAACCTCAGTTAATTTCTTCACTTTACCTCTTAATCCCTCAAGTTGCAAATCTGTAGGAGGAATATTGCTTACCTCTGCCTTACATCCTTGCAGCCCTAATAACAACACTAAAAATAATATCTTTCTCATAAGCTTAATAATACTCATATATATATTCTACTTCATAATTAGCATCTACCTCATCACTAACCATCTTCTGTTTAGTTATGTTACCTTGTTTATCAAATGCCAAATTAATCACTTTAACCTCTCGGTAAGGATCGTCATTAAAACTTTGTTTTTCACTAATCTTATATCCTCTATCATCATATAAGAACTTTGTTCTAACCTTTGTGTTTTCTTGGCTCTTATCTACATATTCATTTCTCGATTCAATATATACTTGTCCTCCCTTATCATCTATACTTACCTCTTCTATATTAATGAAATTTTTATCTTTCACATTTTCAAGAACGACACTATAAGATTGGTTTGTTAACCACTTAGTTGTCGTCATATTATATAGCTTATGATCAGCTCCATACGTTTTACTACTTCTACTATTATTTAGATAAGGAACATACTCTACTTTAGCCAATAAAGTATACTCACCAGTCTTACTTTCATCTATCAACAATTCCTCTGACACCTTATATCCTTGCTCATCATATGTCGTAACATGCTTACCTGCTAATCCGAAAAAGGAATTAGAACTAGTAGTTACTTGACTCTTTACCTTCCCTTTTAAGCCCTCTATCTGTGTATCTGCTACAGGTGTAATCTCTTCTTTAGCGCAACTAACTAGTGCAATCACTAACATAAAAAACAATATCTTTCTCATAAGTCTAATAATACTCGTATGTATACGTATTCTCTTTTACTATCTCTCCTTTAGTATCTATAAATGTACGTTCTAACACATTATTATGACTATCTCTCTTACCTTTCTCAATCTTATATGTCACTGCATTCTTATCATCTTTCTCACTTTTATAAGTAACTGATGCAGGAGTCACATACCCTTTATCATCGAATGTATATGACACATATTGCATCGAGATAAGTCTAGGAACAGTAGTAGACGCTTTCTTCTCCTCAGTTGCCATCAATATTCTCTTCTCATCTAACGTTCCCTTTACTGTAGTAATATATTCAGAAGTATTCGTATAATTAATCACGTCTTTATACTCATTCTGCTTAGTCCATGAGCGAACTATACTGTACTCTATAACATCAAATTCATTTATACACTCACCTCTACGCATACCTTTAGCATTATAAGGGGTATAATTAATAACATCATGAACTCTATATTCTATGAAATACTCATCCGAAGCTTCATCATCTATGACTACTCCTATCGCGTACTCCTCTCTAGTCAAGAATCCGTCTTTATCAAAGTGCTCTGTAGTCCTATCATAACTATCAAATTCTAAGTTATAAGACTCTATCACGATTGTCTTCACATTCCTTATTCCCTCAATAGCAGTATCAGGCACAGGTGTAATCACTTCTTTAGTACAACTAACTAGTGTGATCACTAGCATAAATATTAAACACTTATTCATTCTTTTTCTTTTTAGCAATTTTTATTAATCGTAATAGTCCTTCTTCTCCATTAAAGACGATCTCTTCTTTATAATTCTCATACCTTAATAATATTCGTAAGTACTCTGCTCTGTATAGAATCCGTCTATGCTTTTGCGTTTAAAATATTGGTCTATAACGTTGTTCTTCTTATCCTTCTTTATTTCAATACTATTTACCTCATCTCCATCTAATACATAATATTGATTATTGCGGTTATACTTCTTCTTACTGATATCACCTGACATCGTATAGTAGAACGTATTAGTACCCTCTGACTTCTTATTCTCATTAAAATACTCCTCAGTGGTCAACTGATTTTTAGTATTATAAGTACGCACTACATAGCTATTCCCCTCACTAGACTTCTCTCCAAAGACATAGATATACTGATTCCTTCCTGCTAACCATTCTTCTTGGTGTTTTTCAGTATATGTAGGCGTCCTCTTTACATAGTCAAATGAAATGACCTTTATTAGTCGTTTATCACCCTTATAAGAAGAATAACTATACTCCTTATCCTTTATTAACTCCATGCTGTAATAATGCTCAGGGTCAATATTAGTATAACTAACTCTAGTAGTTATAAAACCAGCCTTGTCATAGTTAATTTTCTCCATATACTTCTTACCCGAGTCAAGACTATACAGCTTAGTCAATGTCTTCACCTTACCTTTTAATCCATCCACTTGCCAATCACTAGGTACCTGCGCCTGTACTGATAGACATAGTATCATACACAGCAGCAGCGTTATTATCTTACTCATAATATTCATATTTACAACTTACATTAGAACCTAATTCTGTGCCTTCTACGCGTTCTTTATACTCCACTACATTCCCCTTCTCATCTTTATTGACTACAGCTATAGTAGTTATCCTATCTCCAGTACTGTCTACCATATCGAAGTATGTATGTGTCTTCACTAAGTCCCCTACTTCATTATAAAAGTAGGCTGTCGGTGTAGGCCTATTATCACTATTATCACTACTATCATCCTGTGATGAACTAACATAACTCGTTGACTTCATCAACCTATATCCTTCAAAATACAGTTTAGTAAACCTGATCTCTTTACTATCTAAATACTCCTCACTGATAACATATATCTTATCTGACTCCCAATACTCTACTCGCTTAACCTCTTTATTAAGCACCTTCTTACTAAAACAATCATACGTAATCACTTCTCGTTTACTAGTAGTGTCTAATACACTGAATTTATCTAGTGCAGTACACTTTGGCTTTATACCTTTCTGCTGTTCACTAAAAGAATAGTCGTCATAATGTCTTATCTCAGTCTTAAACCCCTGTTTATTATAAGAAGTTTCTTCTATTACTATAGCTGTATCTGATAAAAGCCAAGAAGTCGTATTCTTCTTCACTTTCCCCTTTAATCCATCTACTTGCCAATCAGTAGGTATTTGCCCAAAACAACAGGCAGAAATAAACATAAAAGTCAATATCAACACATTCTTCATATCGAATTTTATGTTAAAGATACACTATTCCTTAATTATCTTATTCTAAAATTATTACGAAAAACATTATCATCTTGTTTTTTCACTAACTATTCTCTTACTGAAATACACATCTATATCCTAGGTAGAATAAGAGATTAACAATAATACACACTCACTACTATAGGCAATAATGAAGTCTTACCTTTGTGCAGAATTTAATTTAAAACAATGAAAAACCTTAAAGGAATTCTATTCGCATTGATTTCATCAGGTACATTTGGCTTGGTACCTTTATTTTCCCTGCCATTGATCCTGCCTAACTTGCGACCAGAAGGAATGGTAGCTATCGGTATACCGACCATTCTATTTTACCGATTTTTGTTTTCATCTGTCACGATGGGTGCAGTGTGTTTATACAAAAAAACGAGCTTAAAAATATCTATTAAGGATCTTGCAGTCGTCTTTTTCTTGGCATTACTATATGCCGCTACAGCCAAATTCTTAGTTGATGCTTATGAGTATATAGATAGCGGACTAGCTACCACGGTGCACTTCCTATACCCGATATTCGTCAGTATAGTGATGATTATGCTTTATAAAGAAAAGAAGTCGATGGCGCTTATCATAGCGTCTCTTCTATCACTGATAGGTGTAGGGATGATGTGTATACATGGAGAGGCTTCTCCCTCACTATTCACAGGATTAGTACTATCTGCCTTAACGATATTTACCTATGGACTATACATCGTAGGGCTTAACAAGAGCAGAATCTCTGAGATGAACTTTGATTCACTGACCTTCTATGTGCTACTAATGGGGTGTCTGATCTTCTTGTTTTACTGCTTATTTACTTCAGGGATACAGCCTATAGTATTAAGAAGTGATTGGATAAATCTGATATTACTTGGGGTATTCGCCACGTTTATATCTGACTTATGTCTAGTACTAGCAGTGAAGCACGCAGGATCTACAGTGACCTCTATCTTAGGATCAATGGAGCCAGTAGTAGCTGTATTAGTGGGTACACTGTTTTTTGCGGAGCACTTTGATTGGATGTCTGCACTAGGTCTAGCATTCGTACTAGGGGCTGTTACATTAGTTATCATATCAAAAAAGGACTAAAAATATAAAACAGTCATCTGTATAAATATAAAAAGCCTGCTAGCAATATCTTACTAGCAGGCTTTTATATTTTATCTTCTAACTCTAGATCTGTATAATTACTGATCTCCTCGTTCTAAAACATCATCAAGACTTTCTTTCTGTACATCAACTAGCTTCATCTGTGGATAGACGAATAGTTGTTGCTTATCATATATCTCTCTGATGATCTCTAGACACTGTGCCTTATCAGCATACATCTGAGGATTAATTAATGTAGAGGGATTTATAACCTCAACTAAGATTCGATCCTCATCACAGTGAAACTGCATCGTGTGCTTCCCCACCTGAATACCTACGAAGTTATCTACTAGGTTTATAGTCTCATCAAATAACTCTACACATTCTTCTAGTGTTAACTCTAGATTCTCTTCTGAGACATGCTCATAATAATCGGTATAAAATACTGTAATCATAGTCTGCTTTCTTTATAAACATCACTAGTGCTGCATAGTCTTTAATGATCTCCACACAAGTAAGATCACAAAGGTATTGTTTTTTCATTTGTAGAAGTATGCTTATTTCTGTCTATATCAAGTTGCGTTACATCTGTCCCCCCTTTATTGTGTTTATCACACTGTTTACTTGAACAATAGCAGGAGAATAAAAGGAGATTTTTTCGACTAAAAGTCTTTCTACCCCATAATACTCAAGGTATTCTCCTAGGATTGTCCTAGAATTCCCCCAAAAAGCCCGAATTTACTACGCTTAAGAACTGCATAAGTTAAATAGTGACTTATACAAAAGAGAAACAAATAATTAAAAATCAACACATTAACATAAAAACTGTTTTAAAAAAAAATATTATTATTTCTAGTTTTTGATGATGAATAACTCTAAAACAAGGTTGTTTTACTAAAAAAACAACTCAAGATTAGTTGTACTACCTTTTCGAACCATTGTTTTTGATTGGAAAACAAAAAAAACATTTATCTTTTTTGATAAACGTTATGATCTATAGTACGTAAATAGAAAGTTGGTAATTGTCCTAAATCAATGTTGTTTAGTCAAAAAACACTTTTGGATAAAATAGAATAGTATACCTCCTAAGCAGTAACAACTGACATCAAGTAGATCAGCTGTATATCGAGGATTATGTTGGGGTAAGTAATATTCAAAATAGATAGCATAATACGCCACAACACTTATGATCATAGGAACAGATAATAGATAACCCTTACCTCTCCAGGTGCGAACTATGCCTAATATAATAAATAAGGTTAGGGGAATAGACAGCGTATCATTAAGATAGTTATTGATAATCAAAGGCAATGGTATCCCTAATCGCTGAAGAATATAGATAAGCATCCCTACTAATGCCATTCCTATAAAAGTCCAATGTCTTAACACCCTCATGCTACTATCATTCCGATTAACCATGCTAAGAACATAGCTATCGCCATAACGGCAAACCATACTCCATAAATGACTTTAAAAAATAAGCGAACGACTAGCCAAGGATGCTCTGTCATCTTTAATAAGAACTTTTCTATCAAGTTTGGTTCTTCTGCTAGAACTTTAGCGATACGTTCTCGCTCAGCAGCTTTGCGTACTTGTTCTCTCTGTCTTATCACATTTAAAGAATGACCGCATGTAGCGCAGATCTCTACATCTACATTAAATGTTCCACAACTAGAGCAACGAATATGAACTTGGCCTTTAGACATGACAGGGTTTTAAGCTTAATCTTCAAAGCTACTGCTTTCTGATACAATAAAAAAAAGCCTCCACTCCCTAAAAGGGCTTAAAGGCTTCTTCCGTTAAAAAAAATATAGTTTTTACTTTTGCTCTACGTTATGTTGACCATGAGCACCTCTTCTGTGTTCCATTACTTCAAGGTTTTCGTCTACGAAGTATGCACTACCGAATCCGTTTACATATGATCCTTTGATAGGTTTAAAGTTAAACATGATGAAGTCTTCAAGATTATCTAATATCTCTACTACTTTACCGTGTCTCACTTTTAAATCAGCGATAGCTTGCTCATATAGCGGACTGTCTTTCTCTACTAATTCAGCTTGCGTATCTAATGTAAGGCGGTGTCTAGCATACAACTGTTTAGAAGCAGCCTCATCCTCTACGAACATAAACGATACTTGTTTGCGGTCGCGTAAGTTCTTTGTGTGTTTTGCCATAAAAGACACTAGTATCTGAAACTCATTCCCTACTCTAGAGTATGGAGCAGTACTTACTAGTGGTGTACCATCTTCACTGATAGTAGCCATCATCACTGACTTGCATGAATCAACTAACTCTGCAACCTTAGGTGCTTTTGGCTTTACTTTATGTTGGTCAAAATTTGGGTTTATTGTATCTGAACTCATCTCTTATATATTTTATGAAGCGAAGATAATAAATTATTTAAACTAAATAAAAATAAGAACACTCTTTAACAAGATTATACAACTTAAAACTACTCTTATACACAATGTCGTATAATCAAACGGAATTAACTTGACTACAACTTTTGTATTTTGAAATTAATTGTACTTTTAACCCGGAACCAGCATTAGACAGATAAACGAAAAGTAATTATACAAGATAGTTCTGAATTAACGATTTAAGCATACTACAGTATGGTTATTGAGTTAATGAAAGAACTATGAAGTAGAATTACTTTGTAGCATTTGGCTAGTGCTGATTTTGGGTTTAATGCCAAGTCAGAACAACAATGAGAAAAATATTTATACTAGCCCCACTATTCTTAATGCTAGCGAACTGCGGTACTTCTAATACTGCACGCAATGCAAAAAAAATCAAAACTAAAAAGATAATTGTATTAGACTATGCCATAGAGAAAAGCCATCTCTTAGTGACAGAGACAATATTAGATCCTAAAAAAGCCAACAACACTAAAGAAAATACAACTACCGAAGTAGAAGAGCGTAAATTCTTATTTACTTATGATCAAAAAGGTCAAATAATCAATACCTATTCTTGTAGTATTCAACAAGATAAAGAGACCAACCCCTCTAATTTAGAAGTAGAACTTAATACTAAAAAGCAAATTACGACGTTATCATTAGATGATGATGCAGATAAACTAAAAGTAGTGTATGACAATAACTTACTACACCAGATCTCACATTATGATCCTGAGTTTAAAGAGTTAGTGCTTACTACATATAGTTATGATAAGCAGAAACTACCTGTTAAAGCACAGTTAGGTAATGCTACTAAACCGAATCAGATAATAGATCTAAGCTTTAAATATGATGAGAAGCAGAATGTAAAAGTTAGTACTTATGCTAATGAAGTAATGACACTGTCTTATGATGATAAAAAATACTTACTGAGTGGGCAGCCTTATTATAATAATCCATTTTATTATTTATCAATAGATTGGTTGACATTTACGCATTACAGCCCTAAGAATAACATCATCAAGGCAGAAGATAATGACTATATAATTACCATTGACTATACGTATAATGAGGAAGATATGCCTTTAACAGCTAAGATTACGAAGACCTCTAAGTCAAATAATAAAGATAGTAGAGTGACTGCCGAACAGGAGTTTCACTATAAAGAGATAGAAGTGCCTATCACTAAATAACAATACCAACTAACCAAAAAGCTATGAAAAGAAGTTTATTATTAATCCCTGTGCTACTACTAACTGTAGGAAATGCATTCAGTCAGCAGACTAAAAAGATGACTGTTGTAAGTCAGCTAATAGAGAAGAATCACGTTCATTCATCAGAGACAACTCTAGTAGGTGATGTGAATGTAGTAACAGGACCTAGTACCAATAGTGTAATATCTATCACTAAATATGACTTCACTTATAATAACGCAGGTCAATTAACCTCAATCAAATCTTATCTCGTAGAAAATGGGCAACCTACTGATCCATTTATCACTTTGCTTGAGTCAAGTAACAAGAACCAATTAAATAAGGTTTTATACGGAGAGAATAAGATGAGTCTTGACTTAATGTATGAAAACAATGTATTACAGTCTACGGAATTTAAAGACTTATACTATGATGAATCTAGAGTCAGCAAGATCACCTATAACAAGCTTGATTTACCCGGATCGATAGAGATTACCTCTTCGCCTCAATATTCAGACCCTGAAACTACAAGTTTTATCTACGATCCGAATAACAATGTGAAGCTTGTAAACTTAGATAACAACAAGACTATTTATACGTATGACAAAAAGAAATATGCCTTTGCATACTTGCCTTACTCGTTTAACATCTCTAATTATCTAAGTGCCTCTGAGCTAACATTTACTAATTATGTACAGCAAAACAATGTAGTGAAGATAGAGCATAATGAAGACTTACTAACTACTATTGACTATACCTATAACACTAAAGATTTGCCACTAACTGCTAAAGTAAAGACAGTGATAAAATCAGATCCTACTGATCAACCAAGTATCTATGAGTATGAATTCGTGTATAAAGAAATAGAGATTACAGAATAATAACAAGGTTAGCCGATGGTTAACCTTGTTTGTTTATAAATACTTTTATTAACATCAAGTATTTTTACTAAATTTAACAAAACATTTGATGATGAAAAAGTACTTTAAAATATTATCTATCACACTTATAGCTTTGGTAATAAGCAACTGTTCTTCTGATGACAACAAGAATAAAGAAGTAAGTAATAATCTGATCAAGAAATTAGAAGTAAGGACAACTATGGATAGTCCAGAAACGGCTAGTCCAAATTCATTCTTCTTTATATCAAATACCACTTTTAATTACAACCAAAGAAATCAAACGAATAGTATTCATTCACAACAAGATTATAGGAATATATGGGAATACAACTCTACCAATAATCAGTACCCAAATAAACGTGAACAAAAAATAGTGGTCCGTATATTTACTTACAATACAAACACAAATCTTTTAGAAAAAGAAACAACAACAATAAACAATGTTACTACAATCAAGACTTTTATCTATAATGATAAGCAACAGATAGTGACTATAAATGAGGTAGGTAAAACAACCACATTAAAATATAATACTAAAGGGCAAGTAAGTACTATTATAACAAAATATACTGATCCAGATAATATGTATAATGCTATTAAAGAGTATGAATACGATCAGAGTAATAACCTAATATCAGTCAATTATATCGCTAGAGTATACCCTGATAAAATCAATATTAAATACACCAACATAGAAAGTCCTTATAAGGGTACAACAGTTAACTACTCGTTGCTAGAACCAATGGATGAAGGAATATTAATGCGAAAGCATAATCTGTTTAGTGATAAATATGCGACATTCTTTGAGAATCTAGAATATAGTTATAAAGGTTATCATTTAATTAAGTCAATAATTGGAACAGAAAGTGATTACTATGATAGTACCTATCTAACATCTACAGAAAACTTCAAACCAGAAGGTTTTGATTATTTTAGAGGAGGGAAAGATATCTTCGCCTATTATGCAAAAAAAACATACTAAAAAAGGTTAGCTGATGGCTAACCTTTATGTTTACAAATCCAATTGATAGATATAGTCATCCATCACATATCCCTGTCCGATATCGAAAGTCTTAGAGTCAATACACTTCATATTATTGCGAATGTAGAAGTCTATAGCGCGTTGGTTATTCTTATTTACGGTAAGATATACCGCAGTAGCCCCTTCACGTCTAGCATACTCTACTACGTGCTCAAACATAAACACACCTAATCCCTTTACTTCCTTATACACATTAGTGTATAGTTTAGAAAGGAATACACGGTTGTCTTCCATAAGCTTATAATTCGTATATCCTAATAACTCCTCCCCTTGCATTAGCAGTTCCCATTGGTATCCCTCTTTTAATTCACCTAAGATACGTTCTGTACCATACATCATCGGTAGCATATAGTTTATCTGCTCTTGTCCAATAATATCAAGGTACGTATCCTCCCATATCTTCTCTGCTAAAGGCAAGATAAGGTCTATGTTATTTATATCTACAGGTACATATTTTGTTGTTTCTGCTAAGTTATTCATTGTTCTAATCATTTTATAGAAACACGAAAATACAATAAAACTTAAAACTAGAATAAAAAAAACGAGGATAGTCAAAACTACCCTCGTTTATATCACTTTATACCTTAAATCAGACAGATAACATTTAAACGAGAATGAATTGTACAAAACAGAGTGAAATTAGTGATTAAAGCATACTGAAGTATGGTTTAAGAGCTAATTGAATCTATGTAAAGTAGAAATAATTCGCAGTAAATGGTACTTGCAGATTTAAGGTATATATCCTCTATGAATATTATCCTTTATAGTTAGTCAAGAAGTCAACTAGAGTACGTACTCCACTTCCTGTACCACCATTACCTTTATAATCTCTAGGTGCATCCATCCAAGCTGGACCTGCTATATCCATATGTACATAAGGTGCTTTAGCGAAGTGCTCTAAGAATTTACCTGCTGTGATAGTACCTGCATAACGTCCACCGATATTCTTCATATCAGCCACATTAGATTTTAGCAAGTCTTTATAGTCATCCCAGAAAGGCAACTTAGCAAGACGCTCGTGTACGTTATATCCTGAAGCGATAATAGCATCCATCGTTTGTTCAGCATTCCCCATAATACACGCAGCCATATCTCCTGCTACTACTAACGCAGCACCCGTAAGCGTAGCCGCATCAATGATTACCTCAGGCTCATATTGATTAGCATAAGCGATAGCATCACCTAAGATCATACGCCCTTCAGCATCTGTATTTAATACTTCAATAGTAGTACCATCATACATCGTGATAACATCTCCAGGAGCATACGCATCACCACCTGGGCGGTTATCTGTAGCAGGGATTAATCCGATTACGTGTACATTCACTTCATTTAAAGCAGCAGCATAGATAGTACCTGCCATACAAGCGGCACCTCCCATATCACTCTTCATAGAATCCATAGATCCAGCAGTTGGTTTTAAGCTTAATCCTCCTGTATCATATACCACACCTTTACCTACTAATACGATAGGTTTTTTGTTGATAGGGTTAGCAGGTTTGTACTCAATGATAGTGAAAGTCGCTTGCTCGATAGAACCTTTGTTCACAGCGATTAACCCACCCATCTTCAATTCGTTTATCTCTTTGCGTCCTAATACTTTTACAGAGAAGTTAGCCTCTTTACCTAATAACTCTATTTCTTTAGATAATTGTGTAGCAGTTAAGAAACTTACTGGCTCATTTACCATAGTACGTGCCCAGTACACTGCTTTTACTGTATTGTTTAAATCACTGATTTGCTTCGTTGTGAAGTCACCTTTTACCTCAACATTTGATAAAGCGAACTTCATATCTTCTGCTTCTTTGAAGTACTTTAAGAATTGGTAATTAGACAACATAAATCCTTCTACTAAAGCTAGTGTAGAAGCACCATTACCAACGATAGTCAAGTTATCAGCCTTTTTGTCTAATTGTTTGCGGATATTGTTACCTGCTAAACGCATTTTCTCTAAAGCCGCGTTCTCTTTCACAAAGAAGAAATATTGACTTCCTATTTTAGCGAAATCTTCTTCTTTCTTTCCTTCTTCAAATGCTTTTACGAAGTCATTTAAAAGTGCAGGAACCTCAACAGTTCCTTTATTGTCATTACTTAAAACGAAAACTACATTCCCGTTTACCTTAATGTTATTTACTAATTGTATCATCTCTGTCAATTTATGTTATGGCAAATATAACATTTTTAGACTCAACTAAAAAAGAGCTACTATTAAATGTGTGGCAATATATCTAAAGTATCTCAAAAGGATATATTCACTGTAATAAGACTATTATTTATCGAAAAACAATAAATATTATTTGTTTAATAAAAAATAACTTCTACTTTTGAATCACTATTAACCAACTAACATTATGTGCTATGATTAAAATATTAATACAATTAGGTTCTCTATTAGTAGAGTTATGCGAAAAGATATTAAATGTCTTATTTTAAAATTTAATACGATGAAACTGAAATTATTAACTATAATTTTTCTTATAACTTATATTTTATCATTTACAGCACACTTTAATGACTTCGCTAGAGGTTATAATGATGGTAATTGTGCGGCAATAAATGGAACAGAAATATATAGTCTACGAATTGAACATCAAGACAATTTAGATAACATTAAAGTTCTAACACCTAATGCTAATACAACAATCACTAAAGACGTTGCAACAGAAAGAATAAGAATTGAAACCAAAGACTATATTCCTGATTACTTTAAAATACCAAGAGGAATTGTAATGATTGCTTTCGTTCTACTAATTCCAGCAATGTTTATCATTCTATATATCTTTTTCACAAATCTATTTAAAGGAGATATAGTTAGTAAAAGACAAATTAACAACCTAAAATTCTTAGGTTACGCACATCTAGGTTATGCTATAATGGAGGCTTTTATAATATTAACAGATAACCTACACAATCAAAAAATAGCCAGCTTTTATAATTTGACCCTAGGAAAAAGTGAATATGATATAACCTCGTTCTTTATTCCCGTAATTTTGCTGATGATAGTAGAAGTGCTTAAACAACACTTACGTTTAAAAGAAGAAGCAGATTTAATCATATAACCCCACGATATGCCAATAATAGTAAACTTAGATGTAATGATGGCGAAGCGTAAGATATCGCTTAATGATTTGGCTGAGCGTGTAGGTATCACCGTGAGTAACCTATCTATACTCAAGACCAATAAGGCTAAGGCAATCCGCTTTAGTACACTAGAAGCTATCTGTAAAGAACTTGACTGCCAACCAGCAGATATATTAGAATATGTAAACGAAGACTAAGCACTATGCTTGGTCTTTTTAGTAACGTCCATTTTTTAAACCTTCACAGATATAATAAACATACAAAATAGCTGTAAAAACCAAACACATAGTTAACACTATGTAATAAGTATTCTGAGAAGATTTGCTCTTCTTAAACATACGATCGATCCCAATGCCTATTCCGAAATATAGTGCATTAGGTAGTAAAAACACTAACACAGGCAATATAATCAGAACAAGCAATTCATTTACCTTAAGTGCATAATAAAAAGATTCAAAAATTGCATCTCCTACTATCTCAGGAGTATAATACCACCAAAAACAACTAATTATTCCTAAAATAATGTAGTTATAAACAGCTGATAATTCCTCTTTACTATCGTCATTTTCCTTTTGTTCTTTCATACTACTCTCTATTTGTCTACTTGATATAGACATAGTATAATAACGTAAACAAACAATACTTATTACTCTAACACAAAAGCATTGCCCTGAAAAACAACGATTAACCACCATATAATAGGAACACTCTCTACCCAAAACAAGGTGAAGAACTTAGAGCGTTTTGGTGATGCGTAGGCAATAAATACTAAAGTCAGTAGTACTATAAATAGATTATTCCACGCTTGTATAGGTTGAAAGCCAACCTTAAAGAACTCAATCACATAAAAAGGAATCAATAGTAGAGACACGATAATCTTAGTCTTTCTCTCCCCCCATACCTGTGGTAATGTGCGTAATTTAGAACTATCAAACTGCAAATCAACGATTTCAAACACTCCCATAATAATAAAACAGAGTAAGAATCGCTGTACGAACTTGATAAAAATATCTAATGAAAAGTCTAGTCCAGCATTAAAAGCGGGTATTAGCAGACTAACTCCTGCCCAACTAAAACAAACAACATATACTTTTATTCCTGCGGCATTGCGCAGATTAGGAAGATTATTTCCTAGTGGCACAGCATATAGTATAGATAACAATCCTAGTGCTATTGTAGTCAGTTGCGCCTTTAGACTTATACTGAAGAACGTAACAGTAGCAACAGCTAAGGCTATTAAACTTATAAAGAATATGCCTTTAAACTTAGGCGATAATTCACTCTTCTTTCTATACCACAGTGAGCTGAACTTAATAAAATTATAAGAAGCTAATGTACCTGCGAATACCATTATCGAAACGTTATAATCAAAGGGAATATGACATAAATAATAGGTCATTTGCGTCATCGCTAAAGCAGAAAATGCAACGTGGAAACTACCATTTAAGTAAAAATCGATAAGTTTATTCTTCATTAAATCCATATACTACACAAGTTAGAATAGGTTGTTTTCAACAACTTGCCAAAATTAATCGATATAAATATACAATTGTCAGATTAATGGTTATTTTTGTGTGATTAAACACAACTTTTATTTATTGTCCAAATGAAAACAAACGCATTTGCATTAAGACACATTGGTCCTCGTCCTGAGGATATGGCAGCAATGCTTAAAACAGTGAAAGCTGACAGCATTGATCAATTAATCAACGAAACTTTCCCAGACACTATTCGTCTAAAAGAAGACTTAAATCTTGCTCCAGCTATGACTGAGTATGAGTATTTATCTCATATACAAGCATTGGGAAACAAGAATAAAATATTCCGTACTTTCATCGGGTTAGGATATAACGAGGCGGTAGTTCCAGCAGCTATTATTCGTAATGTATTCGAAAACCCAGGATGGTACACAGCTTATACTCCTTACCAAGCTGAAGTAGCTCAAGGTCGTTTAGAAGCTTTATTAAACTTCCAAACTACTGTTATCGAGCTTTCAGGTATGGAGATTGCAAATGCTTCTCTTCTTGATGAAGCTACTGCTGCTGCTGAAGCAATGATCTTATTATTCGATGTTAGAACAAGAGATCAAAAGAAAAACAACGTAGTGAAATTCTTCGTATCTGAAGAAATCTTACCACAAACTTTATCTGTATTACAGACTCGTTCTACTCCTTTTGGTGTTGAATTAGTAGTAGGTAACCACGAAGAATTTGACTTCTCAGAAGAATTCTTTGGAGCTATCTTACAGTACCCAGGTAAACACGGTGTAGTTGCTGACTATGCTGACTTTATCAACCAAGCAAAAGCAAAAGATATTAAAATAGCTGTAGCTGCTGATATTATGTCATTAGTGCTATTAACTCCTCCAGGAGAAATGGGTGCTGATGTAGTAGTAGGTACTACTCAACGTTTTGGTATTCCATTAGGATTCGGAGGTCCTCACGCTGCTTTCTTCGCTACTAAAGAAGAGTACAAGCGTAGTATGCCAGGTCGTATCATCGGAGTATCTAAAGATGCTGATGGTAACCACGCATTGCGTATGGCTTTACAGACTCGTGAGCAACACATCAAACGTGAGAAAGCTACATCTAATATCTGTACTGCTCAAGTATTATTAGCTGTTATGGCTAGTTTCTACGCAGTGTACCACGGACCTAAAGGATTGACTACTATCGCTTCTTTAATCCACGCTAAAGCTGTAACTGTAGCTACTGAATTAGGTAAATTAGGTATCGAGCAAGTTAACGCTAACTTCTTTGACACTATCTTAGTGAAAGCTGATGCTGTTAAAGTAAAAGCTATCGCTGAAGCAAATAATATCAACTTCAACTATATCGATGCTAACACTATCTCTATCTCGTTAAACGAAACAGTAGAAGTAGCTGATGTTAATGCTATCATTAATGTATTCGCTCAAGTAGTAGGTAAACCTGCTGTAGAAGTTACTGCATTAAGCACTGAAGTAAAATACCAAGCGAAGTTAAAACGTACTTCTAAGTTCTTACAACACGCTGCATTTAACAGCTACCACTCAGAAACTGAGTTGATGCGTTATATCAAAAAACTAGAGCGTAAAGACTTAGCTCTTAACCACTCTATGATCTCTTTAGGTTCATGTACAATGAAACTAAATGCTGCTGCTGAGATGTTGCCTTTGAGTAACGCACAGTGGAACAATGTTCACCCATTCGTTCCTGCTGATCAAGCACAAGGATATTTAGAAATGTTACACGGTTTAGAGCAACAATTAAACGTGATTACTGGTTTTGCTGGTACTACGTTACAACCTAACTCTGGTGCTCAAGGAGAGTACGCTGGTCTTATGGCTATCCGTGCTTACCACCACTCTAGAAATGACTTCCAACGTGATATCGCTCTTATTCCTGCATCTGCACACGGTACTAACCCTGCATCTGCGGCTATGGCTGGTATGAAAGTAGTTGTTACAAAAACAACTCCTGAAGGAAACATCGACGTGGCTGACTTAAAAGCTAAAGCTGAACAATATAAAGACAACTTATCTTGTCTTATGGTTACTTACCCATCTACACATGGTGTATATGAGTCTGCTATTATGGAGATTACTCAAATCATCCACGATAACGGAGGACAAGTATATATGGATGGTGCGAATATGAACGCGCAGGTGGCAATCACTAACCCTGCTAATATCGGGGCTGACGTATGTCACTTAAACTTACACAAGACTTTCGCTATCCCTCACGGTGGTGGTGGACCTGGTGTAGGACCTATCTGTGTGGCTAAGCACTTAGTACCTTTCTTACCAACTAACCCTGTGGTTAAAGTAGGTGGTGAACAAGGTATCACAGCTATCTCTGCTGCTCCTTATGGGTCTGCATTAGTGTGTTTAATCTCTTACGGTTATATCACTATGTTAGGTACTGAAGGACTTACTAAAGTAACTCAACAAGCGATCTTAAACGCTAACTATATGAAGTCTCGTCTTGAGGAGCACTATTCTATCCTATATACAGGAGAGAAAGGACGTGCTGCACACGAGATGATCGTTGATGTACGTGAGTTTAAAGAAAAAGGTATTGAAGTAACGGATATCGCTAAACGTCTTATCGATTACGGTTTCCACGCTCCTACTGTTTCTTTCCCTGTTGCTGGTACTTTAATGATCGAGCCTACAGAGAGTGAAAGCAAACAAGAGCTTGACAAATTCTGTGATGCAATGGCATCTATTCGTCAAGAGATCGAGAATGCAACGCTTGATAACCCTGTTAACGAGCTTAAGAATGCTCCTCATACATTAGCTTTATTAACAGCTGATAACTGGGATCTTCCTTACTCTAGACAGAAAGCAGCTTACCCTCTTCCTTACGTAGCTGAGAACAAGTTATGGCCTACTGTACGTCGTATTGATGACGCTTATGGTGACAGAAACTTAGTGTGTTCTTGTGCTCCTATCGAAGTTTATATGGAGAACTAAGCTTAACCGCTTTAACTATACAGAAAACGCCATCATTACGATGGCGTTTTTTTTATGTCTACAGTTTATTCTGGATTAACTCAAAATAATGCTTATATAACTTTTTGCTTTTTAATAAACCTTCACTACTAGTCTGCACTACATTATCTCCTGTAAAATCATTATCATGACTAACTTGATAAATTAATAATTTAGCTTCAGTTTTATTATTACCTAAATCTTTCACTGAAAACGAATAAGTATAAACATAGCGCTCTGTTGTACTACCTACAGCTATTGTACTAAGCATTTGTAATCCAAAAGGCACTTTATCTACACTCTTTGCAGATAGAACTCCTGTATTTTCATTTGCTGAATAAATCTGCACATTTTCATCTTTGAGAATATCAAGCATAACATTAAATACTTCTTTTGAATTGGCATCAAATTGCCTAGTTGTCAATGCTCGAATCTTTTCTTTTTGCTTTATATTATTAGTTGCACTACAACTTAAGCTTAGAAAAGCTAGAAATAATAAGCTTGAAATTTTAATCACTTTTGTCATAATTTTAATACTATTGGTTAGAATAACTAAAATAGTATTAAAATCATTGCATTCAAAAAAAAACATTACACTACACTTATCAACAACATTGTTAATAACTTTAAAATCTATTATCAACAGTTATAAACAATATTAAAAGTACCACACAAAAAACATAACACTCTGAATAATAAAAAATTAAATACTTTAAACCAATAACAAAGCTCCAACTGGGAGTACAGAGTTATTAACAATACATACTAGACTACTCCTACTTATAAACAGGGTTATCAACACACTTATTAACAATCTTACTGATTACTCTAAAGCACTCAAATCATAATACCCCTCTTGCTCTTTTATAAAAGTGATCAAGTCTTTATACAGTGGATTGTGACTAAGTACACTAGCGTTACCTATAATAATCATTTGTTCTTTAGCACGCGTTAGTGCAACATTCAGTTTTCTATCTACAGTCTTATCTTCATTAAAGCTAACGACACTATCTAGTTGTAGTACCTCATTGACTGTAAAAGAGTAAATGATAATATCGCGTTGCCCACCCTGAAAGCGTTCTACTGTATCCACTACGATATCAGCCGCTTGTTCTACCCCACTCTCTTCAAGTTTATTCTTGATTAGAGCGATCTGATTTTTAAACGGAGCTATAATCCCAATACGTTTACTCAGGTCGATTACCTCACCATTAGATTGATATAACATTACTATCTTCTGAAGAGCTTTGATAATAAACGTTGCTTCACTAATACTCGTTTTCTTTTGAAGACCCAATTCTTGTTCCTCTACATTGATAAACAATACTCTATTTTGCCCTAATAAATTACCTAAAGTATCATTCTCTATAACCTTAAATGCTAGAGGAGCTAACTGTCTGCTCAGTCCTTTTTTTGCTTCAGCAGTCAAATTCTCTAAAGTATATGCCTCTTTTAACCTCCCCTCATAAAAGGCAATATTCGGAAACGCTGCTATCTCTCTATGCATACGTCCTTGATACGTTAGCGTATCATACGCATAGTTTAGATTATGCAGTTGACAGAAGTTATATAGACGCTCAAATAGTGAGTTACGTCTATCCACTAGCCCCATTTGTTCTAACAGAGAGTTATTCGTTTTAGACAGTACTTCACTCTGTACCACGATAGCAGGCAATTGTTTATGATCACCTATCATAATCACCCGTTTACACTTAGGTAACAACCCTATGATTTGAGGTTCTAATATCTGAGATGCCTCATCTATAATCACAGTATCAAATTGCTTTAGCTTAAACACATCATTCTTACCTGACATTGTCGCTACCGTAGATAAGAACACTCTGTTTTTGCGAATAATATTTGCCAATACATTACGAGTAAACTTACGCCCTGTCAGCTCTAATGTCTCACTCTCCCTATTGATAATTGTATTTAGTAATCTATGTTCGTATTTGCTACTACTAGATAGCGGACTACCGATGCGCACATATTTATCTATATCCTCTACATCAGCAAGCGCCTCTTCTACCGCACCGCATAGCTCATCCACTGCCTTATTCGTATACGCTAATAGCAGTACATTTTGCTTTGTATTCGTGTATAGTTCTTCTACTAGTTCCTTAATAATATGAGAAGTCTTCCCTGTACCCGGAGGGCCATTTAGCACATAATAGTCTTCTGTAGATAGCGCATTGTTAAGTATTCTATTTTGCTCGATAGATAATGTCGATTTATAATATCCATAATCTACACCTTGTTTAGGAGGAAGTACATTTAGTATTACTTCACGTTTAGACTTCGGAGCACTCATAAAAGCATATAAGCTCTTATACATACTTGTAAACGAAGAATCCATAGAATCGCGTTCTAACGCCCATCGATTATACTGATTAAAGTAGGCTATACTCCTCTGTTTATGCCTAAACACTACTGTCACACTCTCTTTACTGATCTGCTGTATAGTACACTTAAATATTTGATGATTAGCAGCTGTATCGCGTTCATCTTTACGAGGATATAAGACACATACGTCACCCTTTCTGAAATTAACAAAGTCGTCTGCTAACGTACGATTAAAGCAAATCATCTTCTCGTGTTCAGATATTTTATTTTCCCTAATCTCAAGATCACTTAAGATACTATACTTGTCTCTCTTTACCTCATCAGAATCTATCCATAGACTCGCCAAACCGTGACTTCCCTCTTGATTACCTGCACCAAGTTTACTGATATACTGCTCCCTTGCGATAAAACTCACAAATGAATAAAAGTAAGCACGTTCTAATGAACTACATCGTTCTAACACCTGTGTAAACTCGTTTATCTGCTTATACAGCATGGCCTTAAACTTCGTATTCACATTAGGATCACGTACTATATACTCCCCCTTTATATAATCAAGCCTTGATGCTATCTTCTCTAGATCATCAGACTTTAAGACTTGTTCATTGAGTATAATCTTATTACGCACTTCACAGATCTCTTGTACCCTACTTAAGTTGATACGATCCGTACGTAGATTACCTGTCCTTGTTTTACTGTAAAAGATAAAACCACTTAAATATTTCTCATTACCGATATCTTTGTAAGGTATTTTATTAACTACAGACAGCATCAGATGATATAAATATAACTGTACAGCGTGATTAGGCTTCACCCCTACACCATCATCAGGATACACAGTTCCTCCTGATTTAAGTTCTACGATAGTTGTCTTTAGATGATCTGTCCGTACGCTATGCAACAAATCTAGTCGCCCCTGTACACCATATACATTACACATAAAGCTAGGCTCTAGACTGATATCCCCCTCCTTAGTAATTCCGTAATAAACAAACTCCTCTAGATACACTCTTTTGATTGTATTAAAGTGTGTCTCACAGTCTAGCGTATACTGTTTAAAGTTCTTTATATCTAATATATCCGGGCAAGCGGTATGCTCGAAAGGATAGTTCTCAAAGTGATTAATGAATACTGTATTAAACAGTACAGTAGATGCATCCTCCGCACCTACCAGCTCATCCATCACAGCATTGGCAAAGTTTCCCAGTAATAAATGCTTATTATTAGGAATCTCATCAAACTTTGATTTGATAAAGCTCAGAGAAGACGTTCCATAGTCTTGAAAACATTCTGCTATAGCAGATACATCGATAAGATAGTCTGGCTCTAGTATAAATATCTTAGGGTGGTAAATTTGTTGATCATCTATCCCTATGTTTATTAAGTGAAGTGTTGCTCCTGCCCATATCTGATCTATGGTATTAAATGCACTGTTCACTCCCTCTTCCATAATCTGAACTTTGATAGGTATATCATCAGCAGCATCCTCTACCTCACAGATAAGGGTATTTCCCTTTAGGTCGATGACATTCACACGAAGTTTATCGATAATTTGTTCAAATTCGATATGCTTAACTTCTAACCGAAGTATGTTAAACGCAAAGTGCTGCCTATTCTCATCAGGGATAGGAACGTCATAAATAAACGAGATGAAGTTATTCACATCCATCCAGTAGGTAGCGAAGTATCGATCTAAATCAGCAGAATCGTGCTTCCCTAGCTCGTTGCTAATCATCCTAAAGTTATGGATCACACGGCTAGCCTGATACTTATTACAAATAAATGACACACGAGAAAATAAATTAGAAAACTGTACTACCTCATCTTTCGTAACATACTTACATATCTTCTCTAATAGCCCTCTTAGCAGTCTGTATCTAGAACGTGTAGTCATATCCTTACTATTCATGATGTCTACTAGAGAATTAAAGTATAGTGAAGTATGTTTATTATCTAGCATAAGGCAACTGAATTGGAATTTAAAAACTCAAAGATAAACTAGATTTCACAGTTTAAGAAACATCAGGTAAATACAAAAAAAAGAATTGCCTAGCACTAAGACAATTCTTTTAAATAACAAACATCTCATTAAAAATGAATGCATCATTATCACCTAGTACAAAAGTAAGATAGCTAACCTCTCAATAGTTATAACATTTCAAACAACTATTAGTAAATAGAGATACAATTCAAACATTTTATACATACTTGGTTTTTGACATTGATGTTACTACCGAATATATAGGAGTCTAAAGCAAATAAGCCCATACTATAACTTTAGGACTTGCTATATATTGTGATAAAAATGACACGGTAATTATATAAGTTTCAGAGATAAATTAAAAAATTCTCTAAACTGATAACTATCATATAATTTAACAACTACTATAGCTAATTTTACAAGTGCCAATAATTCGTATAATTTTATACAGCTGTTTTTTAACAAGAAGAGAAGTATATGGGATATACTTCTCTTTTTTTTATTTCTTCACTATTGCTACTTTCTTAGATTCCAGTGGCTCGTGATATATTTTATATCCTAATTTATTTACTTCTTCTAACAATTCAGGATTAACTATCTGCTCTACCGCTTTAGCATTATACGTATAGTTCACATAATATTTATAACCCCCTTCAGTTACTTTTTCTTTTGCAGCATACCAAGCAGGTGCAATCTTTTGAACAACTTTAAAAGGTAATCGAAGCTGCACGAAGTTTTTAGGCTTTACAATCACATAATCAGTAACTTTCTTAGCGCTAAGTCTCTCGTTCCATCTCTTTAATAAATCCTCAGAATCATAATCACCACTCATTAATGTAGGCTCGTCTACCTTGGTTTTTTCATTGTAAACTCTCTGTCTTAATACATACACTTGATTCTCGTATGTACTACCGATACTAGCTGCATAAGCTAACTCTGATGTATCCCATGGAAACCAATACGTATCGTCAGTATTATTCATTAGCACTATCGTTACTAGGCTATTATCAGTAACTTTAGAGTCTAACACCTTAAGTTCTACCTTAGGCTTTACACTCTGACCATACATACAAAATGCGCTCATTAGCGCAACAAAAACAACAACTAATCTATTCATTTTCAAACTTCTCTTTAGTTAGTACAAGATAATAACTACATATTATATGACCCGTAAAAGAACTTATTTTTTAACAAAATAGAACCGATATAAATAACACACTATATTTGTACTATTAATAGAATTCTACAAAACTGATATCATGACCAAAATAATATGTGCTACTTTATTCATTTTGAATGCTCTATTCTCTCTAAATATACATGCACAACAACCAATAGAAATAGGTAAGTCTTACACTATAAAGTCAAGTATACTAAATGAGGATCGAACTATTCAGATCTACTTACCTCCAGGTTACAATGAAACTAAATATCCTCATCAGAAGTATCCTGTGATTTATCTCTTAGATAGTGAAACTAACTTTAACTATCTAACAGCTTATATAGATAAACTTAGCAAATATCCTTATCCTGCTATTCCCGAAATGATTATAGTTGGTATCATAAATACAAACAGAACAAGAGACCTTACTCCTACTAAAGTTCTTGCTGAAAATATGTCTAAAGAGCAGGCTAGCAAAATAAAAGGTGATAATGGAGGTAATACTGAGTTTTTTAAATTCATAAATCAAGAGTTATTTCCTTACATCGATAGAACCTTAGATTACAAGGTGTTTATTGGTCATTCTTTTGGTGGTATTACTGCTTTAAATAACCTACTTAATTATACCGATATGTCTAATGCTTATATCGTACATGATCCAAGTATTTGGTGGGACGATAAGGTTATATTGAAAGAATATACTTCTAAACCCAATAAAGATTTTAAACACAGAAGGCTATACTTAACTCAAGTAGGTGAAAGTGAAAACAAAGGTCATCTATCAGATCACTATAATGCTATACGTTCTTTTAATGAATTACTTAGTAGTAAAACTCTGACTAATCTCGCTTATAAATATGCACAATATGATGGCGAAGACCATGGTAGTATACCGATGAAGGGTAATCTAGATGGACTGAGATATATTTTCGATGGTTATCAGATTAATTTTAAAGATATTAAAACGAATCCAACATTAATACAAGATTCATTTGAGAAACTAAGTAAATCAATGCATTACAACTTTATACCTACTGAGAAATATTTAGACACTGTCATAACATTTTACAGCAACGCTAATAATAAAGAATTAGCAGATATTATCACTACTTACAAGGACTCACTTTATAAGAAATAAGGTAGATGTATCGTATTATCATTTATTTTAGTACCTTTAAATCATATTACACAATAAATAGATTTTATTAGCATTATCATAGGTAGTGCTATATATAAAAACGACTATCTAAACATTGATACTTAGAATAATTCAAAAAGCTGAAAAAAATCATATATTTAATCAGAAGAATATTCTAAGTTTGACCCCTCCTATAACCTTAAGCTGATACTATGAATATAAAAATATTGAGTTCAGGATCTTACATCCCAACTAAAGTAATAGATAATAATAGCTTCGAACTATTTGACTTTAGAGATGAACATGGTACACCTCTAAAAGATACTAATGCACGTATATCATATAAACTACAACAGATTACAGGTATAGAAGAGCGAAGATATGTAGAAGACACTCTTGTAAGTAGTGATATAGCTACAATCGCAGCAGAAAATGCAATTAAAAAAGCAGGCATAGATCCTGAGACATTAGACTATATTATTCTAGCTCATAACTTCGGTGATGTAAAACATGGTACAATACAGTCTGATAGTGTACCTAGTCTAGCTTCAAGAGTAAAACACAATCTTAAGATAAACAATCCCTCATGTGTCGCATTCGATATATTATTCGGTTGTCCAGGATGGTTACAAGGTGTGATTCAAGCATATGCTTTTATGAAAGCAGGTATGGCAAAACGCTGTCTAGTAATAGGTGCTGAGACATTATCTAGAGTTGTAGACTTACACGATAGAGATTCTATGATCTATGCTGATGGAGCAGGTGCTACGATACTAGAGCTAACGAATGAAGAAGGAGGTATACTGTCAGTAGAGTCAGCTAGTTTTACTTATGATGAAGCTAACTTTATACACTTCGGTAAGTCTTATAATCCTGACTTAGATAAGGACACTAAATATATCAAAATGTTTGGTCGTAAGATATATGAGTTCGCTCTTAGTAATGTTCCTTTAGCTATGAAGAGTTGCGTAGATAAAAGTGGAGTGGATATTACTAAAATAAAAAAGGTGATGATACACCAAGCCAATGAAAAGATGGATGAGGCTATTGTCAAAAGATTCTACGAGCTATACAACATGGAAATGCCTAAGCATATTATGCCTATGAATATCCAAAAGTTAGGGAACAGCAGTGTAGCTACATTGCCTACACTATACGATATGTTAGTCAACAAACAACTTGAATCTCACTGTCTAGAGAAAGGAGATGTTATTCTATTTGCTTCAGTTGGAGCAGGAATGAATATTAATGCATTTACTTATCAAGTATAAATACTATACCCCAAAAGAGAGAACAATCTTTCTTTTGGGGTTACTTTTTCCTGTTAAACACCATACTATTACTCTTCATTTTCTTGTTTTTCTTCTTCATAATGTTTGCTTAGATAAAATAGTGCTACAGCACAAACTCCTAAAACTAAGTAACATGTATAACGAACTAACCTATTATTAAAAAAATCAAAGAGATCAATAATCAATAGCAGTGTTGCTACTGCCATGATAAACTTTAATAAACGATCTAAATTACTCAAGACACACTAGTTTCTATTAAACAACTTTTTTATTCCTATACTTCATCTTTTGTATCAAAAAATGAACTATAAGTAGTACTTATTTAATAGCAAGAGTAGTGCCAATTTTAAATAAACGGCTGTATTTTAGAAGATAACCTATTAACAAAATTTAAAACAAACTACACAAAATGCACTTTACTACACATAACACATGAAATAATTTAGTAAAAATCAATACTTTTCACTTTTTACCAAATTAAATATAATAATAGCAAAAAACCACCTAGATGCTTATAAAGAAGGCATCTATCGCAACAACTTGATCAAAACAGATAACCTTAAATGCAATCCTGTTAATCTCCTAAAGTTGTAGAGTTAATATAAAAACAGACTAGGCTTTCTAACTGAACTCACAAATAATAAAAACTCCTCTATTCGTTATTTTATCAGCATAACTATATCCTTACTTATTTGATTTTAGTAACTTTGCTCCTCATTCAGATATATATTAAGCTATGAGTAAAGACTTAGAGACGATCAGTGATCACTACAGAGAGAATACAGTAAGTCATTATGCCTTTGATATATCTGACTATCAATGTGGCAAATCACACTTTAATATTAACATCCGCAAATACTGTAACTTTAATACTCCCTATAACAGACGTGATTACTATAAAGTCTGCTTAATCATAGGCGAAGGGGTATTTAAATATGGAGATCACAGAATAGTAATCGATAAACCTGTTTTATTCTTACCCTGCCCTACGATACCTTATGAATGGGAATGCTTAAGCAATCAACAAGAAGGATACTTCTGTCTATTTAACCAAGAGTTCCTAGTAGAGCACAGCACGATAGAATTCTTTAAGAAAACTTCGTTATTTAAAGAATGGAGCAACCCCTTTATTTTCTTAAATGAAGTACAGCAAGAGCTTGCCTCTACTTACTTTAAACAGATGTATGAGATGGCACAGAGTGACTATCCCTTAAAGTTTGAGATTATCAGAAACCTCTTAGCACTACTTTTACATCAAGCATTACAACTTAAGGTGGAAGATGTAAAACTAGAAGAATCTACTAGTAGCACTAGGCTATATAGACAATTCGATGCCTTGCTAAATAAGCAATTTCCACTAGACTCACCTGCTTATCCTTTAAATCTAAAGACCGCATCTGACTATGCGACAGCACTAAGTGTACATGTCAATCATCTAAATGCATCTATTAAATTGGCTACAAACAAGACCACAACACAGCTAATAAAAGAACGTTTATTTGACGAAGCAAAGAATCTACTTAAAAACACCTGTTGGGATATAGCAGAAGTAGGATATACATTAGGCTTCGATCAACCCTCACACTTTAATAACTTCTTTAAAAAACACGCAGGTATTACACCTTTGAAATATAAAAGCCCAATGTAATCAATCTTTGATTTTTGCAATTATCCCTTTGAGATATTTAATTGACAGAATCATCTATAAACTTACTTTTGCTTCTGAAACAACAATTGTAATTTATGCTAAGAGAAGCAAGCGAACAAAGAAAAAAACTAGCCACCATACTAGCCTTTTGTTCCATTCCCCTATCGGGCTTTGTCACTGATATATACCTACCCTCTTTCCCTGCTATGGCAAAAGGATTAGCAGTATCAGAACAAGATATACAACTCACACTTACCTGCTACCTATTAAGCTATGGAATCTCACAGATATTCGTAGGTAGTCTATTAGATAACATCGGTCGTTATAAACCGCGTTTAGTAGCCTTACTAATCCTAATTATTACTAATTTAAGCATTACACAGATGGATAGCATATTCTATATCTGTATAATGAGAATAATACAAGGTATGGCTATTTCTACCTTAGTAGTTGCTACACGAGCTATCTTTATAGACATCTATGATGAAACTAAGAGACAGTACTACCTAAGCTATTTTACTATTGTATGGTCATGTGGCCCTATATTAGCGCCGTTCTTAGGTGGATACTTAGAGAAGCTATTTAATTGGCATGCTAACTTCTACTTCCTAGCCATCTATGCAGGTGTACTACTAATCTTAGACCTGTGTATAAGCGGAGAAAGTATTCCTGAGAAGAAGAAGTTTAACCTATCAGATACATTAGGCTTATATAAGATGATGCTGAGTGAGAAGAGATTTATGATCGGTACATTAATACTAGGATTAAGTTACTCTATCGTAATGATCTTTAATATAGCAGGACCTTTCTTAATAGAAGATACCTTTAAGTTTAACTCTGTTGTTATCGGCTATTGTACACTAGTACTAGGGTTCTCATGGATGTTAGGAGGCGTAATCGGAAAAAGAAGAATGCACTTAGATTTAAAACCTAAAGCACTACACCCCTCGTTAGTACAGGTCTCACTTATCGCCTTACTACTATGCTCTACACTATGGATAGAAAGTTTACCTATCTTGATAGGATTCCTATTCTTAATACACATCTGTTCAGGTACGTTGTTTAACAACTTCTTTACCTCTACAATGTTGCAGTTCCCAAATAATGCAGGTACAGCAGGTGGATTAATGGGAGGACTAGTATATGTCTTGACTTCATTTATGACACTTCTAATCTCGTCAACAGGTAAGATAACTTCGTCATCAGAATTAGGGATACGTTACTTACTAGTCGCTATCGCCCTACTATTCGCTATTCTAATTAGTATCAAACTTTATAATAAAGAGAAGAAGTCAGCTACATAACAACACGCATTCATTAGGCTTTAAATAAGCAAGCACTACACCTTCGTCAACATTGCTATTACAGACTACCAAATTATGGCAGTTGTGAAAGTAAAAATATATTGTCGAATGTGTAGTGCTTCTGTGTTTAAACTAGAAATACCCTTCTTAAAATATTACATTATATATGGAGTAGGTAATTCTTATATTCATCTAGATTTTATTAAATAACACACTTAATTATCTGTAATTTTGTCCAAGTGTTTAGGTAGAGAGAGTCTTTCTACCACCTTAAATCTGCAGATAACGTTTAAACGAGAATGAATTGTACAAAACAGAGCAATATTAGTGATTAAAGCACACTGTAGTGTGGTTTTAGAGCTAATTGAAGCTATGTAAAGTAGAATTTATTCGCAGTAAATAGTAGTTGCAGATTTAAGGTATTACTATATCGTTCAACTTTAAATGTACCTAGAGTACGTTGTTAAAAATGCAATTAAATAATAAGTTTGTAGGCTTCGCATCTGCTATATTCGCAGCGATGCTATGGGGAGTTTCAGGAGCTTTTGCTCAGTTCCTTTTTAGAGAAAAAGAGTTTAACGCAGAATGGTTAGTGACTGTTCGTCTTCTTATCTCAGGTGTATTAATGTTGTTATTCGGAATCGTTAAGAAGAATCCTGATATAACGAACATTTGGAAAGACAAGAAGTATGCTATACAGCTTGTCTTATTTAGTATCCTAGGGATGCTAACTGTCCAGTACACTTACTTCGTAACGATCTTACACTCTAACGCAGCTACAGCTACAGTGATACAGTATACCGGCCCAGTATTTATAGCCATCTATCTAGCATTAAGACTGAAGAAATGGCCTAAACCTATAGAGTTCTTAGCTATCGGTATGGCGATGTTAGGTACTTTCTTACTAGTGACACATGGAGATATAAACACACTAAACATCACACCTACAGCTTTAGCTTGGGGTATTGCATCAGCTATCGCATTAGCAGTATATACACTGATGCCTATACATTTATTAGATAGATATAGCCCTATCGCTATTATAGGATGGAGTATGCTGATAGCAGGGATAGCGATGAGTATCATACATCCTCCGCATAAATTAGAAGGTATATGGGATAGAGATACTTACTTAGCCGTGCTATTTATCATCTTCTTAGGGACACTGATACCATTCTATATCTTCCTAATGGCGATTAAAAATATCGGTCCACAGCGCGCTAGCCTTCTAGCCTGTGCAGAGCCTTTATCAGCTACATTAATAGCAGTAACATACTTCGGTGTCAACTTTGAATTAATGGATTACTTGGGAAGTCTGTGTATTATAGCAACGATATTCCTTCTAACGAAGATTAAGAAGAAAGTTATTCCGGAGAATTGAGATTATAACGGAAATAAAGAGTTTTAATGTATTACGCGAGGTCAATTATTATAAGGCCTCGCGTATTTTTTTTCACCTTTTCGATAGACCTATAAACGAAAAGCAAGTATACAAAATAGGTTAGAATTAGATTACTAAACTATGCTATAGTATGCTTTTAGAACTATGAAGTAGAATTCATCTGCGTTATTGGGCTAATATGCAATGTTGGCACAAGACTTGAGCAAATCTGTCATTGATAGAATTACCTCAACATTTCTTCAAGATTTCTCCACATATAAGCCTATTAGTAGTACTAATCTTGAAGCAGTGTTGAGCTAGTGTTGAAATAATGAACTTATGGTTAAACATAGAATATCTAATAGCCGTATAAACCAAAAGCAATAATACAAAAAAAGGTTTTAATTGTTAATTTTCAATATGATTAAAGAGTAAGGAAGTAGAATTGTATAGTGTCTTTAGCTAATACTGTTTTGGGTTTATACAAAAAATATTGGCTAGCAATTCACTACAGCCCAAACTTGCGAAGTAGTTTATCTAACATGGCCTTTACTCCTGTCACCCAATTAGTCTTGAATACAATGATAAAGTTAAGCACTATAACTAAACCTACCTTTACAATCAAATCTATCAGCGTATGTGAACTAGCAGGGATAAAGAATACAACTACTCCAAACACAAGCATTAATAAGAACAATAGAAAGAAGTTCTTATCAAATGGCCACAACTTCATCTTCTGATAGATATAATAGGTCTTAGCTACATTAAACAATGTTAGAGACAACAATGATGCTAGTCCCACACCGAATATTCCTAAATCTGTATACGCAAGTAAAACATAGTTCAGCACAACGTTTAAAACCATCAGGCTCAAAATAGAGACAAGGTTAAAACGATAATACTTAGAATAAGAGATAATCTCTGTACTAAAGCCTGTCGACATATTAATCACTACATTAATCCCCAATAAGTATATAATAGGAATAGAGGGAGCTAACTTATCATACGTTGGCAATAGTTTAAAAAGTGGCTCTATACCAACTGCAACACAGCTAAACAAAAGCATCCCTATAAAGAATAGATTACGAGCGACCTCTTTATATTTCATATTTAACGTACGCAACTCTGCTCTCTTAATCAAATCTGAGATAATAGGTGCATATAAGGCAAATACCCCCGTAGCAGGTATAGCAAGTGTTGACGCTAAAGTAACTCCGATATTATATGTCCCATTTGCTTCATACGAAATAAAGTAAGGAATCATCAGAGAGTCCACTCTAAACGCAAAGAAAGAACCAAAACTTCCTGCAAAAGCAAATAGACTATAAGCATAGTATTCCTTCTTCCCTACGTAAGCGAACAAGTCTTCATACTTCCAATGCCAACTGTATTTAAAATGCTTATGTATATAACTACCGATAACGATAGCTATGATATAATAGGCTATAATATAATACCAAACTGCTTGATCTACTGAGAAGCTTGTATAGATTACCATCAGAAACACAGTAGGCAAAGCTATCTTAGGGATTATTTTCTCAAAGAATGTAGGGAATGATATACGCTGTAAGTTGGTTGCTTGTCTTCTAAAGAGTTCGATATACGCCATAGAAATCGCTAATATGAACCCCATAATAACGTATTTCATCTCTGCTCCTTGATACACAAAAGAACCCAAAAAGAGTAGCACCCCTACTCCTATCGTTAATTTGGCCATAGAGAGCAGACTAAAACTAAAGAGTTTACCCTGCAGGCGTTCACTAAGTTTAGGATAAAAGTTAATCAATGCATGTGTACTTCCCAATACAATGATCGGGAACATAATCTGCGCACACGCATCTACAAAGCGGATAATACCTAGCAATTCTTTATCTTGAGGATAGACTAATACAGTCGACACCACTCCTATCAATACACCGATGTAGTTGATAAGGGTAAAAAGAAATGCCTGTT
This sequence comes from Myroides sp. N17-2, assembly GCF_002286775.1. Taxonomy (GTDB): domain Bacteria; phylum Bacteroidota; class Bacteroidia; order Flavobacteriales; family Flavobacteriaceae; genus Flavobacterium. The sequence goes on from NZ_NSGJ01000001.1 coordinate 109,330, forward strand.
TAGTTGATATTTTATCCTGCATAATAATGCGTAACTCTGTTAATCAAATACAAATATACTTGCTAATAAGTGCTTAACTACTATTTTTTTTAAATTTGTAAATCTTAAGCAGCTTAGTTCTTTATTGTAGAGTACTATAGTTGTACAAATATCATTACATGAAATACCTAGTTATCATGCCTGCTTATAATGAGTCGGCTTTTATAGAGCAGACTTTAGATAGTTTAACACAGCAGACATTGTTACCCTCTCGTGTAATAATCGTGAATGATAATTCTACAGATGATACCGCTAACCTAGTTGAGACAAGTTATGCTAGTGTACCATATATAGGCCTAATCAATAAGGCTTCAGAAGCAATTCACTTACCAGGAAGCAAGGTTATACAGGCATTTAACTACGGCTTAGCACAAGTGGATAATTTAGAAGACTATGACTTCATCGTAAAGTTAGACGCAGATCTTATCTTGCCAACTGATTACTTTATGACTATCGCTAACCAATTTAAGAAAGATAAATCTATTGGTATGGTGGGGGGATTTGCATACATCGAGAAAGACAACCAATGGGTAATAGAGAGCTTGACAGATAAAGATCATATTAGAGGGGCATTTAAAGCATATCGAATAGAATGCTTTAAACAGATAGGAGGTCTTAAGCCAGCTATGGGATGGGATACCGTAGATGAACTATTATGTAGATTCTATAACTGGAAGATAGTCACTATAGATACGCTAAAAGTCAAACATCTTAAACCTACCGGAGCAATGTATAACAAGGCTGCACGTTATAAACAGGGTGAAGCGTTCTATAGATTGCATTACGGTATTGTCATTACGTCTATTGCCGCTCTTAAACTAGCAATGAAAAAGCAGAAGCCTTTCTTATTTATTGACTACATAAAGGGATACTATAAAGCAAAGAATGAAAAACAACCTTACTTAGTGACAGATGAGCAAGGTACATTCATTCGCAATTACCGTTGGAAAAAGATTAAATCAAAACTGGTCTAACCATTTTTTTGCGTTAATAAACTTAAAACTCATTTGTAATTGGTAATTTAGCCGATATTTTAATATTTATGATAAAATCTGGATTAACACATATAGGACAGTACTTTATAATGCTAAAGGAAATGTTTAGCAAAATGACCAAATGGAAGGTTATGAAAGTACTTATATTTAAAGAGATAGACGATCTAATCATCGGATCTTTAGGTATTGTAGCGTTCCTATCGTTTTTCGTTGGAGGTGTTGTAGCTATCCAAACTGCACTTAACTTAACTAACCCACTTATACCTAAGTATCTTATCGGGTTCGCTACTAGACAATCTGTCATCCTAGAGTTCGCTCCTACCTTTATCTCTATCATTATGGCAGGTAAGATGGGATCATTTATTACTTCTAGTATTGGTACGATGCGTGTAACAGAGCAGATAGATGCTTTAGAAGTAATGGGAGTTAGTTCACTAAACTATTTGGTATTTCCTAAGCTAGTAGCGGTAATGTTATATCCTTTTGTGATCGGTATCAGTATGTTCTTAGGAATTGTTGGTGGATGGTTTGGTGGTGTTATGGGTAACTTCGTTACATCTGAGCAGTTTATCATTGGTTTACAAGATTCATTTACACCATTCCACGTTACATATGCTTTTATTAAGACCTTCTTATTTGGGTTCTTATTAGCAACTATACCATCTTACTTTGGATATTATATGAAAGGTGGAGCATTAGAAGTAGGTAAAGCGAGTACTACTTCATTCGTATGGACGAGTGTAGCTATTATCTTAACCAACTATATATTAACCTCTCTACTTTTAAGCAACTAAGAAATGATTGAAGTAAAAAACATACAAAAGTCGTTTGATGGTACGCAGGTACTTAAAGGTATTAGTACTACATTCGAAACAGGTAAAACAAACCTTATCATCGGACAAAGTGGTTCTGGTAAAACAGTAATGCTTAAAACACTATTAGGTATACACACTCCTGATTCAGGAATAATTAGTTTTGATGGTAGAATATCTACAGAACTTACCTCTTCTGAACGAAGAGATTTAAGAACTGAAATTGGAATGGTATTCCAAGGAAGTGCTCTATTTGACTCTATGACTGTAGAAGAAAATATCGCTTTCCCTCTAAAAATGTTTACTAACAAATCTGACGAGGAAGTAGCACAACGAGTTAACGAAGTTATTGACCGAGTTAACCTTATCAATGCAAATAAAAAGAAACCGTCAGAGATATCAGGAGGTATGCAGAAGAGGGTAGCTATCGCAAGAGCAATAGTAAATAACCCAAAATACTTATTCTGTGATGAACCTAACTCAGGTCTTGACCCGAAAACAGCTATCGTTATCGATAACTTAATTCAAGAGATCACACATGAGTATGGCATCACGACTGTTATCAACACACACGATATGAACTCTGTACTAGAAATAGGTGAGCATATCGTATTCTTAAAGAATGGTGTATTAGCATGGTCTGGTAACCACAAAGAAATCATTCAGACAGACAATGAAGATGTAGTAGACTTCGTATACTCATCAGAACTTTTTAGAATGGTTCGTCAAGCAATGAGACAAATCGGAAACGAGAAGAAATAAATGTAAAAAAGGAGTAATGTGATTAACATTACTCCTTTTTTTATATAGTATATTTTTATTACTATTCTTTCAGTTTATCAGACACTAGCTGACTTACTACTTTGATTTCTTGTTCTTTCTTCTTAGGGTATAGCAGTAAGATATCATCCTTATCTACGATAATATAGTCATTAAGACCATCTACTACTACTACTTTCCCCTTAGCCGTTCTAACGATGTTATTAGTAGCGTTATTAAAGAATGCAGTTGCATTCACCACAGCATTCTCATTCTCATCCTTAGGCAACTTATCGTATAAAGACCCCCAAGTTCCTAAGTCGTTCCAATCAAATGTAGCGGGTTGTACATATACGTTATTCGCTTTTTCCATAACAGCATAATCTATAGAGATATTCTCTGCCTTAGAGTAATTCTCTTCTATAAACGCCTTTTCACCATCTGTGTTTAGCAAATCATATCCTTCATTAAACAATTCCATCATTGCAGGTTGAAACTCAGCAAAGGCATCTAATATAGCACCTACGCTCCAAATAAAGATACCTGAGTTCCACAAGAAGTGGCGACTTTGAACAAACTTACGAGCTGTTACATAGTCAGGCTTCTCCCTAAACTGAACTACCTTTTTAATCGGACGTGAATCTAGTTTATTGAACTCTATATACCCATAACCTGTGTTAGGAAATGTAGGTAAGATACCTAAAGTCATCAATACCTTATCTCTCTCACATACATCAAAAGTACGTTGTAAGTTAGACACGAATTGTAATTCATCCTCTATCCAGTGATCACTAGGTGCTACCACCATCACTGCATCAGGATTATTCTTTTTAATCTTCATAGCCGCATATAGTATACAGGGTGCTGTATTACGCATATCCGGTTCTAATATAATATTATTCTCGTGTACTGCTGGTAACTGAGTCATTACCATTTCTTTATAATTCGCATGTGTTAGAATAAGAATATTCTCCTTAGGCACTACTTGAGACAGGCGCTTAAACGTCTTCTGAATCAAGGTATCACCAGATCCTAACATATCGTGAAATTGTTTTGGAAACTCAGGAGTACTTACTGGCCAAAAACGTGACCCTACTCCACCAGCCATTATCACTGCATAATAATTTGAACTCATATATCTTATCTATTTACAACATAATGGGTAAGCAACTCTACTTCAGCATTTGCTTTAAAAGTATAGCTACGGCCCGTTGACACCTCTAAACATTCAAACAGTTTCACCCTGATAGGTCCACGTTTAAATATCTTTCCATTATATGTTTTAAAATGACTTCCCAAAGGAATCTCATATATAAAACACGTTTTATTATTTATATCCTGTACATCATATCGCTTCATTGCTATAGAGAGACGTTCATCTGTATCACTACTCGCTGAAGGATTCTTAAAGTGATTCGCTAATAAAGGCAATAATGCACTAGGAAATACTTCTGTTCTCAAAAAAGGAAGCATCAATAACTGAAAGGTACTCTTCCACTCTACCCCATGAGGCTTTATCCTTCCACCATACTTTTGATATGTCACTAAATGCGCGATCTCGTGAATTAAGGTCATCAAAAAACGATAAGGGTTCAAATTAGAATTTATCGTGATTAAATGCTTTCCATCGTGATTACGTGTATAGTCACCATGACGAGTAACACGCTCATGTACTATTTTTAAATGTACATGATAATGCTTTATCAACTCAAATACAGCTTCTACAGATTGCTCCGGCAAATATGGACGTAACGTTTCTATCAATTACTTCTTTTTTTTAAGGGGTTGTTGTTGATACTTGCAACACTTTACCATTAAAGAATCTATTACCATGAATACTAAAGTTCACAATATACTCAGCCATTTCGTCTGGCATAAGTGGCGCTTGGTATCCAGGAAAAGCTTCTTCTAACATCTCTGTCTGTACAGCTCCTAAAGCTACTACATTAAAGAATATACCTTTATCCTTATATTCCTCTGCTAGCAATTCACTAAGAATAGTCACAGCTCCTTTACTAGAGCTGTACGCTGCTAAGCCTCCGAATTTAAGTACTCCCTGAACTCCTCCCATACTACTCACAGTTACCACATGACTATTGACTTTCATAAATGGCACTGTCAACTGCATTAGACGAGCTGCTCCGAATACATTCACATTGTAGACATATTGAAAGTCTTCTTGTGTAATCTCTTCAAAAGGTTTATTAACAATAGCTCCTGCATTGTTAATCAAGATATCTACATGACTCCAGTTATCTTGTACAAAAGCGACTACTTGTTGCAAGTCTTCCTCTTTTGTTATATCAACAGCTAAACAAGTAACGTTATCTAAACCTACTAATTTGTCAGATACCTTTCTAGATACAGCCAATACATTATGACCTAATTTAGACAACCACTGCACACACTCTAGGCCTATACCTCTACTTGTCCCTGTAACAATTACATTTTTCATTTTAATACATTCTAATTTCTCCCGGAGCTAAATTAACAAGTTTAGCTACAACCGGTATTATATCTTGTGCAAAAGAAGTCATAAAGTTTAAATCCATTAAATGAGCTTCATCTTTTACATGGTGGTAATATTCATAATTTTCAAAGTCAAAAGAACTGAACGTTTGACATGGTACTTTAAACATTTGATAGAACGGATAGTTATCAGATCTTTTAAACAACTGAAACTCCTCTGCCTTCTCTAGTTTACCCACGATTGACTTACCTGCTAATTCATTTAGCTTAGTTGCCATAGTAGATAGATCATATCCTGTCAAATAAGTAGTATAATCTCTCTTCATCGCTAATCCTAGCATCTCGAAATTTAGCATAGATACTACGTTCACATTTTCAGCCTTTAGACGTTCTGCTAAATGTTTTGATCCCCATAATCCTTTCTCCTCTCCTGTGAAGAACGCGATAATAATAGTACGCTTATTATTTTGCAGCTTTAAGTTACGAGCCAACTCTAATAAGATAGCACTACCTGCTGCATTATCATTAGCACCATTAGCAATAGAATCACCATCTACCGGCTTCTCTATTCCTATATGATCATAATGTGCTCCTAATACGACTACCTCATTCTTTAAGACAGCATCTGTACCAGGGATAACTCCTACTATATTCCAAGCCTCTTTTACATTCTTTAATGTATCATTATAACTCGTATAGTAAGGTTTTATTTTATACTCTTCTAAATGTTTAGCCAAATAATTAGCCGCTAGCTTACCTCCCTCGCTACCAGTATCTCTACCTAATAATTCATCAGAAGCTAAATAGTATAACGTCTCTTTAATATTCTTTTGTTCAGCATTAACTTTAGCAACAGTTGGAGCCTTAGCAGAAGCACATCCTACTAACAACACTGTAGCCAATAAACCTAAAAATCTCATTTGTAAATATTTTCATCAAAAATACAAAAAGGATATTAACTAATGAAAAATAAATGCTCTTGGATAGCAACGAAATAGTATAAAATATCGCAATAAAAAAGCCCTCATTCATTATGAATGAGGGCTCTGTATTATACTATAAATAGATTACGCCAACATAGTAACTGGGTTCTCTACATAATCTTTAAATGTTTGTAAGAATTGAGCACCTGTAGCACCATCCACTGTTCTGTGGTCACATGCTAAAGTTACTACCATCGTGTTTCCAACTACCACTTGACCGTTCTTAACTACTGGTTTTTCTATAATAGCACCTACTGATAGAATAGCAGAGTTAGGTTGGTTGATAATAGAAGTAAATGATTGGATACCGAACATACCTAAGTTAGATACAGTGAATGTACTTCCTTCCATCTCAGCAGGAGTAAGCTTTTTAGTTTTAGCTTTAACAGCTAATTCTTTTACTTTACCACCGATGTTAGTAAGAGACATTTGATCTGTGAATGGCAATACTGGCACTACTAATCCATCTTCTACAGCTACAGCCACACCTATATTGATATGGTGATTATAGATAGTTGCATTATCAGTCCATTGCGTATTTACTTGAGGGTGTTTGCGAAGTGCCATAGCACATGCTTTCACTACCATATCATTAAATGACACTTTAGTATCAGGTAGATTATTAATAATCTTACGAGATTCAATAGCATTATCCATGTCTAACTCGATAGTTAAGTAATAGTGAGGAGCAGTAAACTTAGACTCAGCTAAACGGCGAGCAATAGTTTTACGCATTTGTGAGTTTTTCACTTCCTCTACACTTACTTCACCAGCAGGTACAAAAGCCTTAACTGCAGGTACAGCAGCTGTAGCAGCAGCCACAGGAGATACTGTCTTAGCAGCTGGTGTGAAGTTCTCGATATCGCGTTTAACGATACGTCCATTCTCACCTGACCCTTTAACATCAGTAATGTTTATTCCTTTATCTTCAGCAATCTTCTTAGCCAACGGAGAAATGAATACTCTCCCATTAGTTGAAGCAGTAGCCTCCACACTTACAGTTGCAGCAGGAGTTGCAGCTTTAGGAGCCTCTTCTACAGAAGCCTCAACAGCAAAACTACCAGCTACGATAGCAGATACATCAGTTCCTTCTGGTCCTAAGATAGCTAATACGCTATCCACTGGAGCAGATTCTCCTTCATTAATACCTACATATAATAAAGTTCCAGCCTCGAAAGCTTCGAACTCCATAGTTGCTTTATCAGTTTCTATTTCTGCAAGGATATCACCCTCTTGTACTTTATCACCTACTTTTTTAATCCAAGTAGCCACTGTACCATCAGTCATCGTATCACTTAGACGAGGCATAGTAATGATCTTAACTCCAGCAGGCATAGCAGCCGCTTTAGGAGCAGGTGCATCAGCTTTAACTTCTACTTGTGCAGCAGGAGCCTCAGCTACAGGAGCAGCGCTAGCACCACCACTGATTAATGCAGAGATATCTTCACCTTCAGTACCTATAATAGCAAGTAACGAATCTACAGGAGCAGATTCACCTTCTTGTAATCCAATATATAACAATGTACCTGAATTAAATGACTCAAACTCCATTGTTGCTTTGTCTGTTTCGATCTCTGCAAGGATATCTCCTTCTGAAATCTTATCTCCAACTTTTTTTAACCAAGCTGCAACAACACCTTCTGTCATAGTGTCGCTTAAGCGAGGCATTGTAATTACTTCTGCCATGTTCTCTTATTATTATAATCTGTGAGGTATAAAAGGATAGTTCTCTTGTTCATATACTACATCGTACATTACGTTTTGATCAGGGAATGGAGATTCTTCAGCGAATTTCTCACACTCAGCTACATGATCTTTTACTCTTTGATCCATTGCTTCGATCTCAGCCTCTGTAGCATATCCTTTTTCTCTAATTACGTCTAATACTTGCGTAATAGGATCTATTTTTTTGTACTCTTCTACTTCCTCTTTAGTACGGTAGTGCTGAGCATCTGACATAGAGTGACCTCTATATCTATATGTTTTCATCTCTAAGAAAGTAGGTCCATCTCCACGACGAGCTCTTTCAATAGCCTCGTACATAGCCTCAGCTACTTTAACAGGGTTCATACCATCTACAGGTCCACTAGGCATTTCGTATCCTAATCCTAATTTCCAGATATCAGTATGGTTAGCTGTACGCTCTACTGAAGTACCCATAGCATATCCATTGTTCTCAACGATAAATACTACTGGTAGTTTCCAGTTCATCGCCATATTGAATGTCTCGTGAAGAGATCCTTGACGAGCTGCTCCGTCACCGAAGTAACACATAGTCACAGCTTGTCTATCAAAATATTTATCAGCGAATGCTAATCCAGCTCCTACAGGGATTTGTCCCCCTACGATACCATGACCTCCATAGAAACGGTGCTCTTTAGAAAAGATGTGCATAGATCCACCTAAACCTTGTGATGTACCTGTTCCTTTTCCTAATAACTCAGCCATAATACGCTTAGGATCTACTCCTAATCCGATAGGCTGAACGTGATTTCTATATGCTGTAATCATCTTGTCTTTAGACATGTCCATTGCATGTAAAGCTCCAGCCAATACTGCTTCCTGCCCATTATATAAATGCAAGAATCCTCTTACCTTTTGTTGAATATATAAAGCAGCAAGCTTATCTTCAAACTTTCTCCAAAATAGCATGTCTTCATACCACTTTAGATAAACTTCTTTTGTAATTTCTCTCATATGACTTTACTTTTCATAAACGGTCTTCCGTTTAAAATACAGACTTTCTCATTTAACCACACTAATTGTGGAGAAGCAAAAATAATATATCTACGTTAGACTGAAAAATTTATTTGAAGTATTTTATATTTGATAAGATTTTAAACAAATAATTTAACAATACCTTATAATTAGACGCTTTAATTAAACATCTAATTTTTACTTTCTAAACCTAAATAGCCCATTATTGCTTTTTAAAAGTACTATAACATTTAAACGATAATTATTATCTAGCTCATTTAAAATATAATACCCAAGATAAGCCATAAAGTAACAGACATAAATAGTCAAACTAAATCTCTTCTTTACGCTTTTAGACAATTCCACAATAACCAAAGTACATAGTCTAGAAACGAAAAGTCTTTTAACAACAAAACGCCATGCAATACCTTATTACATGACGTTTATTTATTAATACTGGTTATTACCAAAGAAGAGGTGCTTTATCTCCATGTTGATTTTTAGCATAATATAATGATGGCAAGCTATGAGATAAGTAAGTAAACTCACTATAACAATGCTCCATTAAACCAAATCCTATCTCATCTGGTAACAAATGTCCCTCTGCTATCCCTGAAGCACCTAAATAAAAATGACTTCTCAGCACACATCCTTCTAAAGTATCTCTAACAACATGTAGCATATATCCATCGATAGGATCACCATTACTATCTAAGGGAGTATTCTCCCCAAAACCTATTCTTCCATAAATAATAGCACTAACTTCTCCATCAGCATAAGCTTTACTTAATAACGTCGGATCAAAAACATCTTTAGCATCGTGAAACTTAATAGTAGCTGACACAGGTGGGGTGTCTCCTAAAGTTTCTGTTGCATGGATAGTTGCTCCTATATAATTCTTGTGTTTTACCCATTTTTCATCCCATCCCCCGTGATCAATATGATCATGTGGATGCCAAAGTTTCAAATCCTCTGTTGTTTCAAAATAGGTAAACCACCAGTCTAGCATTTTCCCTTTGCACCCTACTAAGTTATTTCTCATTGCTACATGTAGCATTCCATTCTCTAATCTCTTAAGACCTGCTTCTAAATAAAGTGGCTTAGCAGCTAAAAGTAAATTTATATCCTTAAGCGCTACTTGTTCTATTTTATTCTGTGCTTCCATAATTTATATATTATTACTATTTATAATCCTTAATTCACAAGACTCCCCCATCTAACTCAAGACATCTTCACCTCTGTTATTTGGGTTAAAAGTTTCTGTAAAAGTAAAATAGGCTTAGAGCCTACGCCTTGCACTATCTTCTAATTATCAGGTACAAAAGAGAAACCTTCAGCAACAAATTACTTCATATCACTGTGTAGTAAATAATTTCCAAAAAGTACAAGACAATGGGATAATTACACCTATTGATTGGATTCTTAATACTGACTTTTGTAAAGCAAAAAACAACAAGATGAATCAAATATCAAGATTGGGAATATTCACTTTACTACTGACAAGTAGCTTAACGATAATGGTGGGAACTGTGATAGCTCCTTCACTAAACGAAATATCTCTTCACTTAGGATTTAAAGAAAATCCTGGGTGGTTAATCACTTTACCCTCTTTAGGGGTTGTCCTTTTTGCCCCCTTTGCAGGTAAATTAATTGATAAAAAAGGGGCTTATATGATGCTTAAGTGGGGGTTAATTCCCTATGCTATATTAGGATTCGGAGGTGCATTTTTAAACAATCCTTATCTAGTTATCCTAGATCGAATTCTATTAGGTGCTGCCACAGCATTAATACAAGCTTCTGCTACTGGATTAATAGCCATTCTCTTCTCTGGTAAAGAAAGAATGAAACTCATCGCTTGGCAAGGAATGGCAATAGAACTAGGTGGTGTAACATTTTTAAGCATTGGAGGGGTACTAGGTGAGTTAGGCTGGAAATATCCCTTTGTGATCTATCTACTGGGATTAATCTGTAGTACATTACTCTCTATCTCAATAAAAAAAGACAAGACACACTATAAGGAATTAGAAAATCCTATCGAGAACACAAATCAGAATAAGCTTTCTAAAAGTCTTATTTGCATACTTTTATTTTCTACACTCGCTATGATTCTCTTCTTTGTAGCATTTGTTAGCCTTCCCCTATATCTCCCATCATTATTTAATTATTCTGAATCAGAGACTGGGTATTTCCTTGCCTATATATCCCTTATAGCTGTTTTATCAGCAAGTCAAATGCCTAATTTCGTTAAACGGACATCTAATTTATTAACGCTATCCCTTGGCTTTTTAGCTTTCACAGCAGGGCTATTTTGTTTTTTTATTTCTGCTTCGAACACCACTTTGTTTATTGGAGGTCTAACTATGGGTATAGGTTTTGGGTTTACAGTTCCCCTATTAAATCATATGACCATAGAAGAAAGCAACACCCAAAATATGGGAAAGAATCTAAGCTACTACTCAATGGCAATATTTGGAGGGCAATTTCTATCTTCCTTTATTACCCAAATTTCGACTGAAGTAAGATTCACTTTATTAAGTGCAACTATTATATCAGCTTGCACAACAATTTTATTACTAATAATGACAACAAAATATAACAAGTAAAACTAAAAACTTATGAGAATAGAAGAAGCAAACGAGCTTTTAAAACCAGGTTACTTACCTTTTGAAGCAGGATGGAAACGCTATGATGACGGACTATTAGTAGTCGCTGCTAGATCATCGCTAGCTAACATAAATGGAGCAATGATAGAATGGTGGTTCTCTCACGTACAGAATACAGAACAATATCTATTATGGCATAAAGACGACCATATTTACAGTGACTGGATAGGTGAAAGAGGAACAGGTAACTACATCGGTGGTACACACATTGCACACGAGAGATTAGGTGGAGAAGAAATTCACAAACTAAAAATCAACTTTCTAGAACCCTCTAACATATTAGACGTCTCGCTATTTCCAGAACAACGTGCTACTGCCATACACGCTAGATTAGGAATAGACGGTATGGATGGATATGCTGCTAAAATGGTGCATTATATTAGAGATACTGAATATGGCTGTGAGATGAGAAGTCGTTTTTGGTTAGGTTATTTTGAAGGCAGTGACTTAACTAATGATCTAGAAACTCGCCTAAAAATATATCCTGATCATATAGGAGCAGGATTATGTAAACACTGTCACGAGGAAATGAGTAATTTTAATTTATTTTTACCTAAATTATATGAGCAAGAAACAGGAAAGAAAGTAATTTTCTAATTTAGTTATATCATCAGATAGCTTGCTTAGGTTTAATCGAGCTATCTGATTTATAAAATCAGTCATCATATGAAAAACAGTCATCAAATAGATCCTCTCAAAATAGTATATTTTGAATTAGAACGCTGTCCTGAAAGTTATTTGAACGGTGAAGAGAGAAATACCTTTTTTGAAATTATCTGTCAGTTTGATTCTGAGAATGATGCTTATGTTGATATTCACTTAATTCCTATTTATAGAGCGAGTACATTTAATACAAAGAAACAAGGGTATCTTATAGCATTTAAGCGCGATTACTTAGAGGAAGATGACAAAGAATATGCCTTAGATGTATTCAATCTGTTTAATATTCAAGGACAATCTACGCATCTAAGCATAGAGAAAGAATCAGCAGATATACTATTTCAAATAAGTAGTCTCATTAAAGATGAATACTTTAATCCCAATGGAACCTATCTCATTTTAAAAGCTTTGATAAAAGTCTATCTATTAAATCTAATTCGCCTTAACAACTTGCATTTTCTTGAGCAAGACACAAACCAAAAACGAATTTATCAGTTCATCATACTACTTGATCAATACTTTAAGGAACAGCGCAATGCTGATTTCTATGCTACTGATATGGGAATATCAGCTAAACGCTTAAACCAAATTCTCAAACTAAAAATGAACAAATCAATTACTCAATTGATACATGAACGCCTTATCCTTGAAGCGAAAAGAATGTTGATTTCAAGTGAAATGACAATAAAAGAAATCGCCTTTGAACTAAATTTTGATGATCCTGCTTACTTCAGTAGATTCTTTAAGAAGAATACACAACTGTCACCTGAAAAATTCAAGCAACAACATCCTAATTAGTAGTACATCAAATCATCAATACACTAATATCTATAGCAATATCAATAGCTAACCCTACTCTATTACCCTACTCCTTCACTAGAATACCCTCCTCAAATATTAAAGTGTTTTTTTTACTTTCCCACCCCTTCAGCTTCTAAAAGATCCCTTTTAGAGGTACTTATTTCCTTGTTTTTATCTTCCAATGCCCCTCTAGACTCTTTAGCAGGCTTTAATCTAAAAATATCTTCAGTTTTTATTTTAGAAAAAAAAAAAACAAATAACATACTAATAAACAACACATTACAATAAAAATTCTGATTTATTGTAATACATCTAACACCCTTTCACCTCAGTATATAAGCACCTCGTTACCCCATCCTAGGACAATTATAGGAGAATGATAGGACAATAACAGGCGATAAAGATTATTTCTCCAAGAATTCAGCTTTCATTCTACTCTTATTCTGCTCCAATGCGCCAATAATTTTAAATCGAATTAGCGTCTGTATAAGAAGAAATCTGACTGAAAATGAAAATATTTTAAGCTTTTATCACGTCTAATTAATTCGCATTCAGCCATCAAGACAGTGTCACTAAGGGCTGAACAGCCTATAAATATTTCTCGCTACTTATGTACTTGGTATGCTGATTTTTATATATTACAAAACGGGAATGATATGGCAAATTGCTATTCAATCTCACAAAAAACCAAAATCACGAAAAACCAAAAAAACATAAGTTATGGCAGAAATCAAACAGGGTATACTAGGTCCAGTAAATGGCAAAGTAGGAACAGTAGTTGGTGCAACGTGGAGAGGAGTAAATTACATCCGCGCTAAACCTCGCAAGTCAAGCAAAAAACCAACAATGAAGCAATTGCTTCAATGGGATAAGATGAGCTTGGTCTCAACATTTGCAAGTAAGTTTAGGGAATTTGTCAATGCCAATTGCCCACCTGTGCTGAAGGGTAAAAAATGGATAGCAGGTAAAGAGCAGATGATCTCTAGGTTAATGACTCAAGGTATTGGCTTAAGTAATGGAGAACAACATATCAAAGTAGAAGAAGCTTTGTTATCTATTGGAAACCTTGCTCCCGCTGTAATCAAGAAAATCAATCGACTAAAAACAGGCAAGTTTAAAGTCCAATGGGAAAATGGATTGATTAACGCCTTAACGCTTAATACAGATCAACTGACGATGATGCTGTATAACGAGACATTAGACCAGTTCACAGCAATACCAAATGTGGGAAATCGAGTAGATAAGTATGCTCACTTCAGTATACCTACTAATTGGGCTGAGGGTACTGTCTACTTCTGGAGTATGTGGAAAGCGGCTGATGGCAGTGTCAACAGCACAAGCTGTTTTCACGGAATTATAGAGTTAGAAAAAGAGAAACAGGAAACAAGAAACGGGGAACAAAAAGATAAAAACCAGGAACTGGAAGCAGGGAATACAGTACCAAACGAACTACATCAGGTACAGACACAATACATCGATAATATAACAGAACAAGAGAACGAGAATCAAGAAGTAACAGAAGTAACAGAAGTTATTCCTATCGAACAAGCACGAGAAATAGCCTTAAAACAGTATCTAGAAGAAGTGAATACTCCTAAAGAAGGAGACTCTACCCCGCCTTTAAAGCAGAATAATAAAGAAAGGGAAACTACCCCGCCTCCAATTACTACTACCGAAGATAAGAAAGTAAAAAAATGGACTCCACCTGGCTATATCCGCAAAGTAAATAAAGACATTATCAAGCAGGCTAAAAACACAGAACCTAAAGCACAAGTTGATCTACCTAATGAAGAAATCATAGAAGAAGCGCGATCGATACTAGAGGTTTTAAACATGATGGAGGAAAAGAAAGAATGAGATAATACAGATCTAAGCTAGAGCAGTTCTAAGTTGTTCTAAAATCGTCAACTCTTTCAATATTTCTCACTAAGACTCTCTTTCTCAATGTAAGGGAGGATACACTAATTGCCTAAACTCAAAAACAAATAGTTAATAGCTAACTAACAGCACAAAAAAAGGAGCTCACTTACGCGAACTCCCTGCAAACATTATAAACTATATAATTCACTATACACCTTCCCGAAGCGGTCTATCACTTCTATAGTAATAGATTTGGCTGTCTTAGAAGGTCTAAACAAAAACAAATGATCTGTAAGCTCTGGTTCTACCCACTTACGCTTTTCTGGTAATTTAGGTCCCTCGTGTAGTTTAATACTTAGCGGATCCCTACCTGTGACTTGTACTAGCTCCCCTTTACGTACTCCATCTTCATACCAATAGGCTTGCCACTTGGCATCCCAGTTCCATATATTCACACTCCAGTTGTCCTTAAAGTCAGGGTGTTCTCCTGCTTTATAAGCTCTAAATTGGATATTTTTATCAAGATTTGTTCCTTTATAGTACCATTCTAATTGAGATCCCTTAGCAGTGTAAACGCCATATCCACTAGGTGTACCATCTGAACAAATAGGCCCACTCCACCAAGCTCCACATACAGTCCCGTGACAATGCTCTACTAATCTATCTTTAATCACAATAGTCTCATTAAAGTGAGTATGTCCAGACATTAAATGTGCATTATATCCTTCTAATACTTGATATAAATGCTCTCTATTGCTCACCATCGCTCCAAGAGATGAACTTGTAGGGTTTCGTTCAAAATAACCTGTATAAGAAGGTATATGTTGAGAAACAATAACAGTAGATCCCTTAGGCACATTTGCTAAATCACGTTCTAACCAAGCCAATTGTTCTTCTGTGATATACCCTATATACTCTTTTCCTTTACCGATAAAGAATACATCATCTATAACCACATAGTGAATCTCCCCTCTGTTAAACGAATAATATTGTGGTCCATAAAGGTTATTAAATGTAGTATGTGTCTTCTCATCACTGCGCTGACCTAGATCTGCATCGTGGTTACCAAAAACTTGAAAGAATGGTATAGACAAGTTCTTCACGGCTTGATTGTATTTTTCAAACAACTCGTGCTTATCCCATATCAAATCACCACATCCGATACCGAATACATTCGTACTGCCTAACGAGGCAATAGTCTTCTGCATATCCGGAACTGATTCTGTCAATAGTTGTTCTGCTTCTTCAATTTTTTGGATTTGTGGATCAGCTAATACTAAAAAGTGATGGTTTATATCTGACTCTGCTACTGGTTTAAGAGTAAACTCAACTGTATTAGTAGTCTTCGTCTTATTAATGCGATAAAAGAAATCAGCCGAACCATTAGCCAATTGTTTAATCTCATAACCTGATGGAATAGAGATAAACACAAACTCTCTCTGATTATGTGTTATGATAGAGAAATAGCCATTCTTATCCGTTAATACCACCTGAGTTCCATCAGATACACTAACATTGCTAATTCCCTTGCCATTTGTGACTACACGCCCTTCAACTTTGATAGCCTTAAAATTAGCTGAACTGCCTTCTACCAACACTAGATCTTCTGATGCTGATGCAGTGATTGTATTCATTGAAATCAAAGAAGTTGCTCCTGCTGATAGCGCTATATTCTTAATAAAATTACGTCTTGAACTCATAATACTCCTTTGTTATTAGTTTTGCCACCACATTTTATAATTGATATTATCCCCTCCCATTTGAGATACTATCTTCTCATAATTCGTTTTGTTTTGCGTACGAATAGAGATAGGATAAGGGAAACGACTAGGCATCTTACCTTCATTAAGCATTGATTTGGTCTTTGGTAACACAGGGTATCCTGTACGCTTATACTCAAACCACTGTTGATAATCATTCATATATAAAGCATAATACTTCTGTAACATAATACGCTCTAACGTCCCGTTATATTTCGTACTTTCTAAATCAAAATAATTAGTAGGCATTACTAGACCTTTAGAGGTAATAGCCAGTTTTACTGCTTCTTTATAATATGACTCAGCACCTGGTAGATATCCCTTCTGTGCTAACTCCGCCTTCATAAACAGTACTTCGGCATACGTTAAGACAGGAGACTCTGTAGGGTTAGCAGCCATAATATTATTAAGAGTCGATGCCTCATAATTAAACTGAGAATCGTTACCATCAAAAGCACTAGGTATTCCCTTATATCCTATTATCACTTTATTCTTACCTTCTACTCTATAAGCTTCTGTAGCATATAGAGGTAAACGAGGATCTTTAAAGTCATTTAAGTTGTCTAAGAAGAATGAAGCCATCTTACGGCTAAGTGTAAAATCCTGCACACGACTCCAAGGCGAAACATTAGGAGTAACTCCTGTAATCTTAAGATTAGCTTGAGATTTTACATCATTAATAATCGGGTATTTCACTGGATCATTAATAATCGTCAACATACGTTGGTAAGAATTCTTCTCTGTCTTATTAGAAATCCTCAATAACAAACGCAGGTGTAAACTGTTCGTAAACTTTTGCCAATCTGACCAATATGTAGCTGAATCAGTATACAATACATCTGGATTATATATCATCTTTCGCTTCACATCATATAGCGCATTAGCTTTCTCTAAGTCAGCTAGTAGGCTATCATAGATCTTCTCTTGGTCATCAAATGCTGGGTATAGCAACTTTTCATCTCCCTTAGAAGCATCAAAATAAGGTACAGCACCGAATATATCAGTAAGATTAGCTGTAACCCATACTTTAAGTGTAATAGCAATCGCTTGATAATTCACATCACCAGCCTTTATCGCTTCTGCTTCCATATCCTTAGCATTCTTCATCCATCTATAGTATGCATTCCAAGAAGATGCACCTACATCATCACTTAGATCATAACGCTGTAACCCTGGTACCTCACTAGGATATACCACGATATCTTGCATTAAGTGGTTATTATGAGACCAGCTTCTGTACATATTATGACTACCTACCTCATAGATAATAGGATTAAGTAGTGTAGCAGGGCTGATCTGTTGTAATCTATTTGGGTCAATGTTCTTCTCTTCAAAATCAGAGGTACAACTAGTTGTCAATAACATCGTAGTTGCAATACCTAAAAATATATGTTTGATTGTCATTTCTTTGATTGTAAAATATTAGATCTCAAGTTTGATATTAAATCCATAAGTAGCAGCAGAAGGCATCTGCCCCATTTCTACTCCAGGCATCATACTACCTCCATTTAAAGCAGCTGTCTCAGGGTCAAAAAGAGGGAAGTTAGATAACATCGCCAAATTTCTTCCATATACAGAAACACTAAGTTTCTTTAGTCTTAGGCGAGTTAATGTCTCTTTAGAGAAACTGTATTCTAAACTTACTTCTCTTAACTTGATATAAGAAGCATCGAATGTGTTAGACTCTAAGTTTGCTCTTCTATAATATTCTCCATAATAATCTGCTGGGTTCACTTTAGTTGTATTAGGAGAGAATGTACCATCGCCATTACGCACTACACCATCGCCAATAATAAAACCTTGTTCTCTACCATATAAAGTATGCTCTAGTTTACCTTGTTCACTTAATTTATGGTGAGATTGAGAATATACATTACCTCCATACTGACCATCTAACGTGAAACTAAATCTAAATCCTTTATACTTGAAGGTATTCGTCCACCCCATCGTCCAATCAGCATAAGCACTACCGATGTACTCTAGTTCTTTAGACTGTTCTGGCAATCCCTTATTAGTATATACTATCTGACCATCGCTACTACGTACAAACTTATATCCGTATAAATCTCCTGTAGTACCACCTACTTTTCCGATAATAGACGCTGTACCAGACTCTGCTAATACCTGCTGATCTCCACCGTCAAATCCATCAGCTAAACTTCTAATCTCATTTTTATTCTTCGCCCAGTTCACAGATGTATTCCAAGAGAAGTTCTTTGTTTTAACAGGTGTTGCATTTAAAGTAACTTCTATCCCTCTGTTGCGTACATCCCCTCCATTAATCACAGCTTTACTATATCCAGTCACATAATTTAAAGGAACAGTTATAATTTGATTCTTTGTATTTGTTTCATAAACAGTAACGTCAAAGCCTAATCTATTCTTAAACATCTTGTGTTCATAACCAAATTCTATTGATTTAGTTACCTCAGGTTTTAAGTCTGTGTTATGTAAAGTCGTCGGTGAGGTAGCAGAACTAGCAAAAGCACTGTTAGAATAATACTTTAAAGTTTGGTAAGGTCTAGTACCATTCCCCACTTCAGCAATAGATACTCTTAATTTAGAATAGTCAATCACAGATGGCATTCTAAAAATATCATTCAGAATAAAACTAGCATTCACAGATGGATATAAGAAAGACCAACTCTCTTTAGGTAATGTACTTGACCAATCGTTTCTAATAGTAGCGTCTAAGAACACCATATTCTTATACCCAAAAGATGCCATTCCATAGATAGAGTTCACTTTATAATTATCATCATCAACAGTAGTAATAGGGTTATTAATACCATTCGCTAACATATATACTCCTGGAGTCACTAGGCCATCTACATAAGCAGATACACTGTGATATTTAGAGTCTAACATATTCCCTCCTACAGACGCGCTGTATGTAAATACATCAGAGGTATTCTCTGTATAAGTTAATAAGAAGTCAGTATTGATTTCTTGGAAGTTAATTTGTTGTGTCTTAAAGTATCCTTTACCAAATTTGGTTGTACTATAAGGTCTTCTTTGTTCGCGTTTATCATTACGTGAGTTTAATGCTCCGCGAATCATTAATTTTAATTTAGGTGTGAAAGTAATGTCAGTCGATAAGCTACCTGTTATAGTGTTAGTGTTTACTGGGTTTGTAGTTTCGTGTGCGATTAGAAAAGGATTTTCTATATAAGAACTGAAAGGGTGTATCTGATCTACTTGATCATATCCTTTCTTCCATATCGGTCTATACCAATCTAAGTCAACGTTAGGATTCTGAAAGATCATAAAGTAACCTATCGTATGGTTACCATATCCTGTCCCTGGTAAGTTATCACTCTGTCTGTTCGTATAGCTAATATTAGCATTAGCTGTTACGGCATTAGATATTTTATATTTCGCTTTAGTAGAGATAGTCGTTCTATCAAATCCTGTATTTGGCATTATCCATTCATTCTTAGAATGCGTTACAGTAGCTTTGATATCTCCTTTATCACTTCCTCCAGATAACCCCAGACTATTAGTAGTAGTCATACCTGTTCTCCAGAAGTCTTTAATATTATTCTTATACGGCTTCCACAGTGTTCTCTCTGCTCCCTGTCCTTCTGTTGTTGGGTCATATTGGAAATAATATTGTCCGTCAAATTTAGGTCCGAAGGCGCTACTTGTACTTCCTGTGTTAGCTCCGTCTTCAGATAATCCATAAGAGTAATATGGATCACCTGCTTTATTAAAACTTTTCCCAGATCCCTGACCGTACTCATATTGATAATCTGGCCATCTCTGAATTACGTCAAAGCTTACATCAGAGTTAAATGTTATCCCTAGTCCCTTATCTTTCTTTCCTGACTTAGTAGTGATCATTAATACACCATTACTAGCTCGTGCTCCGTACAAAGCAGCTGCACCTGGTCCTTTAAGCACTGATATACTCTCTATATCATCAGGATTAATGTCTGATATACCATTACCATAATCTACTGGAGCATCCGTCCCTATATATGCGTCACCTGCTCCACTACTCCATAAAGTACTATTAACGATAACCCCGTCTACTACTACTAAAGCACCATTGGCATTAGAATTCAAAGAACGATCTCCACGCAGTTTGATTTGAGTTGAGTTCATTGGCCCTGAACTAGCAGAAGTCATTGTCATTCCCGCTACTTTACCTTTTAGTGCATCAGACCAAGTGTTAGATCTAGAATTTTCTAATTGCTCACTATTCAAAGTCTGTTGAGAGAAACCAAGTTGTTTCTCTTCTCTCTTAATACCAAGTGCAGTAACCACTACTTCATTAAGCATATCAGTAGATTCAACCAACGTTACATCTACGTGCTTTCCTTTTGTGACTTTAACTTTTTGATCTTGAAAACCAATAAAAGAGACTAACACTTCACCCATCGAGAAAGAATCCGAAACAGATAGCGTGAAAACTCCATCTAAATCTGTAGAGGCGATTTCTTTCGTACCAACTAATTGAACAATGGCTCCTGGTAGTGGCAATCCATAATTATCAATTACTTTTCCTTTTATTATTGATGTACTATTTTCTCTATAAGAAGAAACTGAATTAGTACTTATGCTTTCAGTGACAACTGATGTAGTACTAGAAGCAAATAAAGAACTTGATTGCAATAAAAACATACTTGCTACAATCAAACAAACTTGATGACAATTACGCCTAACTTTTTTCATTACTAAAAATTGTGGTGTTATTAGTATTACATATCCCAGATATAATACCATCACAAAAGAATGAAATGTCAAATACAGTCACAATTAATAACCATTACTAAACGGTAAATCAATATTATCTAATTGTAAAGTAAAAATAGTGTGCTTTATACTTTTTTAGTCGAGACTAAATAATTAATTTAGCCTTGTCTAATTTTCAATATAAAACAAATGAAATTCAAACTACCTGATTTAGCATATGATAAAAAATCTTTCAATTCCTTCATTTCAGAAGAAGGGTTTAATTACCACTACGGTAAACATCATCAGACCTACTTAAATAACCTTAACCATTTAATAACAAACACAAAATGGGCAGATGAATGTTTAGAGAACATTATCACCAAATCATTCAACGGGGGAGAGATGGCACTATTTAACAATGCTGCTCAACATTACAACCACAGTTTCTTCTGGAACTCTATAACTCCTACGATAGGTAGTAAGCCAAATGAAGAGTTACTAGAGTTAATAACACAGAGTTTTGGTACACTAGATAACTTAAGAGATAAGTTCACAGAAGCAGCTACTAAGCTTTTTGGAAGTGGATGGGTATGGTTAGTACTTACTCAGGCAAATACTTTGGAAATAGTCAGCTTAAAAGATGCTGATACGCCTATAGTACATAATCAAAAACCTCTACTTACACTAGATGTATGGGAACACGCGTATTATATAGATCACAGAAATGCTAGACCTGCATTCATCCAATCCTTTTGGGAAGTTATTAATTGGGACTTCGTTAATCAAAACTTGAAGAAATGAGTGTAGAGTGTATTCAACATCTAGAGAATAGTTATCAGTTAAAACAGAAGTTAGCTCTAGAGCAAGAAGATAAGGGGGATAACAATAGTGCAATTTATCATTACGTAGAAGCTATTAGTCGATTAGAACTACTATGTACTTCTTATAAAGCACATCTTAAGATCGGTATTAATCTTTATCTGCAGTACATAGAAACTAATCTAAGACTAGCTATACTATACAAAAGGGAAGATCAAAAAGATAAGCATCAAGCTCTAGTCATTAAGACTAATACGTATATCGAGAAATTAGAAAGCATCTTAAATGACAATCATACAATAATAAACCAGTTGAAGGAATACAAAGAAATACTAGCTCATTAGTTAATCTAAAAAATAATAAGGAGGTTTTATTTCAAAATTTAGTAAAGCCATAATCTATAAAGAAGAATATCAAAACCTCCTTAAATAAAAAAGGTCTACATCGCTGTAGACCTTTTTAGTTGTTGATTGCTCAACGATATTGTTTGATTTAAGCTTCGCCTTTAGTGCCAAACTTTATAGATGATAGCTCACTAGAAGCTTCTAAATCTACTATAGGTCCGTTACTACTTTCATAGCGTTGCACATTTTCGTGTAAAGCATTCATTAATCTTTTAGCATGTTGCGGCGTCAAGATTATTCTAGATTTCACTTTACCTTTAGGCATACCTGGCATTACTGTCACAAAATCAACCACAAACTCTGTACTAGAGTGATTGATAATCGCTAAATTAGAGAATACTCCTTCAGCGGTAGTCTCATCTAATTCAAGGCCGAATTGATCTTGTTCTGTATCCATAGTATTAGAAATTTAAATCATTTTCTTTAGATGCAAATCCTTCATCATCAGAAGTACTAACAAGAATCTCTTCGTATTCTCTCATACCAGTACCAGCTGGGATTCTATGACCTACAATAACGTTTTCTTTTAATCCGTTTAAACCATCAACTTTACCTGCAACAGCTGCTTCGTTTAACACTTTCGTAGTTTCCTGGAAAGATGCTGCAGAGATGAATGATTTAGTTTGTAACGATGCACGAGTAATACCTTGTAACACAGGAGTACCAGTAGCAGGCATAACATCACGACTAACTACTAAGTTTTTATCCTCACGTTTAAGTAAAGAGTTCTCGTCACGTAGTTCACGCATAGTAACAATCTGTCCTTCTTTCAAATTATCAGATTCACCAGCATCAACTACAACCTTCATTCCATATAATCTATCATTCTCATAGATAAAGTCAGCTGCGTGAGCTAATTGATCTTCTAAGAATAAAGTATCACCTGGATCTTGGATTCTAACTTTACGCATCATTTGACGGATAACTACCTCAAAGTGTTTATCACTAATCTTAACCCCCTGTAGACGGTATACTTCTTGAATCTCATTAACTAAATACTGTTGAACAGCAGATGGTCCTTGGATTCTTAAAATATCGTCAGGAGTAATAGCTCCATCAGAAAGTGGTAAACCAGCTTTCACGTAGTCATTCTCTTGAACTAAGATTTGGTTAGAAAGCTTAACTAAATACTTTCTAATATCTCCCGTTTTAGATTCAACTACAATCTCTCTGTTACCTCTCTTAATCTTACCGAACGAAACAACACCATCAATTTCAGAAACTACAGCTGGGTTCGAAGGATTACGAGCTTCTAATAACTCAGTAATTCTAGGAAGACCTCCTGTAATATCCCCTGCTTTAGATGTATGACGAGGAATCTTAACTAAAACTTTACCAGCTTTAATTTTATCTCCATCATTAACCATTAAGTGAGAACCTACTGGCAAGTTGTATGAACGAATTAACTCACCATCTTTACCATAAATTAATAAAGTAGGAATTAACTTTTTATTTCTTGATTCAGTAATAACTTTTTCTTGGAATCCTGTTTGCTCATCGATTTCAACCATGAACGTTTGTCCTTGTTCGATATCTTCATAAGCAACTTTACCAGTAAACTCAGAAACAATTACACCATTATATGGATCCCATTTGAATAATATTTTACCCTCTTCAACTACATCACCGTCATTAGCAAAAATAGTAGATCCGTAAGGAATATTATTTGTTGTTAATAGAATTCCTGTGTTAGCATCATATAATTTAGCTTCTGTAGAACGAGAGATAACAATATCAATTGCTTTTCCTTCATTATCTTCACCTTTTACAGTTTTTAAGTCTTCTATTTCTAAACGACCTGCAAATTTAGAACTTACACTAGATGTTTCAGAGATGTTACCTGCAGTACCCCCTACGTGGAACGTTCTCAATGTTAACTGTGTACCAGGCTCCCCAATAGATTGAGCAGCAATAACACCAACAGCTTCACCTTTTTGAACCATTCTAGCAGTAGCTAAGTTACGTCCGTAACATTTAGCACAGATACCAACTTTAGCCTCACAAGTTAATGGAGAACGCACTTCAATAGATTCTATTGGAGAAGCGTTAATAGCTCTAGCAATTGCCTCAGTAACTTCTTCACCTGCACCAACTAATACTTCAGAATTTAAAGGATTAACTACATCATTAAGAGCAACACGTCCTAAAACTCTTTCTCCTAGTGATTCGATAACTTCCTCATTCTTTTTAAGTGGCTTAACATCGATACCTCTTAATGTACCACAGTCAACTGAATTAACAATTACATCCTGTGCAACATCGTGTAGACGACGAGTTAAGTAACCAGCATCGGCTGTTTTTAATGCTGTATCGGCAAGACCTTTACGAGCACCGTGAGTAGAAATGAAATACTCTAAAATCGAAAGACCTTCTTTAAAGTTAGAAAGAATTGGATTCTCAATAATCTCACCACCACCTGCAGTTGATTTTTTAGGCTTAGCCATCAAACCACGCATACCTGTTAACTGACGAATTTGCTCCTTAGAACCACGGGCTCCAGAATCAAGCATCATATATACTGAGTTGAATCCTTGTTTATCCTCACGGATATTCTTCATCGCTAACTCAGTCAACATAGCATTAGTAGATGTCCAAACATCAATTACCTGGTTGTAACGTTCGTTGTTTGTGATAAGTCCCATGTTATAGTTCATAGTAATATGATCTACTTGTTGGTTAGCATCATCAATCAACTCTTGTTTACGCTCAGGAATCATAATATCACCTAAACTGAAAGATAATCCTCCGCGGAACGCGTATCCATATCCCATGTTTTTGATATCATCTAAGAAAGCAGCTGTAGTAGGTACATCAGTAATACTTAAAATACGACCGATGATATCTCTTAAAGACTTCTTAGTTAATACCTCATTTATATATCCAGCTACTTCAGGTACTACTTCATTAAATAAAATTCTACCTGCAGAAGTTTCAATAATTTGATATACTAATTCACCTTCAGCATTATAATCTTTAGCTCTAACTCTAACGTTAGCGTTAAGATCTAATTTACCTTCATTAATTGCAATATGTACTTCCTCTACAGAATAGAAAGTCAATCCTTCACCTTTAATGATTTCTTCTGGAGTAGATTTACGTGACTTAGTCATGTAATATAAACCAAGAACCATATCCTGAGATGGTACCGTAATAGGAGCACCATTAGCAGGGTTCAAGATGTTGTGAGAAGCCAACATTAATAGTTGAGACTCTAAGATTGCCTCTGGTCCAAGAGGTAAGTGAACTGCCATCTGGTCACCATCGAAATCGGCGTTGAAAGCCGTACACACTAATGGGTGTAATTGAATCGCTTTACCCTCGATTAACTTAGGTTGGAACGCTTGAATACCCAATCTGTGTAACGTAGGAGCACGGTTTAATAAAACTGGGTGTCCTTTAATTACGTTTTCTAAAATATCCCAAACAACTGGTTCTTTTTTATCTATAATTTTCTTAGCAGACTTAACTGTCTTAACGATACCTCTTTCGATTAACTTACGTATAACGAACGGTTTGTAAAGCTCAGCTGCCATATCTTTTGGCAATCCACATTCGAATAATTTTAATTCTGGTCCAACAACAATTACTGAACGAGCTGAATAGTCAACACGTTTACCAAGTAAGTTTTGACGGAAACGACCTTGTTTACCTTTTAATGAATCAGAAAGTGATTTTAATGGACGGTTAGATTCAGTCTTAACAGCAGAAGATTTTCTAGTGTTATCGAATAGTGAATCTACAGCTTCTTGAAGCATACGTTTCTCATTACGTAAGATTACTTCAGGAGCTTTGATCTCCATTAAACGTTTTAAACGGTTGTTTCTGATGATCACACGACGGTATAAGTCATTTAAATCAGATGTAGCGAAACGACCTCCATCTAGTGGAACTAATGGACGTAATTCTGGTGGAATAACTGGAATAACTTTCAATATCATCCACTCAGGTCTATTCTCACGATTCAAATTAGAATCACGGAAAGACTCAACTACTTGAAGACGTTTTAACGCCTCAGTTTTTCTTTGTTTAGATGTTTCATTATTAGCTGCGTGACGTAAAGTATACGACAATTGATCTAAATCAGTTGTAGCTAATAAGTCCATAATACACTCCGCACCCATCTTAGCGATGAATTTATTTGGATCTGTATCATCTAAATATTGGTTTTCCATTGGAAGAGTATCACAGATATTCAAGTACTCTTCTTCAGTTAAGAAATCTAATCTATTGATTGATTCACCATCAACATTCTTAGCAATACCAGCTTGGATTACTACATAACGTTCATAGTATATGATCATATCTAACTTCTTAGAAGGAAGTCCTAGGATATAACCTATTTTGTTTGGTAAAGAACGGAAATACCAGATATGAGCGATTGGCACAACTAAATTGATGTGACCTACTCTATCTCTACGTACTTTCTTCTCAGTAACTTCAACACCACAACGGTCGCAAACGATACCTTTATAACGGATTCTCTTATACTTACCACAAGCACATTCGTAATCTTTTACAGGTCCGAAAATACGCTCACAGAAAAGACCATCACGTTCTGGTTTATGAGTACGATAGTTGATTGTTTCTGGTTTTAAAACTTCCCCTCTACTTTCTGCAAGAATAGATTCAGGTGAAGCTAAACCGATTGAGATTTTATTAAACCTTTTTACGGTACTTTTCTCTTTATTTTTATTCATGGTAAACTTACTTGTTAAAGTGTATGATAAAGAGTAAGCTGTTTTACCAGCTTACTCTATAACCTTAGTTTATTCTTCTAATCTGATGTCTAGTCCAAGACCTTTCAATTCATGCATTAATACATTGAATGATTCAGGTAATCCTGGTTCTGGCATAGTTTCTCCTTTAACGATTGCTTCGTAAGTTTTAGCTCTACCTATAACGTCATCTGATTTTACCGTCAAGATCTCACGTAATGTACTAGATGCTCCATATGCCTCTAATGCCCAAACCTCCATCTCTCCGAAACGTTGACCACCGAACTGAGCTTTACCTCCTAATGGTTGTTGCGTGATTAATGAGTATGGTCCTATAGAACGTGCGTGCATCTTATCATCTACCATGTGACCAAGTTTCAGCATATAGATAACTCCAACTGTTGCACGTTGGTGGAATCTTTCCCCTGTACCTCCATCATATAAGTAAGTGTGTCCGAAACGTGGTATACCTGCCTCATCTGTAAGCGCATTGATCTGATCTAATTCAGCACCATCGAAGATTGGAGTCGCATACTTTCTTCCAAGTTTTTGACCTGCCCATCCTAATACTGTTTCATAAATCTGTCCAATGTTCATACGAGAAGGTACCCCTAATGGGTTCAATACGATATCTACTGGTGTTCCATCCTCTAAGAAAGGCATATCCTCATCTCTTACGATACGAGCTACAATACCTTTATTACCGTGACGTCCAGCCATCTTATCTCCTACACGTAATTTACGTTTTTTAGCAATATAAACTTTCGCTAATTTCAAAATTCCAGAAGGCAACTCATCCCCTACAGTAATCATGAATTTCTCTCTTCTTAGAACTCCTTGAAGATCGTTTAACTTGATTTTATAGTTGTGGATTAAATCAGTAATCATACCGTTTGTATCCTCATCAGTTGTCCACTGTCCTTTAGTTAAGTGTGCGAAGTCTTCTACAGCAAATAACATTTTTTGAGTAAATTTCTTACCTTTTGGTAAAATCTCTTCTCCTAAATCATTCAATACACCTTGAGATGTTTTACCATTCACGATGAAGAATAATTTTTCAACTAAACGCTCTTTTAACTCATTGAATTTAACTTCAAATCTTGTTTCTAATAAAGCCAATTCGTCTTTATCTTTAGAACGTTTACGTTTATCTTTCACTGCTCTTGCGAACAATTTCTTATCTAATACAACACCTCTTAATGATGGTGAAGCTTTTAATGAAGCATCTTTAACGTCTCCTGCTTTATCACCAAAGATTGCACGTAGTAACTTCTCTTCTGGAGTAGGATCAGACTCTCCTTTAGGAGTGATCTTACCAATAAGAATATCACCAGGCTTAACTTCAGCACCAATGCGGATCATACCGTTCTCATCTAAATCTTTTGTTGCTTCTTCAGATACGTTAGGGATATCATTAGTTAACTCTTCGTTACCTAATTTAGTATCTCTTACCTCTAAAGTATAGTCATCAATATGGATAGATGTAAAGATATCTTCACGTACCACTCTTTCACAAATAACGATAGCATCCTCGAAGTTGTAACCTTTCCATGGCATAAACGCCACTTTCATATTACGTCCAAGAGCTAACTCTCCTTGTTGAGTAGCATATCCTTCACAAAGTACTTGACCTTTTGTTACTCTATCTCCTCTACGAACGATAGGCTTCAAGTTGATACTTGTACTTTGGTTAGTTTTTCTAAACTTAATCAAGTTGTATGATTTCTCATCTGGATCAAAGCTAATTAAACGCTCTTCATCAGTACGATCATACTTAATGATGATCTTCTGAGCATCAACATACTCAACTGTTCCTTCTCCTTCTGCGTTAATTAAAACACGTGAATCAGAAGCAACTTGTCTTTCTAATCCTGTACCTACGATAGGAGATTCAGGACGTAATAATGGAACCGCTTGACGCATCATGTTAGATCCCATCAATGCACGGTTGGCATCATCATGCTCTAAGAAAGGAATCAAAGAAGCTGAAATAGATGCAATCTGGTTAGGAGCAACGTCAGTAAAGTGAATATCTTTCGGTTCAACTACTGGGAAATCCCCTTCCTCTTTAACAACTATTTTTTGTTCAGTGATGAATCCTTTTTCATCAACAGCAATGTTCGCTTGAGCGATTAACATCCCTTCTTCTTCTTCAGCACTTAAATAAACTGGTGCATTCACGATATCCACTTGACCATCAACAACTGGACGGTAAGGTGTCTCAATGAATCCCATATTATTTACTTTAGCATAAACAGCTAAAGATGAAATCAAACCAATGTTTGGTCCCTCTGGTGTCTCAATAGGACATAAACGTCCGTAGTGAGTATAGTGAACGTCACGTACCTCGAAACCTGCTCTCTCTCTAGATAAACCTCCAGGTCCTAAAGCTGATAAACGGCGTTTGTGTGTAATCTCTGCTAATGGATTGGTTTGATCCATGAACTGAGATAACTGGTTCGTACCAAAGAATGAATTAATTACCGACGATAAAGTCTTAGCGTTAATCAAGTCGATTGGTGTGAACACCTCGTTATCACGTACATTCATACGCTCACGAATTGTTCTAGCCATACGTGCTAAACCAACACCGAACTGAGCTGATAATTGCTCTCCTACTGTTCTAACACGACGGTTAGATAAGTGGTCAATATCATCAATCTCTGCCTTAGAGTTAATTAATTCAATCAAGTATTTAACAATAGTGATAATATCCTCTTTTGTTAAAACTTGTTTGTCAATTGGAGTATCAAGATTAAGTTTCTTGTTCATTCTATAACGACCAACTTCACCTAGATTGTAACGTTGATCAGAGAAGAACAATTTATCTATAATACCACGTGCAGTTTCCTCATCTGGCGGTTCTGCATTACGCAACTGACGGTAGATGTGCTCTACTGCCTCTTTTTCAGAGTTAGTAGGATCCTTCTGTAACGTATTATGTATGATGGCATAATCTGCCTGATTATTATCTTCTTTATGTAAAAGGATAGTTTTAACGTTAGCCTCAATGATTTCTTCGATATTATCTTTATCTAGGACTGTATCACGGTCTAAGATAATCTCATTTCTCTCAATTGAAACAACTTCTCCTGTATCCTCATCTACGAAATCTTCATGCCAAGTGTTTAATACACGTGCAGCAAGACGTCTTCCGTTATATTTTTTTAGTCCTGTTTTCGATACTTTAACTTCCTCTGCTAGGTCGAAAATCTCTAGGATATCCTTGTCTCTTTCGAATCCTATAGCACGGAATAATGTTGTAACAGGTAACTTTTTCTTTCTATCGATATAAGCATACATTACGCTATTAATATCGGTAGCAAACTCAATCCATGATCCCTTAAAAGGAATTACTCTCGCCGAATATAACTTAGTTCCATTTGCATGGAATGACTGTCCAAAGAAAACACCTGGTGAACGGTGTAGTTGTGAAACTACTACACGCTCAGCTCCATTGATTACGAATGTACCACTTGGCGCCATGTACGGAATTGTCCCTAAATAAACATCTTGAACGATAGTTTCAAAATCCTCATGTTCTGGATCAGTACAGTACAATTTCAAACGCGCTTTAAGCGGAACACTATATGTTAGTCCTCTATCAATACATTCTTCGATTGAATAACGAGGAGGATCAACAAAATAATCAAGGAACTCCAACACGAACTGGTTTCTTGTATCAGTAATCGGGAAGTTCTCCATGAAGGTATTGTATAAACCTTCCTTACCTCTCTCTTCTGATTTCGTTTCTAATTGAAAGAAATCTTTAAAAGACTTAACCTGGATATCTAGAAAATCTGGATAAGCAGGTATATTCTTTGTAGAGGCAAAATTTAATCTTTCAGTCTGATTTGTAATCATCAATGGACAAAAAATTTTGATTAGAATTTGAATTGTATTTTACTTATAAATCTCTTTATACGCAAAATGGTTTAGGCCTTTGGGAAGCTCCCAAGACCTAAACCTAAAATATTTTTTAGAAAAAAACTATTTAAGCTCTACTACAGCTCCAGCTTCTTCTAATGATTTTTTAAGACCTTCAGCCTCATCTTTAGAAACTCCTTCTTTGATGTTAGCTGGTGTAGAATCTACGATATCTTTAGCTTCTTTTAATCCTAAACCTGTTAATTCTTTAACAGCTTTAACTACAGCTAATTTAGAAGCTCCAGCTTCTTTTAATACAACTGTGAATTCAGTTTGCTCTTCAGCAGCCTCAGCAGCTCCACCTGCAACTACTACAGCAGCAGCAGCTGGTTCGATTCCGTACTCATCTTTTAATATAGTTGCTAATTCGTTAACTTCTTTAACTGTTAAGTTAACTAATTGTTCTGCGAATTGTTTCAAATCTGCCATTTTTCTATCTTTTAATGATTTGTAAAAATATAATTTATTAATGTGCGTTCTAATGAACTTAAAAAACTAGATCTAGTCGTAGACTATTCTTCGTCTTTAAATTGGTTTTTAAGAGCTGAAATAACTCTTTGAGCTGGTGATTGAAGTAATCCAATGATTTCTCCAATAACTTCTTCTTTAGATTTAAGAGCAACTAATGCATCTAAATTCTCATCTCCAACATAGATTTCTTCATTGATGTAAGCTCCTTTCAAAGCTGGAATCGTTGATTTCTTTCTAAAATCTTTGATAATTTTAGCAGGTCCATTTGCAACATCTGCAAATAAGATAGCACTATTTCCTTTTAAAGTAGAAGGTAACTCTTCGTAATTTTTATCTGAAGCTTCCATTGCTTTACTTAGCAATGTATTTTTAACTACCTCAATTTTAATTCCAGCTTTGTTACAAGCTCTTCTTAAGTTTGAAGTAACTTCAGCATTCAATCCTGATATATCTGCGATATAGAAGATATTAGCGTCAGCTAACTTAGCTTTTAAATCTTCTATCGCTACTGCTTTCTGTTCTCTAGTCATACGAATAATTATTAATTTACCAATTATACTGCTTTAGGATCTAAAGCAATAGCAGGGCTCATAGTACTAGATATATTAATAGACTTGATATACGTACCTTTAGCTGCAGTTGGTTTTAATTTGATTAATGTTTGGATTAATTCAGCTGCATTCTCAGTAATTTTATCAGCTTCGAAAGAAACTTTACCGATTGATGCGTGAACAATACCAGTTTTATCAACTTTAAAATCGATTTTACCAGCTTTCACTTCTTGAACAGCTTTCGCTACGTCCATAGTAACAGTTCCTGTTTTAGGGTTTGGCATTAAACCTCTTGGTCCTAATATACGACCTAAAGGACCTAATTTACCCATAACAGCAGGCATAGTGATGATAACATCAACATCTGTCCAACCGTCTTTGATCTTTTGTAAGTACTCGTCTAATCCTACATAGTCAGCACCAGCAGCTAAAGCCTCAGCTTCTTTATCTGGAGTAACCAATGCTAACACTCTTACATCTTTACCTGTTCCGTGAGGTAATGTAACTACACCACGCACCATTTGATTTGCTTTACGTGGATCTACTCCTAAACGTACTGCGATATCTACTGATTCGTCAAATTTTGCAGAAGCAACTTCTTTAATCAATGCAGATGCATCTTTCAAAGAATATAATCTATTCTTCTCGATTTTAGCTGCAGCTTCTTTTTGCTTTTTTGTTAATTTTGCCATTTCTTCTTTCTTTTACAATTAAAAAGGAGCAGTTCCAGTTACAGAAATTCCCATAGATCTTGCAGTACCTGCAATCATACTCATAGCTGCTTCAATACTAAATGCATTTAAATCAGGCATTTTGTCTTCTGCGATAGCACGAACTTGTTCCCAAGTCACGCTAGCTACTTTTTTTCTATTAGGCTCACCAGATCCAGATTTCACTTTTGCAGCCTCTAATAATTGAACAGCAGCAGGTGGCGTTTTAACAACAAAGTCAAATGATTTGTCTTTGTACACAGTAATTTGTACTGGTAAAATTTTACCGGGTTTATCTTGTGTTCTAGCATTAAATTGCTTACAGAACTCCATGATATTAACTCCAGCAGCCCCCAAAGCAGGTCCAACCGGTGGCGAAGGATTCGCTGCACCTCCCTTAACTTGTAGTTTAACTACTTTACTAATTTCTTTTGCCATTTCTTAAAAAAATTTGGCACATCTCTATTGGAAGCAAAGATGTGATTATTGTAACATTATAATTTTTCTACTTGTGTAAAACTTAACTCTAATGGTGTTTTTCTTCCGAAAATCTTAACCATTACTTCAAGTTTACGTTTTTCTTCATTAATGTTTTCGATTGTTCCATCGAATCCATTGAATGGTCCGTCGATAACTTTAACTGACTCTCCTACTTCATAAGGAATTAATCCTGCCTCAACTTTAACAGCTAATTCATCAACTCTACCTAACATTCTGTTTACTTCAGACTCACGTAAAGGAAGTGGATCACCACCTCTTTCACCTCCTAAGAAACCAATAACTCCTGTTATCGATTTAATAGCATGAGGAACTTCTCCTGTTAAGTTAGCTTCAATCATAACATAACCTGGGAAGTAAACACGTTCTGTAGTTTTCTTCTTGCCATCCTTTACAGTAACCACTTTTTCAGTAGGTACTAATACTTGTGATAAGTAATCTGATAAACCTAAGCGAGCTATTTCAGTTTCGATATAATTCTTAACCTTATTCTCTTGTCCACTTACCGCACGAACCACATACCATTTTTTGACGCTTGTATCAGCCATAATATCTTTTTTATTTCTCTATGCTGTAGCCCAATTATAAAATACCCCTAAAACTCTTCCGAACGCAGTGTCTACACCCCACGTTGCCAAAGAAAACAAAATTGCAAAAATAGCAACTATTATAGTGTATCGCTGAACTTCTGACCACGGAGACCAAGTAACATTACTTTTTAACTCTGTGAAAGCATCTGATATGTAATTAAAAACCTTTGCCATGTTAATATTGTTTTTGCACGGGTGGAGGGATTCGAACCCCCATCAACGGTTTTGGAGACCGCTATTCTACCCTTGAACTACACCCGTTTGTTAATAAAAGTCAGTGGCCGAAACCACTGACTTTAGTGATTTATTTATCCTAAAATAATTAGTCTAAAATTTCAGTTACCTGACCAGCACCTACTGTTCTACCTCCTTCACGGATAGCAAAACGTAGACCTAATGATAATGCGATTGGGCTTAACAACTCAACATTGATAGTTAAGTTATCTCCAGGCATAACCATCTCTACTCCTTCTGGTAATTGGATAGTTCCAGTTACGTCAGTTGTACGTACGTAGAACTGTGGACGGTAGTTGTTATGGAATGGAGTGTGACGTCCACCTTCTTCTTTTTTCAATACATAAACCTCAGCTTTGAATTTAGCGTGTGGTTTTACTGAACCTGGTTTACAAATAACCATACCACGACGGATATCAGCTTTGTCAATACCTCTCAATAAAATACCTACGTTATCTCCAGCTTCTCCACGGTCTAAGATTTTACGGAACATCTCAACTCCTGTTACAGTAGAAGTTAATTTGTCAGCTCCCATACCGATGATTTCAACAGCATCTCCTGTATTAGCAACTCCAGTTTCGATACGTCCTGTAGCAACAGTTCCACGTCCTGTAATTGTAAATACATCTTCAACTGGCATTAAGAATGGTTTCTCGTTGTCACGTACTGGCTCTTCGATCCAAGCATCAACTTCATCCATTAATTTCAATAATGCGTCAACCCATTGTGGCTCTCCGTTTAAAGCTCCTAAAGCAGAACCTTGAACTACTGGTCCATTATCACCGTCATATTGGTAGAAAGATAATAAATCTCTTACTTCCATTTCAACTAGCTCTAATAATTCAGCATCATCAACTAAGTCAACTTTGTTTAAGAATACAACCATTCTTGGAATACCTACTTGGCGTCCTAAAAGGATGTGCTCACGTGTTTGTGGCATTGGTCCATCAGTAGCAGCAACTACTAAGATAGCACCATCCATTTGAGCAGCACCAGTCACCATGTTCTTCACATAATCCGCGTGACCT
The DNA here is from genome assembly GCF_002286775.1 of Myroides sp. N17-2. Taxonomy (GTDB): domain Bacteria; phylum Bacteroidota; class Bacteroidia; order Flavobacteriales; family Flavobacteriaceae; genus Flavobacterium. The sequence goes on from NZ_NSGJ01000001.1 coordinate 144,455, forward strand.
GGACAGTCAACGTGAGCATAGTGACGATTTTTAGTTTGGTACTCTACGTGTGAAGTATTAATAGTAATACCACGTTCTTTCTCTTCTGGAGCATTATCAATTGAATCAAATGAACGAGCCTCAGAATAACCTGCGTCAGCTAATACTTTAGTGATAGCAGCAGTAGTAGTCGTTTTACCGTGGTCAACGTGTCCGATAGTACCGATGTTTAAGTGCGGTTTCGAACGGTCAAAAGTTTCCTTTGCCATGATTTAATAATTTAATCTTAGTTATATAATTAGTGTTCAAATATAATAAAAAAACCTGAGCCAATGACGGGATTTGAACCCGTGACCTCTTCCTTACCAAGGAAGCACTCTACCCCTGAGCTACACCGGCTTGCGCCTCTTATTTACTTCTGTGGGGAGAGCAGGATTCGAACCTGCGAAGGTTACCCAACGGATTTACAGTCCGTCCTCGTTGGCCGCTTGAGTATCTCCCCTCAAACTTTTGTTTGATTTACTTTTCCTAGAGCCAGTGGAGGGACTCGAACCCACGACCTGCTGATTACAAATCAGCTGCTCTAGCCAGCTGAGCTACACCGGCAAAATCACTCAATAGAAAAAGTCCGCTATTTCTAACGGACTGCAAATGTATATATTTTATTGATTAAAAAAAACAATTTACCTATTTTTTTAAATTAATGAGCTTTCATTTTCTCTTTATGTTTTACCACTAATCTTTCCACAGCTTCTGCTCCAGCATCAACTCCTTCTTCAAAACTTTTACATACCTTCTTAACGATTATTTCGTCTCCCGGAATCAATAATTTTATCTCTGTAATTTTATTTTCTTTGTCTGCCGTATTCTCAAGTTTAAAAAATACATCTACCGAAACTATTTTATCATAGAACTTCTCAATCTTAGACAAACGTTCATTTGCAAAATCTACCAACTTACGATCTACATTAAAATTAATTGCTTGAATGTTAACTTTCATAATTAATGGTTTTAAAAGGTTATTTTTTACTATTCTTTCCTCTCGGATGCGAACTCTGATAAACTTTCTTCAACTCACTCAGATTTATTTGTGCATATCCTTGTGTAGTTGACAAGCTCTCATGTCCCATTAATTCTTTTATCGAATTAATATCAGCCCCTCCTTCTAAGAGATGCGTTGCAAAAGAGTGACGCAACATATGAGGGCTTTTCTTCTCCTTCGTTGTTGCATTACTAAAGTAACTATTTATTATACGATATACAAACATTTCGTCAATTTTCTTACCCGAAATATTCACTAAAAGAGCCCTCTCCTCCATTGTCTTTCCCACAACCTTACTTCTAGACTCTAAATATAATTTCAACAAACCTTCCAAATTATCCAACATAGGTACAACACGCTCCTTAGAACCTTTTCCATAGATCTTTACTTGATGTAAGTAAAAATCAACATCCACTAACTCTAAAGCTACTAATTCGGCTCTTCGCAAACCAAGACAATACAACATCTCAACAATAACCAAATCTCTTAATGATTCGAAATCGTCTTTTCCCTCAAACATCGCCCGAACTGTATCAATTTCTTTTATAGAAAATGGAAGTTGTAGCTTTTTTTCAACTTTTAAAGATCGATGTAAATAAAGAGGATTAGTATCCACCTCTCCTATCTTAAGCAAAAACTTATAATATGAACTAAGCGCACTTGTCTTTCTATTAATTGAACGATTAGTCAACCCTTGTTCTGACAATTCCACGATCCATAACCGCACACCATCGTACCCCACCTTTAAATAATCTAAAGACAGCTGTTCCAAGAAAGAAACAAAATCGCCAATATCATTCTGATAAGCTCCTATAGTCTTATCCGAATAATTGCGTTCTTTCTGTAAATACTCGATAAACTTTTCTAAATTTTCTGACATAAAAAAAACCGTTGCAACAAAGTTAATACTTTATTACAACGGTTATAAATTTTGTTCACTACTTACTAGATTTCTACTGCATCTCTTAAGTGTTGTACATATGCAGCTTTTTGCATCTTGTCTCTTTTAACTACAGACGGTTTATGGAATGCCTGACGAGATCTTAACTGACGTAAAGTTCCTGTTCTGTCAAATTTTCTTTTATAGCGCTTAAGTGCTCTATCAATATTTTCTCCGTCTTTAATTGGAATGATTAACATGTTTTCATACACCTCCTCTCATTAGTGGTGCAAAAGTAAAACTTTTTTAATTCATCGCAACAAAAAAATAACTTTTTTTCAAAACAACTTGAATTCTACAAAGTAACGAACAACGAATAACATACTAAAACTAACCAATATAGATATCGACGCAAATAGAAAGTAACGCATTAACCCTTTAAACGCCTCATTTATGCCTACTGCATCATCTCCTCCTAGTGCGGACTTTATCTTTAACGAGAAAAGGAATAACCCAACTGCTGATAAAACCTGAACAAACAAATTACCTAAACTAAATATACCAAACACAATACTTAAAGTAAATGCACTTACAATACTCCCCATCGACATAAATCCTCCTATAAGTCCAAGCACTGAAATAAACATTCCCCAGCCCGCCATTGTATTTAAGTAACGCTGTGCATTAACTGTAAAAGCTAATTTCTTATTTTCTAAATCCATAATAACTCTTTTAAAACAATTAACTTGACAACTAAATCCTTGCTATTACGCTCATAGCAAATACCAACAACCCTAATCCTGAAATTATTCCTACGATAACTAATGCTCCAATAAAAACAAAATATGACTTTAATTCCTTAAGCCCTAATTCAAGTTCTTCATTATTTTCATTCAAAAGACTAGAGGAAGTTAGCGCCGAGAACTTAAAAACCTTGATCAATAATAAAATCATAATTCCCACAAATACCAAAATCCCAACTCCAAAGTACATAAACTTATCTCCACCTAATATCCAGAGCAATCCAAACCCAGGGATAACACTTTCCATATATGACAAACCTAACAATAACCCTAAAGCGACCAAGATCAATAATCCACAAAAAATGAATCCTATAATACTTATCCACTTCGCATATGTACTAGATTTCTTTAAATAACTCCTAGTCTCAACAGGAACTATAACAAGCTTATTATTAACAACGCCCTCTAAATCCATATATTTACACGTAATTTAAGTTAATTAGTTATAAATATAACAGATATATCACAAACAATATCTCTAAAGAATGTTTTTTTTAATCTATGCATAAGTAAGTGTTCTTGCGGTTAACTGCCCAACAAGTGCCCATTCCTTGAGGTTCCCCTCCCAAAACAGCAGTTATCAGCAACAGCACCTCAAGGATTATGCACGAATACTAAGAGCTCATATTATCCCAAAGACAATACATATAGCTTACTTTTCTAACTTCTTATAATAATGGTGCATAAAAAAAGCTGACCTAACAGTCAACTTCCATATATTTCTATCCGATAACTAATAATCCTATCCCTAAAGCCAAAGACGCTAAACACAGTGTAAACAGCAGATACTTAAAATAGCCTTTAAATCCTGCTATCGCATTATCTAACTTCTCAATGTCTTTATCCCTAATAACAGATTTTAAACCGATGCTATAGTTTAACATCCCTATCACAGAAACCATCTGCATCAAGAATAAAATAGCTAAAACGAAAACGACTACCATCTTATCTGAATATGCCATTCCGAACACAACTGCTAACAAAACACTCAATGCCAAATTACACACTGCTATAAAAGCTCCCCACCTACCTATGCTACGCAAGTATGATAGTGACTTCGGGGTAAATACAAATTCTTCTGTCATTATTCTTTAAACAAATTAAGGTAAATCAATTGCAATTAATATATAGGCAATCCATCCTATAAAAGACAATACTAGCAATAGAATAAACATCCCCATAATTCTCATACTTCTACTCACTGACATTAAACCACTCTCTAATAACAGTGAGTTATCCACCTCTACAGCTTTTCTCACTTTCTTACTACTACTCATCAGGTGTACATTTATCAGAAAGACAACTAAACACACTATCATTATCACTACACAAGTACCCTCTGTCATTATTCTATCATCTAATGAGGGGCTATCAAACATAGGCGGTTCGACCTTGTACTTCAGATAATATAATGCATAGACAGCACCACCTAATGAAAGCAACATCATCACATAACTGACGAACTTCATATAAGTCCCTAATACCCCTAAACTATTATGTGTATGAGCAGATACTTTTAAACTACCTTCAGACATCTGTTCTTTATCTTCGTTCATTAACAATCTACATTATTTATTCTCGCCAAATTACTAAATAAATATATGACGACTATTATCCTTTTTACTTGTCATCAATTCTCCGCTAACCAACTCTTAAACTCACTCACCCGTTCTCTACTAACTATTACCTCCTCTTTATAATTCTTCATAGACAGCTTCAAGCGAGAAGTAGATAACTGAACGATCTGCTCGATAAAGTCTATACACACCACTTGAGATCTATTCACTCGGAAGAACTTCTCAGGATTAACCATCTTTATAGCTGCTTCTATAGAACCTTCTTCTAACAGATGAATCTTCCCTTCTACTGTTGAGATATACACTCCTCTGTCTTCCCTATAGAAACACACCACCTCATCTACCAAGACCATCTTTATCTGCATCCCTACTTTTATCATTAAGCGTTTAGCATAACTCGTACCGCCGATACTTTCTCTCAACTCCTGTACCTTCGAAGGTGAAATACTATGCTGAGCCTTATACTTATTAATAGCGCCCAACAGCTCTGAGGGCTCTATGGGTTTAAGCAAGTAATCTATACTATTCAACTTAAATGCCTTTATCGCATAATGATCAAAACTAGTCACAAAGATAATGGCACTCTTCAAGTCCACTTGCTCAAATATCTCTAACGACAATCCGTCCGCCAACTGTATATCCGCAAAGATCAAATCAGGCTGCTCATGCTGTACAAACCAAGGGATAGCCTCACTCACTGAATAGAGTATATGCTGTACTGTAAAACCCAACTTCTCTAACTCTCGTGTCAATAACCTCGCAGCAGGCTTCTCATCTTCTATTATAACTATATTCATATCTTCTCCTTTATAAACGGCATAGGAATTCCTACACTAAAGCTATCTTCTAAATCCGTTATCACAATGTCTCGTTGAAACAAGAATTGACTTCTTCTAGACAAGTTTTGTAATCCTACTCCTGACGAATCTACTTGTTTAGGCTTAGCACATTTCTCATTCCACAGCACTAGTCCTTCCTCTCTTATTTTCAATTCTACACGAATCTTCCCCTCTGACGGAATAGTATTGTGCTTTACCACATTCTCTATTAATATCTGCAAGCTCAATGTTGGCACTTCTACATCTCCATATTTCAATACCTCATCATCAATCCTAAAGTCAATAGCATCCTCGTATCTCACATTCAATAAATACACATAGTCTGCTATAAACTTCAGCTCATCAGATAGCGCACACGACGTATAATCTAGCTTCTCTAACACATAGCGATATATCTTAGAGAATGATCGGGCGAATTGTTCCGCCTTCACAGGGTCTTCCTGAATAGTACTAATCAGCACGTTCATATTATTAAACAAAAAATGTGGAGACAACTGCTCTTTCATACTCGCTATCTGACTTTTTTGTAACGCTATCTCAATTTCTTTATTTTTCAACTCTAACAATCTCATCTGATCATTGTATGCAAAGACAAATACTATCAGCAATACAAAAACACTAATCAATATAATGGCTAAAAAATTGCCAAAACGCATATGGTCTCCTTTGTAAAAATCAGCGTAAGAAAGCCCATAAAAGAGATTGAGCATCACAGCTAAAAATAAGTAATAGGATAATACTGAAGTCACCATTCCATTTATAAAGAAAGCAATGTTCTTAACCTTCTTACTCAGCTGTGCATTTATCTTCTTTTCACGTCTAGCTATACTATATCCAACTAGCGTACTAGTAGCGAAATTAGCTAAATAAATCAGTACAGATAGAACAAATGAGAAGAATGCTGCCTTCTTAAACTTAGTGTTACTTAATAGCTCAACAAAACTCCCTTTATCCTGAAAGGAAAAATAAGATATTGCTAAACTTAGAAGCACCCCAAAACTCAAGGCAAATACTATATGTCGACGCCAATTAACAACCATATTGCTTTTATTTAAAGTATCTAATTTACATATTTATTACTTCCCTTTACACTGTTCCAATGATTTCACAGCCCAATCTTTTCCTCAAGATGGATAGAAAGACACATCGCTCTTCTGTTGATCAAATAACGTGATCGACTTCTCTACCATTGTACAATAGTATGCTACATCCACTTTCATAAATTTAGCGCTATTCAGATGAAAACTCGCTAACGAATATACTGCTCTTGGGTTAGTAGGATCTAATGCTACTGCCGTCTCATATGCCTTATTGATAATTGGACTTTGTGTCATTCCCTTACTCATTGGATCAGTAATCAACTCTAACGTTTCATTCATCCCTTTTAATACATACCATTCTGCTCCTCCTTTTTCTAACCACTGCTCTATCAATAGGCGATTGCGTTCTACGATATCTTCTACATCTGTACCTTTAGGATTATTAAGCCCTCCTGTCACTTCTATAAACACTTTATAATAAACAGGTATCCAATTCTCCTGATCTGATACCGCTATGCGATCTAAGATAGCGATTGCTTCCTTAGGTTGTCCACTTTGCCATTGCTGTAATGCTTTCTGCATTCCCAACTCGTATTTAGATTGTCCGAAACACACTACGCTAAATACACTGCATACTAAAATAAATAACTTTCTCATTTGACTTATTGTTTTGATTATACATTAACCTTAAATCTACAACCACCATTTACTGCGAATAAATTCTACTTTACATAACTTCAATTAGCTCTGTTTTGTATAATTCATTCTCGTTTAAATGTTATCTGCAGATTTAAGGAGTAAAAATATATTGATTATCACAAGACAAGAAAACGAACTGCGCGAGTGGTTGTTTCTCTTGTCTAAGTTGTAGTTACAAATTATCTAATTGGTTTGTTTTCTTATTAGCGCTGATTGTCCACATAAATCCGATATACACGAAGCGCTTAGCAGATGCATTAATATTATCTGCTCGTCCTACTCTTTGATTAAACTGATACGCATAGACAGGATCTCTACCTAATAGATTATCAACAGAGGCAAATAGTATCTTCTGTCCGCTGAATAGATATGCCCAGCTCACACTCACATTGTGTATTGGGCTACTCTTATAGATCGTTTTATTAGCATTATCTATATCATAGAAGTGACGTGGACTGCTATAATTATACGTCATACTCACCTGAGACTTCCACTGCTCTATCCAATACTTCGTCACCACAGATACATTGTGTTTAACCACATAAGAAGGCTGTACATTTTCATTCCAATACATCTCTTTTCGCTTAGAATCTATGTAAGTATAGGTAACCCAATAATTAAAGTTCTTAAAGGTTATATTATCTTTCCAAAACAAATCAAATCCCTTGGCGTATCCCTCTCCTAACTGAGAATACTCACTCGGCCTCCCTAATGGTGTTAACAGTAACTTACTGTAATCTTTATAAAACAACTCCGCTCTTAGCATACGTTTTTTAAACTCATACGTATAGTTTAGGATATAGTGATTTGCCTGCATCCAGTCCTCTTGTTTTAGAGATAAAGACTGTTCTAAGTTCATCGCTTGATTAAACATTCCATACGAAAAAGACACTTGCTGTTTAGTATTCATCTGATAAGTCAACATTGCACGTGGCTCTACTGCCCAATCCGATATAGCCGAATATTTACTTACTCTCACTCCTGCTCTTAAAGTTAAGTCTGTAGTCACCTTATAATTATTCTCAAAGAACAATGCCCACCTATTCGCATCTGTATCTAATCGCTCTGAGAAACGCTCCATCCCTCTTGTCAAATCTAATTTAGACAACTGTACATCTACTCCTATAAACGATTGTAACTTTCCGTTCCATTGATAAGTCAGTTTTACTTTCTGATTCACATCCCAACTGTTCTTATTTATGTATTTATCGTTATTATCTCCTCTATAATCAGCATATCCTAACCCTGTCCCTATATCTAATCGCATATAAGACGATAGCTTTTTGAAGTACACACTATTCATATAGACATTATTTGATTTGAATGCTAAAGTATCTACTCGATTACTTGGCTTGATCTCTTGCTCATAATCAATCGAGGAGAAATCCACAGCAGTATATAATTTATATCCACCATCTTTAACCTCTCGTTTATACACTACCTCAGCAGATGCCGTATTAAAAGGTTTATTCGTATTATAACGTTGTTTGACCACAGCTGTATAAGCACCCAAATTCATATAGTTTAGACTATAAGATAGAGAGTTCTTCTCCCATTGATGTGTCTGTGCAAAACTCACTCCTACCGTAGAAATAGAGATATCCTTACGCGATACATCTATATCATCAGATGTATCTAACTGCAACACTCCTGATAATGCATCTCCAAACTCAGCACTATACCCACCTGCTGAGAAAGACATCCCCTTAAACAGAAACGGGCTAAACTTAGAACGCACAGGCACATTACCTACAGATGCTGTGTAAGGTTGGAACACCTTTACTCCATTAATAAATATCCCGCTCTCCTCTGCTCTACCTCCTCGTATTAACAGACGCCCATCTTCTCCATTAGTCTGCGCACCAGGCATCGTACTTAATAGCCCCATAATATTACCCGGACTACCAGCAGTACTCACTACATCCATAGCGGTAAACCCAATACTCTCTGCACGTCCTCGCTTATTCTTACTATTTGCAGTAATAATAATCTCTCCCATTACCTCATCTTGTTTACGCAACACATAATGCTCACTAAGACTCTCCTTAGTATTTATCTCAATATCCAAGTTACCATACTGCGAATGCATCAACTTAAGCACTCCTCTCACCACTGTATCATTCACTACCAAAGAAAAGTATCCCTTAGCATCTGTCAACGCCCCGTCAAAACTATCCTCGAGATACACATTCACATTCTCTATTGGTTTATTCTTTTCGTTTACCACCGTACCCGATAGTTGTACCTGCTGCGCCTGCATAGTACCTATACACAAAGTCAATAATATACATAGTAGTGTTCTCATCTTTCTTATCGATTAATTCTACCACAAACCTACACCACCTCTCCCTCCTCAAAAAAAGTACCTGCGCGAATGGTTAGTTTTAATGCTCGAATGGGGAGAAGGGTTGACAGTGTACGGCTGACAGTTGACAGCCTAAGCGAACTGAATGATTCTTATTGACTTTAATCTATTCCACAAAAAACACCATTACAAATTCTCTCAAGATGTTTAACTTTACTTAAAATATTAAAGATATGAACACTGATTATCAAAAAATTGCAGAATTATTATTAACACAAAAACAATATCAAATAATAAAAGACACTCCATTAGACTATGACAGCCTATATGAGATACTAGTAGAAGAGTACGAAAGTTTACTCTATTTAGATTGGACAGGAGAAGATGATGAAGATCAATTATATGATTTTCTTATAGAGCGTTTAGCTTTAGAAGAGCAAACTATAAATATTGACACAGCTTCTATCTACAAGACAATGTATCAAGAATTTGACAAAGGCAATCTACAACGAGGTGACGCTGTTACATACTTAGTCAATGCTTATAAACAGCACTTGCCACAGAATTATGTAATAATAGAAGTGGATACCCAAAGCGACTTCTACCTTTTAGGTATTACCACTACTAATAAAGAAACAACACTAGCAGAAATACATACAGACTTTGGTGATGTTACTAAATTTGGCACAAAAGAAAGAGGCTAAAGCACTCTACCTCCATAAAAAGTATGGGCACCCAACTTGAAAACTACTATTGAGTTTATCAACGAATAAAAACAAAAAACGGATAATAACTCTTATGCTATTATCCGTTTTTTTTTATCTTCTAAAAATTCAAATAATCAACTGTACCTGTCATCTCTGCCCACCGAGCTGATAAGAACTTAGCATAGTGTTGTGGTGATAATCCATAACTACCTAATGAGTGTCCTTCATTTACCTCAACTAGAACAGTATCTCCTGTCTCAGTCACTCCGAAGTCTAAAGCATAAGCGTTAGGTTGGGTATCAAAATCTGCTATTGCACGTCGCACTACCTCCACATCTATTACTCTATCCCAATCGCCTTTATATCGTCTGATATCCAGAATATCTCTATAACGTATAAAGCATCTAAACTCTGTCTTAAAATCCACTAGCTCCGAGCACAACACTACAGTAGGTTTATCCTTATCTATTAATCCTATAAAATCAAGTTCACTGTTAAATACCTTACCTGCGAACTTCTTAGTTTCCACATCAGGCTTTACAAATATCCCAAAGCGTTTCTGTTCTAAGATCTCTTCTAAAGTACTTTTCCAAATTTCTCTCTTTAGGTATTTCTTTAGTTCTAGTGGATAATCTATTCCTGACAGATCTAAATCTATCCCCACATTGACTAGACGCTTTCTCACATTACCAATACCTCCGACTAAGATATCCTCAGGATCAATCTCCTCTATAGCCTCAACATCAAAATATTTGATCACTTCATAACCAAAGTGTTTAAACCCCTCATTTGCAATAAAGGCATTCACATTATAGAAATCACCTTCTTTATCTGTTTGTATATATGCTCTCATTATTATTTCACTTTGTATTATGTTATGTAAGACGCAAAGTAACTGTCTCTAAAATGTTCCCAAATAAACTACTCCATCCTGACCATCAAAGTCAAAATCCCTATCATAACGCAGTCCTATCTTCTCCAGCACCTTTATCGAAGCAATATTATCTTTCATTGCTCTACCGATGATTATCTCTTGATTTAATTGACTGAAGCCATAGTTTAGGCAAGCCTTAGCACTCTCTGTAGCATACCCCTTATTCCAAAACTCTTCAAAGAAGCGAAAGCCGATATCTGTCTCACCTATATCAGCATTATGCTTTAATCCACACCATCCTAAAAAAGCATTATCCTCCTTGCGTATTACAGCCCATCTTCCAAAACCATTTCTTTTGTAATCGCCATAGTTCACTAAGAAAGTATATGCTTCTTCTACATCACTAAATGCATCATCACCTGTATAACGTATTACATTAGGATTTAGATTTAACTGATAGAAGTTCTCTGCATCATCTGTAGTCAACTCTCTTAATAGCAATCGTTCTGTTTCTATTATAAATCCCATTGTTCTCCTTCTCTAAAATTTCAAACTAAGATAACGACTATTTCTTAACAAGGTGATTTTCTCATTGACAATCATACTAACTCCACTAACCTATCCAAATTACCACAAAGAAACATTCTCTATACTAAGTTTAAATTAATTGCCTACTTATTGAAGAATAGAAGAACTATAAAAGGAGAGTTCTTGGACAAATGACCACTTAACTACCACTATTCACTAACTATACTCCATGAATTGTCGAACAACTTGCTGTCAAGCCTTGTCTTTACTACGATTAAGAGCCATTGAAGATATTGAGCTACATTTACCAACTCAACACTAACAACCTAAAATACAACCAAATAACATCGTAATAAGTAAATATGACATTCAAAAAAAATGGCAACTATTTTTAGAAACAGAACCATTTAGAGCTTAAATCAAGTTGTTTAGAAAAAAAGTAGAGCTAAATAGAAATAAAAAGGGCTTTAAAATGACTAATATTTGTACAAAAACTAAAAATAGAATATCAAATTATAATGTATGGTATTTATTACACTACTGATTAGGAGATAGAATTTCTTCAAAGACTAGGGTATAACTCTTATCTTATTCTGAAACAAGTACAGAGAACAAGGTAGAAGTAGACACACTCAACAAGATTGACAAGCTAACGTTTAATCGCTACTCTATGAGTCACAACAAAATAGCCAATTACCCCAGTAGAATAGACATACCACAAATATGGTATATTGCTTAAAACAATAATAAAACCTGATGCAATTCTATATCTTTGCACGATATTTATTAGTACTTTAAACAAAAAGCAAAGAAAGCAATATGAAGAAATTCTTTAATAATACAATAGTAAAATTGCTATTAGGAGTGATCGTAGGTTTACTTATAGGTCCATACCTTACCAGTGGTTTGCTACAGATTATCTTATCAACTAGACATATTTTAGGACAAATTATCCTATTCTTAGTTCCGCTTATCATACTAGGTTTTGTGGTATCGTCTATCGCTAAGCTAGACAAAGGGCAGACTAGTATTATCGGATTCTCTATTATCATTGCTTATATCTCAAGTATTGGGGCAGGTTTTTTTAGTACTACACTAGGCTTTAACATCATCCCACATTTACAAATAGAGACTAATGTAGAGACTCTTAAAGAACTACCTGAGATGTTATTTAAGTTAGATATCCCACCAGTATTCGGAGTAATGACTTCACTTACACTAGCATTAATGATTGGTATCGGTATTCTATGGACAGAGTCTAAGCCCTTAGAACGTGCCTTTGATTCATTTAAAGATATTGTATTGTTATTAGTGAATAGAGTACTGGTACCTGTATTGCCTTTTTACATTATGGCTAACTTCGCTTTATTAAGTTATGAAGGATCTATACAGTCACAGTTACCTGTATTCCTAACAGTGATATTAATCGTGATAGTAGCTCATTTTATTTGGTTAGGTGTGTTATATACTATAGCGGGATTATACTCAGGGAAGAATCCTTGGGAAGTAATCAAGCATTATCCACCTGCATATCTAACAGCAGTAGGAACGATGTCTTCGGCTGCATCTTTAGGAATGGCTCTTCAATCCGCACACAAAAGCAAAGTCTTAAAACCTGAAATAACGAACTTCACGATTCCGTTCTTCTCTAATATTCACTTATGTGGATCTGTATTGACAGAAGTATTCTTCGTGATGACCGTCTCTCAAGTATTATATGGTACAATACCTACTCTAGGAACCATGATTCTTTTCGTACTCTTACTAGGGATATTTGCTATCGGGGCACCGGGTGTACCCGGTGGAACAGTAATGGCATCCTTAGGTATTATCGCTTCTGTCTTAGGATTTGATGATGCGGGGATAGCACTTACATTAACGATATTTGCACTACAAGACAGTTTTGGTACAGCGTGTAATATCACAGGTGATGGAGCGCTCAGCCTTATGGTAACCAAATACAGTGAAAAATAACTATATTTAAGGGGAGATTATGTCTTCCCTTTTTTATTATAAATAGACTATGCTTAAGAAACTAGCTAATAACACTATCGTCAGACTAATCTCAGGAGTAATCATCGGGCTACTATTAGGTCCCTACCTCAACGAGATAGTACTGCAAATCATCTTATCAACTAAACACATATTAGGGCAACTCATTATGTTCTTAGTTCCGCTTATTATTCTAGGGTTTATCGTATCCTCTATCGCTAAACTAGATCAGAAGTCTTCAGTGATTATAGGATTTTCATTGGCTATAGCTTACCTATCCAGTATAGGCGCAGGATTCTTTAGTGGTACACTAGGCTATACTATATTGCCTTGGTTAGATATCCCTGCATCAGCTACTACGGGTAGAGTATTACCTACTATGCTGTTTAAATTAGATATCCCACCTATATTTGATGTCATGACTTCACTAGTACTTGCTCTAATGATAGGACTAGGAATACTATGGACGCAATCTAAACCACTCGAGGTAGCCTTCGATCATTTTAAAGATATTGTGTTACTACTAGTCAATAGAGTATTGGTACCTTTGTTACCTTTATACATAGCCTGTAATTTTGCACTACTAAGCTATGTTGGTACAATACAATCACAATTACCTATCTTCTTAAAGGTAATCCTCATCGTTATCCTAGCCCACATCGTATGGATAGCGGTCTTATATATCATAGCAGGACTATATGCTAAAAAGAACCCGTGGGAGGTTCTTAGGCACTACGGACCAACCTATCTAACAGCGTTAGGTACTATGTCATCAGCAGCTAGTCTAGGTGTAGCCTTACAGTCTGCTCATAAGAGTAAAATATTAAAACCTGAAATAACGAACTTCACGATTCCGTTCTTCTCTAATGTACATCTATGTGGTGCTATGGTAACAGAGACTTTCTTTGTGATGACCGTATCACTAGTATTGTATGGACATCTACCTGATGTAGGAACTCTAATTATATTTGTATTGCTATTAGGTGTATTCGCCTTAGGTGCTCCGGGAGTACCAGGAGGAGCGCTGATGGCATCCTTAGGGTTGATAACCTCATTATTAGGTTTTGACGATACAGGGATAGCCTTAGTACTGACTATATTCGCACTGCAAGACAGTTTTGGTACTGCTTGTAATATCGTAGGTGATGGTGCTCTAAGTCTTATGGCTACAGCCTTTCATGAACGAAAACAAAAAAAGGAAGCTGTATAGCTTCCTTTTTTGTATTTAAATACATGGTTTAATCTTTTAAAATATTACGAGAGATAACTACTTTCTGTATTTCAGTAGTTCCTTCTCCAATAGTACATAACTTCGAATCACGGAAGAACTTCTCTACAGGGAAGTCTTTAGTATATCCATATCCACCGTGGATTTGGATAGCTTCAGTAGATACCTTCACACATACTTCAGACGCATACATCTTCGCCATCGCGCCGATTTTAGTCATTGGTTTGTGGTTATTTTTTAAGAAAGCAGCTTTGTGTAATAACAATTCTGAACACTCTATTTCTGTAGCCATATCCGCTAATTTGAAACTGATAGCTTGAAACTCACTGATTGGTTTACCAAATTGGATACGCTCTTTAGAATATTTAAGAGCCGCTTCATACGCCCCTTTAGCGATACCTAATGATAAAGCTCCAATAGAGATACGTCCACCATCTAATACTTTCATCGCTTGAATAAACCCTTCACCTACTTCACCTAAACGGTTAGTATCAGGCACACGACAGTTATCAAAGATTAGTTCAGCAGTCTCAGAAGCACGCATTCCTAATTTATTTTCTTTCTTACCACTAGAGAATCCAGGAGTTCCCTTCTCAACTACGAAAGCTGTCATTCCACGAGAATCACCTTTCTCTCCTGTACGTACGATAACTACCGCAACATCACCAGAGATAGCGTGTGTAATAAAGTTCTTCGCACCATTAAGAATCCAATGATCTCCATCCTTTACCGCTGTAGTACTCATTCCACCAGCATCAGATCCAGTATTGTGTTCAGTCAATCCCCATGCACCTATCCACTCAGCTGTCGCTAGCTTAGGTAACCATCTCTTCTTTTGCTCGTCATTAGCAAATGTAAGGATGTGATTAGTACATAGTGAATTGTGTGCTGCTACTGATAGTCCGATAGATGAATCTACTTTAGAGATTTCTTCAACTATAGTGATATATTCGTGATAATCTAATCCAGACCCTCCATATTCTTCAGGAACTAAAACACCCATATACCCCATCTCACCTAGCTTCTTAAACAAGTCTACAGGAAAGATTTGAGCCTCATCCCATTCCATAATATGTGGACGAATATGTTGTTCTGCAAAGTCTCTTATAGATTGAGCAATCATTGCTTGAGTTTCATTGTATTCAAAATTCATGGTTGATAGTTTTAATTCGTAAATCTCAAATATAAACTAATTATATCAATTTTGTCAATAGGGAATTTCTCAATTTGCAAGAATTCATCTTTATTAACAAAATCGCCATTCATACTTCTGTGCTTCACCACTTCTCTTGCTATATAGTAGTTCATATAAGGTATTTCTTTCAATTGATTTACCGTTGCTTCATTGACATTTAATCTAATTACAGTAGGCGCTTTTTCAACAATGAAGTACTTAGACAATTCCGCAAATGTCTCATCTGATATACCATAGATAAACTTAAGTTGCTGAACAGAAACAAAACCAGCGTATTTATCTCTTTCTTTTATAATCTTCTCAGCATAGTATGGTCCTATGCCTCTTACCTTTTGTAGGTCTTCTAAAGTTGCACTATTTATACAAATAGGAATAATCGGCACTATTTCCTTCGGTTTATTAAAATCCACATATTCTCTTTTTCCTTTCGGATTAGTTACCCAATCAGGGAACTTAAAATAAGAGCTATATTTACTTAGCCACTCATCAGAAACTTTGGTCAATTGTTGAAATTCTCTTGCTGAATTCACATATTTATTCTCTTTCCTAAAGGCTAATAATCTATTAATTTCTTCTGTAGACATTCCTAATATAAAACCTCTATAGTCAGTAATAAAATTGGGATTAAAGGGATAGATAGTATCTCGCTTACTTTGACTAATCGCATTGATACTGTCAAGTATTCTCACTCTAGCATAATACTCTTCACTAAATAAAGTGGGATATTTCTCTTGTACAGATTCCTTGCTCTGTCTAGGATAATAGTAGACAAATACTTGTGCTGAGATAACTAAGAGAATTAAAAAGAATAATCCCCTTTTTTGTGACTTACTGTAGTAGTAAAACCTTTTCCTATAGTTTGAAAACATAGTTTTGTTTTACCCGAAAATTACGAGAATAACTATAGGTAAACATATAGTATTCAAAGTATCTTATAGGTCAAAAACAGATGATCTCTTTGTATATATTAAGTCTTTTATACGAGCTGAAAAGGCTAAAGTAAGATATAAGGCAAATGCTAGCCCTAGTGTAAAGAATGATAAATAGATAAAAAATAAGCGCACACTAGTAGCACGCATCCCTAATCTATCAGCCACACGACTAGAAACCCTAAAGCCTCTCTTCTCAAAATAATGTCTTAATCCTGTAACCATATCAACTTATTTATACACTATAGCAAATGTAAGGATTATTTTACTACACTGTCTTTATCTTTACTATTATAGGCATATCTTACTTTTGTTTTAGATATTGCTTGCCTATCTGACATTCAAGACACCTGTCTTTATCACAATAATTCTTTTTAAGATGCACTAAAGCCTGACTATCTAATGCATTATCTACTTCTACTTTATACTGTTCAAATAAAGTAATGATACTGTTCTTTTCTGCTTTTATCTTGAGAGCAAGGTCTATTATTTCACTTACGTCATACTCATCAATAGCTGCAGATTGCTTATAGGCTATCTGCATTGGTAAGACTACATTGATAATAACAAGGTCTATAAAGTCTTTAGACACCTTCTTTGCTTGTTTCTTACTCTCCTTATTAAACACATAATGTGTCTCCCAATATTCACTTACCCTAACATCAAACAAAGTATAAAAATACGTCAAATCATTAGACGTAAGAATAGTCTGCACGGGTATCTGATGATGAAATAGCCAACTACTTAATTGGGCAAGGCGAATAGTCGGAAAATTAGGTGGCCTCAACTGAAAAAAACGAATAACAGCGGCTGACTGTTCCTCTATATTATACTTGTGCTTTAAGAATACCCACTCTCTCTTTAATTCCTTGACATAGCTATCCTCTACTTCCTGCTCCTCTGCTAACAAACCAGTAATACCAAATAACAAGGCTTCTATCTGCAGTAAGGATTGAGATTGCTTATAGATAGAGAGTATAGGTAAGTTCTTTACTGCATCAAAGAATGCTTCCCCATTGGCATTAAGACCAAAGCTTTTAGCTAAAAAACAAAAGAACACATGCTCCCAATGATTATTAGTTACTGCTAACAAATTTTGGATTGGTACTATTTTTTCTTCTAAGCGTTCTAAGAACAACTTCTCTTTCCAGTTCATCCATATATGTGAAGGTACATTAGAGATAACCTGATCACAGTTAAAATGAGGCTTGCGAATAAAGAGTTCATTACACTTAGCGAGTACATCTGAATCCACATAATTCTTAAGAATAAACACTGTCACTTCCTTTCCATCTGCTCTAAATACAGGAGTATCATTATCCCAAACTACGTGAAGTATAACATTATCATAGCGTTGATCTACCTCATGATGATGTGCGTACCAATCTGAGGCATTAATATGTATCTCTACATTACCTGCCCATTCCTGAGTACCAATTAGTATACGAGCGTTAAAAAAATCAGGACCATCTAGTCCTGTGAAAGTACCTGATGAAATAATACTTAATGATTCGTTAGAAGCGGTATGTAGCTCGTCAGTATTAAAGAGCTTATTAGCCCAAACGTAGTGTAAGAAGGCTTCCTTCATAAAAGTCTTAGTGTGTTGGTTATAATCAAATGGTTTTCTCTATTTTTATAAAAAACTATAATCACACCAACCAAACTTATGAGAATACTATTCTACTTCGTTTGTATTACTACGACCTTGTTTTCTAGTGTTATATACGCACAAAAACCTAACCAAAACACAGTTATAGAATACTTTACTTACTCAAATGGCAAAATAATTAATGCTGATGACCCTATAATGGTAATTGCAAATGAGCAAACCTCCTTTATTGCAAAGAAAAAACAACTAAATATAGGTCTTGAGAAATATCCTTATGAGCAGACCTTCACTGACTACAAAAACAAAACACAATATAGCATAGCTCATCTTACGAAGAAAAACAAGATCAAGATGCTACTACCTGAAGCCAAGCAAAACTTTACACTTCACAATGAGACGAAGCTTATACTCGGTTATAAATGTAAAAAAACAACCATCACGATTAACTCTAACAACATCACGCTGTGGTACACGAATGACTTCAAGTTTAAAGCAAGTCCAATGACACTAGGCACCAATTTAGGCGTAGTATTAGAAATTGATAGAAATGGTACCTACAAAACTCTAGCTAGTAAAATCAATACTGATCTTAAACTAGACCTCAAAGATTACTTTACCTTAGAAGACAGTAGATTATTAGATCCCAAAGATTACAAAACAGAACTTTGGAAAAGTAGATTTACCACCATAAAGTTATTTGAAGATGACATAGTTAATTTCTCTGACTCTGTTATCAACAAGCCAAACTTAATGAGGTTTGCTAAAGGTACAGTTATCGTCACTAAAGTAAAGATCCCTGCCTTAAAGTCAACTGATCAGCTATTTATTAACTTAACAGAACAATCTAATGGAGATGCTTATGATAGAACAGGTAGTGTGTTCTTAATACCACATTACCACGAAATCTCATTTATGGATGCATTAGAGCAAGGTATAGGTGTACTGCCTATCTACCAAAATCAGGACTCATCAGAGAAATTTCAAGGAGTAATAGCGACAAATAACTACACCCCTCCTATTGAGTTAATGCGTTTCTTCACACCATTTGGTGTAAAAGGGTTTAATCATATCGATGTCTTAGATTACAAATGGCAAGACAAAGCCTACTACAGACAAGAGATTACAGAGTTCTTACCGCTACTAAGTAATAGTGAATGGTATGTAGGTGTCTATATTGGCAACTATGATAAAGGAGGGCATAAAATAAGTGCTGATATCACTATCCACCCCGATGGACAAGAAGAGAAGAATAAAGTAACAACGATGATGCCTATTTTTAATACCACTAATCTAATGGAAATGGCAGGACAGAATTACCCTATTATGTTCGCTTCACCTGAGGGCTTAAAGATAACCTTCACTGCTACTACAGATATAAAGAATGCTAAATTAAGATATATCACAACAGGTCATGGAGGTTGGGAAAATGGAGATGAGTTTAACCCTAAACTTAACTCTATCTCATTAGATCAAAATAAGATCTTAGATTATTATCCTTGGCGACAAGACTGCGGTTCTTATAGAGAATACAATCCTGCTTCAGGCAACTTTGACACAGGATTATCATCATCAGACTTAAGCCGCTCTAATTGGTGCCCAGGCACTGTTACACCTCCTATATGGGTACCTCTAGGAGATATTAAAAAGGGAACACATACTATAGAGGTTAAAATACCGCAAGGCAGAAGAGAGGGCACTAGTTTTAGCTATTGGAATGTATCCGGAGTCCTCTTTGGTGAATAACAAAAGAGCTGTTTTAAATCAAGTTTAAAACAGCTCTTCTTATTTATATAAACTTCCCGTTTAAGAGAAGAAATTCCATGTAACACCAAATCTAAATGTAAAATCTTTATAAGGATTATTAGGTGCAGAATAGTACTTATAACCCGTCATACTAGAATTAAAATGCTCAAGCATTATATATATCCTAGCAGTTCTAATCTTCATATTAATAAAGAAGTCAAACACAGGGTAATTACCTATCTCTACTTTATCCTGTACAAAGAAGTCACCGATCAGAGGGTTATAGTCATTAGCATAGTATTTACTAAAATAACTAAGCGTAATACCTGTTTGGAACTTTAATGCTTTATCAAAGAATGCATCTGTAAAATACAGCGTATTTCTAGTTACAAACTGAGGCACGTTTAGAATATTGTCATTCTGATCTACCTTTTGATACAATACTGTGTTATCTAAACCAAATTTCCCAAAACGAAAGTCTTTCTCTGCTTGAAGAGACAAATAGTTGATTGTTCCATTGTATTGTTTAGGAGTAACTAACACTTGTTGAGGAATACCAAACTTATCAAATTCTGTAGCATCGTTAGAGAAGTAAAGCTTGTCTTTTAAGACAGAGTATGTACCTGATAACTTTACCCAAGGTGTAGTAAATGAAGCATCAAATTGATTAATCTTTTCGTTCTTGAATTCATTATACCAATTGTAATTTACATAGTCACTTTGGTATAAATAGTAATTAAGATTCCCCATTCTACTAAGGTTTTGATACCCTAGGTCAAATGCTATTTCTTCTGAAAACTTATAATTTAAGCTTGCCTCAATATTACTAGTCTTATCATTTCCTAAAGAAGTACTGATTAATGCATTCGCTTTCCAATTATCCTTATGGTAGATATAACGTCCACCAATCATAGTAATATTCTTTTCTAATTGGTCAGGAACTAAAGTTCCATTAACATGCGCAATACTCTTATAATTATATCTATACTTATAAAAGTCTACAAATCCTTCAAAGCGTCCTACAACATCAGACTGATAAGCAGCTCCAACTCTATTAAATATATTGTAATAACGTGTTTTATTTTTTATAGTACTTTGAAACGCATCACCGAAGTGCTTTTTATCGGTGTATTGATTATTGATATTCTCCTGTTTAAATTCAAAGAACTTATCTTCATAAGTAAACTCGTGCGTTAATAACAGTCCATTCTCAAACGAATTATTCAACTGATACTGATGATTCAAGTATAGACGCTTTCCTTTAAGCATCGTCTCTACATCACGGTAATAAACATTAAGACGCTCACGCTTATTATACGGTTTGACACTCGACTCAAAAAGATCAAGATCACGAATACCACCGTTCTCTTTATTCATAATGTCTTGAGCAGTGAAGTGCGTTCGCATCAAGTACTTTTTATTCTCTGATTGGTAACTAGACCCAATTCTAAAATTCCCCGTTGAAGAAAGTTGATTAATATATTTACCTAATGAGCGAAGTCCTTTATACCCCACAAAGAAGTTAAGGTTTTTACTTGTATTCAAAGTGATAAAAGCGTCTAAGTTTTGACCTTGCTTCATTACAGATCTATAATATAGATCCGTATAAGGAGTAGGTGCAGAATAATACTTGATATCTTCTACATTTAAATAAGCCATCTGCTTAGCTTCGAATCCAAATCCAGGCAAAACATTATTAGCTTTATAATTATACTTAAGGATGTTATAAGTCTGTCCTTCATTTGCGAATTGCAATAATCCAAAAGGGTCTTTTCTTAAATAATTAAACTCATAGTGTTTCTTTACTGATAGAGCAGTATCAACGGCTATGGTATCATTCTTAATTGATATAATCTTATAATCTCTAATAGGAGCAACAGAGTCTTTCTTAGCTTTCTGTCTAAGGCTCCCTATCTCTTTCTTCTCTTTTTTATTTGGATCACCGTCAGGACGGTAACTACCCTGCATATCTAAAGTTTGGAACTGTGCATTAGCAGTTACAAAACAAAAAAACACTAGAAATACACTTAAGTACTTTCGCATAAAATTATAATTTGGACAAAGGTAATTTTATTTTTGAATTAAATAAAAAAAGCCATCCGAAGATGGCTTTCTATTTTACACTTAGTAAGCTAACTATTTCTTAGCCCAGATAAGTTTTGTATTCATTTTGTCACCACCCATACGAGCAGAAGCTGCTTGATAGTTTGCGGCATTTAAAGTCGTTAATTGCGACGGATATGTAACCCTAGCTGGTAAATCTGTTAGATCTGTAACAAGAGAATTAAATTTATACTCTTTAGTCACTACATCTTTATCTTTATAATCAGCTATTAATTTATAAGTCTCTCCTGGTTTTAACAACGTATTAGGGAATCCAGTACGTCTGTACTCAGACCATGCTTCCATAGGTTGTAAGAATAAAGCAATGTATTTTTGTGTAATTACATTCTCTTTATTCATTTGAGGTTTATTCTTAAGATACTCTGCTATCTTATCAGCAGGTACCCCCCATTTTTCCATTGAAGCTTTTATACCAGCAACATAAAAAGATTCATCTTGGAATTTACTAGCTTCACATAATAAAAATGCTACTTCCGAATACTCCATCAACATCTCCTTATAATCAGCTTTTAAATAATTATAACTAAACATAGAAGCACTTCCTACCTGAGAAGGAACCATATTATTTGGTAAACCATAAGGTAAACCAGCATATTTACTTAAATCATAAGTAACCTTATAATTACCTAATTCAACATTTATAGGAGTCTTGCTTGAATTCTTTACAGCTGTTCCGACAGGTGCAGCATACTGTTGTAAACGAGGGTCAGCTGGATATTTCAAAGCAGAAACCTTACCTTCACCTTTTAATAAATCTACCATCGTATTGGTGATATTAAAATCATCACGTTTACTTCCAGCAAAATAAGCCATATACATAGGACTTCCCATGATATTATTATTTTCATACTGTAATCCAACATTATCAGCATTAGATTCCATCACTCCTGAAGCAATAGCATCTTTTATATGAGCCTCTGCTGTAGGCACAACATCCTTAACACGAATAGCGATTCTCAATCTCAAAGAGTTTGCAAAACGTTTCATTTTAACAGTAGTACCAAAAACATAATCACCTTTAGCGAAAACCTTTTCTTCTTTTGTATTAATTAATTTACTAGAAGCCTCTAGTTCTGTTAAAAGGTCAGCATAAATCTTCTCATGTGGAGCAAATTTAGGAGCGATAACCTCTTTATCAGTTCCAACAGTTAGTGCCTCAAAATCTGCATCTTTATTTCCAAAAGAATAATATGGAACATCTCCATATAACTCTACTAATTGTAAATAAGAATAAGCTAACATAATACGAGCTGCAGCTAATTGATTATCTAAATCACCATATAACTTCATTTGTTCTGAAGTTTTTGGATCTGTTACTAAATCAATAATATTTTTATATCCTTTAATAGATCTATTGATAGCATTATATAAGTTAGAATTTGAATCAGGTCTAAACTGATATCTATCCTCTTCTGTATAATTGTTTTGTGCAGAATATTGTACCCATGGTAAGATCATACGACCTGAAGGGAATGGCCCACGAGTTCCATCTATTAATCTTTTATTTGCACTATTAAAAAGTCCATAAGTAATTACTACTTCAGGTTCGTTAGGATTTGTATTAATACTATCAAAGTTTTTATCACAACTAACTAAACTTAGAAATAAAACACATGAAGCAATCTTAAATACTGATTTTTTCATTGTAATTAGAATTTAAATTTAACATTTAACCCATAATTTCTAGTTGAAGGTAATGAACCTCCCTCTAAACCTTGGATATTACCACTTCCGTAAGATGCCATTTCAGGATCCATACCTTTCCAATCTAAGTTCCAAGTAAATAAGTTACGAGCAAAAACAGACAATTGAATTCCTTTAAAAGGTCCAGTCCACTTAGTTGGTAAGTCATATCCTAATGTAACTTCTCTTAATTTAATATAATCTGCTCCAAAAACGTTTTGTGCATCTACAGTAGACTTAAATCCTTTAGAATAATCTTGGCCAGTAACAACCTTTTCATTTTTCTTTCCATCAGCTGTAACACCTTCTAGTACTACACCTGTCTCACGAATATTTCCATCAACTGTAGCTTGTAACATACCAGAAGACATACCATACATATGAGTAGTAGAGAAATAATGTCCACCTTTTTGAATATCAAGTAAGAATCCAAATCTAAAATTCTTATAAGTAAAACTATTGCGAATTCCCATATTGAAATCAGGTAAAACTGATCCTAATGGTTTTAAATCAGTAGTCGCTTTATATAAACCATTACTATCGATTACTTTATTTCCGTTATCATCATAAACGTAATCAGTACCAAAGATTTGTCCATAACGTTGATCAACTTGAGCCATTAATCTAACACGGAAAGGCGCTTTAGCTAATTCTAAAGTTTCAGCTCCATCATATAATGATTTTAGCTTATTCTTATTCTTAGCAAAGTTCCAAGTAATATCCCATTGGAAATCTCCTTTTTTAATTGGAGTTAAGTTTAATGTAGCTTCTATACCACGGTTACTCATTTCTCCAGCATTTACCAATTTACTAGTGTAACCAGTAGCTGCATCAATCTCTAATGGAGTAATTAAGTCTTTAGTTAAAATATCATAGTATGAAACTTCAAATCCAACTCTATTATTAAACAAACTTGCCTCTAAACCAATCTCTTTTGTTTCAAGAGTTTCAGGTTTAATATTAGGATTATTAGCTTGTAGTTTTGCACTATACATAGGATCACCTTGGAAAGATTGCTCTATATTATAGTAATCTGCTAATTGATATTCATTAGTATCATTTCCAACTTGTGCCCATCCTAAACGCAACTTACCAAAGTTAAGCCAAGAAGCATTAACAATATTAGAGAAGATAAATGATCCTGTTACAGAATTATATGTTGAAGATTTAGTAACTGTAGAGAACCAGTCTGTACGAGTAGTTAAATCCAAAAATAAGAATTCCTTATAACCAATCGATGCCGATCCAAAAATACTATTTACTCTTCTGTGGAAAGATGCATTATCACTAACTGATCCTTTTGCATTTTTCAACGTAAATAAATCTGGTAAGATTAATCCTCCTTGTGTTTCTGCTACAACATGATCTCTTCTTCTTTCAGATCTATTTGCTCCAGCAAAAATATTAAAAGTAAAATCTGTTAAATTTTTATCATAGTGAATACGTCCTTCATAGTTAAACTCAGAAACATTTCTCTTAGCTAAGTAATACTTAGATTCTTTTTTAGAACCAACAGCAGTACGTTCTTCAACCGTTAAACTATAACTATCTGCATACACAGTCCCAACAGCATAAAACTCTGGTGTAAAGTTATAAGTTAACTTAGCATTACCGAATGTACGTGTTCTAACATCTGAAGAAGTATTCATATGCGCCGTCCAATATGGGTTATCCATATACTTAGGAGTCGCATCACTCCATGACGTTCTGTTCCATGTTCTTTGTTGTCCATTAGCTAGTTTATAGTCTCTAAGATCACTATAATCTAACTGTCTTTGGTTCCATTGGAAGAAACTTTTTGCAACTGAATTATCTCCATAACCTACCTCAGGTCTATTAAAACCTTTTGTATGAACATAACTAACGTTACCTTCTGCTTTTAACTTCTCTGAAAGCTTTACAGATCCATTAATACTAAAGTTATTACGTGTTAATTTAGAATTTGGTAAAATACCATCCGTCATATTATTATTAAATGACATTCTAACACTTGCATCTTGATAAGACTTACCTATCGCGAATGAGTTATTACGTGTAATACCAGTTCTAAAATATTTTTTTACATCGTTTTTAGAAGCTTCCCATGCTACTTCTTTCATATAATCATTTGCAAATTCTTTGTCAAATGCATTCCATGGAAGATACATAGTACCATCAAACTTTGGCCCCCAGCTTTCATCAGCTGCATAATCAGCTAAGTTATACTCCTTACCATTAATTAATTGCTTTTTGAAAGTTTGGCTAATACCTCCTCCATAAGAATTCTGAAGGTCTGGCATAATATTAATACTCTCAAAAGATAACCCTGTATTAAATTCTATATCAACTTTTCCATTCTTAGCAGATTTAGTTGTATAAATAATTGCACCATTACCAGCACGAGCACCATAAAGAGCAGAAGCAGGTCCACCTTTAAGTACAGTTACTGACTCAATGTCTGCTGGATTAATATCTCCTGTAGCATCACCATAATCACGTCCACCTGATCCTCTCTGAGTATTAGAGTTAGCAAAGTTACTATTGTCTAATGGCACACCATCAATAACGATAAGTGGTTGATTATTTCCAGTCACAGATTTAATACCACGCATCACGATACGAGTAGATCCTCCCATAGAAGAAGGAGAAGTAACTTGGATACCTGATACATTTCCTGATAATGCATTAACTGCATTCGCTTGACCTGCATCAGACAAGTTTTCACCCTTTACCTCTTGTGAAGAATAACCTAACTTCTTCTTGTCACGTTTAATACCAAGAGCAGTTACTACTACCTCATCTAACATCTCATCATCACCAGCCATAGTAACATTGTAAATAGCTTCACCACCTACAGTGTGTTTGATATCTTTCATTCCAACGAAAGAATAGATGATCACATCACCTTTCTTTACTTTTAATGAATACTTTCCATCTAAATCAGTCTGAGTACCATCAGTAGTACCAGAAATCGTAACGGAAACACCAGGAAGAGGTAAACCTCCCTCGCTTACAACCCCATTAAAAGTCTTTTCTTGAGCAAAACCCACTTGTACTAGAAAAGCAAGTGAGCCAACCAAGATCCATTTAAACTTTGATTTCATTTTAATTATTGATTAGTTATGCAGGCAAATCTAACAAAATATTTTACATATTTTAAGTTTTGTTTAAGTTTTTAAAAAAGCAAAACATTATACATTAAATAAAAAAATTAAACCAAAAATTATAATAATTCACAAAAAATAAACATATAATAAACTAAATTAAATACAAATAAACCAAATGAAACAAACCAATACTTAAATTTTAACAACTAAAAGCATTATAAATAACAGTTATTTTACATACAATCACAAACATATTATTTAAAGCTTTCCACTCTATTTAACACATTATCAAGTACCAAGGTCACAAAGATTTGCAAAAAAATAATAATTAAAAATTTCTTAATAAAATCATGAATTATAGAAATAAAAAAGCCTGCTTCTTACGAAGCAGGCTTAAATTTACTATTTAAATAACTAGTTATTATATACTGGATTATTCAACAATTCATCTTGTGGAACTCTCCAAGTAGTCTGTTTATCATTAAAATTATAAACTTTATCTCTTAAGAATAAATGATTAGAACCATATTGGAATGATTTCTTATTACGCTTAATAGCAGCATAAACTTTACCTTCACCCCAAAGCTCTATACGAGTTTGTTTAAGAATTTCATCAACCAATCCTGTTGAACTCAAACCATCAATGTATGAAGTATCAGCAATTCTTATAGCCATCAATTCTTTTAAAGTATTTTTAGCCTCACCTTCATTACCTACACGCGCATTAACTTCAGCATTTAACAAATACATCTCCTCTAATCTCATATACAAGTAATCAGATTCAATAATTCTTTGTCCCATAAATATTCTACCTGTTGCTGAATAGAATTTATTATACGCAACATATGCTGTAGCACCAAAATCACGTACATCTCCGTTAACGTCAGTAGTCTTCTTATTACTAAATTGACCTTTACGAACATCCTTCTCTGGAATACTATTATACAATTGTTCACTCATACCTTTCGTATCTCCAATAGCTGCATAACTATATGTAAACACATCAACTTGTCCCCACCAAGAGACCAAATCTAAGTCAGTCTGAGTAGTAATCTTACCTCCCCACATCCAGTTAGGATTGTCATTTACTTTATTAAATCCTTTTAAAAGAATCTCTTTAGTAGCTAGAGAATATCCTCCTCCTTCAATAACGTCCTTACTAAGTTTAGCGGCTTCAAGCAATGCGTCAGATGTCCCTTTAGCGGCATATACATAAGCTAAAATACCTTTAGCTACGAAATAATCAACTGAAATACGATCTTTCACTCTATCTTCACCAGCACTTTCATACAAAGAAAGTGATGATTTCAAATCTTTCTCCATAAGTGCAAACACTTCCTGTGTTTTCTTAGCAGGAGTATTTGTATAGATAGGAGCTTCATAGATAGGCAATATCTTCTCATTTGCATCATATCCAGCAGTATACATATTAACTAGATTGTAATACATATACGCACGTAAAGCTTTTGCCTCTGCCAATACTACTTTATCTTTATCTGAAGTTGGAATTCCATTACCATCTTGTCCAGCTAAATCAACAATAATTAAATTTGTAGCACGGACCATAAAGTAATAAAATCTCCATGGTTTATGATTAGTTGTTGAAGAAGGATTTTGTAAATCAGTTAGATTTGCAATATCACGATACCAACCATAACCATAAGCATTCAGGTTCATATCTCCTGATACCATATCTGTATAAATATCATATCCTTTCTGCCCAAAATCATCATGACCTGTAGTTCCTCCAGAATAAGCAGTCATATTATAGGCATAAATACCATACAAAGAAGCATCCTTTAAGTGAGGAGAAGTTTGAGAGATTTTATCTATATCACTCTTTGACATAGTTCTAGTAGAACTAACTTCTAAATAATCCTTAGAACACGATCCTAAAAACAATCCTGCCCCAAGAGCTAACATTATAACTTTTTTCATTTCTTATTTTCTTTAGGATTAAAATTTAACCTTAACACCACCTGTGATGGTTGTTAAAGGAGGGTATCTATAAGTATTAGATGTTCCAAATTCATGTGTAGATGGATTAAATCCATCACGTTTCGTAAACAAGAACAAATTATCTCCAGATATAAAGAAACTTAAATCAGCTAGACCAAGTTGTTTTACATAAGTTTTTGGCAATGTATATCCTACTCTGATATTATTAACACTTAAGTAATCCGCCTTAGTTAAAAAACGTGTAGAAGTAGCTGTTACGTTAGGATCTCCTCCATTAGACAATCTTGGGATATCAGTAACATCTCCAGGGTTCTGCCAACGTCCAGCAATATCTTTATGCCAATTATTACCACCAGCTTTTCCACTTCCCATTAAGCTAGCATAACTACCATCATAAGCATAACCTCCAATACTGTAAAGCATCTGAACACTTAAGTCCCATCCTTTATAGCCTGCACTTAAATTAATACCTCCTCTTAGTTTTGGTATAGCAGATTTTCCAACAAAAGATTCTGTTGCCTCTCCATAGTTACTAGTTTTTTCCTTAGTTAACTTTCCTTCATATTCAGGATTCTTAGCAAGGAAATCACTCATAGATGTAACTGTATTTCTTTGACCGTCTTTTTCATAAGTATATACATACCATTGAGATAAACCTGTATTAGAATCAACACCTGCATATTCACGCATATAAAAATCTCCTAATGAATGGTCAGCTGCACGTCCCATTACACCAACAACATCAACAGTTTTCTGTTTACCCGTCATTGGGTCAATTGGCATTTTCGTTAAATTAGTAGAAAAATGTTCACCATTAATCGACAAATCTATATAAGCATCTTTTGTTTTTAATAAATGCCCTGTCACATTGAACTCTAATCCTCTATTTACTAAACCTCCACCATTTACAGTCATAGATTCATATCCAGCAGATGGTCCAACTTTACGATCGAAAACTAAATTATCAGTTTTCTTATCATAATAATCCACATTAACATCTAAATATTTTCCTAAGCTAAATTCTACTCCAGCTTGAAACATTTTTGACTTCTCCCAAGTTAACTCTGGATTACCTATTCTATCTTCATAAATAGCTAATTTCCCATTGTAATTAGTGACTTTCCATAAATTATCTCCTGGATGGTATGCTTCCTGATTAACTCCATCAATAACAACATAAGGTGTTTGATCCCCAGTTAAACCGTAACTAGTTTTAACTTTTAAATGAGAAAATAGTTCTTGATTCTGCATAAAATTCTCACGTGAAACAACCCACGATAATCCTACAGAACCAAAAGTTCCCCATTTTTCATTTTTAAATTTCGAAGAACCATCTCTTCTTATAATTGCATCTACAAAGTACTTACCAGCATAGTCATAACCTGCCTTAGCAAAGTAACTTTCCATCGTATACTTATCTGTCCAACCATAAGCTGGTGTACTATTAGCTGCGTTATTCAATTCAGTACCACTTGTTGAAGCTAAACCATTTTTATTAATTTGGTTAATTCTATTTTCAAAAGTACTATTCTCATGAGCTGCTAATAACTCAATACCGTGTGCTCCAAAAGATTTTTTATAACGGAACATTTTTGTCCAGTTATAAGTAAATAATTCTCTTTTATCTTTGTAAATAGAACCTCCCATAGAAGCCGCAGATCCGTAGAATATACTATTAACAACATCTCTAGTACTACTATAAAACTGCCCACCTATATTTGTTTCAAAGGTCAACCCATCATATAAATCAACTACAAATGAAGCGTTGGCATTCATTTCATCACGAATTCTCTTATCCTTTCCATAAGTAGCGTCTCCTAAAGCATTAGTAAAAGCACCAAAACCACGGTTATATACCTCACCATAATCAAATTCATATCCACCGCCACCTAATACATCAGGAATTTTATTTCCGTCTTCATCTCTTTGAAATAAAGGATAAATTGACGGAATATTATCAGTGAACCAGAATACACTTCCTGAATCTGAACTTTGTCCACTTTGATTACTTTCTGAATGTGCATATCCAATGTTTATCTTAGCATCTAACCATTCTTTTGGTTTATGTTGAAGATTCACACGAGCACTAATTCTTTCATAATCAGAATTTAAAGAATATCCTTCATCCTTTAAATATCCAAGAGAAGTAAAATAAGAACTCTTCTCTGAAGAACCTCCCATTGTTACATTCCCTTCTGTACGATGAGATGCCTTAAAAGCATAATCTTCCCAATTCTCTGGATCGTACTTTCTTGTAACTCCACTACGCACCTTACCTGTAGTAGGGTCAATTAGCTCAGCTCCATTACTTACATTCCACATATTATATCCAGGATGAATCCCATAACGTGCACCAAATAAGTTTGAGTCAGCAAATTTTTGAGCCTTAGCTGCGTCATACTTTAAACTGTATTGACCAAAATTCTTTAAAGACTCATGAGTATAGCCAATATATTCTTCAGGTGAAGTAATCACATCATATTTAGGTAATGCTCTCCAGTTAACTCCTGTCTTAATATCTACCTCAATATATGAGTCTTTACCTTTACCAGTCTTAGTATTAATTATAATTACACCATTAGCTCCACGAGAACCATAAATAGCAGTTGCTGTAGCATCCTTCAATACAGTCATTGATCCAATATCAGAAGGATTAATTGCACTAACATTCCCCATAAACGGTACTCCATCCACAATATATAGAGGACTTCTATTACCATTTACAGAACCAAATCCACGAATACGTACTGTTGGTTCAGAACCAGGCTGACCACTAGTAGTAATTACACGTACACCGGCTGCTTCTCCAGCTAATGCAGACACCGCATTAGATACATTCTTCTTCTCAATTTCTTTACTACTTATTTGTGAAGCAGAACCAGTAAATGATTCCTTTGTTGCTGTACCATATCCAACAACGATAACTTCATCCAAGATATTATCATCTGCTGATAAATTTGCATTGTAAATAGTAGCAGCTCCTACTTTATAAGTAACGTCTTTCATTCCAATAAAACTGAAAACAAGAACATCTCCTTGTTTCACTTTTAATGAATACTTACCATCTAAATCCGTTTGAGCTCCCTCTTGTGTACCTTTTATAGTCACAGAAACTCCTGGTAATGGTAAACCATCCTCACTTACAACCCCTGTAAGTGTCTTGTTTTGTGCGTAACCTGAATGTACTGAAAGTACTAGCAGACCAGCATAAAACCAATTAAGTCTTGATTTCTTCATTAATAACACATTGATTAGTTAGTTTCACAAATCTAACAAAATATTTCACATATTTTGTTTTTTGTTAGTTTTTTTTACTCACTAAAATTACAAATTACACAAATCTATGGCTGTAAATATAAATTATTATCAACAAAACAAACAAAACAAAACGAATTAATCACCCACATAAATAAAAACAAAACTTAAAATTACATTTTTATAAAAAAACACTAAAACTAATCAAATATAAATTAACATTAATTTTAGTATAAGTATTTTACTAACCTCTCGTAATTCTATAAAATTCAATATAAAAACCTTATTTATAAATTACAAGAACAAAAAAAGCATCAACCCCACCTAATCCTTAAGTAAAAAAACCATACAACCTCAATAGTTACTCATAAACCCAAAATACTCCTTTATAGATCAAGTAATCAGATCCACAATACTACTAGATAATTCATAATAATATTCTAAATAAAAAGAGGATAGCATTTAAGCTACCCTATTCTTAATAATGTTATAAAAAACGATCTCGTTCCTTTAGCCCACCAAACATTCTCTGTATATACATAAGTTCCATCTCCAAAAATAGCACCTATATTAGAATTATTAGATTCTTGCTCAAGCGCTTTTCCCTAATAAAAAGGCCATCCTAAGATGGCCTTCTATTTTACACTTATATTGCTAACTATTTTTTTGCCCAAATTAGTTTTGTATCCATTTTGTCTCCTCCCATACGAGTTGCTGCAGCTTCTTTATTAGCCTTATTAACAAGATCCATATCTGAAGGATAAGTAATACGTTCAGGCAAATCTTTTAAGTAATCAACTGCCTCATGTGGTTTAAAAGTATACTTCGTCTCTCCATTTGGCCCTTTAGCAACTAAATCATGGCTTTCACCTGGTAGTAGAAAAGTCTTAGGAAACTTAGTTCTACGATACTCAGCCCAAGCTTCATAAGGTTGCATATACAAGGCAATGTATTTCTGGGTTAAAACATTTTCTTCAGAACCAGCAGGCACTTTAGCAATGTATTTATTAATCTCATTAGAATTTACTCCCCATCGTTGCATAGATGCTTCAATCCCTTTCTTGTAATGTGTATCATCCCAACCTTTAAATTCTGAAAGAAGAAATTCTACTTCCGCATACTCCATTAAAATCTCTATATAATCTGCTTTATAGATGTTCCCAGAAAATTGTGAAACATATCCCTTCTGAGATCCAGTGAATTTACTAGGTATACCTATGGGCAAACCAATATAAAACTCTGCTGTTCTATCTACAGAGTTGTTAGATTGAATACTTGGTATATCTGTTTTATATGTAAAACTAACTGTTACTTCTTTCTTAACTATAGTACCATCTGCCTGTTTAACATCTAGCAACTGACTTTTAGGAGCAACCATTCTAAATAGACGAGGGTCAACAATTCCCTTAAAAGGATTTCTTTTCCCTACCATTTTCTCCTCTCCTTTTAACAATTCTACAAAAGTATTAGTTGGTGAAAAATCATTCCTATTATCAATAAATGCTGCTTTATAAAAAGGTGCTGGATTAACTTGATCATTTTGAAATTCTAATCCAACGGTATCATCGTTTGATAACATAACACCGCTCTTAATGGCATCATTCATATGTTCTTTTGCAACAGTACTTAAAGAATTTACCCCTTTAACGCGATTAGCAATCTTTAGGCGTAAAGAATTTGCAAAACGTTTCATTTTTACTGAACTTCTAAATATAAAATCACCTTGAACAAATATTTTACTATCTAACTCAATGCTTTCAGAAGCTACCTTTAATTCGTTTAACATATCCAAATATATCTTCTCTTGTGTTGCCAATTTAGGAGTGTTCTTCTCATTCGCAAGCCCCAAAGTCATTGCTTCAAAATCAGAATCTTTACTACCAAAAGAATAGTATGGTACATCACCATAAATTTCTAGAACCTGGAGCTGAGAGTAAACCAACATTATACGGGCAGCTGCTAACATATTACTAGGATTACCATAAGTAGCTACCTTTATTGCGTTCTCAGGATTAGATACTATGTCTGTAATCTCCTTATATGCTTTAGTAGATAAAAATACATCTCTATACAGGCTATTATTTACACTTGGACGGAATAGATACAAATCTTCATCTGTGTAGTTTCTTTGAGCAGAATATTGAACCCATGGTAATGCCATACGTCCTGAAGGAAATCCTCCACGAGTATTGGTCATTAATGCTTTATTGGCTCCATTAAACAATCCTCCTGTAGGAACCACTTTTGTTTTATTAGGATTCTCATTTATACTTTCTAAGTCTTTATCACAACTTACGAATGCTAAAATACATGCTAGAAAGGACACTTTATATACAAACTTTTTCATAATAATCACTAGAATTTAAATTTAACATTCATTCCGTAAGTTCTAGTAGAAGGCAATGATGCTCCTTCTATTGCTTGAACATTACCACTCCCATAAGATGCCATTTCTGGATCCATACCTTTCCAAGCAAGATTCCAAGTAAACAAATTACGTCCATACATAGAAATAGTAATTCCTTTAAAAGGTCCTAACCATTTAGTTGGCAAATCATATCCAAGTGAAACTTCTCGAAGCTTTACATAATCCGCATCAAAAATATTTTGTGCATCTACACCCCCATAATGACTCTGTGCCCAATCTTGACCATTTGCAACAATATCATTTTTAGTACCATCTTGTTTAACACCCTTCAAGACAATACCTTTTTCACGAACGTCATTTTCCGCAGATTCCTTTAACATACCAGAATACATACCAAACATATGTGAAGTAGAAAAGTATTTACCTCCTTTTTGGATATCTAATAATACTCCCAGATTAAAGTTCTTGTATTTAAAACTATTTCTAATTCCCATATTATAATCAGGAAGATATGTCCCTAAAGCTTGCATAGATTCAGTCTTTACATATAATCCATTATCGCCTACTACTTTGTTTCCATTGTTGTCATAAACATAATCATAACCGTAAAATTGCCCATACGCTTCTCCTATTTTTCCTTGCAAAGTAACTTGAAATGGAGCACGAGCAATCTCAACAGATTCAACTCCTTTATCTAAACGTACCAACTCATTTTTATTCTTAGAAAAATTCCATGAGACATCCCAAGAGAAATCTTTTGTTCTAATTGGTGACAGGTTCAATGTTGCTTCAACCCCCTTATTTTTCATATCCCCTGCATTTTTCCATCGATAAGGGAAGCCTGTTGCTGCATCATTCTGCACACGTGTAATTAAGTCCTTCGTTGTAATCTCATAATAAGAAACTTCAAAACCTATTCTATTATTCAAAAATGCAGCTTCCAACCCCACTTCTTTAGTGGTCATTAATTCAGGTTTTAAATCAGGACTATTAGCTGTAGTACTTAATGAGTAAGTTGGATCACCTTTAAAGGGACCATCTAAACTATAATAATTAGCAGTTCTATAAGGTTCAGTATCATTCCCTACTTGAGCCCATCCTAAACGAATTTTACCAAAAGACAACCAATCTGCATCCTGCATTAACTGAGAAAATAAGAACGTACCTGTTACTGAAGGATAAGTAACGGACTTCTTAACTGTAGAAAACCAATCTGTACGAACAGTCCCTTCTAAGAACAGGAACTCCTTATAATTAATACTAACAGAGCCAAAAACACTATTAGTACGTGAATGAAATTTTTCTCCCTCACTTTTAGGAGTCATCTTACTATTGCTAAGGTTGTATAAATTAGCAATATCAAGCCCCCCTACGGTAGTACCATATAAATAATCTCTTCGTTTCTCACTTCTATTGATTCCTAAAAAGGCATTAATACCAAAATCGCCAAAATGATCATCATAATGCAAACGTCCTTCATAGTTATACTCCGAAACATTGCGTTTCATAAAATTATACTTAGACATTTTCTGAGAACCAACAGCCACCCTCTCTTCCACTGTGAAACTATAGCTATCACCATAAACAGTTCCTACAGCATACAGTTTATCAGAGAAGCTATAGGTAAGTTTAATATTTCCATAAGTTCTATTTCTTTTATCCTCTGATATATTCTCGTTTATTGTCCAATATGGATTATCCGAATAGGCAGGTGTAGAGTTATCCCAATCTTTTCTATTCCAACTACGTTGGGCTCCATTAGCTAACTTGTAATCTTTTAACTTATTAAAATCTAATTGACGTTGACCCCATTGAAAAAACTTCTGAGCTACTGAATTATCACCATAGCCTACTTCTGGTCGATTAAATCCTTTGGTATATACATAATTAAAATTAGTTTCTGCTTTTAACTTTTCTGTTAGTTTAGTAGAAGCACTTATAGCAATATTATTACGTTGTAGTTTTGAATTAGGAACAATCCCTTCTGTAACATTATTACTAAAAGACATTCTAACATTGCTATCTTTATATGACTTACCAATTGCCACTGATTGATTATGTGAAATCCCTGTATTAAAGAAAGTCTTAACATCATTTTTAGATTTCTCCCAGGCTACTTCTTTCATATAATCATTTGCAAATTCAGGATCAAAAGCATACCATGGTAGGTACTTTTGCCCGTCGAATTTAGCCCCCCAACTTTCATCTACACTGTATTCAGCGATGTTATATTTTCTGCCATTAATAGTAGTTGTAGGCAATGTAGAAGCTGAACCACCTCCATACTGAGTTTGTAGTTTTGGCATTATATTAATCCTTTCGAAAGATATTCCTGTATTTACTTCGATATCAGTACGTCCATTTTTAGCAGACTTAGTGGTATAAATAATAACACCATTACCACCTCTATTTCCATAAAGAGCTGAAGCAGGACCTCCTTTAAGAACAGTTACTGATTCAATGTCATCTGGATTTATATCCGCAGAAGTATCTCCATAGTCACGCCCACCAGACCCTCTTTGCATATTTGCATCTGCAAAATTACTATTATCTAGAGGCACTCCATCAATTACAATAAGAGGCTGATTATTTCCTGTTACAGATTTAACTCCACGCAATACAATACGTGCAGAGCCCCCCATAGAAGAAGGAGCAGTTACTTGAAGTCCTGCTACATTTCCAGAAAGAGCATTAACTGCATTTGTTTGTCCTGAACCAGATAGATTATCTCCTTTTACTTCTTGAGAAGAATAACCTAATTTCTTCTTGTCCCGTTTAATACCTAAAGCGGTTACAACAACTTCATCTAGCATTTCATCGTCTCCTGACATCGTAACATTGTACATAGCTTCCACACCTACAACGTGCTTGATATCTTTCATTCCCACGAAAGAATAAATAAGAGTATCACCCTTCTTTACATTTAAAGAGTATTTCCCCTCAAGATCAGTCTGAGTACCTTCATTAGTACCTTGTATTGTCACAGACACACCAGGCAAGGGAAGCCCTCCTTCACTTACTTTACCTGCAAGTGTTTTGTTTTGCGCATAGCCTGAATGTACTGAAAGCACAAGCAAACCTGCATAAAACCAATTTAGTTTAGATTTCTTCATAAAACTTTGATTAGTTAGTTCTCCAAAACTAGCTAAATCGTTAACTAATAATTAACACTAATCAAAGAACATTAAGCTATTAACAAAACAATTCAAACATTTAAATGATATTATCTTAATCCTGACAAACAACTATTTAAATACTTTATTACTATTTCGCCTTAGTCCATAAAAAACTCTCATATTGATATGAGAGCTTTCCTATTTTACAGACTAAACATATAGTCAATTCTTAATACAAACATAGAAGTATAAAAAAAGCCCTAGATCATCTCTAAGGCTTACTTTTATTTACTTTCAGGTCTACTAATAATTCTATTTACAAACTTAAACAATAGTACACTTTCCTTTCCCTTCACTAACATCTCAGTAGGATAATTAAACTCATCCCACTTATATTTAAAACTATACACTTCACGTGTTTTCTCATTAATCGCTTTAGTCATCGCATTCTTAGTTCCTTGTACGAAACGAATCAAATCACCTCCAGGTATATAATCAAAAGTCAAATTAAATTCACTGTGAACAAAAGGATTATTGCCATTACTATATTCGTAAGTGAACAATTTACCACTCTCATCAGACACTGACGTAAGATTACCTCTATTATCATAACTATATGTATATGATTTATTGTCTTTTGTTGCTTTAATTATATTACCACTCGAATACTCAAATGTCGTAGAATTAGATTTGGTTTCATTTTCTAATTTTTCTAATACATCACCCTTATATTTAGCGTTTAACCTATATACATCCTCATCTATACCCATATTTTCATTTTCTACGATAGATATAGAATTAAGCCCCTCGTCTTTTTTATACTCGAACATATACATTAATGGTGCTTTCTCTGGTAAAGATACAGATCCATTAATATCACTATAAACCTTAATAGTTTTCGCTTTTAGTATACTATTATAATCGATATTATATCTTACCTCTAATAAATCGCTTTTTACAGTATCTTTAGATACAGTCATGCTAGACACTTTTACATAATCCCCTTTATTAGGATCTGGTTTATATGGATCTTTTTCGCTACTGCTACACGAAACAATAGTAGCCCCGATAAAAGCAAAAACTGACAATATTCTTAATCCTCTCATAACTAAATTTTTAAAGTTGCAAATTTACAAAATAAACCGAAAAAAAAGAGGTTGTTAAAAAACAACCTCTTCATTATAATTATTCTACTGGGTTTTGTTCAAGTCTTCCTCTATAAACATTTATCTCATTCAGTGGGAACTGTAAGATAAAGCTATTTGATCTAACTGGTAAATCAAATAATCCAGGATTATATCTATGATTAGAAAGTGTTCCTTCATTAACAATTTCATTTTTATCATTTAGAATTGCTTTACCATATTTACGTTGTAAACCTAAATCCCAACGTTTCATATCTAGTAATGCAAAACCTTCTCCCCAGAACTCAATACGTTTTTGGAAACGGATTTCATCCATAAGAGTTTCACGAGACATACCAAATTCTTTACCAGACTTATCTCTACCTTCGAAACTATACTTAGCATCACGACTAGTCATATACTTCTCTAATAAACCTTGTGCTTGTGCAGGGTTATTAACTGCCATTGCTTCCATATAGTTGAAATACATTTCTGTTTTTCTCATATATAAATAATCACCTTGGAAGTTAGAGTCATCTCTAAATTTCATATTCACATACTTAGGTATAGCTATAGGATCTTTAACAGTCCAATATTTACTAGTATATTTTTTCACTCCATCAGCAAACCACTCATTTTTACGTTTATCAGTACTATTCATACCGTCGTAAAGACGTCTGTCGATTCCTTTTGTCGTTGCACCTCTTCTACCATAACCTTGGTTGAATGTATCCATATGAGAGAAGTAAGAAGCAAAGAAACCTGTATTACTACCATCAATAGGGTAACCCCACATCCAATCTTGGTTATTTAATTGGCTAAATGTACCTGAATTAACAACTGAGAAATCATTAAAGTCTGCTTTGTTATCCATAGCGATTAATGCATAACGCTGTGCTTCTGACCAATTCTTAATATATAAGTTATAACGAGATAAGATACCCGCTACTACATTCTTATCTATAACTGATTTGTCTGAACGTACAAAAGCTGTTTTCTCTAAAATATCAAAAGCTTGAGTTAACTCTTTTTTGATATTTTCATTCATCTTCTCTACTGAAATTCTAGATTCAGATCTGTGTTCTACACCACTTTCATCAACATAGCTAAATGGAACACTTTTCCCATCGTGGCTATATAATTGAGTAAGGTATAAATATGCATAACCTCTAAATGCTAATAAACGAGCATAGATAGGTGTATTCGCATAGTTCTTATCCGATTTCATTAATAACTGAATCGCGTTATCTGTTAAAGCAATAGATTTAGCGAAATAGTTATAAATTGTAGCAGTATTTCCTGTTTCTACACGGTCTTGGTAAGTATATGCATACGCAAACCAGTCATTTCTAAGAATTACCATGTCGTTACTCATAGCATCCATATAAATATCAACTGCCTTTTGCCCAAAATCCTCATGAGATCCAACTTCTGCAAAACCAGATATTGCTCTAGAACGCTCTTTACCGCGTTCAGCTGCATTAATTGCAATTGTTGCTTTCTCAGGGTTAGCTAACATTGCTTCGATTTGCTCACTAGAGAAATTTGTTCCTTGCTGAGTTTCTGTATAATCTTCAGCACAAGATGTCATCAGAACTGCTCCTAATAACAATGAGCTATATATAATTTTTTTCATGTTTAGACTCTAATTAAAAGTTTAAATTAACTCCGAATGCAAACGTTCTGTATAATGGGTAACCTGTACCTGATAATCCAGTTAAGTTAACACGTGGATCATATCCTTGACGTTTTGACCATAATGCTACGTTATCTACCATTCCGTAGATGCGTAAACGATCAATACCTAATTTAGAAGTTACATCTTTAGTAAATGTATATCCTAATGTAACATTTTGTAAACTTAAGTAGTCAGATTTTATTAAAGCTAAAGTTGAACCACTATAAGCATTTCTAGGGTCAGTAACATCTACACGTGGCATAGAACCTTGTTTAGTCACTGGATCCCAAGTTTTTCCAAAATCATTATGTAAATTCTGTCCTGGTCTTAATGCAAAGAAAGCAGTGTATTTAGTATCATAACCATATCCACCTAATTGGTAAGCGAAGTTAGCTCCTAAATCGAATCCTTTATATTCAGCATTTAATCCAAATCCACCATATACAGAAGGTAACGCAGATTTATCTAAATCTTGGTAAGTTGCCTTATTCCAATCTTCAGTAATAGAACGCTCTCCTGTTTTCTCGTCTATTCTAACGAACTGAGCATTACCATTCTCTTGGTTAACACCTACATATTCTTTTAAGTAATAGTTATAGATAGAACCACCTTCTCTACGAATAAACTGTCCATCTACAATATTCTCTTGACCATCAGGTAACTTAGTAATTTTGTTTTTATAGTGTGTAGCGTTGATATTAAAGTTTAATTTAAAATCTTCAGTACGAACTAAAGCTGCATTAATTCCTACCTCAACACCTGTATTTTTCATATTACCTGCATTGAATGGTTGAGTTAACACTCCTGTTGTAGCAGATTGAGGAACGAAGAATAACATATCGTCTACTTTTCTTTCAAAATACTCTGCATCAACAGAAATACGTCCATTTAAGAAAGAACCTTCAAAACCAATATTAAAGTTTTTGTTTTTCTCCCAAGTAATATTCTTATTTCCCTTGTTCACTAACTCAATAGAGATTGGAGCATCTGGATCATAAGTAGGGAATACTGCCCACTGATCTTGGTAAGGGTTAACTCTCATTAAGTTATCATTCCCTTGCTCACCGTAACTTGCTTTAAGTTTTAAGTTATCAATCCATTTGATATCTTTCATAAAGTCTTCAGAAGAGATTGCGTAAGCAGCACCTACACCGAAGAAAGTTCCCCATTTATTATCTGGGTGGAAATAAGAAGAAGCATCACGTCTAATACTTGCGTTAACGAAATATTTATTATTATATCCGTAGTTAAGTTTAGCAAAATATCCTTCTAATACATATTTATCTTGTCCACCTTCTGCAGTTTTAAGTACAGCTCCATGGTTGATAAATGGGCTATCAGGAAGTAACATATTAGTACGTTGTACATATAAGTTATCTTTAGTACGATGCATAGTCTCATGTCCTAATAAGATATCTACTGAATGTTGACCGAACCATTTGTTATAGTTTAATAACTGTTGATTAGTCACAGCAAACATTTTACTATCTCTTTGATTAGCACGCCCATTAACTCCTACACCTGAACCATAAGTAGGGTTCATAGTATAACGTAAAACATCATTTTGGAAGTCAGCAGAGATTACATACTTAAATGTTAATCCAGCAGCTAATTTAACATCTAAAAATGCAGATCCAAATAATTGATCAGATACCGTTTTTCTGTAATCATTTAATCCTTGAGCATATGGATTAGAGTTTGCACCATAAGGTCTAACATTAGGAGCAAATTTACCAGAACCATCATCATAAATAGCACCTCCATTAGCATCTCTCATAATACTACCATTAGCATCGTAAGCATGTACTGGGTAAATAGGAGCGATTCTAGAAGACCAGAAGAATGGGTTAGAATAAGAAGTATTATTACCTCTAATATAATCTCCTCCTAGTGGGTTTTTATTTTCAATATGAGCATAATTCACACTAGCACCAAGTTTAAATGTCTCGTTAATACGAGTATTTACATTTAATCTTCCTGTAGTTTTCTCATAGTTATTTGTAGCTACGATACCTTCATTCTTATCATGTCCTAAAGACAATAAGAAAGTAGTATTATCTGTACCACCAGAAACACTGATACTGTTTTGAGTGAATAACCCATCTCTAAACATGTAGTCATCATATAACTCATGATACATTAACTCCGCATTAGGGTTAATACGTCCAGTAGTAGGATCTATTAATTGCGCATTTGGCACATTATAAATATTATATCCTAAACTCTTAATTAAGTTATTTGACGCATAACTAGATGCTGCTTCTAATCCCATTGCATCCGCTGGATTTTTTGGGAACATAGAAGAGTTACGTAATGCACCATAGTAAGATTCGTAGTATTTAGAAGGGCTACTCATCTTATCATAATCTTGGAAATTAGCACTCGCTATACCTACTTTAGTATCAACAGATACTCTAGTTTTTCCAGCTTGCCCTTTTTTAGAAGTAACGATGATAACACCATTTGCTCCTCTATTCCCATATAAAGCTGCTGCAGAAGCATCTTTTAAGAAAGAGATAGACTCAATATCAGCATTATTAATTGACGCTAATGTACCATTAAAAGGAACACCATCTACTACGATTAACGGCTCAGAACTAGCAGAAATTGATCCTACACCTCTAAAACGAATAGTAGCTCCATCACCAGGCGCACCACTGTTATTAGAAATCTGAACCCCAGCTACTTTTCCTACTAACCCTTGAGTTACATCAGCAGCTGCTACATCTCTTACTTGTTTGCTATCAACTACCGCGATAGAACCAGCAATAGAAGTTTTACTTTGTGTACCATAAGCTGTTACTACTACCTCTTCTAGCATAGAATCTTCTGCTTCTAATGCTACGTTATAGTTACCTGCTGTAGATA
Organism: Myroides sp. N17-2; assembly: GCF_002286775.1. Taxonomy (GTDB): domain Bacteria; phylum Bacteroidota; class Bacteroidia; order Flavobacteriales; family Flavobacteriaceae; genus Flavobacterium. The sequence continues at coordinate 187,685 of NZ_NSGJ01000001.1, forward strand.
CTTTATATTCTTTATCGTTCATACCGATGAAAGAGTATACTAATACGTCTCCTGGTTTAACTTTTAAAGAATACTTTCCATCTAGATCTGTTTGAGTTCCCTCTTGAGTTCCTTTAATTACCACAGATACCCCTGGTAATGGAAGTCCTCCTTCAGATACTACACCAGATAGAGTCTTATCTTGTGCAAAAGAAGTTTGCACAGCTAGCCCTGCTACCAGAGCCAAAGTCCATCTTAACTTAGAAATCATTATTAAATTGAATTAGTTAGTTCACAAATCTAAAAAAGTAATTAGATAACCTAACCTACTGCACCATTATTAACTATACTAACAAAACATATTCTTAACATTATAAATTATAATTACAAAATATAATCAAAAATTAAATTATATGTAATTTACAAAATCAAATACAAAACATAAACTACAAGACAAATCATTGAATATACTAACAAAAACAAAAACACAAACTATTTTTTAACAACACAACACCTATACAAACTAGATTCCACAAGAGTTTGCAAAAATCACTGCCAAAAAAAAGCATTGTTTTTAACAAAACATTGAACCTTATCACATCAATATTATGATAACATTACCTTACTTATAAACAATATAAATACTTACTTTTGTATAATAACAAAGTTTACTTTATATGTTACTACCTAACTATTCTACACATATTCTTGAAGCCGGAACAGATGAAGCTGGCAGAGGCTGTATTGCAGGCCCTGTAACAGCTGCTGCAGTAATCCTTCCTCAAGGTTTTCTAAATGAAGAAATAAACGACTCTAAACAAATAACAGCCAAAACTAGATATAAACTTAGAGAATTAATAGAAGAGAATGCTTTAACCTATAAAGTAACACACTTGCATGAGGATGTTATCGAAGAACTAAATATCCTACACGCTTCGATTAAAGCAATGACGTTATCTGTACTAGAGCTTGATCCTAAACCAGAATTCCTAATTATCGATGGTAACCGCTTCACTCCTATCCCTGACTTACTTCATCAGTGTATTGTCAAAGGAGATACCAAATATCTTAGCTTAGCCGCTGCTTCTATCTTAGCCAAAACGTACAGAGATGACTATATGGATAAGATACACGAAGAATTCCCCATGTATAACTGGAAAAAAAACAAAGGATATCCAACAAAGGAACATAGAGAAGCTATTGTTAAACACGGTCCATGTAAATATCATAGAATGTCGTTTAAACTATTGCCAGATCAGCTAAAGCTAGAACTGTAATTAGAATTCACCCTATACGAACAGGAACTCAATGAGTTCCTGTTTTTTTTTGCTATATACTTCCACATGCTCAGTATATGATACCAATATGATAGGCTAGTGATAGGCAGTTTTATAGTACTTTTAAGCCGACCACATGCCTATCATATGCCGACCACAAGCCGACCACCCAAATTCCAGAACAAAAAACACCATATAAAAAGGGCTGTTTCTACATAAGCAGAAACAGCCCTTAATCATAAATATCTTTAATTTTTTACTTATAAAGCAAATATCTTGTTCACAGCATTAATCGTGTGATCTAAATCTTCATAAGTCAGTGCATCTGTGATAAACCAAGTCTCATATGATGAAGGTGCAATATATACTCCCTCAGCTAATAGCCCATGGAAGAACTTCTTAAATGTATCATTATTACCATACCCAGCAGTATCAAAATCCACAACTTCTCTCTCATCAAAGAATACAGAAATCATAGATCCTACTCTATTAATGGTATAAGCCACATTATTATCACTTAATACTTTTCTAATTCCTTTCTCTAAGTAGGCTGTTTTTTCCTCAAGGCGGTTAAACAACTCTGCATCTTTATTAATCTCTTGTAGCATAGTTAGACCTGCTGCCATCGCTAGAGGATTTCCTGATAATGTTCCTGCTTGGTAAACTGGCCCTACAGGAGCAAGGTAATTCATAATGTCATTACGAGCAGCAAATGCTCCTACTGGCAAACCTCCTCCGATAACTTTACCAAATGTAACGATATCGGCATTTACCCCAAATAACTCCTGTGCTCCACCTTTAGCAAGACGAAATCCAGTCATTACCTCATCGAATATTAATAGCGTGCCATGTGTATCACATAATGCTCTTAATCCTTCTAAAAATCCTTTAGCAGGAGGTACACACCCCATATTACCAGCGACTGGCTCTACGATGATAGCAGCTACTTCTCCTTTATTTGCTTCTAAGATAGACGCTACATTAGCTAAATCATTATAAGTAGCTAATAAAGTATCTTTAGCTGTACCTGCTGTTACACCAGGGCTATTCGGAGATCCGAAAGTTACAGCTCCACTACCTGCAGAAATCAAGAATGAATCTGAGTGTCCGTGGTAACATCCTTTAAACTTAATTATCTTCTCTCTATCTGTATATCCACGAGCTAAACGTACCGCACTCATACATGCCTCAGTACCTGAATTTACAAAGCGAATTTTATCTATATTTGGAACCATAGATACAGCTAACTCAGCTATCTGTGTCTCTATCTCTGTTGGCATACCAAAAGAAGTTCCTAGTTTTGCTTTTTCGATTACTGCATTAACTACTGGTTCATATGCATGCCCTAAGATCATTGGTCCCCATGAGTTAATATAGTCTATTAGTCTATTGCCATCCTCATCATATAAATATGCTCCTTTAGCTTCCTTAACGAAGATAGGAGTTCCTCCGACAGATTTAAAAGCACGTACAGGAGAATTCACTCCACCAGGTATTACTTTCTCAGCTTCTGCAAAAAGCTTACTACTTCTTTGGTATAACATATTATTTAATTTTTAAAGTTTGTCCTATTGATATTGTGTTATTTGTCAATTTATTCATCTTCTGTAATTGTTCTACAGTTAGATTATATCTCTTTGATATATTATACAGCGTGTCACCTTTAGCTACTATATGTACTGCTTCTTTCTTTTTTGAAGTAGTCGTAGTATTTTTAGAAGAAGATTTGTTATTAGATGTACTGGCTACACTAGTAGACTCTGTATAAGTAGGAGTTGTTCTAGGTCTTGGCCCAGTAGACTTCTTATTTAATACTTGAGCATCATACTCATATAACTGATAGCGCTCTATCAAACTAATCAATTTATCTGCATATTTAGGATCTGTGGCATACCCAGCATTCTTAAGTCCTCTAGCCCAGCCTTCATAATCATCCTTATCTAGTAGAAACAAATCACTATATCTCCCACGATTAGTCAAAAAAAGTGAATGATCATTATAAGATTCTTCTACTGTATTATACTTTCTAAAGCATTCATCTGGAGCATCATCAGTATGACGTACAGATTCTCCATCCCAATTCTGATGACATTTAATACCGAAGTGGTTATTGGCGTTTCTACTTAATGTACCTTGTCCAGAACCTGATTCTAATACCCCTTGAGCCAACTTTATACTAGCAGGGATACCGTGAGTCGACATATTCTCCCTAGCTGTCCCTTCATACTTAAGGATATATTCGCGTATGTTATCACTTGTCACACTTAGTCTTGATGTCGCTTCTAAGACCTCGCTGTCATTTCTCTTCTTTTCTACTTTCTTCTCGACTTTCTTTTTATCAGCTTCAGTTTTTTGCTGTTGTGATCGATATTCAGATTTAGAGACCAATTCTTTCTCTTTTACTTTAGTCCCAGTAGGTGCGGGGTATCTACTAGTTGTTAAAGCCTTGCTCTTAGGCATTGGAGGTTTCTTGCTAGCACAGCTAACAACGAACATAATACAAACAAAAAAAATGACTCTTTTAAACATAAATCGATATTACTTAATTTTAATCTTCTCATTCCAACCTTGTAGTCCTCCTGTGTGGATTACAAGTATTTTACTTCCTTCTTTAAACTTCCCTTTCTTTATTTCTTCCATTAATCCATACATCATCTTGCCATTATAAATAGGGTCAAACAGCACTCCTGTCTGATTATATAGCTCCCTTAAAAAAGATAGCAACTCTTCATTATACTTCGCATATCCTCCAAAGTGATACTCTAAAACCAATTCCCAATTACTCTTAGTGGCAAATTTACGAATATCCTCATATAGAAAATCACCTTTTAGAGCAGGAAAGCCAATAATTGTCTGATTATCGAAAGAACTGTTTATTATACCTGCTATAGTTCCACCTGTTCCTACAGCTGTACACACATAGTCAAACACCTCATCATTCTGTTTCAGTATTTCCTCAGTACCTCTGACAGCCTCTTCATTTGTTCCGCCTTCAGGCACAAGATAAAACTCACCATATTTAGATTCTAAACGTTCGATAATCTCAGGTGTAGCTTTTAATCGGTAGTCGGTTCTACTTAGAAAGCCTAATGTCATTCCATCTTCCACGGCTTTAGTCAGTGTCTCATTTCCTACGTAATTATCTTCTAATTCATCTCCTCTGATAATGCCAATAGTCTCTATTCCACATATACGTCCAGCAGCTGCCGTAGCCGCTATGTGATTAGAATATGCTCCTCCGAAAGTCAATAGTTTACTATATCCTAACTCTTGAGCTTTTAAAATATTGTACTTAAGCTTTCTAAACTTATTACCTGATACTTCATTGTGCAACAGATCTTCTCTCTTCACAAAAACAGTTATACCATTGGGCAAATCTAATTTTAATTGCTCATTATACACATTCTCGTTCTCAAACATTATGTATTATTTCTTAAGAATGAATAAATCTTCCTTGTCTTCAAATATGTTAGATTGTGTTCATTACTATAGGCTTCTACTTCAAACAAAATATGCTTATAAGCTTCCTTAGTATTCTTAGTCAATATGAAATGTCTCATAAAATCAATCACATACCAAACGTAAAAAAACACTATCAATAATTCTAATTGTTGGCGCAAATGTATACGTTCATGATTAACTAAATAAACATTCTTCTTACAATCCTCTGATTTTAAAAGAATAAACGGAAAAAGAGTAATTCCCTCAAATCCCTTAGGCACTAAATATTTACAAATAATCACCATATTCTTTTTTAGAACTTTTTAATAAAGGAGATATTAATTTTCTCCAAGTTTATTACTATCTTCCCATCTGTTTATTACACTCCGTGTAATAAATCAACAACTTAGCAAAAGTACTTAATGATTTTTGCTAATTGTATAGTATTTAAATAAAAAATCAATAACAAACTAAAAAACACAAACATGACTTTTCAAGAACATATTTTACAAGGGATTCCCACTGTATTACCTCCTAAAAAGGAGTATGATCTTACTATTAATCACGCTCCTAAGCGAAAAGAAATATTGTCAGATGACGAGAAAATATTAGCTTTAAAAAATGCGTTGCGTTATTTTCCTAGTGAGAATCACAGTACACTTATCCCTGAGTTTAAAGAAGAACTTGAGAAGTATGGAAGAATATACATGTATCGCTTACGTCCAGACTATAAGATGTATGCAAGATCGATAAATGAGTATCCTGGCCAATGTCAACAAGCTAAGGCCATCATGTTAATGATTCAAAACAACTTAGACTATGCAGTAGCACAACACCCACATGAATTAATCACTTATGGTGGTAATGGAGCTGTATTCTCTAACTGGGCACAGTACTTACTAACGATGAAATACCTAGGAGAAATGACCGATGAGCAAACACTTGTAATGTACTCAGGTCACCCGATGGGTTTATTCCCTTCTCATAAGAATGCTCCACGTGTAGTAGTTACTAATGGAATGATGATACCTAACTACTCTAAACCTGATGATTGGGAGAAATTTAATGCATTAGGTGTAACACAGTACGGTCAGATGACCGCAGGTAGTTATATGTATATCGGCCCACAGGGTATCGTACATGGTACCACTATCACTGTGCTTAACGGAGGTCGTAAGATTTCTAAGAATGGAGAAGGTCTTGCTGGCAAATTATTCGTTACTTCAGGATTAGGAGGTATGAGTGGTGCTCAGCCCAAAGCTGGTAATATCGCTGGATGTATCACTGTCTGTGCAGAAGTAAATCCTAAAGCAGTACACACTAGACACTCTCAGGGATGGGTAGATGAAGTAGTGACGGATATGAACTCGTTAATTGCACGAGTTAGAAAAGCACAAGAAAATAAAGAAATAGTATCTATCGCTTATCAAGGTAATGCTGTAGAGATATGGGAGGAGTTTGATAAAGCTGATTTATACATTGATTTAGGTTCTGATCAGACTTCATTACACAATCCTTGGGCTGGTGGATACTACCCAGTAGGTGTATCTTTTGAAGAAGCAAATGATCTAATGGCTAATAACCCTGTCAAATTTAAAGAATTAGTACAAGAATCTTTAAGACGTCAGGCTACAGCAATCAATAAACACACTGCTAAGGGAACATACTTCTTTGATTATGGTAATGCATTTTTATTAGAAGCATCACGTGCAGGTGCTGATATTATGGCACCTAACGGTATAGACTTTAAATATCCTAGTTATGTACAAGATATTATGGGGCCTATGTGTTTTGACTATGGATTCGGACCATTTAGATGGGTATGTGCTTCTGGTAATCCAGAGGATCTAGCGAAAACAGATAAAATAGCGTGTGAAGTATTAGAAGAGATGATTAAGAACTCTCCTGTAGAAATACAACAACAGATGGCTGATAATATTCGCTGGATAAAAGGTGCACAGGAGAACAAACTTGTCGTTGGTTCACAAGCGCGTATATTATATGCTGATGCTGAAGGCCGTATAAACATCGCTAGAGCATTTAACGATGCTATTAAAGCAGGAAAGATTGGGCCTGTCGTATTAGGTAGAGATCATCACGATGTATCAGGTACTGACTCACCATACAGAGAAACTTCTAATATATATGATGGTTCTAAATTCACTGCAGATATGGCAATACACAATGTCATAGGTGACAGTTTTAGAGGTGCAACGTGGGTATCTATACACAATGGTGGCGGTGTAGGATGGGGAGAAGTGATTAATGGAGGTTTTGGCATGTTACTTGATGGTACTCTAGATGCACAGAAGAGACTAGAATCAATGCTCTTCTGGGATGTAAACAATGGTATAGCGAGAAGAAGTTGGGCTCGTAATGATGAAGCGATTTTCGCCATTAAAAGAGCAATGGAAGTAGAACCTCTTTTAAAAGTAACTATACCAAACATAGTAGATGAAAACTTATTAAAATAACAATTAAAAAAGTAAACTCATGAAGGCTATTAAATTATTACCATTAGCACTATTAATGTTATTCGTAACATCATGTAGTAGCGTCAGAGTAACAGCTGACTATGACAAAGCTGTTGACTTCAATCAATACAAAACATACGCTTTCTTTAAAGAAGGTATAGACCAAGCTCAGGTTAATGACTTAGACAAAAAGAGAATCTTAACAGCAATAGATAATAATCTAACAGCTAAAGGATTTACTAAGACAGATAAAAACCCAGACTTCGTTATCAATATCTTTACGAAAGCGAAGCAACAAGTAAACGTAACAACGAATAATAATTTCTATTCTCCTTACGGATACTACGGATGGGGATGGGGACCATACTGGGGACCTAATAATACAACAGTAACAACGTCTATCGAGGGTACTTTATACATCGATATTCTAGATACTAACAAGAAAGTATTAATTTGGCAAGGTATAGGTACTGGATATTTAGACAAATCTCCTAAACCTGAGAAGAAAGAACAACGTATCAATGACTTTATCGAAAAAGTCTTAGCGAAGTTCCCTCCTACTCTTGATAAGAAGTAATTAAGAAGATCTAAAAAGCAAAGGCTCGATTCTGATTGAATCGAGCCTTTGCGTTTATCTGCTATTTCATAAACAGTAAATATGGCTTATAAGGCATACCAAATATTGTATTCCTATCCCGCTAACAACCATTAAACATCACTTATTAACATACTTGTTGCAAAGAGCAGTTCTTTTAAAATTCCTACATTCCAAAAATAATCGCTGTTAATCACTAATACTTTTTGTTATATTTACAACAAACAATAACAATTTCATTTATGAAAACACAAGAATATGAAAGTAACGACTTGATCGAAAGATTACCACAACATTTGAAACAATTTATCAAACCGCAAAGCTATCAAGACTATACACCTATTAATCAAGCTGTATGGAGGTATGTAATGCGCAAGAATGTTGATTATCTATCTAAAGTCGCACACGAATCATATCTTGAAGGTTTAGCCAAAACAGGTATCTCTATCGAGAGCATCCCTAGTATGTATGGGATGAATAGAATACTAAAAGAAATAGGCTGGGCTGCCGTAGCAGTAGATGGCTTTATACCGCCGAACGCCTTTATGGAGTTTCAGGCTTATAAAGTTCTTGTTATTGCATCTGATATTAGACAATTAGAAAATATAGAATATACTCCCGCTCCGGATATTATACACGAAGGAGCAGGACACGCACCTATTATCGCTAACCCGGAATATGCAGAATACTTAAGACGGTTCGGAGAGATAGGATGTAAGGCTATTTCGTCTGGTAGAGACTACGAGATTTACGAAGCGATACGTTTATTATCTATTCTTAAAGAAGCTGAAGGTGTAGCAGAAGAAGAAATAGCAAAAGCAGAACAACAAGTAGAATATTTACAAAGCATTACAGAAGCTCCTTCTGAAATGGCATTAGTACGTAACCTTCACTGGTGGACTGTAGAGTATGGTCTTATTGGAACAATTGATAACCCTAAGATATATGGTGCAGGATTACTATCTTCTATCGGAGAGAGTGCGTGGTGTATGACTGATAACGTGAAGAAACTTCCGTACAGCATAGAAGCTGCTACACAAGGATTTGACATCACTAAACTTCAACCTCAGCTATATGTAACTCCTGACTTCGCTTACTTAAGCGAGGTACTAGAAGAGTTCGCTAATAAAATGGCATTGCGCAAAGGTGGGTTAATGGGAGTGAATAAACTAATTGATTCTAAAGCTTTAGGAACGATAGAACTTAACACAGGGTTACAAATCTCAGGTGTATTCACGCGTGCTATCGAGCACGAAGGCAAGCCTGCTTATGTTCAAACCACTGGTGTTACTGCATTAGCGTATAGAGAGAAAGAATTAGTAGGACACGGAACCGAGACTCACCCTCATGGTTTTGGGACTGCATTAGGTCGCCTAAAAGGAATCAACTTAGCTATCGAAGATATGAGTCCTAGAGACTTAAAAGCTTATAACCTATACGAAGGCAAACCTGTAACATTAGAGTTCGAGGGAGGTATCACAGTATCGGGAACGAATATCACTGGTATTCGCAACATACACGGTAAGATTATCTTGATTAGCTTTAGCGACTGTACAGTAAAGCACGGTGATGAAGTATTGTTCCAACCTGAATGGGGAACGTATGATATGGCTGTTGGAGCTAATGTAATCTCTGCGTTCTCAGGACCTGCAGATTATAACAGTTTTGATTTGATTAATCACGTCCCTTCTAGCCAAACAATAAAAGCAAAGAGAGACGAAAAGAAGATAAAGCTTGAGAGCTTATATCAAGAAGTTAGAGTTACGAGAGAAGAAAATAAAGCTGCTAATCTAGACCTTATTTTAGATACTATAAAGGAAGATTATGCTGCTGACTGGTTGTTGACAGTAGAAATACTAGAACTAGCTAAAAAGGCTTCTAATACAGCATTAGCCGAAAAAGCAATGAGCCACCTAACATCTGTTCAAAGTAACAGACCTGAGGTAGCTCATTTAATCAAAGACGGTATTGAGATAATCAATAAAAGCTTATAAAGCCATATCGAAGACCAAGTCTTTGTCTTGTTGTATCACATTACCTTGATACTCTAGTTTCCATCCTAAAGTTTGGGTAACTATTAATATTTTAGAAAGTTCACTTATAAGTCGATTCTCTGCATTCGATTTTAAAGTGGACTTTTCTATTTTAGCTTCTAAGTCTTTCTTAACCTTCGCATTAATCTTGTTATAATCATCCCCTTTAAAAGGATTAAACGTACTCTGCTCTACATCGAGTATTTGATAATCTGGATAGATCTGCACTTCCGCTTCTGGAATATATAACAGCTGTACTACCTTATTCTTCTCATCTATCTGATACTTCAGTTGACTCAAATCATAAGACACTGTCGCTTTAGCATTGACGATTACAACAGCCTTTTTATCAAAAGAAACTAGATTCATCAGATATTTCTGTTGATCTTTATAAGTCATCACTTGAGAGAAAGTAGCCTCTGTCACCACTAATTTACTCACATTCTTTAACTGCTCTTGGATCAAGGCAGTGTTATATTGCATATCATCGCTCTTTGCTTTAAAAAGGTAGTTATACACTACTACCCCTGAAAACATAAAAAAGAGCACTACAAATATTCCGAAAACTACACGTAACAACTTTCTCATAATTATCTAAAACTCATAAATGGATATTTCTCTAACAAGTAATCTATTTTCTCTACTAATGTATCTAAGAATGCTAAGTGCTGCTCTGCCGTAGGGTTAAATGGTCTGTGATTTAAACCTTTCTGTACATCATCTACCTTTTGCATTATCGGATACATATCTGGATGAATCCAAATAGTATTAAAACGCTCCCATACATAATCTATTGCTAGCTCATTAGGGTGTAGCATATCTGCTTTATAAAAGCGGTAATCTCTCAGCTCATCCATCACGATCTCATAAGACGGGAAGTAATTTACAGTTCCCTCACTCTGCTGATCTAACACATCGTGAAGTGCAGTGAATAGTACTGATTTACTTCTCTGATTCTCTATGATACCATCTTTAAAATGTCTCACAGGAGATACTGTAAAGACTATTTGTATCGTAGGGTTGATTGTCTTTACTAATGTAATAATATTAGATAGACTAGCACATACCTCATCATAAGAAAGTAATCTCTTCTTAAAGTTACTCTGAGCTACTTTATGACAATTAGCAACTACCATACCTGACTCTATGTGCTCATACACCCAAGCCGTACCTAGTGTAATATATAAGAATGTACTCTCTCTTAGAGCAGTCTGCAAGTCAAACAACTTTACATTTAGTTTCGTCACAATATCCTCTTCGTCTAACTCATTCAAATCAGAATGGGCGATAAAGCTACTCCACACTTCATTATGACAGAACACATCTTCATTTGTAAACTCGTGTCCATTAACAGCATATTCTATCACACGCTCTATCGCGATCGGGTGAAATAGAATACCGAATGGATTTACTACACTCTGAAACTGATAGTTCTTAAGCTTATCACTTATATTAACAGCAAAACAAGATCCCATAGACAAGATCTTATCGTCATACTTAATTCTATCTTTTGCCACTTTTATGGGCACTACTGTACTAAACTTCATATCCAACTATCTATTGAACCTTAAATCCACAACTACCATTTACTGCGAATTAATTCTACTTCACATAGCTTCAATTAGCTCTTAAACCACACTACAGTGTGCTTTAATCACTAATCTTACTCTGTTTTGTATAATTTATTCTCGTTTAAACGTTTTCTGCGTATTTAAGGTTGTATAAAAAAAGATTCTCAGTTGAGAATCTTTTTTTATCTATATCAATACTATTTTAAGTAATCTTTAGCGTGTGCTATAGCTTCTGCCATACCTGCTGGGTTCTTACCTCCTGCAGTAGCGAAGAACGCCTGTCCTCCACCTCCACCTTGGATGTACTTACCTAGCTCACGTACGATAGTACCAGCATTAAGACCTTTATTCTCAACTACGTCTTTAGACACATAGCAAGTCAACATCGGTTTATCATTCGCTACACTTCCGAATACTACATATAAGTTAGAGAATTCATTACCTAACTCATACGCTAAATCTTTAGCACCTGAAGCATCTAAATCAACTTCTACAGCTAAGAAAGAGATACCATTTACTTCTTGAACTTGACCTTTAAGGTCTCCTTTTAAGTTCTTAGCTTTCTCTTTTAATAACTGCTCTATTTGTTTCTTTAGTTTCGCGTTTTCATCTTGAAGAGTTCCTACAGCTTTTAAAGTATCTTGTGGATTCTTTAATACCATCTTAATCTCTTTTAGCAAGATCTCTTGGTCTGTGTAGAACTGACGAGCACCTTTATTAGTAATCGCCTCGATACGACGGATACCAGCTGCTACAGCTCCTTCACTTACTATTTTAAACTGCCAGATATCACTAGTATTTGTTACGTGAGTACCTCCACATAGTTCCATACTCTCACCAAACTTAATAGCACGTACTTCATCTCCGTATTTTTCACCGAATAAAGCCATAGCTCCTTCTGCAATAGCCTGAGCCATTGGGATACTTCTACGTTCTACTAAAGGCAAGTGATCGTGGATTCTATCATTCACGAAAGCCTCTACTTGTGCTAGTTCCTCCTCAGTCACTTTTGCAAAGTGAGAGAAGTCAAAACGCAAGTGTGTAGGTGATACTAATGAACCTTTTTGTTCTACATGCGTACCTAATATAGTGCGTAATGCTTGGTGTAGTAAGTGAGTTGCAGAGTGGTTAGCCATTGATTGCTTACGTGCCTCTACATCTACTTTAGCTACTAAAGAAGCTTCTACATTAGCAGGAAGTTCTCTAACGATATGTAAGATTAAGTTGTTCTCTTTCTTTGTATCGATAACTTCAATAGTTTCATTAGCAGATACTAATACTCCGTTATCTCCTACTTGACCTCCTCCTTCTGGATAGAATGGAGTAGCATCTAATACGATTTGGAATAACTTACCGTCTTTTTTACTGTCTATTTTTCTAAAACGAGTAATCTTTACTTCGTTCTCTAATTGATCATATCCTACAAATTGTTCTACGTTACCTGGTACTAATACAGTCCAGTCATCTGTAGATACCTCTGATGCTGCACGAGAACGTGTTTTTTGTTCTAGCATCGCAGCGTCAAATCCAGCCTCGTCTAACTCAAATCCTCTTTCTCTTAAGATAAGAGCTGTTAAGTCAATAGGGAATCCGAATGTATCATATAATTCAAAAGCTTTCACTCCTGAAACTACTTTACCTTCTGTCTGAGCGATTACATTATCTAATAAGTGCAACCCTTGATCTAACGTTCTTAAGAAAGAAGCTTCTTCTTCTCTAATCACGTTCTTCACTAAGTCTTTTTGACTTGTGATTTCTGGGAAGAACTCACCCATCTGTGCACTTAGTACATCTACTAACTGATAGATAAACGGTTCTTTCTTATCTAAGAAAGTAAATGCATAACGAATAGCACGACGTAAGATACGACGGATAACATATCCTGCACCTCCATTAGAAGGCAACTGTCCGTCAGCGATAGCGAATGCTACTGCTCTAACATGGTCAACGATCACACGGATAGCGATATTTATCTTCTCTTCTTCCTCATCCTTAGCTTTCATTGTGTATTTACCACCTGTTAGCTCAGATACCTTAGCGATAAGTGGAGAGAATACATCTGTATCATAATTAGACTGTACACCTTGAAGCACCATACATAGACGCTCAAATCCCATACCTGTATCTACGTGTTGAGCAGGAAGTTTCTCTAATGAACCATCCGCTTTACGGTTAAACTCCATAAATACGTTGTTCCATATCTCTACTACCTGTGGGTGATCACCGTTCACTAGTTCGTGACCAGGAATAAGTGCTTTCTCATCAGCATTACGGATATCTACGTGTATCTCAGTACAAGGTCCACAAGGTCCTTGATCTCCCATTTCCCAGAAGTTGTCTTTCTTATTACCCATAAGGATACGATCCTTACCGATTAGACCACTCCAGATGTCATAAGCTTCTTGGTCGAAAGGAACATTCTCTTCCTCACTACCTTCGAATACCGTAACATATAATATATCTTTAGGGATTTTATATACTTCAGTTAATAATTCCCAAGCCCAATTAATAGCTTCTACTTTAAAGTAATCTCCGAAACTCCAGTTCCCTAACATCTCAAACATCGTGTGGTGGTATGTATCGATACCTACCTCTTCTAAGTCATTGTGTTTACCTGATACACGAAGACACTTCTGTGTATCTGTAATACGGTTACTTTTAGGCTTGGCGTTTCCTAAGAAAAATTCTTTAAACTGGGCCATCCCAGAGTTATTAAACATTAAAGTTGGATCGTCTTTAAGAACGATCGGCGCAGAAGGTACTATTATGTGACCTCTCTCTTCAAAAAAGCTTAAAAACTTCTGACGAATTTCTTGTGATTTCATATCCTTTGGAAACTAAATTCTTGTTATTAAATTCTTATTAGTAGGTTACTCGCTTACTTGTTAAACATATTATAAATTAACGAATAACCCGATTTTATTTTACTCTCTTTGGTACTTAAACTATCAATATAACGAAAACATTTTTTAAATTTGTTAGCTAACCAATGATAGCACTTCTTTATTGAACCAAAAAACGATAGTGCAAAAATAGTGTTTTTTTAAAAATATGGCTAAGGTAAAATATTATTACGACCCTGAAAAATTAGCGTTTCTAAAAATACGCCCTAAAAAGTTTAAACAGATAGGTAATATTGTCTTGTTTATGCTGACTGCTGCTATATTTGGCGTTATGGGATTATTCTTTTTAATTAACAGCAATATCCTAGAAACTCCAAAAGAAAAGAAGCAAGCTAGAGAAATAGCTGAATTTAAAACCAACTATACACTTCTGAATAAGAAACTTGATCTTATCACTGAAGTATTAGATGAACTAGAGGTACGTGACAACGATATATATAGAGCTTACTTTAACACAGCTCCTATTCCTGATGAGCAACGCAAGTCAGGTCTAGGTGGAATTAACAGATACCGTACCTTCGTAGGGTTAAACAACGAAAGATTACTGACAGAGACGAACACTAAGATGGACAAACTTCTAAAACAGGTTGCCATACAGTCGCAATCTCTAGATGATATCATCGCACTCGCTAAGAAAAAAGAAGAGTTCCTCTCTTCTATTCCAGCGATACAACCTGTCAAAAACGAAGATCTTAAGCGCATGGCTTCAGGATATGGATATCGAAGTGACCCATTTACGAAGATCAAAAAGTTTCACTCTGGTATGGACTTCTCTGCTGAGTTAGGAACTCCTGTATATGCGACAGGTAACGGTAAAGTAATCCGTGCGAATAATGAACTATCGGGTTATGGTAACCTAATAGAGGTAGACCACGGATATGGATATCTAACACGATATGGTCACTTAAGTAAATACCAAGCGAAACCAGGTCAATCTGTTAAACGCGGTGATATCATAGGATATGTAGGAAGTACTGGACGTAGTTCTGGACCCCACTTACACTATGAAGTACACTATCAGGGTAATGTAGTAAACCCGCTTAATTACTACTATGGGGATATCTCTGCTAAAGAATTTGAACTTCTATCGCAAGAGGCGAACCAAGAAAACCAATCTCTTGACTAATGGAATTAAACTTACCTGATAAACGCTATTATAGCATCGGTGAACTAGCGAAGGCATTTGATGTTAATGCTTCACTATTGCGATTCTGGGAGAAAGAATTTGATATTATCAAACCTAGAAAGAACGCTAAAGGCAATCGTATGTTCACGCCACAAGACGTGCAAAACCTTCAACTAATCTATCACTTAGTGAAAGAGAGGGGATTCACACTCGATGGGGCAAAAGAACATATGAAAAAGAATGCTAAAGATATTATGGATAACTTTGAGATCATTCAAAAGTTAGAAGGTATCAAAGCAACATTATTAAGTATTAAAAATGAACTCTAAATAAAAAAGAAATGAAAAAAGCGTTACCTATTATTATCGTATTAGTTGTCCTTATCGGAGGATATTTTATGATGTCGATGAACTATAACAACTCTGCATTAGTATATAAACAAGCTACTGATAAATCTTGGGCTGATGTACAGGGTGCTTACCAACGTAGAACAGACCTTATCGGTAACTTAGTGAGTACTGTAAAAGGAGCTGCTGACTTCGAAAAATCAACATTAGAAGCTGTAGTAAACGCGCGTGCTAAAGCGACTTCAGTAACTGTAGACCCAACAAATATGACTCCTGAGAAATTACAAGAGTTCCAACAAGCACAATCTGGAGTATCTAGTGCTTTAGGTCGTTTATTAGTAACTGTAGAGAAGTACCCTGATCTTAAAACAAATCAAAACTTCTTAAAACTTCAAGACGAACTAGCTAGTACTGAAAACCAAATTTTAACGCAACGTACTCGTTTTAACGATGCAGTAGCTGCATACAATGGTTATGTATTAAAAGTACCTGCTAAATGGTTCTTAAGTGAGTACAAAGAAAGACCTTTCTTCCAAGCTGAAGCTGGATCAGAGAAAGCACCTGAAGTAAAATTCTAATCTAATCAACTATGAGCGGGCTAAGAGACTATCTAACCAAGACAGACGAAGAGGAAATCGTGCTAGCAATAACGCAAGCAGAGAAGAACACTTCTGGAGAAATAAGAGTACACATCGAGACTACATCTAAAAAGCCTCCATATGAGAGAGCACAAGAGGTATTCTTCGAACTAGGAATAGATAAAACTGCTGCTAGAAATGGTGTGTTATTCTATATCTGTACGACCTCTAAAGCTTTCGTGATATTAGGAGATCAAGGAATAGATGATAAAGTCAAAGTTGAGAATTTCTGGGAAGGAACAAAAGAATTAGTGATTAACCACTTTAAGCAAGGACTGTTTAAACAAGGGCTAGTCTATGGAATCCTTAAAGCAGGAAGTCAACTAAAAGAACATTTCCCCTCTTCTGACGAGAATAAAAACGAATTACCAAACGAAATATCTAAAGCATAAACACCAATGATCAAGCTAATATTAAAAGCATATCATTTCGTATTAGTGATTATAGCCTTGCTGTTATCACAATTCACTTATGCTCAATTTGATGTACCTGAGAAGCCATCGTTTCAGACTTCAGTCTATGACTATGCAACAATCTTAGATGCTAATCAAAAACAACAATTAGAACAAAAGTTAATAGCATATAGCGACTCTACTTCTACCCAAATAGTCTTAATTACCATTCCTTCTCTTAAAGGAGAAGACATCGGTATGCTAGGTCCTAAATGGGGACAGGAATGGGGTATCGGTCAAAAAGGCAAGGACAATGGTATTGTAATCTTAATGGCTGCTAAAGAGCGCAAGATAGGTATCTATCCAGGCTATGGTGTAGAACATAAGATAACTGCAGGGCAGGGTGGAGAAATCATCCGTAACATCATTATCCCTGAATTTAAAAGAAACGACTACTACGCTGGACTAGATAAAGGTACTGATGCAGTATTCGAATTACTAACTGGAACTTATCAAGCAGATAAGAATGTTCGCTCAGAAGGAGAGAATAGCATAGGAGGTCTTTTATGTTTAGGTGTTATTATCTTTATGATCGTATTCGCTATTATAGCTAGCAATAAAAATAACAAAGGCGGTGGCGGTGGTAATCATCGCAATCGCAATGTAGCAGGTACCCTACTTGACATCTTAGTACTTAGTAGCCTTGGCGGTGGAAGCAGCAGAGGCGGAGGTAGCTTCGGTGGTGGCGGATTCGGCGGAGGAGGCGGTGGCTTCGGAGGCGGATTTGGCGGAGGTGGATTCTCTGGTGGAGGATCTAGCGGTAGCTGGTAAACATTTTAAACAAATAATACATAAGCAGGTAATATAGCTCTCAACTAGAGTTTATATTACCTGCTTTTTTTTATACTAGTACATTTCTAATCATTACATATTAACAACATCGTGCATCCATATTGACAGCATTAAAAAGGTTGTTTTAATGGACTCACTATGGACTCATCATGGACTCACTCAACATCAAATAAAAAAACAAGAGGATTACAACTGTTTTTGCAGTCATAACCCTCTTGTTTTATTTAATTCTATTATTTGTTACAATCTAATAACTCATCGCTCTCATTGGTCTACTTCCTCCCATTCTCCCTTTATTGCCTTTATTTTTAGTTCCTGCAAACTCATTTAGTTTATACGTTATAGAGAACATCGCATATCGCTTAAGCACTAAGCTCTCTGAATCTACGATCTGCATGGGGTCTATAGTACGCGTACTACTTGTATTCTGATTCAACACATCATATACCTTTACTTTTGCGCTAAACTTATCTTTATAAAAGTCATACGCCAAGCTGATATTCCACATATAGAAGTCCTTCTTAAAACCAGAAGCAATCTGAGAATTAAAATTATAAGCAAAGTCGTTACCAAAAGTAACTTTCTTTGGCCAATATGAAGTCGTCTGTATATTAAATCGATGCGTGAAGTTAGACGCTTTATCCACAGAGAAATTAGTATAATTAGTAGTATTGTGATTATAGTTATAAGAAGGTTTAATAGATAACCATTCACCATAATCATACGTTAGATACACACGAGGACCTATTGTATTACCAGTAGCAGTATAAGTGGCCCCATCTATATACCCATTACTCACTGTCTGGTTATATCTAAGCATAATACCATATCTCAATGCGTGCTCTCCCCACTTGCTATTCTTAAACCAATCTCCTGTGATTCCCCACTGATAATTACCCTGAATATTCTTATAGGTAGAGATTGCTTTCTTATCTTCATCATAGATCACAGAGCCTACGATACTGTTATCATACATACTCACATTACCCGAGATACTATACCCCGCTCTTGTCTGGAAATTATATGAACGATAACTTATATTAGCATTATGCTGTCCTCTCGGTTTAAGATCAGGATTACCTATCGTAGTGCTTAATGGATTAGAAATATCTGTAATATCTAAGAGCTGATTAGCACTCTGATAACTCACATCATAACGATAGATAGCAAATAAACTGTTATCCTTAGACAGGCGATAATTAAACATCGCATTCACATTCGGATTTACATAACGTGTATCTAAGTTATACCATTTCTCGTTATATAGAGCCGTAGCTGTATTCTTAACTATCTGGGTATTCGTAGTCACATTAATGTTATACTTATTCTTATTAAGAGCGAAATTCACATAAGGCGACACAGTGTTACCAATGGTTGTATACCTATTTGTTTCTAATACATTCAAATCAGTATATCCCTGTTCTTTCTCATTGTAATTAAATACTTGGAGATCATTTATACTCTGTCTTCTACTCCACTCCGTACCTACAGATATACTTAACGAATCTGTGATAGGCTGTGTAAATTCTACAGAGATACCATAATTATCTGTTGTACTATTATCCTGTCTATACTGTCTACGCCAGTCATCTGCTTTATCAGATTGGTAAAACTGAGTTAGCGATTCTCTCAATGCATCATTAGTTGAGTTTTGATTAGAATTATTCATCTCAACACTAAAAAATTGCCCTTTCTGTTTAAGTTTTCGAGTATAGCGAGCTGAACTACCAAAACTAACAGAGTTGCTCTTAGATGAGTTAGTCGATGTACTGCTATTCAGTTTATCTCCATTCTCATCAAAAGACATTTGATCACTATTACTATTAGAGTAAGTGTGGTCCTTACTAAAATTTGGACTAAAATAGAAGGCGTCTTTCTCACCTGTGTAGTCGACAGACAGATTCCCCCTGTGTCCTTCGTTCCCACCTAATGAAGCCGAATTAGAATTAGTACTAAACTGCCCTGAAGGCAAGAATTTAGTGCTTGAAGATTTGTTTGCCTGCTCAGTCTCTGCGAAGTTATAGTCATAACTACCATTGACCTTTAATTTATCAGACACATCCTCTACAAAGTTAAGTCCAAACATACGCGACTCCGTTAATCCCCCACGAGAACGCCCTGTACGCATATTATCAAATACCTTATCCATAGAGAACCCTACGGCATTAATATTATTAGCAGAACCTATCACGCTAACTTTTCTACGCTTATTAAAGGTATTTAAGAACAGTCCACTCTCATAATGATCTTCTGTTCCATATCCACCAGAAACTCTTCCAAAATGCCCTTTATTCTTATCTTCGTCTATGGTAATATTAATACTCGCATCGTCAGATCGACTTTTCTCACCAGTAAATTTCTCTTTCTTAGTCTTCTTATCAGTTATCTGCACTTTCTTGATAATCTCAGCAGGAAGATTCTCTAGAGCAACTGCTCCATCTTCATTAAAGAAAGGCTTGCCGTTAACTAATATCTCGTTAACAGGTTTTCCATTGACAGTGATCTTCTTATTCTCATCAAGTTGTACACCAGGCAAATTCTTTAAGAGCTCTTCTAGATTAGCATCAGGGCGAACCTTAAAAGAAGAAGCATTAAACTCTAAGGTATCTTTCTTTATGCGAATAGGCGGAGCCTCCGCTACAATGACTACTTCATCTAGCTGGTTGCCATATTCTCTTAAAATAAGTGTTTTGAGATCGATATCTTCTGATATTCCTTTATCAAACTTCTTGGTAAAATCTTTATACCCTACCATCGAAATTTTAAATATCGCAGGCTCACTTACTTTATTAAATGCTAGTTTAAAGTTCCCCTTAGCATCTGTCATTGTATATTCTACTAGAGTAGAATCACGCTCTTTAGAAAGATAGACTGTTGCAACCTCTATAGGCTTTTTAAGGCTATCTAGTACAGTTCCAGTCATATTCACCGTACTTTGTGAATAGACATTCACAAAGGATATTACTAGAAGTAAGCTCAGAAATTTTCTCATAAAAAAAGCGGTCAATGTTAGTACACAAAGACCGCTTGATTATATAAAATATATTATCTACTATTTTTGACGGAAATAAATCTCAATAGGCACACCACTGAAGTTGTACATTTCTCTTAACTTATTCTCGATATATCGTTTGTAAGGGTCTTTGATATATTGTGGCAAGTTAGCAAAAAATACGAATTGTGGCGTAGGTGTAGGCAATTGCATACAATATTTTACCTTGATATATTTTCCTTTAATTGCTGGAGGTGGCGTGTGCTCTACTACAGGCAACATTGCTTCATTAAATTTAGAAGTCGAAATTCTCGCTTTTCTATTTTGGTATACCTCTACAGCAGTTTCTAACGCTTTTAACAAACGTTGTTTAGTGATCGTAGACGTAAATATAATAGGCACATCTGTAAATGGCGCTATTTCTTCGCGAATTCTATCTTCATACTGTTTAGCAGTCATTGTATCTTTATCAACTAAATCCCATTTATTAACAAGGATTACGATACCTTTTCTGTTTTTCTCAGCTAACCAGAATATACTTTGATCTTGTCCTTCGAACCCACGTGTAGCATCGATCATCAAGATACATACATCACTGTGTTCGATAGCTCTCACAGATCTCATTACTGAATAGAACTCAAGATCTTCTTTTACTTTTGCTTTTCTACGGATACCCGCAGTATCTACTAAGTTAAAGTCAAAACCAAACTGAGTAAAACGCGTATCAATAGCATCACGTGTAGTACCAGCTATATCAGTAACGATATAACGATCCTCACCGATAAGTGCATTGATAAAACTAGATTTACCAGCATTAGGACGACCTACTACACAAAAACGTGGTAACTCTTCTTCATCTGCTATATTCTCTTCCTCTGGTGGTAAAGCTTTGATAACTTCATCTAATAAATCTCCTGTACCACTACCACTAATACTAGCGATAGGGAATACCTCACCTAATCCTAAGTTATAGAATTCGTAAGTATCATCCATACGTTTAGAACTGTCTACTTTATTAACAGCTACTAATACAGGTTTAGTCTCTTTGCGCAATAGACGAGCTACTTCAGCATCCATTGGTGTGATACCTTCTTCTACATCTACTACAAATATTATTACATCCGCTTCCTCTATCGCTAGAGTAACTTGATGTCTAATCTCTCCTTCAAAAACATCGTCAGAACCTTTCACGTATCCTCCAGTGTCAATCACTGAGAACTCACGTCCGTTCCACTCCGACTTGCCGTAGTTTCTATCACGTGTCACTCCACTAACCGAATCTACGATGGCGTCTCTTCTTTGAATCAAACGATTAAAAAAGGTTGACTTTCCTACGTTTGGTCTACCAACTATGGCTACTATACTACTCATAAATATTTTAAATATGTCGCAAAGTTAGTGTTTCAATGCGATATTATACTGATTATTTTACTATTCCTTATTTCTTTTGGTTATATCCGAAACGACGTAACTGATAGTCGTTAGATCTCCAATCTTTATTCACCTTCACAAAAAGCTCTAAGTGAACTTTCTTTAAGAAGAACTTCTCCATCTCCTCTCTAGCCGTGATACCTACACGCTTAAGTGCAGAACCTTTATGACCGATAATGATACCTTTTTGGCTATCACGCTCTACCATAATCACAGATCTGATACGTATAATAGTCTCGTCCTCTAAGAACTCTTCTGTCTCTACCTCTACTGCGTATGGTACTTCCTTATCATAGTTAAGCAATATCTTCTCACGAATAATCTCATTTACGAAGAAGCGCTCATCCTTATCAGTAAGAGAATCTTTAGGGAAATAAGGTGGTGATTCTGGCAATAACTCGATGATACGTTCATATACCGCCTGTGTATTAAACTTCTCTAAAGCAGATATCGGGAATATCTCAGCATTTGGAACCTTCTCTCCCCATAGTGCTATCTGTTCTTCTAATTGAGTTTGATTAGATTTGTCAATCTTATTAAGCAACAATATTACAGGTACCTTAGAATTATTAATACGAGTAAAGAAATCCTCGTCTTTTAATTCCTTCTCACCTATCTCTACCATATAAATTAAAATATCAGCATCCTCAAAAGCAGTTTTAACGAAGTCCATCATTGACTCTTGTAATTCGTATGCAGGTTTAATTATACCAGGTGTATCCGAAAACACGATTTGATAATCATCTCCGTTTACTATCCCTAATATTCTATGTCTAGTAGTCTGTGCTTTAGAAGTAATGATAGACAATCTCTCACCTACTAAGGCATTCATTAATGTTGATTTACCTACATTTGGATTACCAATAATGTTAACGTAACCAGCTTTATGCGTCATATTATTTAATTTTTTCAGTGGCAAAGGTAGCTTATATCAATGACATAGGAAAAATTAAATAAACTTTATAACAACACTTTATATATATTTAGGTTTTAAATATTCATTGAATATATTGCAACATATAAGTAAAAGGACAAAAATAAAGAGTAAATACTATGATAGAAGAGCATAATAAACATTGGTCTAAAGTAGAATATCTACACGAAACAGTGAAGAATCCAAACATACATATTAAAGGAACAACAAGTTATTATAGCAATGCTTGGTCAGGTAACTTTGAGGAAAGTGTTGTGAGATATTTATATGGAGATGAGTATAGTCTTCAGACTTGGGAGCCTATATGGCATATTGATCAGTTATATATAGGATCTCACGTCTGCATAGCGGCAGAAGTAGTAATCTTAATGGGTGGTAATAATACACATCGTACAGATTGGTTTAGCTTATATCCCTTCATCGAGACAATACAAGAATCATATCAAGCTAAGGGAGACACAATTATCAGTGATGGAGCTTGGTTAGGGATGCGTTCTATGATTATGCCAGGCATTAAGATAGGTGAAGGCGCTATTATCGCCTCAGGAGCTGTCGTTATAAAGGATGTGGAACCTTATACTATAGTAGCAGGTAACCCAGCTAAACCTATAAAACAGCGATTCTCAGAAGAAACAACAAAAAAGTTAATCGATTTAAAAATATATGAGTGGCCTGAAGAGAAGCTAAACAAGTTACTTAAACAACTATGTTCCAACGACATTGAATCACTAATTAACGCTCATCACAGCTACAATCAAGCCTCAGAGAATAAATAACTGTAAAAAACAATCAAATATTAAGGCAACTAGTTTGTGAATTCCGAATATTCGTTCTATATTTGCACCACAATAACGCGGGATAGAGCAGTAGGCAGCTCGTTGGGCTCATAACCCAAAGGTCACAGGTTCGAGTCCTGTTCCCGCTACTAAGTCAAGCCACTTTTAACGAAGTGGCTTTTTTTATTGTATAAACTTTTATACCTTTCCAACTCAATACACCTACTTATGAAAGTTTACATATTCAGAGAAGTTCTAAATGAGTTAATATCATACTTCCTTTTAGGGGATCTTCACACCTTAAAAAACTACAAAGACTTAAATCAACTTCCTGATAACTTAGCCAAGAGTTTCACAACAACGGATATTGGGGACAACGTGGTAGCAGAAGGTATAGTAATCCCTCTTGCTAACATAGTCAACTATCCTTATACCATAATATTTAATCTGTCAGACGACACTCCTATACTTCTTCATAAAGAAAATGACCTTCAAGTAAGACAGTGCAGTTATATACTTAAAATAGAAAGCGGCAAGGTATATCTATACTCTTGGCGTGCAT
This sequence comes from Myroides sp. N17-2, assembly GCF_002286775.1. Lineage (GTDB taxonomy): Bacteria > Bacteroidota > Bacteroidia > Flavobacteriales > Flavobacteriaceae > Flavobacterium. The sequence continues at coordinate 212,008 of NZ_NSGJ01000001.1, forward strand.
TAGAAAACTTCACTAACGACACGATAGAAGCAATTAGGAATAAACCTTCTATAGAATTAGAGAATGGATGGTATAAAGTAGAAATACTTGGAGGGCAAACTAAACAACCAAGTCTTGAGAATAGTAACATTTGTTATATGGAACCCACTCTTGAGTTTATCTTCACACGTATCCCTAAACAACAAGAATGTACTGCAGATATTTACCACTCATATGAACTACATAGTGACGAATACTAACTGATAAGATTAGAAGACCAATCCCGATAAATCTATTCTTGAAGTAAACTTTGTTGATACTTATACATATTTATCGCTACACTCAGCAACCCCATATATCCAATACCCAAGACGATTAACCCCATAGATATCTCTTCTAAAATACTGCTCGTCGCAGTAAAATATCCAATCCCTCCTGCTACGAAAAAGAACAAAACCATACAAGTCATCACTAACAACGCTATAGCTCCTTTCTTTTTATTCTGCCATATCTTTTTTGAGAAATTATTCTGAGTCTTCGTTGAATCCTGCAACGCAGAAAAACTCACTCCAATCCCAATTAACATTAAGGCGGTATTAAGATTTGGTAGAAAGGTATCTTTGATACCTAAAGCAAAATTATCATAAATAGATTTGCCACAATAGAACAATGCCAATAACATAAACGGGTATTGCAGGTAACTAATGATTTGGAAAGTTCTTTCTATATTCTTCATAAGTCGATAAAATGACGATATTAATTGTTCTAAATTGATTATTACAGCGACTAAAATACTAAATAAATCACAAAATAATAATCTAATAAATTTAATAATTAACAAACAACACTTACACACCCTATCTACTAACATATACCATAACACACTAAACAGATTATAACTAAAGAAATAAAACACTACAAAATAGCATAAACAAAAGCTGTTTTATCCAAACAAATATTAACAATCAAAGTAGATTAGTAAGATTATAGCAACTTGCCCTATTTTGTCAAACCGAATATTGGTTGTACATTTGTACCACAATAGCGCGGGATAGAGCAGTAGGCAGCTCGTTGGGCTCATAACCCAAAGGTCACAGGTTCGAGTCCTGTTCCCGCTACTAAGTGAGAACCACTTCATAATATGAAGTGGTTTTTTCTTGAAATAATATAACTTTATTACGCCTATTTTATAAAAAAAGGGATTACTTAACGTAATCCCTTTTTTTATTGGATAAAACTAGAGCCGTCTATAACGGCTCTACTATTTATTATATCTACGATAACTGCTCTTGAATCTCTTCCCACTCAGTCATTAACGCATCTATCTTAGTTTTCTTCTTCTCGTATTCACTAAAGAAACTAGCATCAGCCATTAACTTTTCATAGTCTACAGCTAGGCGTTCATCATCTTTAGCTACTTTCTTCTCAAGTTCTGCTATTTCACTCTCTATCTTACTTAATCTATTTTGAAGTGTCTTTTGCTTCTTTTGATCTTCATAAGACACAGGCGCTTTCTTCTCCTCCACTACTACAGCTTTAGCCACCGGAGCAACGGTTACTTTCTCGATCTCACGCATATTCTGTGCATTGCGCTCTTCTAGGAAGTAATTGATATCACCTAAGTATTGCTTTATCTTTTGATCCTTAAACTCATAAACTAGCTGTGTTAACCCCTGAAGGAAATCACGGTCGTGAGATACCAATAGTAAAGTTCCTTTAAAGTTCTCTAGTGCCTTCTTTAATACGTTCTTAGATTTAATATCCAAGTGGTTCGTCGGCTCATCCATCAGCAACACATTGATAGGAAGAAGTAACATCTTACATAACGCAAGTCTATTACGCTCACCTCCTGAAAGAACTTTAACCTTCTTCTCTACAACATCCCCTCTGAATAAGAACGATCCTAACATATCACGTACTTTCACACGATTACCATCAGTAGCTGCATCTAACATTGTATCTAGTACAGTTTTTTCACCATCTAAGTAGTCTGCTTGATTCTGTGCGAAGTATCCTAACTGAACATTGTGTCCTAACTTAATAGTACCATCATATTCAAACTCCTCCATTATCGCTTTAATCAACGTAGATTTACCTTGACCATTCTGCCCTACAAATGCTACTTTAATTCCACGCTCTACTAATAAATCAATATCTTTAAAGATAACTTTATCACCATAACGCTTCGTTACTTTATCAATCTCTAGAACTACTCTTCCTGGATCAATACTTACGGGAAACGAGATATTCATTACCGCATTATCATCCTCATCTACTTCTATACGCTCTACTTTATCAAGTTTCTTGATAAGAGATTGCGCCATAGAAGCCTTCGTAGCTTTATATCTAAACTTCTCGATAAGTTTCTCAGTCTCTTCTATCTTCTTTGCTTGATTCTTTTGAGAAGCTAATTGCATCTCACGAAGCTCTTCTCGTAGTATTAAATACTGTGAATACGGCTTATTAAAGTCATATATCTTACCTAATGATATTTCTATCGTACGGTTAGTTACATTATCTAAGAACATCTTATCGTGAGAAATAATAACTACTGCTCCAGCATAAGCTTTTAAGAATTGCTCTAACCAAATGATACTCTCGATATCCAAGTGGTTCGTCGGCTCATCCAGAAGTAGCAAATCATTATCTTGTAATAATAACTTCGCTAACTCGATACGCATACGCCAACCTCCTGAGAAAGTATCCGTCTGATTATTAAAATCCTCACGTTTAAAACCAAGACCTATTAAGATACGCTCTGTGTTACCCACATAGTTATATCCTCCGATAATCTCAAAACGGTGAGTCAAATCACTTAGTTTCTCGATTAACTCACTATAACTTTCAGACTCATAGTCTGTACGTTCGTTTAATTCAATATTAACTTTTTCAAGGTCTGCCTCGACTTTCTTGATCTCCACGAAAGCTTGATAAGCTTCGTCTAGTACAGTTCTACCAGGTGTAAATTCGATATCCTGTCTTAAGAATCCGATACGGAGCTCTTTCTCAATAGCCATACTTCCCGTATCAGGCTCTAAATCTCCTGATAATAATTTCAACATAGTGGACTTACCAGCTCCGTTTTTCCCAACTAACCCCACTCGGTCACCTGCGCCGATGCGGAATGTCACATTCTCAAATAAATACTCACCAGAAAAAGAAACTGATAGATTGTGTATATTTAACATACTTAGATTGTACTAAAATTTAAACTTCTTATATCTATGGATAGAGATATTCTCTTCTAACGCCATAGCATTTTCAATATTATTATATAATTTCTCAGCTAAGAAAGGGCCTAAAAGAACTCCTCTAGTTCCCAGTCCATTTAAAACATGAACTCTTGCTGATTCTCTACTTCTTCCTAATAATGGTCTACGATCCTTAACTGTAGGTCGCACACCAGCGTTATGAGCTACCACTACAAAGTCTAACTCCACAACGTCTTTTAATCCTTCTATAAGCTCTTTTAACCCTTCTTCTGTAGGTGTATCAGACTTGTCCTCCCAATCATAAGTAGCCCCAACTTTATACAAGTCATCACCAATAGGAATCAAGAACACATTAGCTTTAAGGATAAAGTCTATATTTAGATTTGGAATCTTAACCAATAACACTTCTCCTTTAGTTCCGTCAAGTGGCAGATCTTTAAAGAAAGGGTTATTCAACATACCAAATCCCTCAGCAAATACAATATGCTTCGCCTCAATATCTTTATAAGTAACACTTTCTTCAGTATAACTTAATTGATCATAATCAAATGTCTCTTGTCTATAGCTATCAATTGAAGACAAATACGTTCTGTAAGCTCCTATCAACGTTTTGGTCTCTACATACCCTGTTGAACTTACTTCTCCAAAGCCAAATGGAGACTTCACTCCATTTACATCTTCTCTAACTAACTTAGGCTTCAGAAATTTCTCTAGATTAGGTTTATCAGCTGCGTGAAACCAGTTATTTTGTTCTTCTACTGATAACAATCTTCTATATAAAGGCATCTCGAACATAAACTGAACTCCTAGTTTATGTTCTAAAGTAGCATAAAAAGGCATTGCTATCTCTAACTGCTCCTCAACTTTCCAAACATCAGTAAAACGCTTTAGAACAACAGGATTATACATCCCCCCCGCCATCAAAGACGAAGAACGTTGCTCATTATCAATCACAACAAAGGTCTTACCCTCAGATGCAAGTTTCTCAGTAAAACAGATACCTGCCAAACCAGTTCCAACTACAATATAATCTACCATACCTATAAGCATTAAAAAAGCTCTTACCTAATCTAATAGATAAGAGCTTAATAAATTAGAAACTACAAAATTAGTAATTCCACATATCATCTTCAAGGTTTCGAATCAATTCTTTAATTCTTTCTCCCTCAAATAAACGTTTTAAATCATTATTCTTGATATAATCGTCAATTTTACGATTACCATATTGATTATCTGCCTTATAAATAGTAGCACTAAATCTTCTTGAATTTAACAAGTGATCAAAGTTGATCGGATTAAGTGGGTTCTTAGCATTGAAAGCATAGTTCTCAAATAACACATTACGAGCATCGCTAAAGAAGATCCAGAATAACTCTACGTAATTCTCATTTGCAGATCCCTTAGTATATAAATCAGCTACTACTGGTGCTATACCTAATAATCTATATTTTAACTGTCCTTCATTTCTATCAAAGAACCACATACCCATAATGTGATATTCTTTCACATCAGAAGCTCTAAGCTCTACTCTTTGAATATACTCTTCAGGAACTGCTTCTCCAGCATTTTTATACTCAATACCAGCGTCTGTTGTATCAACTCTAGAGAATGAATCTCCGATGTCAGCTAAAGTACGTTTAGTTTTAAAATCACTATCATCATATACCTCAGTAATTTCACCTGATTTTATTCCATCAATTAAAACTTGAAATAAAGGTTTTTTCCCTTCAGATGAATACTCATCGATAGGGTATAGATACATTTCATTTGCTTTCTCAGCTAAAGAAATGTTCTCCCATACTTTAATACCAAATAAGATATCCTTCTCGCGAACAAATCCATAAGGAATTGGTCCTTCAGCTTTAATTAAAATTTGCTCGATTGGCACAATACCAATATCCGCAGCAGATTTAGCATTCAATAGATTCGTTTGAGCGAAAGATGCTATTGAAAACAGCGTAAACACTATATATAGTGAAAAGTTTTTCCAGTTCATATTCTTCAATATTTTCTTCTTATAAATTTAAGCGAAATTACATAATCTCAAATGTACACGGTGATGTTTTTTTCAAGGCATAGTCTCCTGCACCTTCTAAACGCACCTTAATATCTGAAATCACTACCACTGATCCTAGATCAGCTTTACGGATAGCTGCTTTCGCTCTCTCATTCATTTTATTACCAGGAACAACGATACTAGGTTGCCCAGGAACTTGTACTACAAAACTAGTAACTGTAAGATTTAAATCAAAATCAAAATCTTCTAACTTAGCTCCAATAGTAACAATTTCTAAGTTTGACTTAGGTCCTTTAGCATTAAATTCTCCACGTACAGTACCTCTTGGTGAAGGGATATCTTTAATACGGAATACTTTGCTATCAGATACTTTTTGTCCATCAGGAAGAGTTCCTGTAACATTAATAGTCACCTCTCTACCTCCTTGTGGTCTTAAAGTATATTTACCACCTCCGTTGCTGCTTAATCCAGCTCCTGAAGCACTAACCTTATCATTAGAAATACCAGCGAAAGAGATTGTCAATGGGTTAGATACACCACGATAAACAACGTTCATCTTATCAGCTGAAATATTAGCTGAGTTAGGTTTAGGTACTACTACGTAGTTTCCTTTAATATCAATCTCCACAGGTTTACCATCTTCCATAAATGTAAATTTACCACCTATTTGGTGCTCACCTACATTACCAACTCCAAACCCAAGTCTTACTTGACCTCCGTCTAAAGCTGTTGCAAGATTAATATTTTGACCGTTAACTACAACTTTAGTAGGAACTGTTGATTTGTCATAACGACCTAATACAACTTTACCTTTAAAAGTTTCACCAGCGAAAAACGCAGATTTCTCAGGGATCACAATAGCTTCATAGTTTTTCATAGAAGCCGCTTTACTAAGCGTATTCCCCATTAAACTGTTATAAATCTCTGCCTCTACAATCTTAGCATCGTTTTGCATAGTTGACAATTTAGTCAACGAAGCAATAGCTGGGAAACCATAGAAATTATAGTTCAAATATGCTCTATCTTTTCCTTGGCTATCTTTAACATTCTCTAAATTAAACTTATTGTTTAAATCTAAAACAATTGGTTGGAACTTAGCATCTTTCTCTAAGATATCATTAAGCGCTTTTTTATACTTATTGATACCCGCAATAAAAGCTTCTCCTTCTTTTGAGTATTTATCTCCAGTAAACCACGCATCATTAATGATATCAGATTTATCCATACGTTCAGCTGGTAATTTACCATTTTCAGTACGTTCATTCTCAAATTTAGAAGTAATCATCGTCTTATATCCACCAATGAAGTCATAAAACTCCTGCGTGATTTTCTCAACTTGTTTTGCCTTTTTAGCAGGATCAGCAAATTGAGCAGGATTATCTTCAGCTTTTTTCTCTAAAGCACCAAGTAATCCTTCATTGTTTGACTTTGCACCATCGTTTGCAGCCTCAAACTTTTCGTTTACTACACCGAAAGCTGATAAAACCTCTGTTGATACCTGAAGTGCCATCATCGCGATGAACACAAGGTACATAAGGTTAATCATTTTCTGTCTAGGTGTCATTTTTTGTTTTGCCATTACCTTATAATATTTTAAAAATTATAAACTAATTAGCATTTCTATTCCCACCACCCATAGCAGAAAGCATTCCACCATAAACGTTGTTTAATGACGCTAAATTGTTTGTTAATGCTTGCATTTGCTCTTTTAATTGAGCGTTGTTTTCTGCTACAGCTTTATTGATCTCAGCATTAGCTGTTGCACTTTCTAACTGTACTTTATAAACACTGTTTAAAGACTCTAACTGTTGAGCAGCTAATGTCATTTCTTGTGCATATTTTTGTGTTGAAGCTACAGCATTCACACTAGGAGCCATCTCTTTAGAAGCAGCTTCGAAGTTGCGGATACTATTACCTAAACTACTCATTAACTCACCGTCAATCTTAGCATCTTTCAACATTTGATCTAATTTCTTAGATAAAGCACCTTCTGTATCTTGAGGTTCAGGAGCAACTACAGCTTGTTTTGCTACTTTCACTTCTCTAGCTTGTCCATCTTTTAATTCTGGATAAACTTTTGACCAATCTAGTTCGTCATCTACTGATTCGAATGCAGAGATAGCAAAGATAATTGCTTCTACTACTAGACCGATTGTTAACATATTATTACCATTCAATGGACCAAACTCCATGTGCGTAATTTTAAATAATGCACCGATGATAACTACTGAAGCTCCCATTCCATAACAGAAGTTCATCACTTTTTTAAATATTGCCATAGCTTTTTTTCTTCCTTATTTTTGTTAGATATATTAACGTGCCATTTTAGCTTGATTCACACGTGATAAAGAACCTGATACTGATTGTACTGTTCTAAATCCAATGTAACTTCTAGCTGAATCTGCATACTCAGAATCACGAGTAGCTACTTGTAAGAAATAAGCTGGATCTCTCCAAGAACCACCTCTTACTACTTTTAATGGGCTATCACTTGGTCTATTTCTAGGTTTCAATGCAGACATGTGATCATAACTTGAAGGATCGTAAGTAGAACTAGTCCACTCAGCTACGTTACCTGCCATGTTATATAAGTTATATCCATTCGGTGGGTATGCACGCACACTTGCTGTATATAATGCACCATCAGCTGCATAATCATAACGAGTTGGTTTAAAGTTAGCCATAAAACAACCTTTTTCATCAGTTGCATAAGGACCTCCCCATGGGTACATTGCTCCTTCTAGACCACCTCTAGCAGCATATTCCCACTCACTTTCCATTGGTAAACGGAATTCGTTAATCTCAAGTGTTTGTTTGTTATCTTTTAAGTGAATGTTTTTATACATTGATCTCCAAGCAGCAAAAGCTTTTGCTTGATTCCAACTAACTCCTACTACTGGATAATCTCCAAAAGCTTCGTGCCAGAAATAATCATTGTGCATTGGTTCGTTATAAGAATATTGGAATTCTTTAATCCAACGTGTTGTATCAGGATAGATTAATAAAGTCTCTGTCTTTAAGTGACGACTTCTTTTATTTCTACTTCCATTCGCTACATCTTTAGTTGCAGCATCTACGTCTACATAAGAATATTTAAACTTAAGTTTAGAATTATCAAAAGTAGTCATTCCATTATATGTCTCACTAGATGGGATATATAATGAATCCATTACTTCTACGTAGTTAGCATCAGGATATTTCTTTGTATCCTTAACTAAAGGTATTTTTTTATTTAAACGACGACCTGCATAGATATCATCACTAACCTGTAGGCTGTAATAATTCTCATACATATACTTTTGGTAAGGTGTCATTTTATCTAAATTCTCTTCAGCATCGACAAATGCATATGCACCGATACCTCCTGTTTCTTTAGCCACTCCCATTTCATCAGCTGCAACAGCTAACTTAGTACGGATAACCGAATCTTTTACCCAATCCACGAATTTACGGTACTGGTTATTTGAAATCTCCGTTTCATCCATATAAAATGAACCGATAGTCACTGTTTTTGTTGGTGCATCCTGAGCTCCTAAGAAATCTTCATTTGCTTGACCCATCGTGAAAGTTCCTCCTGGAATAAGAGACATACCCTGAGGCTTATCACTCATCCATTTTTTCCCTTCGTTACCGTGCATCAATTCTCCTTTATCTCCAGTTCCACAACTGGTCATCAAGGCCAAAACTGCTCCTAACGTAATGATCTTCTTCATATAATTTTAGGTTTTTTAAGTACTACTATAAAATAGTAACAAGTAATTTTTTTTCTTTTATTTCACAAAACAAAGCTAAAAATTAATTTAACTAAATATTTAATTTTGTTAAATTAATTTCACACTACACTCTTTTTTATTGTTCGCCACCATCTTTCAGGTATGATTTGGTTAATTGCCAACTCATAATCTTCATAGCTACATGGCAACAAAACCTTTCTTTCTGCCTCTAAAGTTTCTATCGAAGCCTCTATCCACCAACGTTCCGAGACATCACTCTTATAAAAGATTAAATCGTCATATCCCTCTACTGGCACGATATACTTCATATAACTCGCCTTGCTCACAAATGGGTATTCATTCGAACGATAATTAACTCCCTCTACAAAATACCAAAGCATTTGTGCTATTAATAACGTTTCATTCTTATTATTATTATAATTAAATATACCAAAAGATGAAACTCGATCACTTAATCCACTATATCGAGCTAAAGCACAAATCTCTCTCCCGTCAAATCCATTTGGATTGAAGAAATCAAAATTACCTGAATCTCCCGATTTTACTACAGTCATATCAATGCTTACAATATCTGCATCTCTTAAAACTGGCTCCGCTAATTTGATATTATTCGATATCTCTCCTACTCTATAAGCTTCAAAATACAAACTAGAAATTAAATCTATTTCCTCTTGAGCATTAAAATAAGTTTGATATCCAATATTTGAAAAGTTAAACAAATTAGTTGGCTCTTCAACTATAATACGCGTTAAATAGCTATTAGCAATATCCCCTTCTGTCTTAGATAAATCTAACTTCGCATCAATAGATACAAGGTTTACCGATTGTTCTAATGAATCATAAGCCCTATACATCGCATAAGTCATATCTTGAGATCCACCTACTAAAACAGGGATTACGCCTTGACTAATCAAGTCAGCCACTAATGCCTTAACTAAATAATAGGTATCTTCTAATCTTTCTCCTGCTACTACATCTCCTAAATCGATGATATTCACTCCCCAGTTACCCGGATATAATGAATACCACGCCTTGCGTATTTTACTAACATCTACGATACTTATACCTTCAGCATTTCCTCTATTATCATTAACTCCGATAATAGCTATAGAATAGCGTCCTTCGTTCTCAAAAGTTCCTCCCGAGAAAAAAGTAACTTTCTTTCCTATACATTGACTTTGTAAACCATCTATATAGTTAACTAGGTCTTTATCTATCAGTTTTAGCAATTCGTAAATCATGCTTTATTACTTTTTGGTGGTCTTTTTTGCTGTCGTAGTTTTCTTAGTTGTAGTTGCCTTTTTAGTTGCTGTTGTTTTCTTAGCAGCAGTCTTCTTAGCAGGTGTTTTAGCTTCTATCATTGCTTTTACCTCTTCTAGAGATAATGCAGCCGCATCCACATCTTTACTCAACTCTATTTTTACTTTTCCTTTCAGAATAACTGAACGTCCCCATCTAGCCTTCTCTACCTTAATTCCTTCTTCTGCCCAGTCGTGAATGACCTTATCCTTCTCCTTTTGAATTTTATCTTCTATCAACTCATTAATATCTGCCTGAGACAGATTATCAAAATTATACTTCTTATTAACGTTGATAAAAATACCATTCCACTTTAAGTAAGGACCGAAACGACCAACACCTTTCTGAACAGCTAGACCTTGATAAGTAGCGATAGGAGCATCTGCCTGCTCTTTCTCTTTGATCAATTCCATCGCTCTCTCTAATGTTACATCTCCTGGTTCTTCACCTTTTGGCAACGAGATAAACGTTTTTCCAACTCTTACATAAGGACCAAATCTACCATTATTCACTTCAATCTCTTCTCCATTATACTCTCCTAAGTTTTTAGGAAGCAAGAATAGAGCCAAAGCCTCTTCTAATGTGATCGTACCTATATTCTGATCCGCAGCTAAGCTAGCGAACTGTTTTTCTTCATCCTCCGGATTACCGATTTGAGCTACAGGACCGAACTTAGCTAAACGCACTAATACAGTACGTCCTGAATTAGGGTCAATTCCTAAAATACGTTCACCTGATTCGCGTTCTGCATTTTCTTCAACATCTTTAACTGTAGGGTGGAAGTGGTCATAAAACTCTTTCATCATCTTCGCCCAGTCTTCATTACCTGCCGCGATCTCATCAAAATCCTCTTCTACTTTAGCTGTAAAGTTATAATCTAAGATAGTCTTAAAGTTCTTTACTAAGAAGTCATTTACGATCATCCCAATATCTGTAGGTACTAGTTTCCCTTTATCAGATCCAGTCTTCTCTACTAACACCTTCTCCTTCACCTCAGCACCTTTAAGCATCATCATCTTATAGTTGCGCTCTTTTCCTTCTGTCTCTCCTTTTTCTACATACGTTCTAGCGATAATCGTAGAGATAGTAGGTGCATAAGTAGACGGTCTACCGATACCTAGTTCCTCCATCTTCTTCACTAGAGAAGCTTCTGTATATCTAGCCGCAGGTTTTGTAAAACGCTGTGTAGCTACTAAAGCATTTTGATCTAAACCTTCACCTACTTTTAATGATGGTAAGATACCTTCAACTTCTTCATCCTCATCATCGTGTCCCTCTAAATATACTTTTAAGAATCCTTCAAATAGCAATACTTCTCCAGACGCCACAAATTGTTCTTTAAACTTGTTTGCCTCGATACGTACATTTGTTCTTTCTAGTTGAGCATCACTCATCTGAGAAGCTAACGTTCTCTTCCAAATCAAGTCATATAAACGAGCTTGATCTCTATCTACAGCAGCATTATGAAGAGCCATATTAGTTGGACGAATCGCCTCGTGAGCCTCTTGAGCTCCTTTACTTTTCGTTACATAAGTACGCGGTTTAGAATATTCCGCACCATAAGATTTCGTGATTTCAGCCGCAGCCGCACTCATTGCATCTTTTGATAGGTTCACACTATCGGTTCTCATATATGTAATTAACCCACTCTCATACAAACGCTGTGCTAACATCATCGTTTGTCCTACTGAATAGTGAAGTTTTCTAGCTGCTTCCTGTTGAAGCGTAGAAGTTGTAAATGGTGCTGCAGGAGATTTTTTCGCAGGTTTAGTTTCTAAATCTGCTACCCTGTATGCTGCACCTATATTAACTGCTAAGAAATCTCTTGCTTCTTTCTCAGTTGCAAAGTTCTTAGGCAATTTAGCTTTTAATGTTTTTCCTTCAGCTGTTTTGAACTCAGCTGATATATGATAAGATGACTCTACTTTAAAGTCATTAATCTCTCTTTCTCTCTCCACAATAAGACGCACAGCCACAGACTGCACACGCCCTGCTGATAGACCACCTTTAACTTTCTTCCATAATATAGGTGAAAGTTCATACCCTACTAGTCGGTCTAAAACACGTCTAGCTTGCTGAGCATTCACTAAGTTATAATCTATCTGACGAGGATTATCTATCGCTTTTAATATCGCATTTTTTGTAATCTCATGGAATACAATACGCTTAGTATTTGTATCCTTTAAATTTAGTTCTTCCGCTAAGTGCCAAGCAATAGCCTCTCCCTCACGGTCCTCATCGGATGCTAACCAAACCATTTCAGCTTTCTTCGCAAGATCCTTTAACTTCTTAACTACCGCCTTCTTATCAGATGATACTTCATACTTAGGCCTAAAGTTATTCTCTACATCTACTCCTATTTCTTTAGAAGGTAAGTCTGCTATGTGCCCATAACTAGATTCTACCTGATAATCCTGTCCTAAAAATTTTTCAATGGTTTTTGCCTTTGCAGGTGACTCAACAATCACTAAATTCTTTGCCATACTTCATTATTTTGTGAAGCAAAAATATATGATTTTTTTGAATATATCCGTGCCACCTCTTATTAATACTTGTTTTAACTAATATGCACGCATAGAATTTGTCCAATAATTACCTAGTTATGCGTGAAATAAATCAAGATTCTAGTAATAAACCAAGATTTTAATTTTTTTTACAAACAAAAATAAAAGATAAAACAATTTAACAATATTTATCTAAAAAAATTAAATATTAATTATTGTGCATACTTATCCTACCTTTTAATCACAATCAACTTATACTTCTCTTAATCCTAAAATAAGAGATAAGCAGATCTGAATTAAGAAGTAGAGTCCCCTTGTAGTATTTAACAAACGATGATTCTGAAAGTATCACTCTTTACTCTCTATTTCTATCTAAAGCCTATTCCAATTATTTTTTTACTTTTTCTTTTATAACCACTATTAAGAAGATAAAAAACATCTTTTCACACATCTGTTAGACTATTTTTATTAATCCATCTCATCCACAGCTAATAAAATCTATCTCTATTATACTTTAATTACGATTTTTTTCTAAAACCAAAATTCATAAAACACAATATACCAACACCTTAACAAATAAAACACATTTATCCCCAATCTCTCCGACCTCCACTCATCCCAGTACATATCTACCATCATACTCTATCCTAGGACAATTATAGGAGAATGATAGGACAATAAGAGGGCATAAAGGCTATTTATCCAAGAATCCTGCTTTTATTCTGCTCTTATTCTTCTCTAATACAACAATTACTTTTAAGTCCAATTGTCATCGACATAAGAAGAAATCTGACTAAAAAAGGAAATATTTCACTCTTTTTGAGCACCTATTTAATTCGCATTCAGCCATCAAGCTAGAGTTACAAAGGGCTGAACAGCCTATAAAACTTTCTCAACAATTATATACTTGGCATTCAGATTTTTATATATTAGAAAAGAGGGAATAGTATGGACGAGTTGCAATTCGTCCCAACAAAAAACAAGATCACAACATCACGAAAAAACAAAAAAAAATAAGTTATGGCAGAAATCAAACAGGGTATACTAGGTCCAGTAAATGGCAAAGTAGGAACAGTAGTTGGAGCAACATGGAGAGGAATAAATTACATCCGTGCTAAACCACGTAAGTCAAGAAAAAAACCAACAATGAAGCAATTGCTTCAATGGGATAAGATGAGCCTAGTATCAACATTTGCAAGTAAATTCAAGGATTTTGTCAATGCGAATTGTCCTGCTGTACATAATGGTAAAAAGTGGATTACAGGTAAAGAGCAAATGATCTCTAGACTTATGACGCAAGGCATTAATTTAATTAACGGAGAACAACACATCAAAGTAGAAGAGGCTTTATTATCTATCGGCAACCTTGCTCCTGCAGTAATCAAAAAGATCAACCGTCTAAAAACAGGCAAGTTTAAAGTACAATGGGAAAATGGGTTGATTAATGCCCTTACGCTTAATACAGATAAACTAACAATGATGCTGTATAACGAGACCTTGGATCAATTCGTAGCCATATCTGATGTGGGAAATCGCGTAGATAAGTACGCTCATTTTAGTCTACCTCCTGATTGGGACAAGGGTACTGTTTACTTTTGGAGTATGTGGAAAGCCGTTGATGGCAGTGTTAATAGTACAAGTTGCTTTCACGGAATATTAGAATTAGAAAATATAGAAGAGGAAGCGGAGAACAGAGAACAGGAAGCAGAAAACGGGAAACAGACAGCTGAGAACGAAAACCAGATACTTTCTGAGGTTATACCTATAGAACAAGCTAGAGATATCTCTCTTAAAAACTTTATAGAAGAAGTGGAATCAAAAACTGAAGTAGAAACTATATCTCCTTTTACACCTCCTTTCAAAGAAAATCAGGTAGTTGATCAAGTACATACTGCGGAGCTAAATCCAACTATAGATTCAGAGAAATCTTCAAATAAAAACAACAATACCTTACCTCACACTGATACCTCTGAAAAAGAAGGGGAATTGAAGAGGTGGACTCCACCTGGCTATATCCGAAAAGTAAACAAAGAGATTATCAAGCAAGCTAAAACAGCAGAAAATGAGGAACAAACGGATCAAATGGATGAAAAACTGAATAATGAACCGCGTTCTATTCTAGAGTTTTACACTATAACAGAAGAGCAGAAGGAATGAAAAAAACAGAACTTTATAGATGCACTTGCTAAGAGATAAATATATACAACTTTATAAATATGTCGCATTTTTACAATCGTACTATATTCACAAGAAATACATTTGTTCTAATTAATAACTTATCTTTATCAATATGGAAAAATTTGTAGTTGCACAGTTTTATATCAAACCTGAATACATCAATGAATTCAGAACGCTAACTAGTGAATTAATCAAACACACTAGACTAGAAGCGGGTAATATATCGTATACTTTATATCAAGATGTAGAGGATGATACTCATTTTGTATTCAATGAGAAATTTAAAGATCAAGCTAGTTTTGATGCTCATACGCAGACATCACATTTTAATACATTTATCAATGCAGTAGGTCATACCTATGCTAAAGACCCAATTATCGAAATTATAAAATAACAATGCAATTAACACACCGTAAGCCTATAGCTAATCTATTAGCTTATATCAATAGATATTATTGGGGAAGCTCTACTACCTCAGTAGAGACAATTACTATGTTTCCTTTAGTAGCAGGTACAGGTGTCGATGTATATATACATTTCGACACCTCTTTCTCTGTTAATAAACATTCATTACCTACCTCTCATATCCTCTGCCCTCGTCAGTATATGGATATTAGTACAGCAGGCAGCATTGATTTTATCGCTATTCGCTTTAACCACGGTGCTTTTAGACATTTCTGTGACATCAATTTTAACGAGCTAAATAATAACTTTCTAACCGTACAGGACTTGTGGAAAGAAGAGGGCGATATACTCATAGATCAGCTATATCACGCTAAAGATACCACTCACAGAGAACAGCTCTTAAATGAGTTCTTTTCCATTCAACTTCTAAAACACCAAAAAAAGAACAGCATTCTAGATCAAGCAATGCGTACAATATACACTAATCACGATAACACCTGCATCACTGACATCAGTAAACAGCTTATGATGAGTACACGCCACTTCGAACGCAAGTTTAAAGAAGAGTTTGGCTTTACTCCTAAGAAGTTTCAAGTAGTAAGTCGATTTGAGAGCACCCTGCGCAAGTTATTTCTATCTACTGATAGCGACTACTTAGCTACTGTGCTAGACAGTGGGTATTATGACCAGTCTCATTTTATTAAAGACTGTAAGACGTACTCTAACTTATCTCCTACAGAAGTTCTGACACATAAAGAGCATTCGTTACACTTTTATTTTAAGAGGATAGAGTAGTTTGTAGTATTTATAAATCTTGAAAACGAAAGCTATACACATCTACTTTATATACTATGGAAACAAGCTTTATGAGATACATAAGTAATCATCTTTTCTATTATTCATAACTTAAATTCATATCTTTAATTCACTACATACTTTACTTCTACTTTATCCCCTTCTATCAGAGGCATACCATTGACACTTGTTAATTGTTCTTGATCTACCTTTTGGCATAATACATTAGCAAAAGCATAGATGGCTACATTCTGTTGCTTATCAGACTTATCCCATTCTGTCTCTATTGATATTGACTCACTATTAGTAGTTATATCCATTACTAAATTATACTTCTCACCTGAGATAGATAGTTTCTTTATATCCATGACATTGATACTCCATTGTTCTCTCTTAAACTTAAGAAGTACATTATCTCCCTCTACTTCTATCTGCCACTTTCCAGACAGATTCATCTTTACATATAGGGAAACAATACCATACCCTATACCATAACAGACACCGAAATATCCTATCGCTACTATGCGATGAAGTTCCTTAACTGTAAATACTCCATAAGTACGCTCTATAATAAACGAAATAGCGTAGAACGCTAAAAAACTCAATGCTATAGAGACGACAGTCATCCACAGATTACTTAGCTTCTTACTGCCTTTAAATACAAATTCACTCTTCTGCATAACTATGATTTTAACTTATATGTCCTTACGAACTTATTAGTACCTCCATTCTGTTTCACACTGTACTCCTCCATACGCAGTCTAGCTCTAATGACTTGATGAAATTCGTCTGATAACATCGTTTTTTCTTTGCTATAATCCATCACTAAGCTATAATTACCTTTAGTCGTATAAAAATAGTAAGTAGATACCCTCATTATAGCATCCCCGCCTTCATACTTATCCACTGCCACGTCCACTTTAGTCACGTCTTCATAGCGCATACTTAATACTTTATCGACTCTATAAAAAGAGATCGTTTGATCCCCTGCTACGACCTGTTTTAACTTAATCTGCGGAAACAACCACTTACTAGCTAGCAAAAAAACAACTACCAAATATGGCAATAAAAACAACATCAATACCCAATTATAGTAATCCCCTAAATCCATATCATCTAAAATATACTCGCACACCCCTATTATGTACAACAGTGTAACTAGCATCACGCCAACTATTAACCCTAAAATTCCAATAACGGTGCTTTTATAAAATAGATAATCTACTTTAAAACTTTTATTCTCTTCCATTTCAGATATAAATTATTATTCACTAATAAATTGTGGCGATAGATAGCCAACAATATCAAATTACGTAAAATCATTTTAACAAATAGCAGTATAAATTAACAACATATATCGCAAATAAACAATATCACAATTCAAAGAATACTACACCTTTTACTTTCTATATTATTAACAAAATTCACTAATTACAGATTCCTTTACGCTGATAACTAACAACAAAATACCACCTACTTTTTACTCGCTGTCATCTTGTCAGTTAGTGAAAAAAAAGTATCTTTGTAGCTTAAAGTAAAACACCCTTAAGTATCTTATGGAAAAGGTAATTGACGAAAATAAACAAGGTACAAGCTTACAATTAGAACAAAAGCAAGACAACAAGAAGAAGCTATTCATCGAGAGCTACGGTTGTCAAATGAATTTCTCTGACAGTGAGATTGTAGCTTCTATCCTATCTAACGAAGGATATAATACAACTGATAAACTAGAAGAGGCTGATTTAGTATTAGTAAATACATGTTCGATCAGAGATAAAGCAGAACAAACTGTGCGTAAACGCCTTACTCAGTACAACCAAATGAAGACTAAGAATCCTGGGATGAAAGTTGGAGTTCTTGGATGTATGGCTGAGCGTTTAAAAGCTAAATTCTTAGAAGAGGAAAAAATCGTGGACATGGTAGTTGGTCCAGATGCATATAAAGATCTTCCTAACTTACTGAAAGATGTAGAAGAAGGTAGAGATGCTATTAATGTAATCTTGTCTAAAGACGAGACTTATGGTGATATCTCTCCTGTACGTCTTCAGAGTAATGGGGTAACGGCATTCGTATCTATTACTAGAGGATGTGATAATATGTGTACATTCTGTGTAGTACCATTCACTAGAGGTCGTGAACGTAGTCGTGATCCACAGAGTATCATTGAAGAGATTAGAGATTTAAAAGAACGCGGATTTAAAGAGGTAACTTTATTAGGTCAGAACGTAGATAGCTTTGTATGGTTCGGTGGAGGTCTTAAGAAAGACTTCGAGAAAGCTACTGAGATGCAAAAAGCAACTGCAGTGGACTTCGCTCAGCTATTAGATCAATGTGCTACTATGTTCCCTAAGATGAGATTCCGTTTCTCTACATCTAATCCACAAGATATGCATATCGAAGTGATCGAGATGGTAGCTAAGCACGACAATATCTGTAACTACATCCACTTACCAGTACAGTCTGGAAGTACACGTATCTTACAAGAGATGAATCGTCAGCATACTAGAGAAGAATATATCGCATTAGTAGATAAGATTTATGAACTAATTCCAGATATTTCGTTATCACAGGATATCATCACTGGTTTCCCTACGGAGACAGAAGAGGATCACCAAGATACATTATCTCTTATAGAGCACGTAAGATATGACTTCGGTTATATGTTCGCTTACTCAGAGAGACCAGGTACACTAGCTGCTCGTAAATTAGAGGATGATGTACCAGAAGAAGTTAAAAAACGTCGTCTAAGTGAGATTATAGATGTACAACGTGCTATCGGTCTTGAACGTATGGAACGTTTCTTAGGTCTAACAGTAGAGGTACTAATAGAAAAAACCTCTAAGCGTAATGAAGAAGAATGGTCTGGGCGTAACTCTCAGAACACTACTGTTATTTTCCCTAAAGAAAATTATAAAGTAGGTGACTTCGTCATGGTAGAAATCACTGACTGTACATCAGCTACACTTATTGGTAAGCCTGTAGGATACTCTTCTATGCAAGAGTAAATAGCAATATTTAAAATAAAAAAATGGAAAACCTTCAAGTTATAAAACAACGCTTCGAGATTATCGGTAATGACGTGAAACTAAATCGCGCATTAGAGAAAGCTATACAGGTAGCTCCTACTGATATATCAGTATTAGTCACTGGAGAGAGTGGTGTAGGTAAAGAAAGTATTCCTAAAATCATACATTCACTATCACATCGCAAACACGGTAAGTTTATCGCTGTTAACTGTGGTGCTATTCCAGAAGGGACGATAGATAGTGAACTATTCGGACACGAAAAAGGAGCTTTTACGGGTGCTATAGGTACCCGTGAAGGTTACTTCGAAGAAGCTGACGGAGGAACTATCTTCTTAGATGAAGTAGGTGAACTTCCATTAACTACACAGGTAAGATTATTACGTGTATTAGAAAACGGAGAGTTTATTAAAGTTGGTTCTTCTAAAGTTCAGAAGACAGATATCCGCATCATCGCAGCTACTAATGTCAATATGGTAGATGCGATTAATAAAGGTAAATTTAGAGAAGATTTATACTACAGACTAAGCACAGTAGAGATACTATTACCCCCTCTTAGAGAACGTGGTGAAGATATCCACTTACTGTTTAGAAAGTTTGCTTCTGACTTTTCACATAAATATAAGATGCCACCGATCAAGCTAGAGCCAGATGCAGCATCTTATCTAATGCGATATAGTTGGTATGGTAATATCCGTCAACTGCGCAATGTCGCTGAACAGATATCTGTATTAGAAACAAATAGAGAGATTTCTTTATCTATATTACAAGGATACTTGCCTAATCACGATAGACAACTGCCGTCTGTGATAAACACACCTAAGTCTGATTCGGATTTTAGCACTGAACGAGAGATACTATACAAAGTATTGTTTGATATGAAAAGTGATCTAACAGATCTAAAGAAACTGACATTAGAACTATTACAACATGACAAAGGTACTGTGTCAGAATCTAACAAGACCTTGATTCAAAAAATCTATGGTACGAAGAAAGCTGAATTACCTGAATTAATGACTCCACCAACAGCTGATCTTGATATTATCCAAATGGAAAGTCATTTATCTACAGCTAATAACCTCATGTTCCATGATACAGTAGATGATGATGAAGATACTTCTACATATCTTGAAGCAGAGACAGTAGATGATGAACCTCTAAATTTAGAGAATCAAGAGATCAAGCTTATTAAGCGAGCATTAGAAAGACACAGTGGTAAGCGTAAAGCGGCTGCTAAAGAATTAAATATATCAGAGAGAACACTGTATAGAAAGATAAAACAATACGACTTATAGTTATGAGAATCAAACATTTATTTGCAGTATTATTTATAGCACTATTTTTTAATAGCTGTAAATATTATAACTTTACAGGAACAGGTAAAATTAATGCAGACTCTTTTCAGGTTAATTCATTTCAAAACAATGCTCCATTAGTAGAGCCAGGTATTGAAAGAACGTTTACTACTAGTCTACAAGATTTGATTCAAAACCAAACTAGTTTAAGTCTTACGAATACAGATGCAGATTTAATCTACGAAGGAGAAATAGTAGAGTACCGTATTAGCCCAATGACAGCTACAGCTGATCAAAGAGCTGCTCAAAACAGACTGTATGTCGCAGTAAACGTAAGGTTCTTTAATAAGAAAAAACCTGATGAAGACTTCGAGAAGAGATTTTCATTTTACTATGACTACGATGCGAATACACAATTAATGGGAGCTAGTCTTAATACAGCTATTGAGACTATCTATGAGCGCATCACACAAGATGTATTCAATGAATCTCTTGCTAAATGGTAATTATTTAAAAACAAATCAACTTGACTCTAAACGAATTAGACATATTACTTCGCCAACCTCAGCTTATAAAAGGAGATGAGAGCACTCAGCTAAAGGCTATTATAGACCAGTATCCGTACTTTCAGTCTGTGAGAAGTCTTTATCTAAAAAGCTTATATGCAAACAAAAGTTATGTCTATAACCAAGAGTTAAAGACTACTGCTGCACATACACTTGATAGAGATATTCTGTTTGATTTTATTATCTCACCAGACTTTATTACTTATCAACCTTTACAGATTAAGACTGAAGAAATAGTAGTCTCTAAAGAAGTAGCATTAGAAGAAATAATTACTACAGAAACTCAAATAACTACTAATGAGAATATACCGTTAGAGCCATCAAGTTTCGCACATTTACAAGAAGATAATATAGTAATAGAAGAATCTAGTACGATAGACAACACTACAGTAGAAGAGGTTATTATAGAGGAGCCTATAGTCATAGAAAAAGAAGTATTAGTAGAAGAAATAGAGCTAGAAGAAGATCCTAAAAAGGAAATTGCTGAACCAAAACTAACTTCAACTGCTATTAAAAGTCTTTTACAATCTATAACAATACACGAGAATCAACAGTTATATCCGCCTATTAAAGAAGAAGTATCTGATACACCTACAGCTATAACTCAAGACAATACGACTACTTCTGTAAGTGAAGATGCGGAACAGACAAAGGTCGAAATAACCTTATTAGAAGAGAAACTAGAGATAGGAGCTCCTTTAAACTTCGATGATAAAGAGAAAATGTCTTTCGCTGAGTGGCTACAATTATCTAAGATTAAGCCTATAGACAGAGAAAATGATTCTATTTTAACAGAATCTGAGCAAAATGCAGATATTGAAAAACAAAAAAAAATAGAATTAATAGATAAATTTATAGAAACAAATCCAAAGATAGTTCCTACTAAGAAACCCACTGTAATCCCAGTAAACATCGACACTTCAGTGCAAGAGAACAGTAGTTTAATGACAGAGACTTTAGCTAAAATTTACTTGGAGCAAAAGAAATATCAGAAAGCGATACAAGCATATGAAATATTAATTTTGAAATATCCAGAAAAAAGTAGTTTCTTTGCAGACCAAATATCAGATATAAAAGCGTTACAACAACATAATAGTTAATCACCATGAACACATTTACAATATTTTTAATCTTAATCGCAATTGTATGTTTTTTACTTATCGTAGTAATTATGGTACAGAATCCTAAAGGTGGAGGTTTAGACTCATCTTTCGGTGGATCTACAGTAGCAGGAGGGGTTAAAAACACAAATGATTTCTTAGATAAAAGTACTTGGACATTAGGTGCAGCATTAATCGTATTAATTCTATTATCATCTACTAGTTTCAATGGTGGAGCTGCAGGAGATTCTAAATTATTAGATCCAAACGCAGTACCAGTTCAACCATTACCAACAGAAGTACCTGCAAAACAAGATGCTCCTGTGACAACAACGGAGACAACAACTCCAACTGAAGAAACTCAAAATCAAGCTGAATAAGTTTAGCTTTAACAAATACACGAAATGCCGGCTGTCAAGCTGGCATTTTTTTTTGTCTATATTGTCACTTTTTTGCTTTGGCACACTTTATGACAATTCATTATCTATAATAATTAAAAATAATAATTCAATTTCATAAACTATAAAACTATGGCAGTAAATATTAAACCACTTGCAGATAGAGTTCTTATTGAACCATTACCAGCTGAAACTAAAACTGCTTCAGGTCTATTCATTCCTGATACAGCAAAAGAGAAACCACAAAGAGGAACTGTAGTAGC
The DNA here is from genome assembly GCF_002286775.1 of Myroides sp. N17-2. Classification (GTDB taxonomy): domain Bacteria; phylum Bacteroidota; class Bacteroidia; order Flavobacteriales; family Flavobacteriaceae; genus Flavobacterium. Next base: position 234,776 of record NZ_NSGJ01000001.1, read on the forward strand.
TGTAGGAAATGGTACTAAAGATCACGACATGACTGTAAAAGTAGGAGATACTGTATTATATGGTAAATATGCAGGTACTGACTTAAAATTAGACGGTACAGATTACTTAATCATGAGAGAAGACGATATTCTAGCAATCGTTTAACTTAGAATCAGCGTTAGCCAAATAGTATAAAGCAATTCTTGGTTTAAGAATTGAATCAATAATAACAAAATCCAAAAGAACAAAATGGCAAAAGATATTAAATTCGACATTGAAGCACGCGAAGGTTTAAAACGCGGAGTTGACGCTTTAGCAAATGCAGTTAAAGTAACATTAGGACCTAAAGGTAGAAACGTAATCATCGGTAAATCATTCGGTGCTCCTACTGTGACTAAAGACGGTGTATCTGTAGCTAAAGAAGTTGAGTTAGAGAATACATTAGAGAACATGGGTGCTCAGATGGTGAAAGAAGTAGCTTCTAAAACGAATGACTTAGCTGGTGACGGTACTACTACTGCTACTGTATTAGCTCAAGCTATCGTAAAAGAAGGACTTAAAAACGTAGCTGCTGGTGCTAATCCAATGGATTTAAAACGCGGTATAGATAAAGCTGTAGAAATCATCGTAGAAGACTTGAGAAAACAATCTCAAGAAGTAGGTGGTTCTATGGATAAGATTAAACAAATCGCTTCTATCTCTGCTAATAATGATGATTTCATCGGTGAGTTAATCGCTCAAGCATTTGAGAAAGTAGGTAAAGAAGGAGTAATCACTGTAGAAGAAGCTAAAGGAACTGAGACTTACGTTGACGTAGTAGAAGGTATGCAATTTGACAGAGGATATTTATCACCTTACTTTGTAACTAACTCTGAGAAGATGGAAGTTGAATTAGACACTCCATACATCCTATTATATGACAAGAAAGTTTCTTCATTAAAAGAGCTTTTACCTGTATTAGAGCCAATCGCTCAGTCTGGTAAACCTCTATTAATCATCGCTGAAGACGTTGATGGAGAAGCGTTATCTACATTAGTAGTGAACAAATTAAGAGGAGCGTTAAAAATCGCTGCTGTTAAAGCTCCAGGTTTTGGTGATAGAAGAAAAGCTATGTTAGAAGATATCGCTATCCTTACAGGTGGTGTAGTTATCTCTGAAGAGCAAGGATACACATTAGAGAATACTACATTAGATATGTTAGGTACTTGTAAGAGAGTTAACATCGACAAAGACAACACTACTATCGTAAGTGGTGATGGTGATGTAGATATGATCAAAAATAGAATCAACCAGATTAAAGCGCAAATGGAAACTACTACTTCTGACTATGACAGAGAGAAGTTACAAGAACGTTTAGCTAAGTTAGCTGGTGGTGTAGCTGTATTATACGTAGGTGCTCCTTCTGAAGTAGAGATGAAAGAGAAAAAAGACCGCGTAGATGATGCACTTCACGCAACAAGAGCTGCTGTAGAAGAAGGTATCGTAGCTGGTGGAGGTGTTGCTTTATTAAGAGCTAAAAACGCTCTAGTAGACATCAAAGCTGATAATGCTGATGAGGAGACTGGTATCTCTATCATCGCTAAAGCTGTAGAATCTCCTCTAAGAACTATCGTAGAGAATGCAGGTCTTGAAGGTTCTGTTGTTGTAGCTAAAGTATCAGAAGGTACTGCCAACTTCGGATACAATGCTAAATCAAATGAGTATGTAGATATGCTTCAAGCAGGTGTTATCGATCCTAAGAAAGTAACAAGAGTTGCATTAGAGAATGCTGCTTCTGTAGCTGGTATGATCTTAATCACTGAATGTGCATTAGTAGACATTAAAGATGATAGCGCTGCTATGCCTATGGGTGGTGGTATGCCAGGTATGATGTAATACCAAATCTTTATTTCAATATTAGAGGGAGTATCACTTATAGTGGTACTCCCTTATTTTTACTTTACCAGTAATAATATAAAAAAGGCCTAGAGTTACTACTCTAAGCCTTTTTTATATTATTACTTCGAAGTGATTTCTTTTAAGTCAGCGATAGTTGCGATAGGATCAGCTGCACTGAATACAAAGTTACCCGCTACTAATGCATCGACTCCTGCATCTACAAGGGCTTTAGCATTCTTATTATTCACTCCACCATCTATCTCTATCATTACATTAGCACCTTTAGCATTAATCATTGCTTTCAGTTTGCGTACTTTATCATAGGTATTCTCAATAAAGCTTTGACCACCAAAACCAGGGTTCACACTCATGATAAGTACTAAATCTAGATCTTGAATTATGTCTTCTAATACACTTACAGGAGTATGAGGATTAAGTGCTACACCCGCTTTCATTCCTTCTGCTTTAATCGCTTGAACTGTACGGTGCAGATGTGTACATGCTTCATAATGTACAGTAAGGATATCTGCTCCTAAGTCTTTAAATGTTTTGATATAACGATCAGGATCTACTATCATTAAATGCACATCAAGTGTCTTCTTAGCATGTTTATTAATCGCTGCTAATACTGGCATACCAAAAGAAATATTTGGTACGAATACTCCATCCATAATATCAATATGGAACCAGTCTGCTTGGCTATTATTCACCATTTCGATATCTCTCTGAAGATTAGCGAAGTCTGCTGCCAATACTGACGGTGCTATAATCGTGTTTTTCATATAATTGAGTTGTGTTTGTACAAAGGTAAAAAAAATACCCAACAGCCATGGCTATTGGGTAATATAATATAGTCTATAAAGACTCTTGTCTTATTACTTGTGCTTCAAACAATTCAGAAAAATACTTGATAATCTTCTCTCTTACTTCATCCTCATCTACATACTCTACTCCTAGCTCTACATTCAGAGAAGTAACTCCCTTTCCTCGTATTCCACAAGGGATGATATTGTCAAAGTATCCTAAATCTGAATTTACATTAAAAGCAAAACCGTGCATCGTCACCCATCTAGAAGCTCTAACTCCCATCGCACAGATCTTACGTGCAAATGGCGTTCCAGCACCTAGCCATACTCCAGTTTCTCCTTCACTTCTACTAGATTCTACACCATAATCTTGTAGAACTAAAATAATGGTCTCTTCTAAAAGACGTAAATACTTATGTATATCCGTAAAGAAGTTCTCTAAATCAATGATAGGATATCCTACTACCTGTCCAGGCCCGTGATAAGTGATATCTCCTCCTCTATTAATCTTATAGAACGTAGCCCCTTTTGCTTTTAATTGTTCATCATTTAAAAGCATATTATGTGCATCACCACTTTTACCTAATGTATAGACATGAGGGTGCTCCACAAATAAAAAGTAATTATCTGTAGCATCTGTTCGTTCTTCTCTTCTATTTCTGATCTTAACATCAAGAATAGATTGAAATATTTGTTCTTGGTAGTCCCAAGTATCTTTATAATCTTTCTCGCCTAAATCAATAAGCTTTACTTGTTTGTTCATTGTGATGTTGGTTATTTGTTATATTTAGGATTGTTAAGGATTACTAATGCAGCAATCACTCCAGGTACCCATCCACATAACGTTAAGATAAAAACAATCAATATAGATCCACAGCCCTTATCTAATACAGCTAAAGGCGGTAAAATAATAGATAAAAGTACACGTCCTAAACTCATGACTAAATATTTTGTATGATACAAATTTCGACATTTTTTCGTTGAACTCTCCTATTATACAGTTAAAATGATAGTGCGTATTCACTTTTAAGACAAAGTATTGCAAATTAAGTCGTTTTATCAGAAATAGTAATTGTCGCATTTTCAAAGATTAACTATATTTGCATTTAAATTAATTTACAGTTATTATGCAACTTTCAGAACAAGAAATCATCAGAAGAGAAAAACTGAGCAAGTTACAAGAGCTTGGTGTGAATCCTTATCCTGCTAATCTATTTCCAGTAGACCACACGTCGAAGCAGATAAAGAACGACTTCGAAGAAGGTAAGAAGGTTGTCGTTGCGGGTAGATTAATGTCTTCAAGAATACAAGGAAAAGCTTCTTTCGCTACTATCCAAGATAGCGAAGGTAAGATTCAGTTATACATCAACAGAGATGAGCTTTGTCCAGACGAGGATAAAACATTATACAATGAAATCTACAAAAAACTTATTGACTTAGGAGATATCGTAGGTATAGAAGGAGAGTTATTCACTACGCAAGTAGGAGAAAAAACAGTACGTGTAAAAGGTTTACAGTTATTAAGTAAAGCATTACGCCCACTTCCATTGCCTAAGACAGATGCTGAAGGAAATACGTTTGATGCTTTTACAGATCCAGAATTACGTTACAGAATGCGTTATGTTGATTTAGTGGTTAACCCAATCAACAAAGAAATATTCATCAAACGTACGAAGTTGTTTACTGCAATGCGTAACTTCTTTAACGAGTCAGGATATATGGAAGTAGAGACTCCTGTATTACAGTCTATCCCAGGTGGAGCATCTGCTCGTCCGTTTATCACACACCACAATGCTTTAGATATTCCATTATACTTGAGAATTGCTAATGAATTGTACTTAAAACGTCTTATCGTTGGTGGTTTTGACGGAGTGTATGAGTTCTCTAAAAACTTCCGTAACGAAGGAATGGACAGAACACATAATCCAGAGTTTACAGCTATGGAAATCTATGTAGCTTATAAAGATTACAACTGGATGATGGATTTCACAGAACGCCTATTAGAGCACTGTGCTATCGCTGTTAATGGTACAACTAATGCTACTTTTGGAGAACATGAGATTAACTTCAAAGCTCCTTATAAGCGCATCACTATGGCAGACTCTATTAAAGAGTTCACAGGATTTGATATCACTGGTAAAACAGAGGAAGAAATACGTGTAGCTGCTTTAGGTATGGGTATTCCTGTAGATGAAACAATGGGTAAAGGAAAACTTATCGACGAGATATTCGGAGAGAAATGTGAGGGGAACTATATCCAACCTACTTTCATTACTGACTATCCAAAAGAAATGTCTCCATTAACCAAACTACATAGAGATAACCCTGAGCTAACAGAGCGTTTTGAATTAATGGTTTGTGGTAAAGAGATTGCTAATGCATATTCTGAGTTGAATGACCCTATTGACCAAAGAGAGCGTTTTGAATCTCAAATGGCTTTAGGAGACCGTGGAGATGATGAAGCGATGTTTATCGACCAAGATTTCTTACGTGCTTTAGAGTATGGTATGCCTCCTACATCAGGATTAGGTATCGGTATGGACCGTTTAATTATGTTCTTAACAAACAACCCTTCTATTCAAGAAGTATTATTCTTCCCTCAAATGAGACCAGAGAAGACTGCTCCTTCAGTAGAATTAACAGATGAAGAGAAAATCATTATTCAGATATTAGAGAACAACGATAACAAAGTTGAGATTGGTTCTCTAAAAGAACAAGCTGCTTTAAGTGGTAAGAAATGGGATAAGGCAATGAAAGGTCTTTCTTCTCATAACTTAACTAAAGTAGAAACAGAAGGTGACTTAAAATATGTAGTGTACCAACACTAAGAGATAATAAAAAACGAGACTCAATGAGTCTCGTTTTTTTATACCCATAAATCTGCAGATAACGTTTAAACGAGAATGAATTGTACAAAACAGAGTAAGGTTAGTGATTAAAGCACACTGTAGTGTGGTTTTAGAGCTAATCGAAGCTATGTAAAGTAGAATTAATTCGTAGTAATCGGTAGTTGCAGATTTGAGGTATACTTTAAAACTTCGGGTTATTAATAAACTCATAATCCGTAAGCGTATGTAGAAAGGCTATTATCGCTTTCTTTTCTTCCTCTGACATTGGTATTCCCACTGTTCCATCTTTCCTTCTAAATAACGGATCAAGTGTAGGACTATCTTTCATTCCTGAAGCATAAAAGTCCAATACAGCTTCTAAGGTAACCAAACTACCATCATGCATATAAGGAGCTGTCAATGCTATATTTCGCACTGTACTAACCTTAAACTTGTATCTATCCTCTTCTAATCCGGATACTTCTTCTCGTCCTTTATCATTAACCACAAGATTGACAGGTACTCCGTTATTTCTAAAGCTATTATCTGTAAACAAGTCAGTGCTGTGACATGAAGCACAGTTTTGTCTAAATAACTGCATTCCTCTTTTCTCTAAATCAGTTAGATTCCCCCCCTCTTCTTTTCGAATATACTTATCATATTTAGAATTACTTGACACCAGCAACGTCATATATTGCGCTAATGCCTTTAACATGCTCGTAGAAGTCATTTTATCATCCTGATAAGCCTTCTTAAACAACTGTTGGTATTCGGCATCTAAACGCAACTTATTAAGTATTGTCGGTAGTTCTTCTCGCATCTCTATTTCATTGTGAATAGGAACAATCGGTACCATTTCTAAATTATTAGATGCTCCATCATAAAAGTACTCTTTATTAAACACCATATTCTGTATAGCGGGAGCATTGCGCTTACCTAATAAACCATCTATCCCTATACTGAATGCCTTACCTGTATCTGCGAATGCGTGTTCCTTTATGTGACAAGACGCACAAGACACCGTATTATCAGCTGACAAGCGCACATCGTGAAACAACTTCTTTCCTAAATCAAAACGAGAGTGCTTCAGTTCATTGTGTTGAAATGTATAAGCCAACTCAGGGAAGTTACTTGGTTTCACCCACTGAATTACATCATCAGTAAAATCAGAGGCCTTATCATCAGATGAGCATCCAAAAACTAATACAGAAATACTTATTAATACGACTCTTTTCATAATCAGATACATTTAAAAAAATAGAGAGAAGCTGACTAACTCCCCTCTACGATTAATCAAATTATAAACTTTTTTGTGCATTAACTTTTGCAATGCTAAACATTGTTATAGCATTTTCCATAATCTTAGGAGCATTTACAGCGTCCACCATAATCATTGGTTTCTCTTTCAAAATAATTTTATGTGTACTATCAAGCATCTTTGATACTTCTACATTAATAACCACATTAGGTGCTGTAGTAGCATTCACAACTATTTTATTTGTTGTTTTAATAGTTGTATCTCTATAATTATCTTGGCTTGTACCATGACTTCCTATGTGAAAAGAAAATCTCTTCGTTAAATCTACATTCTTAAATTCCCCTTGGTAATTAATAAACTTATACCCTGTAATCCAAGACCAAGTTAAATCGTGTTTCTTACATAGATCCCAAAACTCCTGTTGATCAGTTTGTCCTTTTAAGAACTTCTCACGATCTACTCCTACTCCAAACTTAATAGCTTCATACCTACCTGCAGGCACATCTTTTAATACTACTTTATAATCTTTAGTCTCTGAATCAATCACGAAATAACCACTGTCTTTAGGATAAGTAAACGCTTTTCCCTTGTCATTAATTAATTGAAAATTACTAAGGATATACTTTAAGAAATCAGCGTTAATCTCTTCGTTATTCCCATTAGCCTTATATGCTGTACCAAACTGCATCTCTTGCCCAAACATCTTGTGGTCAAAAGTTAATGTCACTGTGTTTTTTCCTACTAATTCTTCTTCAGATCCTTTATTATCATCACTACTACAAGAAGTTAATGTGATTGATGTTGCTAAAAGCAGTGTGATATATGATAGAAATTTGTTCATTGTAATTCGTTTTTATAAGTTAAAATTATTCAATATTATCTCTGTTCGATATTCTCGAACGACTAACATATTGCCTTAAAAGCTCATTATTATTAAGACAAAATAAGCAGGCTTTACCTACTCTAATAACTTATAAAATGGGAGGTTGAAGTACAACTGTACTGAATAAATAAGAATAAATATTAGAATACCATAATGACATACCTTCATGCAATCTAGGTTCAGGTAAATCAACATTGCCTAAACTATATAAACAAGTAGAAATAAAGTCGAGCGCGACTACTACTTTCTCTGTCTTGATAGGTGATTTGTGTTCTAACACTTGCTTTAGCTCTTGCGCAACATGACATTTACCATTACATTGTAGCTCCGGTTTATCAACGTTCTCACATAGCACTGTAGCAACATAATCATAATTAACGACATACTCCACCACAGGCATAACTGGGCGGAATATAAAAATAATCGCTATGATGATATATAATTTATTCACAGTACAAAAATATTAAAGACTAAAAAACTCTATAACCAAAACAATGATTGATTCTACTAATAATCACTCTTCGTAAAATAAAAAGCATAAATAACTAAACTAGGCAAATGACTTTCTATAACTTTCAGGAGTAATTCCTTCCTGCTTTTTAAAGAAAGTGACAAAATAAGAAGTGCTGTCAAAACTCAATTCCCTCGCTATCTCATTAATATTAAAAGAACTAAACTGTAATAGCCGTTTAGCCTCAATAATAATACGTTGGCGCACTACTTGACCGGCAGTTATTCCTCTCTCTTGTTTACATAGTTTATTTAAATAATTAGGCGTGACACATAACTTCTCCGCATAAAATGACGGCGTCTTAGCATCCTTAAAGTGCAATTCTATCAAATCTAAGAACGCTAGTATACGGTCGTTAGATGAAGATTTGCTATAATCAATATGGAGAACATCTGTAACTCCCTCCATGTACTGCAACTCACATAGTAATATATTCAAATAAGAACGCAGTACCTTAATGCGATACACTCGTGCAGAACCATACTCTGTAAGCATTAGATCTGTCAGCATATTTATTTTTGCGCTTATTACATTTGTCATAAACTGTTGTGGAATACTATCCAACTGAAAGAAGTCAAAATACTTCAATACATTCTCATGGTATCGCTGTGAAAAGAATGAATCTTCAAAACCAATAAAAGTACCTTTACAATCCTTTCCAAAACGCATGCGTACTATATCACCAGGTTTTATAACATAAATACTATCTCCTAAATCAGAATACTCGTATTCATTAATACCAACAACATACTCTCCTCTAGTTACCACAAGAACGAGGTAAAAGTTAGCTCTAAAACTGTCTTTCACTAATGGGTAATCTGCATTCAGATGAGTAATATGATTAATGACAAAGGAAGACTGATCTTGCGTAAAATAATTGATACCAAAGGATTTTATAATCTTATTAGACATAAGAAACTTTAATTAATACCTTAAATCTATAGATAACATTTAAACAAGAATGAATTGTACAAATCAGAGCAAAATTAGTGATTAAAGCTACTGTAGTGCAGTTTTAGAGCTAATAGAAGCTATGTAAAGTATAATTTATCGCAGTAAATGGTAGTTGTAGGTTTAAGATAATATTATACATAAGTAGATATACCACATATACATAAAGTAAGTGGTACTAATAATATCCTATAAATGATAATTAAACGACAGGAGGACGCAGAACGCGATAAGTAAGTAACTGTCTATATAGATCACTATATTGATCTAATATCTTATTAGAATGCGCCACAGAAGCACTACTAGCCACATAACTCTGAAGTTGCCCAACATACATTAATGCAAAAGCTATATTACATACTTTCTTTGCACCATCTTTATGTTGTTCTTCCTTTGCTATTTTAGACAATTCTTTCATTAGATAACACTGTCCATTACAGTGCATCTCAGGTTTATCAGTATTTACACACAGTATTGTAGATATATATTCATAGTCAAGCAAGTAGTCTACCAAAGGTACTACTGGTCTGAATACTAATAAAGTTACTATGATAAATAAATACTTTTTCACATCACAAATATACAGTTGAATAGGGTATAAAAAAAGCGTTACTATAAATAGTAACGCTTTCTATAATTATTATCCTAAGTAAGTCTTTAAGATTTTACTTCTAGATGTATGCTTTAATCTGCGAATAGCTTTTTCTTTAATCTGTCTTACACGCTCTCTTGTAAGATCAAATGTTTCTCCTATTTCTTCTAATGTCATAGGATGTTGATCACCTAATCCGAAGTATAGACGTACTACGTCAGCTTCTCTAGGAGTTAATGTTTCTAAAGCTCTTTCGATTTCTGTTCTAAGAGATTCGTGAATTAACTCTCTATCTGGGTTTGGTGATTCACCTGAGCGAAGTACATCGTATAAGTTAGAATCCTCACCCTCTACTAATGGAGCATCCATCGAAAGGTGACGTCCAGAGTTTTTCATACTCTCCTTAACGTCATTTACAGTCATATCTAACTCTACAGCGATCTCTTCTGCTGAAGGTGGACGTTCATTAGATTGTTCTAATAAAGCGTACATCTTATTAATTTTATTAATAGATCCAATCTTGTTCAACGGTAAACGTACGATACGAGATTGTTCTGCTAGTGCAGACAAAATAGATTGACGAATCCACCATACCGCATAAGAAATGAATTTAAAACCACGAGTTTCATCAAAACGTTGCGCTGCTTTGATTAGACCTAAGTTTCCCTCATTAATTAAATCCGGTAAAGTCAATCCTTGATTTTGATACTGCTTAGCTACTGATACAACGAAACGCAAGTTAGCTTTCGTAAGTTTCTCAAGTGCTCTTTGGTCACCCGCTTTGATTCGTTGCGCTAATTCAACCTCTTCATCAGCAGTAATTAAATCTACTTTACCAATTTCTTGCAAGTACTTATCTAGAGATGCCGTCTCACGATTAGTTACCTGCTTGGTAATTTTAAGTTGTCTCATATTATTTCTATCCTTATTTTTGCTATGATGTGTTTCTCACACATATGTTATACGTAAACAATCACTAAAAGGTTACAAACATTTATAAAATATTTTTTAACCTATGTATTCCTATGCAAAAAAGACACCAAAAAACTAAGATATAACTAGTACTTCTATAATTTATAAAAACTATAACGTTTTAATTAGTAATAATTTACCTTGCTCAACTCTTCTTCATCCGCCTCTGTCTCGTCTAGGTATCGCTCTAAACTATCATCTAATTCTTTCATCCATGGAGTATGATGCTCTTCAGCTCTAACTTGGGTCATCACAGAAGTATATACTTTATCCCTGTAATTTAAGATATTAGTCTCCTTATCGATTAACCAACTCTTAAACATCTCTGCCACCTTGTCAATATCAAAGCTAGGGTAATCCGTTAGATTCATTAATTCCTTAATATAAGCAGTTTGAAAATCAACATGCTCTTCTCCTGACTCAGATGTTTTCTCTAGGTCAACCCATTTTGCTATATCTTTGCTTCTCTCTTCTTTTGTAGGTAATGCTATACGTCCTAACATATAGTCTCTTGCAAACCAAGCTTGTGTATCGAACATATTAAACGTGTAATATTGATCTTGCATTCCTAAAAATAACAAACGTTCATTCTCATTAAACACAACACCCTTATACAAATTATCTGGATATAAATTATTCTTGGTTTTCAAGCGCAAATTGTCAGGTAAGAAAGGAAATTTATGTTGGTATCCTGTACATAAAACTACTGCATCAAATTCCTTATGTGTTCCATCCTTAAAATAAGCTACATTTTCCTTAAAATGAGTTACAATAGGTTTTTCTTCTATTCCCTTTGGCCACTTGGCACCTATAGGCATAGTACGATAAGAAATAGTGACAGATTTACTTCCATGTTTAAAACACTGCACTCCGATATCCTCTGCCGAATAACTACTTCCGATTAATAAAATATCTTTGTCCTTAAACTGATCTGCTCCTCTAAAATCATGCGCATGTAATACTGTTCCAGGGAAGCTATCTATCCCTTTAAAATAAGGCATATTAGGTGTCGAGAAATGCCCCGTTCCAATAACTAAATAATCAAAAAACTCTTCAAACGTTTCATTCTTAACTAAGTCGTCAAAAATAACTCTAAACTGTTTCTTATCTTCTATATAATCTACCCACCTAGCAACAGTATTAAACTTGATAAACTCTCTTGCCTTACTCTGTTTAATACGTCCTTCTATATAATCAAACAATACCTCACGTGGGGGATATGATGATATAGGTTGCTTAAAGTGATCCATAAAAGTATAATCAGCAAATTCTAAGCATTCCTTTGGACCGTTTGACCACAAATATTTGTACATACTTCCATGAAGTGGTTCTCCATATTTACCAACTCCCGTACGCCAAGTATAATTCCACATTCCTCCCCAATTATCTTGTTTTTCATAACACTTAATATCTGGAATAGGATTTCCTTTCTTTTGTTCTGATTCAAAGGCACGTAACATAGCTAATCCACTCGGACCAGCACCAATAATTCCTACTTTAAAATTTAACATAACTACACACTGATTTTGTCCTCGCTAAAAAACGAAGAAATTAATAAAATGATTCTTACTGATTACTCAGTCGAGATAGAATAATATACATACTCTATTAATAGATACACCACTTAAAATGGTACACAAAGACAGCAAAACTCATTGCTGAAATAAGATCAAGTATAACTTACTTGAGATTGGATAAGAACTGATAACACTCTGCTAGTAATAAATAAGCGAGCCATTCCTTATAACATAATAGCTAATATAATAAAAATTAATGAGTTAACCTAAAAACATCCTAAACAACTAAATAAGGCAAGTGGCATTATAACAACAAATAGCAGATTAAAATAAAGATATACCATAAAGAAGAATAGTCTCTACTCATAAGTTCAACAAGAACTGAGGGTACTTGTTAATCACATAAATTAGATCAAAAAAAAAGGACACCCTTCACAGGTGTCCTTATATAATAAAAAGATTGCTCTTATTTATTTTCTTGTTTTGGAGCGTCGTCTTTTTTCTCTTCTCTAGGAGGACGAGGCATTAAAGCTTTACGAGATACTTTCGCTTTCTTTGTTTTAGGATCAATACCCATGTATTTAACATCAAGTAAATCACCCATTTTCAACACATCAGATACGTTCTCAATGCGTTTCCAATCTAACTCAGATACGTGAAGTAATGTCTCTTTACCAGGTACGAATTCTACAACTGCACCGAAGTCAAGCATCTTAACCACTTTTACATGGTAAGTCTCACCCTCTACAGGAGCGAAAGTTGTGTTATCGATAGCAGCAATAGCTTTAGCCATACCATCTGGATCAGTACCAAGTATTTCAATAATACCGAAATCTCCCTCTTCGTTAATAACGATAGTAGTTCCAGTTTCAGCTTGAAGCGCTTGAATATTTTTACCTCCAGGTCCGATAACAGCACCGATGAACTCTTTAGGAATTGTAACAGTAACAATTTTTGGAGCTTTAGGTTTAACTGTAGCATTTGGAACTGCGATAGTTTCTTCTAATAATCCAAGGATATGCAAACGTCCATCAAGAGCTTGTTTTAAAGCTTGCTCTAAGATTTCATAAGCTAAACCATCGATTTTAATATCCATTTGACATGCAGTGATACCATCTCTTGTACCAGTAACTTTAAAGTCCATATCTCCTAAGTGATCTTCATCCCCTAAGATATCAGACAATACAGCCCAACGTCCAGTTTTTGAATCTGAGATTAATCCCATAGCAATACCAGAAACTGGTTTCTCCATTTGGATACCTGCGTCCATTAATGCTAATGTACCAGCACAAACAGTAGCCATAGAAGACGAACCGTTAGACTCTAATACTTCAGATACTAAACGAATAGTATAAGGACAATCAGCAGGAATCATATTTTTCAAAGCACGTTGTGCTAAGTTACCATGACCTACCTCTCTACGAGAAGTTCCTCTTAATGGTCTTGCTTCACCTGTTGAGAATGGAGGGAAGTTGTAGTGTAAGTAGAATCTATCCTCTCCTTGCTCACTTGGCAAGTCAATTATGTTAGCATCTCTTGATGTACCTAAAGTAACCGTTGCTAATGCTTGAGTTTCTCCACGTGTAAAGATAGACGATCCATGTACAGAAGGTAAGTAATCTACTTCACTCCAAATAGGACGAATCTCAGTAGTCTTACGACCATCAAGACGAATATTTTGATCTAAAATAAGGTTACGTACAGCCACTTTTTGAGTTTTCTTAAAGTAAGTACTGATTAGTTCAGCTTTTTCAGCTAAATCTTCTTCAGAGAACAAAGCTTTCACTTCCTCATATACTTCAGCGAATTTCTCACCACGCTCGCTTTTACCACTTGCATGAGAAGCTATTTCATATAATCTAGAATAAGCAGCATCATAAACTATTTTCTCAACTTCAGCATCAGTAGCTTCTGGTTCATACTCACGGTAAGTAAGTCCTAAAGCAGCACGCATTTTTTCTTGAGCTTCTACTTGTACTTTAATAGCATCATGAGCAAACTTAATTGCATCAATCATATCTTGTTCAGAGATCTCTCTCATCTCACCCTCTACCATACATACAGAATCTTTAGAAGCTCCGATCATCATATCAAGATCAGAAACATCTAACTGTGCTCTAGAAGGGTTAATTATGAATTGTCCGTCTACACGAGCAACTCTAACTTCTGATATAGAAGTATAGAATGGAATATCTGATACAGCAAGAGCCGCAGAAGCAGCTAAACCAGCTAATGCATCAGGCATTACATTTTCGTCATGAGACATTAATTGAATCATAACTTGTGTTTCAGCGTGATAATCATCTGGGAACAATGGACGTAAACAACGGTCTACTAAACGCATTGTTAACACCTCTTGATCACTCGGACGAGCCTCACGTTTAAAAAAGCCTCCTGGAAAACGTCCAGCAGCAGCAAATTTTTCTCTGTAATCTACAGTTAAAGGAAGAAAGTCAATACCTGGGTTTGCAGTTCTCGCTGATACAGCTGTAGCTAAAAGCATACAGTCTCCCATACGAACAACTACAGATCCATCTGCTTGCTTCGCTAATTTTCCAGTTTCGATAGAGATGCTACGGCCATCTCCTAAATCGATAATTTCTTTAGTTACCTTAGGAATCATAATAAATTAATACTTTAGGGTTTCTGTCTCTCCGAAGAGAGACATTAATAATTGTGTGTTGTGTTGTGTGTGTTGTGTAGTTGTATGAAACCCAATGAAAAACCAGACTTTTTTTGCTAAAAAGGCTAAAAAGAAAAAGAGGCGCACAAGGGCACCTCTTTACTATTGATTATTTTCTAATATTCAATTCTTTGATAATCTCACGGTATCTGTTGATCTCAGTATTCTTTAAGTAGTCAAGAAGTCTTCTTCTTTTACCAACTAAAAGAACTAATGAACGCTCAGTATTATAATCGTGACGATTCTTTTTTAAGTGCTCAGTTAAGTGAGAAATTCTGAATGTGAACAAAGCGATTTGTCCTTCAGCAGATCCAGTGTTTTCAGCTTTTCCTCCGTGTTTAGCGAAGATCTCAGCTTTCTTTTCTTTAGATAAATACATGCAAATATTAATTTAATGATTTTTATGCATAAAATACGGTGTCTCCGTCTTTACGAGGGCAAAGGTAAATTTATTTTTCTAAATACAACTATAAATATTTCACTTTTTTAAATATCACAATATAAAGCCTATATAATTGACTATCAAAATCTAATATCTAAACTAACACCTTTTTACATAAATTCACTAATTAAATAATTTTGCCACTTCAATATTTACTGCCTCTAAGAACATTTGATCGACAGAATTAAAAGCCTTGATTGTATTCGAATCAATGTCTATTTGTCCAATATTAACTCCATTTACAAAAAGTGGAACTACTATTTCAGATTTGACTGTAATACTACATGCTATATAATTATCCTGAGCTGTTACATCATCTACTAAAAAGGTTTCATTACTTACAGCTACCTGTCCACAGATCCCCTTCCCAAAAGGGATAACAGTATGATCAGTCACAGGACCAGAGTATGGACCTAAATGTAGTACTTTCTCCTCAGGAACAGCGAAGTAGAATCCAACCCAGTCATAGTATGATATCTTTTCATTCAGAAGAACACAAATATTCTTTAATTTTTCATCTTTACTAAGCTCAATAGAGCCAACTATTTCTTTTACCTCTATTAGAAGTTTTTGATATGTGTCATTCATGTTGGTTATGTTTAAAGTAAAACAAATATAATAATCCAACACACACATCAGAGATATTTAACTAGATTATTCAAAGTACATAATCTAAAAAGGTATAAAAACAAAAAAGCATTAGAACTCACCCCTAATGCTTTTTTCAAACAACAATATGTAATTTTGTAGCCAAACTCACAAACCACAAAATAAAATTAATCTTTTTTATAGCAATTTTTTTATTCCTTATTATATCTGTTTAATGAGGTATTTTATCAAATCTGTACTAGTAAGCATCCCTACCAACAAATCTCCCTCCATAACAGGTAATGATCTAAATCCTTTTGCGATAATTATTTCTGCTGCTTCCTTAATAGTACATTCTGCCTGTACCGTCACAACATTTTTAATCATCACTTGTTCTATTGAGAACATATTATAAACAGTGGTATCAATAATTTCATCATTATCTCCCCCTGTTTCTGCTAAACTTATTCTAATTAAATCAGTGTAACTTAAAATCCCGACTAACTTACCTCCTGACACAACAGGCAAATGTTTAATATTAAACTCTTTGAATAGTTTTTCAGCATTTGCCAAAGAATCAGTCAAACTTAATTTGACGATTTTTGAAGCCATAATACTAGAAACTTGAACATTCTGTCCCATATCATAACTCTTTTTGTTAGTACAAATGTACCCTATCACTATTTCTAAAAATATGATATTTATCAGATTTTATATTTTTATTCTTTCTACTATAAAATACAGCAATATTATTCCCTAAAATCTTTTCAAACTCAGAGATACAAAACGATTCAGTACAATACATAAATTCACAAACTTTTATTCACTAAAAAAAACACCTTTAGTATGTGATGGTCTCCAAATTTTAAAATTATTTTTTCTGTTTTACACTTATATCAAGTAGAAAATTTAAAATTAAACATCTCTAAATAATGCTTTTTCATACAAATACTTCCTTTTAGATAGCTTAACACATCTCCAAACTACTTTTTTAAATATTTTTTTTTTAGACATAAAAAACACAAGTAACTGATAAAGTGATGATTACCAAAAACAATCAAATAACACTGTATACATAAAACACCCCTTAATCCCAGTGAATACCAATGTTAGTGCTTGATCCTAGGACACTTCCAGGACAATACTAGGACAATAGTAGGGTAAACAAGGATTTTGCCCAACAATACTCATTGTATTCTTCCGCTATTCTCCTTCTACCCAATATCAGTTTTTTAAACATCCTACTAAAGGATATAGTGACAGGAAGCACTCTTTGTCTTTTGCTTCTTAAAACAAAAGAAGTAAAGTTCTTAAAAACAAAAAACGCTACTACCTAGTAAAAGGTAATAGCGCATATATTTTGCGTCCGCGGGAGGGTTCGAACCCCCAACCCTCAGAGCCGAAATCTGATATTCTATCCAGTTGAACTACACGGACAATAAATCACTTATTTAGACAATAGTGACTTTACTACAGATGAGATTGTTTTACCATCAGCTTTACCAGCTAATTCTTTAGATGCTAGTCCCATCACTTGTCCCATAGAAGACATGCCATTAAAACCACCATTACTAATTATCTCACCTACTATTTTTTGAACTTCTTCTTCTGATAATTGTGCAGGCAAATATTGTTCGATGATTGCAGCTTGAGCTATTTCTGGTTCAGCTAAATCATTTCTACCTTGCTCTGAAAAAATATTCGCACTATCTTTTCTTTGCTTCACTAATTTTTGAAGAATTTTAATCTCTTCCTCTTCAGTAAGATCAGTTTGTGCTCCTGATTGAGTTTGAGCTAGTAATAACTCAGACTTTACTGCTCTTAATGCTTCTAAAGCTACTGTATCCTTCGCTTTCATTGCATTTTTTATAGCATCCATTATCTTTGATTGTAAACTCATATCAAATATTTTTATTTTCTGCAAATATATAAAAAAGCCCGAAAAACTACGTTTTTCGGGCTCTATATCTTTAGTTAAAATATAACTAATCTACATTATCATGTAAATATGAATTATTAGATCTCAACTGACCGTCATTATTACTGTCTAATCCAAAAGAAATACGAGACTTATTATTCGTATCCTCAGCTTCACGTAAATCAACCCCACTTCTTTTGTATGCAGGCTCACGTTCTAATTCTGACAATTGACTATTCGTATTGTTGAACTTGTAATTAAACTCTTTCATTTTCTTTCTACGTTCAGCAGCACGACTTTTTAAAGTAAACTCTTCGATGCTCATCTCAATAGGATTCACTTCATCTAAGTCTTCTTCTTCTATTGTACTAACAGTTGCTTCAACTACTGGTGTAATCTCCTCCGATTTAATAGAGAACTTAAATTCATCCTCTATAGCATCTTGGTGTTTATTAACTGGTTTTGCTGCTGCTAATTCACTCTCTTTATCTGTATAATCCTCTAAAGAGAACATAATCACTTCTTCTTTAGGTGTGCTTACATTATGAGCTACTTTCGTCTCATAAGCGTATGTTTCTTGTGCTTTTGACTCTACTACTTCCTCTTCCAGATGATATACTACAGGAGCACTTACTGGTATATGCTGAGAAACTTGATTTTCTACCTGTCTTGCAACATTTGCAATAACAAACTCAGGATCAACTACATTAATATCGCGAATATCTTTAGTTTTAGCTAAAAACTGTTCTTCTGAGATATTAGTATTTTTTTTTACTTCCTCTGCAGGTGTAACAATCTCAAAAAACACATCTAATCCATTAGCTTCACTAGCTTTCTCTGTAGTCTCAGCTGTAGGGCTTATATAAAATCCACCATCATCAATAGGATCCATATCATCTCCTTCATTATACCCTTCGTCATCAAAATCTTCTAATTGATGTACAGTTATCTTTTCAGTCTCAGCAACTACTTCTTCTGGAGAAGTAATAACTGTAGATGCTTTTGATAACGGTTCATCTGGAGAAGAATATCCGAAAGATTCAACAGTCGTAGTTTGTAATAGATTGTGCTCGATTTTTTGATCACCTTCTAATACATGAATAATTCTATTTGGTTCACCAGTAGTAACAATATTCTTTTGTTGTTCAATATTAAAACCTGTTGCAATAATAGTTACTGAGATAGCATCTCCTAAAGACTCATCTTCACCAACCCCCATAATGATATTAGCATTATGTCCTGCTTCAGTCTGGATATGATCATTGATCTCACCAATCTCATCGATTGTGATTTCGTTTACACCTGAAACAATTAACAACAATACATTCTTAGCACCACTAATCTTATTATCGTTTAGCAATGGAGAATCTAATGCATCTACAATAGCTGCCTTAGCTCTAGTCTCACCAGAAGCTGTAGCAGATCCCATTATAGCTGTACCACTATCAGATAATACTGTCTTAGCATCTTTTAAGTCAATATTCTGAGTATAGTGGTGTGTAATAACTTCCGCTATCCCACGCGCTGCAGTAGATAAGACTTCATCGGCTTTGGAGAAACCGGCTTTGAAACCTAAATTACCATATACTTCACGTAACTTATTATTATTGATAACAACTAATGAATCAACTTGCTTACGCAAACGCTCTACACCTTTTAAAGCTTGGTCTTGTCTAACTTTTCCTTCAAACTGGAAAGGAATAGTCACAATACCTACTGTAAGGATATCACGTTCTTTAGATAACTGAGCGATAACTGGAGCAGCACCTGTTCCGGTACCACCACCCATACCTGCTGTGATAAATACCATTTTAGTATTTGTATCAAGCATTTTCTCAATTTCCTCTATACTTTCTAAAGCAGACTGCTGGCCTACTTCTGGATTAGCTCCTGCTCCTAGTCCTTCAGTAAGATTTACACCTAGCTGAATCTTAGTAGGAACTGCACTATTTTCTAATGCTTGAGAGTCAGTATTACACAC
Source organism: Myroides sp. N17-2 (assembly GCF_002286775.1). Taxonomy (GTDB): domain Bacteria; phylum Bacteroidota; class Bacteroidia; order Flavobacteriales; family Flavobacteriaceae; genus Flavobacterium. The sequence continues at coordinate 254,564 of NZ_NSGJ01000001.1, forward strand.
TATAAAATCAACACCTTTTATCCCTTGTTGGAACATGTGATTAATAGCGTTACTTCCACCGCCCCCTACACCTATTACTTTGATAACGTTTGATTGATTTTTAGGTAAATCAAACTTTATTCCTCCAAAATCTGTATTCTCCATATACGTAGCCTTTTTATTCTTGCTTTTCAATAAAATCTTTTATTTTTCTAAAAAAAGTACCAAAGAAATTTGATTCAAATTTTTCCGCTGTTGGCGATCTGAATTCAGTTGCTTTTGGTGCTTCAGAAACATTAGTTTTCTCATTGCTAATAGTTTCTTCTGGATCATGTGACACGGTTGAATCTTGTGTCACAGGTTCTGTGCGATTAACTACAGGAACCACCACTTCTGGAGCTTTAGTCTCTTTTACTATCTCAGCGATAGATACTGCTCCTTTAAATTGATGTCTTTCGCTTTCCATCACTAATCCTACAGCTGTAGCATATAGTGGGCTAGAAATCTCTAAACTTGAATCACCTGCTAAATGCTCATTAGGATATCCTATACGAGTATCTATACCAGTGATATATTCTACTAATTGCTTGATGTGTTTTAACTCAGAGCCTCCTCCTGTTAATACAATACCAGCTATCAATTTCTTCTGTGGATTCTCATATCCATAACTCTTAATTTCAGAGAATACTAATTGAATAATCTCTTCTACACGAGCATGAATAATCTTTGACAAATTCTTTAAAGATATTTCCTTAGGCTCTTTCCCTCTTAATCCAGGTATAGATACTATCTCATTATCTTTATTCTCACCAGGCCATGCAGAACCAAACTTAACTTTAAGAATCTCTGCCTGACGCTCGATGATAGAACATCCTTCTTTAATATCCTCTGTGATAACATTACCTCCGAATGGTACTACAGCTGTATGACGAATAATTCCATCTTTAAAAATTGCCAAATCAGTTGTACCACCTCCTATATCAATAAGCGCTACTCCTGCTTCTTTTTCTTCTTGACTTAAAACAGCTTCTGCCGATGCTAAAGGCTCTAAGGTGATCCCCGAAAGCTCTAATCCAGCATCTTTAATACATCTACCAGCATTCTTAATTAATGCTGCCTGACCTACTACTACATGAAATACTGCTTCTAATCTACTTCCATACATCCCAATAGGCTCCTTAATACCAGGTTCCCCATCGATCTTGAATTCTTGTGGAAGTACATGTATAATTTCTTCACCTGGAAGCATACTTAGCTTTTGGACTTGAGTAATTAATTGCTCAATATCTTTATCGCCGATTACTTCATCAGGATTATCTCTACTTATGTAATCACTATGTTGAATACTTCGGATGTGTTGTCCTGCTATACCCACCACGACATTCTTAATCTTATATCCTGCAGCAGACTCAGCATCTGTCACAGCATTCTGAATAGACTGAATAGTCTGTGTTATATTATTAACCACACCTCTTTTTACTCCTAGACTTTTAGCTTTACCTAATCCTAAAATTTCTAGTTTACCGTATTCGTTCTTCTTTCCAATCATTGCGACAATCTTAGTTGTCCCAATGTCTAAACCTACAGCTATATTTTCTTTTTCCATACTCATTTTTCTATTTAGTGCATACCACTTGCTGGGTAAACTTAAGGTTTATGTACTTGTACACATCTTGCTCTATATTCGATCTTCTCAAATACTGTACAAAAGCCTTGTAATTCTGTAGCTTTAATTCTTTCTCGTCAAACCCACCAAAAAGAATATCAAAGCGATTAGTACGACTCACTAACATTAAAGTTCCCTTAGGTTCTATTATAATACCAGTTATATCTTCTTTTAAAAAATCGTCCTTGTTTATTAACTCAAGTATTTCCTTGATTTCTCTCTCATTATTCGCTTTCACTGTCCCTTGCACCATTGGGACTCTGTCCGAGAAATTTGATGACAATGGCATCTTCTTTCCTAATTCATCAAGATAGTAATTTTTATCACCGTCTACGACTCTTCCTATTGCTTTTTTTTGCCAAATATCAACGATTAACTTATTATCTACTGTCAAATAAACATCTGCATTTCTGATTAATTCATTTTTCAGTACATTTTTCTCTAGATTATTCAAATCTAAAACACTTCTATTAATCTCGGAAATTTTTGGAAATTTATTTTTAACCAAATTGCGAATTTCTTCAGTAGTTACGAAGTGTTCTTCACTTTCTTTAAAAACAACACTGATACCCGACACTTCCCTTTCATTACTACGTTTATTTGTAAAAGAATATAAAAACAGTAACAATCCACATATAAGCAATATGCGAACATCTGACCATTTTATACTTTTAAACAACTTTTTCACGTCTTAATCTTTATAGTTTATTCCAATCCTTTTTTTATATCCTCTACCATTTCTCCTAAATCACCCGCTCCTATCGTTAATACTAACTCAGCATTCGATGCTTTTAAATAAGAAACTAATTCTTCCTTCTGTAGAACGACCTTAACTTTAGAAGTAACTCCTTCTAGCAATGCTGCTGATGTAACTCCCTCAATAGGCAATTCTCTAGCAGGGTAAATATCTAGAAGAACTACATGCTCAAAAGTAGATAGCGCTGAAGCAAACTCATTCATAAAGTCTTTCGTACGACTGTATAAATGCGGTTGAAATACTGCCACCACCTTTTTATCTCCATATAACTCATGCACAGCTTGGCTTACAGCTAAAATCTCTGTAGGATGATGTGCATAATCATCTATATAGATAAAGTTATCTCTTCTTATCTTATAAGAGAAACGTCTTCTAACCCCCTGAAAACTCTCTAATCCTTCAACTAGTACTTTTGGATCTACTCCATACGTATATGCCATAGCAAAAGCAACTAAAGCATTAGATAGATTATGTCTTCCTGGCAATCCAAAACGAACATTTACAATGCTTTCTTTTGGTGTTATTATATCAAAGATATACCAACCGTTATCTATACGAATATTCTCAATCTTATAACTACAGTCTTCTCCGAATCCAACTTTGATACCATCTAAGTCTACACATTCAGTTTTAAAGAACTTCGTTTTATCTTCTACTTTATTAGCAAAATCATTAAATGCAACTAACATCTCCTCTGCTGTACCAAAGATATCAAGATGGTCAGCCTCTGTAGAAGTAATACATGCTGTATCAGGATACAATCTTAAGAATGAACGATCAAACTCATCAGCTTCCACTACTGTAACAGTAGTACCACTTCCAATTAAATTCGTCTGATAATTCTCAACTACTCCACCAACGAATGCAGTAACATCAACTTTCGCTTGAAACAACAAGTGTCCTAGAATACTAGTTGTAGTCGTTTTACCATGTGTACCAGCAACTGCAAAGCAATAGGTATCTTTCGTTATTAATCCTAAAACCTCAGAACGTTTACGAATATCAAACCCTTCATTTATATAATAATTCCATTCACTATGTGATTTTGGAATGGCAGGAGTTACTACCACTAAGGTTGTCTCCCTATCTTTATATACCGCATCAACTAGGTCAAGATTATCCTCAAAGTGTATATCAATACCTGCTTCTACTAATTCATCTGTTAACTGAGTAGGCGTTTTATCATATCCACCAACATTTTTGCCTAAAAATTTAAAATAACGAGCCAAGGCACTCATACCGATACCACCTATACCTATAAAAAAAACGCTCTTTATCTTATTTAATTCCATAACTATTTCTTCATTATTGCTTCTACTTGATCTACAATATCACTTGTTGCATTTGGCAACGCTAACCTTCTAAAGTTAGCTCCTAGTTTCATCTGTAAATCTTTATTCTCTACTAACGCACTAAACGTTGATAGAAACTTTTCTTTTAATTCAGCTTCTTTTATTAATATAGCCCCCTCTTCATTCACAATGCTCATCGCATTTTTCGTCTGATGATCTTCAGCAACATTAGGAGAAGGGATAAATATCACTGGTTTTCCCACTAATGCTAACTCAGAAATAGAAGAAGCTCCTGCTCTAGAGATAACATAATCTGCTATACCATATGCTAGATTCATCTTTTCAATAAAAGCAAATACTCGTACATCTTCTGTCTGATACTTTTTATACTCATCGTAATAAAGTTTTCCACACTGCCAGATTACCTGAATATTCTTTCTTCTAATCTCTTCTAAATTATCTTCTATTAATTGATTTATTCTACGTGCTCCTAGACTTCCACCTAATACTAAAAGGATAGGTCTATTCATATCTAATCCGAAAGAAAGAATCCCTTCTTCTTTATTAGAACCCACATTCAATAAATCACTTCTCACAGGATTACCTGTTTTTATAATCTTTGACTCTGGAAAGAATCTTCCCAAATTGTCATAAGCTACACATATCTTATTTGCCTTCTTTCCTAACAACTTATTGGTTATTCCTGGAAAAGAGTTTTGTTCTTGTATTAGGGTTGGTATTCCTTTTCCTGCTGCTACTTTTACAACAGCTCCACTCGCAAATCCACCTGTTCCAATAACAACATCTGGCTTAAACTTCTTAATTATTTTACTAGACTTCCATAAACTACTTATAAGCTTAAAAGGAAATGCTAAGTTGTCAACAGTTAGCTTTCTTTGGATACCTGATATCCACAATCCTTCAATCTTATATCCAGCTTGTGGAACCTTCTGCATCTCCATCTTATTCTCTGCACCTACGAATAAAATCTCTGCATCAGGATATCTACTCTTTATTTCATTTGCAATGGCTATCGCAGGATATATATGTCCTCCTGTACCTCCTCCACTTAATATAATTCTTGGTGCGCGATTCATCAATTTACTATCTTTAATCCTAAATTATTAACCTACTAATTCCTGTTCACTTCTGATCTCTAGTTGTCTCTTTAGTTCAGCTTGTAGTCTATCCTCTTCTTCCTTTCTCTCCAACTCTTGTGCTCTTAATTCCTCCTCTTTCTTAGTAACACTAAGAATAACACCGAGAGAAATACACGTCATCCATACTGAAGTACCTCCACTACTTATCAAAGGTAGTGTCTGCCCCGTAGTAGGTAACAATGATACTGCTACTCCCATATTAATAAGCGCTTGGGATATGAAATAAATTCCTAGTCCCATGACGAGTAATTTACCAAACATACTAGGTGCTTTATGTGCTGCTATTAAGAACCTAAAAAAAAGGTAGAGATATAAAAACAAAATAGAAAGCCCTCCTACTATACCATATTCTTCAACAATAATCGCATAGATAAAATCGGAAGAAGACTGAGGTAAAAAGTTCTTTTGGATACTCTTTCCAGGTCCTTTTCCAAATAGTCCACCCGAGGCGATTGCTATCTTTGCATTATCAACTTGATATAAATCCTTACCTGCCTTATCAGCACTAGCATATCTATCTATACGACTTATCCATGTATCAACACGGTTAGGCATAGCACCGGGAAAAGCTTTAGCTAAAAGTACAAACATACCCACCATAACAATTCCTCCCATCAAGATACCAAACAAATACTTCCAAGGGTATCTACCTATGAACGCCAACCCAAGAACCATAGCAAATATTATAGCTGCTGTCGAAAAATTTGAAGGCAAAATAAGAGCCAAAACCGCAACTACAGGTAGCCATAACTCATATAGTGATTGTTTAAAAACAAATGGTTTAGACTGAATACTCACTAAGTACTGAGCCACATAACCAATCAAAACAATAGCTGCAATCGCTGAAGGCTGTATTTGTACAAAATATAAATCTAACCATCTATTCGCATTAGCACCACCTATCGTTCTTCCTTGGAACATTGTAACAAATAGAAGAATAATAGCAACAGGCATTCCGTATATAATATATTTCCTAAACTTAGTATAGTCCATCTTATGTACTAGGTACATAGAAAATAAACTAATAGATAAATAAACGAAATGTTTTAATAGATAAGAGAAAGTAGACTTCCCCGTACCTATTGTATAAACTAAGTTAGTACTTGCACTATAAACAGGCACAAACGAGAATAAGGCCAGTAAAAATATCACTGTCCATATATGTTTATCACCATATAAATTTGCAACTAACTTTTTCATCTTTCTTATAGATTATTTACTTCTGCTTTAAACTGAAGTCCTCTATCCTCATAATTTTTAAACAAATCAAAACTTGCACAAGCAGGTGATAATAATACTGTATCCCCACTATCTGCAAAACGTTGAGCCATCTTTACAGCATCTTCCATACTTTGTACTTCAATCAAGTTGTCTACAACACTTTCATAAGCAGCTTTGATTTTAGAGTTATCGACTCCTAAACAAATAATACTCTTTACTTTCTCTCTAACAAGTGGCATTAACTCATCATAATCATTTCCTTTATCCACCCCGCCCACAATCCATATAGTGGGAGCCTTCATACTTTCTAGAGCAAAGAATGTTGCATTAATATTTGTTGCTTTTGAATCATTGATATATTGAACATTCTCAACCTTCATTACCTTTTCTAATCGATGCTCAGCTCCTTGAAAATCTGATAAACTTTCACGAATACTTTGCTTTCTGATTCTCTTTAATTGAGCCACAGCTGTTGCAGCCATAGCATTTTTAACGTTGTGTTTCCCCTCAACACCAAGCTCGCTTATCGGTAATATAAGTGTTTCCTTATCCATAGCTACCACAATATTTTGCCCTTCTAGATAAGCACCATATTCTAACTTTTTAGAAATAGAGAAAGGCACTTTCTTAGCAGCAGTTTTATTATTAGTTAACCAACGTTGAATCTCCACATCATCATAATCATAGATTAGATAATCCTCTTTGGTTTGATTCATCGTAATCCTAAACTTAGCATTGATATAATTTTCATACTTATAATCATATCTATCTAAGTGATCTGGGCTAATATTAGTAATAACAGCTATATGAGGTCTATATTCTCGTATGCCATCTAATTGAAAACTACTTAACTCAAGAACAAAACATTTCTCAGGATGTACAGCTACTTGCTTAGCATAACTGTCTCCAATATTTCCTCCTATACCAACGTTTAACCCTCCTTTACTTAATAAATGATACGTTAGCATCGTCGTTGTAGTCTTCCCATTACTACCTGTTATAGCTACAGATGGTTCTGTATTGAAAGTATATGCGAACTCTATCTCTGATATTACATCGATATCAGCTGCTAATACTTTTTGAATAATAGCTACTTTATCTGGTATACCAGGGCTTTTCACTACTATATTTCCACTTAATATCTCTTCTTCTGTATGCTTCTCTTCTTCCCAACGAATATCAAACTCGTTAAGAATAGCTTTATATTTATCACTAATCACTCCAAAGTCTGATACAAACACATCATACCCTTTGGTCTTGGCTAAGACAGCAGTTCCTACGCCACTCTCTCCTGCACCTAATACTATCACTTTCATACTATCTTATCTTTAAAGAAACAATACAGAAAATCCCTAACAATATTCCAATAATCCAAAATCGGGTAACAATCTTACTTTCGTGATATCCCTTTTTTTGAAAATGATGATGCAAAGGAGACATTAAAAATATCCTTCTTCCCTCTCCATATCTTTTCTTAGTATATTTAAAATATGCTACTTGAAGTACCACAGACAAATTCTCCGCTAAAAAGATACCACATAACACAGGTATGATTAACTCCTTACGCACTGCGATAGCTAATACAGCTATTATCCCTCCTATAGTTAAACTTCCTGTATCTCCCATAAACACTTGAGCAGGATAAGTATTATACCACAAGAATCCAATCAACGCTCCCATAAAGGAAGCTATAAAGACGGTCATCTCACCTGAATGTGGGATATACATAATATTCAAATAACCTGACAAAACAACGTTACCTGAAATAAACGCAAAAATTCCCAACACAAATGTTGAGATTGCAGAAGTACCGGCGGCTAGTCCATCAATACCATCTGTAAGATTGGCTCCATTCGACACAGCTGTAACAATGAATATCACGATAGGTATAAATATTAACCAAGTATACTTCTCTGCACCTTCACCAAGCCAACTAATCAAAATAGAATAGTCAAACTCATTATCTTTTAAGAAAGGAATAGTTGTCGCTGTTGATTTCACATCATATCGGCTTGCTACTTCTTCTACTAGAACACGATTTGCAGGCATTTCACGTACTGTCACACTTGGACTAAAATAAAGTACTGATCCTACGATCAACCCTAACCCTACCTGTCCTATTACTTTAAATCTTCCTTTTAATCCTTCTTTGTCCTTCTTTTTCATTTTTAGATAATCATCTAAAAATCCTATCGCTCCCATCCATACTGTCGTTAACAATAAAAGCAAGACATAGGTATTATTCAGTTTAGCAAATAATAATACTGGAATTAAAGTAGCTACTATAATTATAATCCCTCCCATCGTAGGTGTACCTGACTTCTCTTTTTGCCCTTCTAATCCAAGCTCACGAACGGTTTCACCTATTTGCAACTTATGTAAAAACTTAATAATTTTCTTACCATAGATGATTGATATCAGCAACGAAAAAATCATTGCCATACCAGAGCGAAACGTAATGTAGTGAAACATTCCCGCGCCTGGAATTTTAAAATATTCATCTAAGTATTCAAATAAATTATATAACATACTGTAATCTCTCTTAATCTATTGTTCTAAAAATTCAGTTACAATCTCTAAATCATTAAAATGATTTCTAACACCTTTAATCTCTTGGTAAGTCTCATGTCCTTTACCAGCGATTAAAATAATATCACCAGGTACCGCCTGTTGACAAGCTAGCTTTATCGCCTGCTTACGATCCTCTACCACGATTGTTTTCATAGTATTTTGAGGTTCTACTCCTGCTTCCATTTCTTCAAGAATAACACTTGGCTCTTCGAATCTAGGATTGTCAGAAGTAAATATGACCTTGTTACTAAGCTCAGATGCTATCTGTGCCATTTCCGGTCTCTTTGTTTTATCTCTATTTCCTCCACATCCTACTACAGTAATCAACTGCTCATTATAGGTACGGATAGAATTAATAGTCTCTATTACATTTTTAAGAGCATCAGGTGTATGCGCATAATCAACTATCGCAGTAACTTTCTTAGAAGACACCACATATTGAAATCTTCCAGCTACACTTGTTAATTTACTAACTTCTATTAGTGCTTGTTCTTCACTTACTCCTAATTGTACAGCAGCACCATAGACTGCTAATAAATTAGATGCATTAAATAAACCTATTAGTTGCACCCAAATCTCACGTTGATTAATCTTCATTAACATCCCCGAGAATTGACTCTCTAATACCTCTGCTTTATAATCAGCTACATTCTTAAGAGCATAAGTCTTAATAGTTGCCTTTGTATTCTGAGTCATTATTAAACCATTCTTATCATCCACATTAGTAATCGCAAACGCATCACTATTTAATTGATCAAAGAACATTTTCTTCGCATTTCTATACTCTGCGAAAGTCTTATGGTAATCTAAATGATCATGTGTCAGATTCGTAAATATACCTCCGTCAAACTCTAGACTATGTGTACGCATCTGCACAATACCATGAGAACTCACTTCCATAAAACAATATTCACATCCAGCCTCGACCATCTCATTTAAATAATAATTTATAGTTAATGAGTCAGGTGTTGTATGTGTTGCATTATAATCTACATCTCCAACTTTGATTACCACTGTAGATAATAACCCAGCTTGATAACCTAAGTTTTTAAACAAGGTATATAATAAGGTAGCAATAGTAGTTTTCCCATTTGTACCTGTTACTCCTACTAGCTTTAACTTTGAAGACGGATTGTCATAAAAGTTACTAGCTACTACAGCAAGAGCTTTATTACTATCTTCTACTAATATATATGTAACACCTTTTGCTAGCTCTTCTGGCATCTTCTCACAGATAACTGCTTTTGCTCCGTCTTTAATCGCCTGACTTATATAATCATGACCATCAACTACTGTACCCGAAATAGCAACAAATAAAGTATCACTTGAAACCTCACGTGAATCAAATGCAATCTTCCCTATAGTAAGGTCTAAATCACCTCCTATAACAGAATTCATTTTTGCTGATTGTAATAACTCATTTAACTTTTTCACGATAGTTCTAATACTACTTTTTGATTTCTAATTATTTTTTGACCAGCTATTATAGACTGGTTTTTTATCTTACCTATACCTTTAATTTCTACCTTTAAACCTAAGTTTTCTAATAAAGGGACAGCGTCCATAGCATACATTCCCCTTACATCAGGCATCACTTCAAGGTCACCATTTACCTTATCATAATAATCTTTATAACTAGTACGTACATCTGATGGCACTTCATCTATATTACTTAAACTAGTCGTCGTAGGCACATCTGTATAAATCTTCTGTGCAATACGTTTAAATACTGGTCCAGAAACATCCGCTCCATAATAACTCTTCGTTCTATCTGGTTTATGTATAATAACTATACATGAGTACTTAGGATTATCTATAGGAAAATATCCCGCAAAAGAAGATGAATAATACATATCCTTTCCCTTACCTTTTCCATAATTTACCTGAGCCGTTCCTGTCTTTCCTGCCATTGAGAAATTAGGAGAACTTAACTTTCTACCAGTACCTTTCTTTACCACATTAGCCAACACAGCTTGTACTTGCTTAATAACCTGTGGTGATGCTATCTGAGGGTTTAAAACCTCTGGTTCAAACTTAACCACTGTTTTATTAAACTCTTTGACTTCTGATACAAACATTGGTTTTACCATTACTCCATTATTTGCCACTGCATTATACAATGTAATCGTATGAAGTGGTGTAATAGAAATTCCGTATCCAAAAGCCATCCAAGGCAATGCTAATCCACTCCATCCTTTTTTCCCTGGTTTTGGTATATGTGGCACTCCTCCTCCTTTTATCGGAATATCTAGTGCTCTATCCATCCACAGTGATCCTAAATAATTAGTAAACTCACTTGGTTTATCCTTAAACCCTTCATTTACTGCCTGAGTTATCACTGTATTAGAAGAAACTTCTATACCTCTAGCCAAAGAGATTTTACCATATCCCCCCCATTTAGAGTCACGAACTCGAGCATTATAAAACTTCACTACTCCTTCATTAGTATCATATACTCTAGCTGTATCGCTTTTACCTTTTTCTAATAGCGCTAGTAATGAAGCTAGTTTAAACGTTGACCCTGGTTCATGTTTTTCACCAATCGCATAATTTATAGTCTCATAATAATTACCACTTTCTGCTCTACCTAAATTAGAAATAGCTCTTATAGCACCAGTCTCTACTTCCATTACTACCACACATCCATGATCTGCACTATAATACTCTAACTGTTTTAATAAAGCATGGTGTGCTATATCTTGAATATAAACATCTATAGTTGATACGACATCTTGTCCATCTATAGGTTCTATCTCATTTTCATCATTAATAGGCTTCCATTGATCTTTACCTAAACTCTGCATCTTACGACGCCCGTCTACTCCGCTTAAATAAGAAGTAAATGCTCCCTCTATACCTACCCTTGAGAATGTATTATCCTCATTCTTTCTCTCATATCCTATAGTACGTTGGGCAATTCTACCTATTGGGTGTTGTCGTATTGTTTTTTGCAAAGAAATCAGTCCTCCTTTATAAGGACCTCTTTTAAGCAATGGAAAATTCTTAACTCGTACATATTGTGTATAACTTAAATCTTTTGCTATAAACACATATCTACTACCATTCTTTCTAGCCTTTCTAAGCATATTCTCATAATAGCTAGAAGGCTTATTAAACATCACTCCTAATGAATCAGATAATGGTTTTACATTCCCATAAAAATCTTTCTCACTTGGAGCTAAACCATCAAAACGAATTTCAAAGACCGGAACAGAAGTCGCTAATAAACTTCCATCTGACGAATACACATTCCCTCTATTAGCAGGAATATCTTCTATCTTAACTCTGGTTTTATCTTGAGCTTTTGCTCTCAATTCTTTCCCCTCTACCCCTTGAATTTGAATCAAGCGATAAATAATTCCTCCCGCGAATAATAAAACCATCGCAGAGATAAGATATATATTCACATAAATATTTTTATTATTTAGCGCCATAACTTATCCCAACTACTTTCTGTTTTTATTTCTTCAGTTACTTTAATCTTTGTTGCTGGTGTTTCTGAAGGAAGAATTCCATCCTCCTCAAGGTTCTTAGTAATAGTTGACTCCATCTTCAATTCCATTAATTCAGATCTAGTATCAACAAATTCTGCACGCAGCATCTTTACTTCATGAGTCAACTTCGCAATCTTAAATACTTTTGCCTCATACGACTGTGTATTACCAATTAACAATAAACTCAAAATAATTATATAAATAATAAATGCCCAAGTCTTAGCTGAGTTCTCATTAACGAGAATCTTAGCCTTAATTATATCACCTGGACTATTTACTTTGTTTTTCATTTTTTCTCAGCAATTCTCAATTTTGCAGAACGTGCTCTATTATTTATAGCAAGTTCCTCATCAGTTGGTATTATCAACTTACCTAATTGTTTCATTGGAACTTCAAATCTCCCATAGAAATCTTTCTCAGGCTCTCCTTCAAACATACCGTTCTTCATAAATCTCTTCACTAAGCGATCCTCTAATGAATGATACGATATAATACTTAATCGCCCTTCTGGCTTTAATATTTCAAGACTCTGTATCAACATTTCTTTTAATACATCCATCTCTTGGTTCACCTCAATACGAATTGCTTGATAAATTTGTGCCAAGATCTTAGCGCTTTTGTGAGCTGGTAAAAATCTTGCCAACACTACTTTCAATTCATCCGTATTCTTTATTGGTTCTTCAGTTCTTGCTTTCACTATTGCATTAGCAAGAGAACCAGCATTCTTTAATTCACCGTACATGTAAAACATGTTTCTCAAATCAGCTTCTGCATACTCATTCACAACATTATATGCAGATATATCACCTGCTTGACTCATTCTCATATCCAACTCTCCGTCAAAACGAGTAGAAAATCCTCTTTCCGGAACATCAAACTGATGTGACGAAACACCTAAGTCTCCTAACACCCCATCCACTTCATTCACTCCATAAAAACGCAAATAGCGTTTTAAATATCTAAAGTTTTGGTTTATCAAAGTAAACCTCGGATCATCAATAGCATTTGCTAACGCATCTTCATCTTGATCAAAAGCAAACAATTTTCCCTCACTACCTAGTCGACTAAGTATCTCTCTAGAGTGTCCCCCTCCGCCGAAAGTAACATCTACATAAATTCCATTCGGATCTGTTATTAATCCATCAATACTTTCCGTCAACAAAACGGGTCTGTGATATCCGTATTCTTCTTTACTCATCAAAATTAATATTACTCATTACGTCCTGAGCCAACTCACCAAAATCAAAATCATCACCTTCCAATGTTGCCTCATACAACTTCTTATCCCATATTTCCATTATATTCACCTTAGACGAAAAAACAATATCCTTGCTAACTTTTGCAAAATCAATTAAATCTTTCGCTATCAAAAGACGCCCTGCATCATCTATCTCAACATTCTTTACTCCCGCCATAAAACGACGAATAAAAGCATCATTCTTCTTATCAAATGGGTTTAGTTTTCCGATTTTAATCATCATTTTCTCCCATTCAGCCATAGGCCACAACTCTAAACAACTTTCAAACACAGAGCGCTTCAATACAAAACCATCAGCAATACCAGGCAACTGCTTCTTTAGCGAAGCAGGTACTAGCACCCTTCCTTTGGCGTCTATTTTACACTCATATGTTCCGATTATTGCCATAAATGCACTCCTATAAATATAATCTTAGCAAATGTAGTTATTTTTTTACCACAATTTACCACTTTTCCCCACTTTGTTGATAAGTTTTAGATACTAAACCTAATATTTCAAGCAAATAGGGTAATCTATTGAGTTATAGCCTATAATTTTAAATTACCAAACCCTTTTCCATCACGCTTTTTAGGCAAATTAATCACCGTTTTCAACTTAAATAATTTGTCAAAAAAGCTATAATAAAGAGAACAGAAACAAATAAAATAACACTTTAGCATTAAATTATTACTCCTTTTAGAAATATTCTCATATTTAAAAGCGTATATTTGTGGGAATTTAAAAATCGCATTTAGAAACTACATGGAGCGAACTTTAAAAGAAGATGGAAAATTCCGTTTTATTGAGATTGGTGAAGGTACACCAATAGTCATCTTACACGGATTAATGGGAGGTCTGAGCAATTTTGATGGTGTTACAAATTTCTTCCCAAACAAAGGTTACAAAGTAGTTCTTCCAGAACTTCCCCTTTACACTAACAGTATTTTAAAAACAAATGTAAAGGCGTTCGCAAAATTTGTAAAAGATTTTATCGACAGAAGAGGCTATAAAAATGTTATTCTACTAGGAAACTCTCTTGGTGGACATATTGCGTTGTACTTTGCTAAGATGTATCCTGAATATCTTCAAGCGATGATATTAACAGGAAGCTCGGGTTTATATGAAAGCGCTATGGGAGACAGTTATCCTAAGCGTGGAGATTATGAATATATCAAGAAGAAAGCAGAAGATGTTTTCTTTCATCCAGAAATAGCAACCAAAGAACTTGTAGACGAGGTATTTGCTACTGTTAATGATCGTATGAAAGTAATCAAGACTATTACTATCGCTAAAAGCGCGATACGACATAACATGTCTAAAGATTTACCAAAGATAAAAGTTCCTACTTGTTTAATTTGGGGACGTAACGATAAAGTAACTCCTCCTGAAGTAGCTGTAGAATTCAACGAATTACTACCTGATTCTGATCTATATTGGATCGAAGAGTGTGGACATGCTGCTATGATGGAACACCCTGATCAGTTTAATGTATTATTAAACGATTGGTTTATTAAAAGAAATATCAAATAAAATGAAAATAAATACAGCTGAATTTATTGTTAGTAACTCTGACGCTAAGTTGTGTCCTAATGAGCCTATCCCTGAATACGCATTCATCGGTAGATCTAATGTAGGTAAGTCTTCTTTAATCAATATGCTTACTAACCAAAAGAACTTAGCAAAGACTTCTTCTAGACCAGGTAAAACACAACTAATAAACCACTTTAAGATTAACTCTAATTGGTACTTAGTAGATTTACCAGGATATGGATATGCTAAAGTATCGAAGAAAACTAAAGCTGTATTCCAAAAGTTTATTACTGACTACTTTGAGAAAAGACAGCAATTAGTAAGTGCCTTTGTACTTGTAGATATAAGACATGAAGCTCAGAAGATTGACTTAGAATTCATGCAGTACTTAGGTGAAACACAAGTTCCATTCTCTATCATCTTTACTAAAGCTGATAAAGTAGGTAAACAAAAAGTCAATGGACTAATCGCTGACTATAGAAAAAAGATGCTAGCTGATAACTGGGAAGAGATGCCTCCTTGTTTTATTACTTCAGCTGAAGGTAAAATAGGAAGAGATGAAGTACTAGATTACATCGAAGAAATTAATGTTGAGATGTTCAAAAATCAAAACTTTATATAATACAAAAAACTGCCTACTTAGGGCAGTTTTTTTTTGTATCTATACTAAAGTATTCCTTTATGTTATTATCCAATTCCCCTACTATTTCTTTGCCCACCCAGAGAAGTATCCGTGCAGTATCCGTGCTCACCCCCCCGTATATACAAGGGAATCTGCACTAAATCCGCAACAACTCCCCTAACATCCAAAAATAACTCCTCCCAAAGGCATATTTTAGTTTTCACGAACATTAGATATAATATTCATTAACAGTAATAATACCTGCTCTTATGGCATAGCGAGTAGCATCGTAAACATTACTAACTCCAAGCTTCTTAAATATATTCTTACGGTGAGTAATCACAGTATGACTACTAATGTTCCGATCAGCAGCAATCTCTTTAGTCATCTTACCTGAAGCTATCTCTTTTAATATCTCACGCTCAGCATTAGTCAATATTTGTTCTACCTTTTGTATACTATCCTGATGTTCTTCTAACTTCCTTAGTATCCAAGGAGCTAAATACACTTCCTTATTTATCGTCTTCTCAATACTCTCCCTAATATGAACTAACATATCATTTTGAAAAACAATATTGAATGAAGATATGCGATTACTTAAAAACTGCTTAAGCCATTGTTCATTCAACTCACTAAAGAAAAGCAACCATGTAGACCTATTAAACTGCAATCTGAGCGCAATTAACAATTCACTCTGTTTCTCTAAGCATTGACTAAAAGGGTCCACGATAACTAAAGCATCAGGTATTCTCATTAAGAAGCTTTTCAGCTCTCCTAAATCACATAGCTCCACTATATCTACCTCCGACTCATATACCTCTTTAATCAAAGATTTTAATGCATAACGCGTTATCTCTTGACTCTCTACTATCCCTATACTTAACATCGAGTTATCAATTTTTCAATATTACTTCTATTATCACAAGTCATTTACCTTAATGCTCTCTTACAAAAATACACAACTTTTGGCACTTATTATACCCCATAAGTAACACAACAACACATTTCTAACACATAGAACTAAAAAAAGGAGCTTTCAAACTAATGAAAACTCCTTTTTCTGCTAACTAATCAATTACTCTTTAATGAGAAACTTAAATATTAGGATTCTCATTTAATTCTGAATCTGTAATACGATATAAATAATATTTGCTATTAGCAACAAAATCACTTTTATCAGGAAAGTTCAAAACATTATGTCCA
Source organism: Myroides sp. N17-2 (assembly GCF_002286775.1). GTDB lineage: Bacteria > Bacteroidota > Bacteroidia > Flavobacteriales > Flavobacteriaceae > Flavobacterium. Next base: position 271,297 of record NZ_NSGJ01000001.1, read on the forward strand.
TTTGCTTTCAAATTAACAGTCACTTTCGTTACAGTACCATCTTTATTTGTTTTTTCATACGTATAAGGAATTGTCATACCTACAGGAATAGGTTTGCGCTCAACAGCTTTTTGATTTCTAATAATATCTACTAGAGCAAAACCTTCTCCAAATAATTCTTTACGTCTTTCTAAATAAATAGCTTCTAAAAGATCTTTGCCTGCTAAACCATTAATAATCTTAGCTCCACGAGCTACTTTTAATTGATTTAGTTTTGTTATCCCATCTGCATCACCTAATTGAGCTTTAGCTTCAGCATTAATCAAATAAATCTCAGCTGTTCTCATCAACACAATGTCTGCTACTTCTGGCATTCTAAACTTAAACTTAGCATAACGCATATAACCTGCTGCATTATCGGTTGGTTCTTTAATAGCAGGGTTTGGCGCCCAATACATCATCTTTTTTCTATAATCTCCTTCGTCAAACAAATCTCTAAAATGAGGATCTGCATTGAAGCTATAATAGTAACTATCAGGAGATGTAGTATCTAAAAAATGAAACTGATAAGAAGCATCATTTTGTTCTGGAGTTTGTAAATGCCCCCAAATCCATTCAACATTACCAGCATCATTAAATCCGCTTTTATACTCTGCCTCATTCATCAATCTATCATTATTAGTTAAAGCTAGATCAGAATATTTCTTAGCCTTTTCCCAATTACGAGCATATAAATTAGCTCTTGATAACAAACCTAAAACTACTTGTTGATCTATTTTGAATTTATCTGATCCTCTTCTATAAGCAGTAAGATCAGGAATCATACCATAAGCATCTTCTAAATCTTTAACAGACTGATTATACAACTCTCTTACACTAGCTAAAGGTTTAGGTTGAGTGCTAGCTGTAGTTGGTGTTAAATAAATAGGTGCGATTTTTGCCTCTGGATCTAGATCAATTGCATAAGCATAACTAGAAGCTAAATGTAGATACATAAATCCACGTAATGCCAAAGCTTGTCCTTTTATACGTTTTTTATCAACTGTACTTCCTTCAGAAGCATCAATCTTATCAATAATATTATTCATATTATTAATAACCTTATAAGTCATTACCCAACTCAGAGTATTAGTCCCTCCCTTTCCATAAATAGCTGAGAATTTATAATGACTTGCAAAACCATAATTACCATTCAATACAGCATCGTTCCCCATAGCATCACTAGCTCTTAAAAAAGAGCCATATCCAGGATTTGCCAAACTATTAAAAGTCTCCATTAAATACACCCAAGAACCTGTCCATACTTTCTCATTACCAGCCGTAGTTTTGAACACTTTGGTATCCTCTAATGCTGTAGTTGGTGAAGTATCTAAGTCACAAGACACCAAAGTACTTGACATTAATACTACTCCTAATATATATTTTATAAATCTACGTTTCATAATCTGTCAATTTTAAAGTTTTACATTTAATCCAAACGAAATCACCTTCATAGACGGATATCTATAATAAGTTGTTCCATCAAATGTTTGTTCTGGATCCATTCCTTGCTCCTTTGTCCATGTAAATAAATTCTCTGCTTGGAAGAATATACTTGCTGATCCTAAGTTGATTTTTCTCAACCATTCTTTAGGTAAATTATAAGTCAACGTTAGATTCTTTAACTTTAAAAAAGAACGATCCACTAAAAATCTATCTGATTGACTTGTCCAAGAACTACCAGGACTAGTCGTTAATCTTGCAATATCTGAACCTTTATTCTCTGGTGTCCATCTATCTAACATATCAGCACTCCATGTATTACCATTTCCTGCTTGTCTATATAATCCTGTTTTATCTCCATTATAAATCTTTCCTCCTATTGTATAAGAGAAATTGGCTGTTAACTGCCAACCTTTATAGTTAACCTCAGTTAAGAAACCTCCTGTTACGTCAGGTAATGAATTACCTTTATAAACCTTATCTTTAGATTGTAAAGAAGAATAGTCTTCTGTTATCGTTTTAGAACCGTCAGGATTTTGAACATACCACTGTCCATTACCATTTTCTTGATTTACCCCAGCCCATTCTGGCAAATAAAAATCATATACAGAACCATATTGAATCCATTTCTTAGATCCATTCCACATTTCTTGTGAAGGAAGAGATGTAATCTTATTTTTATATGTTGTTAAGTTCGCACCAAGATGTATCTTCCAATCTTCTGTTACTAAAGGATAACCATCTACAGTAAATTCCCAACCATAATTTTTAACTCCACCAATATTAGTCTGTAATGTACTAAATCCAAGTGATGGTGCTAATTGTCTAGAAAATAATAGGTCTTTTGATTTACGCTCAAAATATTCAACTGTACCTGTAAGTCTATTATTAAACAATCCAAAATCAAAACCAATATTTAAATTTAGATTAGTTTCCCAAGATAGTTCAGGTGTAGCCAATCTTGAAGTAACTAATCCTGAATTTCCATTATAGTTCTTAATATCATATAAAGCCTGATAAGCATATAAGTTACCAATATTATCATTCCCTTGAGCTCCATAACTTGCTTTAACTAATAAATTAGACAACCAGCTATCGCGGTATTTAGTCATAAACTTTTCATCAATCACTCTCCATGATGCACCTACTGACCAAAAATCCCCCCATCTATTATCTGGGTGAAAACGAGAAGAACCATCACGACGATAAGATGCTGATAAGAAATACTTTTTATCATATGAATAATTTGCACTACCGAAGAAACTCAACATTTTATATGCATCAGAATTCCCATAGAAAGATACTAAACGTGAAGCTGTATCTGGATCTTCAAAACCAACAGTTATAATCTGCTGACGTACACCACCGAAGTTAGAATAGTCATTCTGGAAATACTCTTGCCCTACCATTAAACCTAAAGAATGTTTATCTCCAAACTCTAAATCATAATTAAAGACATTATTAAACGTCATAGCTACCCTTCTTCCATTACTCTTAGAAACAGACCCTCCGGTTGATGCACCAGGACCAACTTCTGGATTACTAACATTATGATTATTTACACTGCTATAATCGACGTTCAACGACGTCTTATACTTCAAATTTTCAAGAATCTTAGCTTGTGCATAAGTTCTAAAAGTAGCTACATCTCGTTTTATTTGTGCCTTATCTAGAGGCATAGTCGCTGCTAAATTATATTTAGCATATGAAGTTGTTCTATACAACCCGAAATCATACATTCTCTCTCCTGTTTCAGGATCTTTTAAATACTCCCCAGTAGTCAAATCTCTTTGATAAACTGGATAAAATGAAGGAAGGCTTCGGGCAAACCCTACCACATTTGAGATAGCACTATCATCTTGTTTTGGAGCATCCTGTATTGTATGAGAAGCAGACACATTCATACCTAACTCTAACCAATCCTTCGCATCTACAACGATATTAGATCTTAAGTTAAATCTCTTAAATCCAGATTCAATTATATAACCTTGGTCATTAAGAAATCCTCCAGATACATAATATCTAGATTTATCTCCACCTCCACTTACGCGCAAATTAATATCTGTAAACTTTGCATCTTGACTTAAAGCGTCATCCCAGCTATCATTCCATAATGGTTTTAACCCTGCTCTAAGTTTTCCATCTAGACCAACTGGATTAGGATTATTTAAACCATAAGGATTAATACCCACAGAATTAACCAACTGACTAGTAGCCTCTACAGCAGCATCTGCAGCACTCATTTTTTTACTATCCATATACCCATTGCGTAGTGCTTCCCACTGCAATTCCATATATTGATCAGTATTTAATTGTTTATAATCACTACGTGCTCTTGAAGAGAAACCATACTTAGCAGATATTTCTATCTGAGGCGCTTCTCCTTTTCTACCTTTCTTGGTAGTAATCATTACCACTCCATTAGCAGCACGCGATCCATATAGAGTAGCCGCTGTTGCATCCTTTAGCACTGTAATAGATTCAATGTCAGAAGCAGCTATAGCGCTTAATCCTCCTTCATAAGGAACGCCATCCACTACAAATAGAGGATTACTACTCGCATTAATCGAACCCACTCCACGAATTCGAATAGTAGCTTCAGATCCTGGTTGACCACTTTGAGAAAATGATTGAAGCCCAGCCACAGTACCTTCTAATGCTTTAGTAACATTACTTACTTGTGCATTTTCAATTGATTTAGCACTAACTACCCCTACAGATCCAGTATAAGTCTTCTTATTGGCTGTACCATAAGGTACTGTTATCAACACTTCTCCTAATTCATTACTCTCATCTTTAAGAGCGACATTAATCAAGCTTTGTCCTTTATATATAATGTTTTGTGGCTTATATCCAATAAATGAGAATACTAACACCTGACCTTCATTAACTTTAATGGAGTACTTTCCATCTAAGTCAGTCATGGTACCTTCATCACTTCCCTGAATCAAAACACTAACGCCTGGTAGCGTTCCATTAGCATCAGTAACATTTCCTGTTACGAGCTTTTCTTGCGCTTGTAGGTTAAGGAATCCTACAAACACAAATAAGATTGTGTAAATTTTTTGCATAAAAGATTTGTTAAATAAAAGACTAAGTCTTATTTATGGTTTTTTGATTTGTTCGAATATATAAATATTAGTGACACAATGCGACAATATAAGTGTTAAATAATGAATTATTATCATTATTTATAATTATCACAATATAAATATTTTGTTAAAAAACATTGCTACATACAGCAACACATACACATCGAAGATTGAGTGTATAAAGAAGAAATCGAATCAGTAAATCTAAAATTACGAGCGTTAAGTTCTCGCTTTTGTTCAATTGATTGCATAATATTGGGGTTTAAATAATTTTCTCTTTTCAGTGAAAAACAAAGCAGAGGAAATGTCTAATGTGAATATTTCTTTACAAAACAAACAATAATTATACACAACAGATTTAGATATAAAATCCTCTGCTTTTGTGATACAAATGTATTTGAATCCATACATTCTTGAAATACCACGTATATGGTATATTTTAAGTCCCCCTTAACCTATCTAACATAAAATATCAAAATCTAACCCTAAAAAATGTACAGCTATTATTGTATTATTAATAATAAACACATAATCATATTAGTAAAAAAAGCATTTTACACACCTGTAATACAGACTGACCCGTCCTGAAAAAACTGTACAGTTTTAAATACCCATAAGAAATGGAAAAGTCAATAGAAAAAAAAGTAAAACAGCGCTATCATCAGGAATTCATTAAAAAGGTAGTGAAGGAAG
>NZ_NSGJ01000010.1 GCF_002286775.1 Myroides sp. N17-2
TGAATATGTTTATATTTGATTAAAAGAAAATGAGTTTATGTTAGATATAAAAACTTTAGTTGCAATCGCTCTTCCTATTTTAGGCGCCTTTATAGGTTATTTTATAAAATCTTCAATAGATAAAAAACAAGCTCTTTTGTCTGAAGTATCAAAGGAGCGAAGAGAACATTATCAAAAGTTTATTGATTTAATGATTGAACTATTTAGCAATACAAAATCTGGAAAGAAAACTCCTGATACTGAGTTGGTCTTAAAATTATATACGTTTTATAAAAAATATATTCTATATGCTTCTCCTAAAGTTATCAATAGTTTCTCAGACTATTTTCAATATTTGTATAAACATAGTGAAAATAACGGTGTAGTAGATTCAAATGTACAATTGAGAAAGCTTACTAGAGTAATGAAAGCGATGAGAACTGATTTAGGGTTATCAAATAAGAATTTAGGGAAAGATGGAGAGAAGATTTTTCGTGCCTTAATAAAAGACTTTGATGATGTAATTAAATAAATCATACACTAACTTTTCTATCTTTCAAATAGATCTTCTTCTCTTCCTTTTACGTTTATCTTCAGGGCTTTGTCTGTTGCCACTTGCATACTGTAAAGCTTGAGCTATAAAAGAAACAAAGCGAACAAGTTGAAAAGAATTATCAGTTAATCCAATCGAGAAGGACTCGTTTTCCTTCTCAAATGAAGCGTACAGCTCCAAAATTTGAAGAATTCCTATTTGTTGATATAATTATTGAAATCATATTTCAGAAAGTAATAAGATTATTTTTCTAAAAATAGTCTTTCTTTCTTTCTTTCATAAATCGTTGATATTTATTCAACTGACCTAAATATTCATTCAGTTTTTCAGATGAAATTTCCTTATGAGTATTAACCCATTTTGCAATTTGGTTAATATTATTCTCAACTTTAGAATCCATATTGGTCGATATTTCAATTAATTTTAGTATTTGTTTTCTTTCATTTTTACCTAAGTTACCCTCTACGTTGTGAACTATATATTTAGTCAAAGTCATATGATTTAACTCAGCTATTTCTTGCCATTTCTTTTTTAAATCTGAATCTAGCAAAAAATGAATTCTTGATTTTTCCATTTTCTTCCTTTTTAAAATAAAACGAGTCCCGATTTTTTAAGTTCCTATGAAATAGGCAAGAGCGTGTTATGTGTATTATTTGTTAAAAATTATGCACATAAATACACATCTTGCCCTACATAAAAACCATTATACATTAATGACATGAGTGTTAATAAAATCATTCAAATCTTTGTGGTTAGGATACAAGTATCTTCCATCTTTCACACGATTGGGAAAAGTATTTTTCACTTTTTCCGTAGTTTTATTTCCAGCATCGTCATTGTCAAAACAACAAATAATTATATCATACTTTAATTCTTTGTACAATGTATTTTTTATACATATGTCACTTGCCCCATTTGTACATTTGTACAAATAATTATTTGTCTCATTAATTAAAACATTATGTAATGTTCCAACTGAATTCAATATCAAGTAGTCATAATGTCTTTCTGCTTTTGGATATAGCGTTAGGAAGCTCAAAAAATCACTCCACGATTCAAATAATACAATTTGACTACTGTTATTATTAAAGTAGGAAGGTGCTTTAGTTCCTAAACACATTTTGACGTATTTGTTTCGGATTTCGTATCCTTCAGAGTCATTCTTAAAACCTATTCCGTAATATGTTTTATCATTAAGTCTATAAAGAAGTTCTACACAGTATTTTCTAGCTATTTTAAGGTATTCACCCGACCAACTACATATTTCATCGTCTAATGTAAGATAGTAAGTTTGCCTGAAATAATAAATAGATGAGCAAACAAGAAATAATGTATTCTCATGTAGAGAATTGGAAAGCAA
>NZ_NSGJ01000100.1 GCF_002286775.1 Myroides sp. N17-2
CAATAGCGTCCTAAACGCTTAAAAAAAGGCAAAAAAAAAGAGAGTAAATTAAGGATCTCAAATTATCTTTGAGTTGCACACCAAAAAACACTCTCTCTATGACAAATGTAACTTTATTTTCTCAAATAATCCAAAAATTAGATCGTTCAAAGTTTAAGAAAATAGTAAAGGAAAGGCAAACAGATAAACACAACAAGGGTTTTGATAGTTGGAGTCATTTAATCTCTATGTTATTTTGCCATTTTGCTCGAAGTAAATCTGTTCGTGATATTAGTAATGGACTTCGCTCTGCTACCGGAAACTTAAATCATTTAGGTTTAACTATAGCACCATCTAAATCATCAGTCAGTTATCAGAATAAAAAAAGATCCCATGAGCTCTTTAAAGAATACTATTTTGCTTTGCTCGAAAGTTTAGGACAGCATCCCAAGTTTAAGCAGGTGAAGTTCCGAATCAAGTCAAAAATCCTGTTATTAGACTCCACAACAATATCTCTGTGTTTAAGCATCTTTGATTGGGCAAAATACAAGACTAATAAAGGTGCTGTTAAAATGCATACACTCCTTGATTTTGATGGGAATTTACCGGCTTATATTAATATTACAAATGGTAAAACGGCTGATAATAAAGGGGCTTATGATATCCCATTACTCAAAGGCAGTGTTATAGTTGCTGATCGATTCTACAATGATTTTAGCCTTTTAAATGTTTGGGACAGCAAACAAGTATTCTTTGTGATTAGACATAAAGACAACTTGAAATTTGAAACTATTAAGGAATTAGAACTTCCAGAGAACAGGCATCAAAACATCCTAAAAGATGAGTTAATTAGCTTAACTAATACAAGGTCAAAGCAGATATATCCGAAAAAATTAAGGCGTGTAGCAGTGTGGGATGAGCAAAATAATCAGGTCATTGAACTCATTACCAATCAATTTTCTTGGACTGCAAATACTATAAGTGAATTGTATAAAAGTAGATGGATGGTAGAAATATTCTTTAGAGATTTAAAGCAGCTACTACATATTAAATCTTTTGTTGGAACATCTGAAAACGCTGTGATGATACAAATTTGGACGGCGTTAATTACCATTTTAATACTAAAAGCATTGCGGGCACAGTCTAAATTCAAGTGGCATTTATCCAATTTAGTAGCTTTTATAAGATTAAACCTCTTTGTGAAGATTCAGCTGCAATTATGGCTCGATAATCCACTAAATGAAGTAGAAAAGCCACCTCCTAAATTACAACAGGGGATTCTGTTTTAAAAATTATCAAATATATACTCGTATCCTACTAAAGTGGGAGGATATTCTATGTGCTAAATTTATTTAGGACGCTATTG
>NZ_NSGJ01000101.1 GCF_002286775.1 Myroides sp. N17-2
CATCAGTGTCCGATAAAAACTTTTATCGGAGCTTTTCATATCTATAATATGCTTTAAATCATCCTCTTAACTCGGATAACCGATCTTTACACCTGTAAATAGGTTATCCGAAGAAGGATAGTTGTAATTGTTCAACCTTAGGATCTATTATCCAATCTCTTTCAGGATTTTCTAAAAAATGCAATAGCTTTATATAGTTGAATAAATGTATTTTACAGAAGCTAACCAAGTTAGAGAATGACCAACTTCTATTAAGTTTTTTCTTGATTACAGAGACTAATAAATTAACTATTAAAACACAATATATCTGTATTTTAATAGCATTTTCATTATCTCCTAAGAAGTATTTCAATGGAAAATTTTGTTTAAGTTGCTTAAAGACTAATTCTATTTGCCATCTTGTTTTATATAATCCTGCAATTAAATCGGCTCTAAAATCAAAGAGGTTCGTTATAAATTCAAACTCTCTTTTATGTTCTCGATCATAGTACTTTACCTTTCTAAGTTTAAGTTTAGTTGACCTATTGTTTTCTTTTACAGTTACTTGGATTATTTGATCTTGTAACACGCCATTATGAATATGTTCTGGGATATCATTAATTTCAAGTAAATCATAATTAGCGTTATCTTTTATCCTTGTTACAAATCCTGTATTATTATCTGTAAAGAGTTTAAAGGCTTTGTAATCATTATATCCTTTGTCAAAGACATATATTGTGTTTTGATCATATTCTAACCTTTCTAAAAACTTTTGATCATGTGTTGTTGCAGAACTGAACCATACCATATTTGGAACTTTTTCGTCTGCGTTAATTACTGAATGAACTTTTATACCTCCCTTTGATTTACCATCTTTAGCTTTGCGTCCTACACAGTTTAAAACATTACTAAACAAGCTAATTGTTGAGCTATCAACTAGCTTTACTTGTTTGTTAATCACATCTTTAATTCGGCTGTCCGATAACTCAGGAGAGTATATACTTAATAATTCATTATAGATATCCGCAAAAAATTCAATGCTTCTTTCTCGATTAGCATCTGATAATGTACTACGTTTGGGGATGTGACTTAATTGAAAGTCTTTTGTTTTTCCTGATAAACCAAGCATTGCTCCAGATACTTCTCGTAAAGAATTGCACTTAGCAAAACAACAAAATAACATGCTTATTAAGTGATCTTTAGATTTAAATTTCTTGACATAGTAATCTGATTTGTTCTCCTTTACAGAAGATTCAATAATCTTATCATCTATTAAAGAAATCAGCTGTCCGAATACCGATTTACTAGAAAAATATGTACTTTTACTCATCGTGTTTATTGTTTTGCAAG
>NZ_NSGJ01000102.1 GCF_002286775.1 Myroides sp. N17-2
CTACTAAAAACTCAGGTAAAATCATTTTTATAAACTCAATATAGTTTTCCACGTTTATTATTTATCATTACAAAGATCTGTAGTTTTTAATTCACACACAACTTTTGAGATTGATCCGGCATTCCGCTTCGGTTTTTTTATGCATTTTTAAATTTGAACTAAGCACCTCAAGAGTATATCAAGAGTTCTACAAGATGGCTTCAACAAAAAGGCTTTGTAGCAGAACAATGTTGGGGTAATGTTGAAGAAGTGTTGAATGGGATGACATAGGCTTAGATATGCGTTTATCTGGGAGTTTTTTTAATTATTTGGGCAATACAATAATAGTTTTTAACGTCTGATATATAACGATATACATTCAAAATTAGAGTGGAGAATGTATGTGGTTTTCGTGGGTAATGTGTGCTATAATGATAGAGTAGAACAGATTAACAGATAAAAGTAGCTGTAAACAATTCAATAAGGGTATATATAAAGGTATAAGGACAACCTAAAACAAAAAAGTAAGGTACAATTAATCAAAAACACCTTATATAAGGAGTATTCGTATTTATACCTATATATAGGTACAATGAATCAATATAAAATCTCAATAGCAGAATAGAACAGGTGAGATAGGATATTATAGCCTAAGAACAATATATAATAGAAAACAAGCAAAACAACTCTACTACATCTCACCTGTATATAAGAGCACACTCTTATATATAGCCTAAAACACCAAAACCCCTGTCAGAAGCACATCCACAAGATGAAAACGGAAAAGCTGAAAAAAACTTTCACAGCTAAAACTACTGATAATAGCGAGTTAGAAAATACTTTCAAAAAAAGGCTATATAAAGTTTGCAAGTAAGGGAAAAGATGCTACTTTTGCATCCGCATTAGAGAAGTAGTTGCCACGGTAACAATGAATCGAAAAGCAGACGATCATAAACAAAAGTGAAGCAAGTATTACTTAAAAATAAGCTTTGAAAAATTTATAAAAATAAATTTGGATAAGTAGAAAATAAGGTAGTATCTTTGCAGTCCGCTTC
>NZ_NSGJ01000103.1 GCF_002286775.1 Myroides sp. N17-2
ACTCTCTTTTTTTTTGCCTTTTTTTAAGCGTTTAGGACGCTATTGTTTTGCAAGACTAAACTACGATAACTTTTTAGAAGTCAGCTTGCTGGCTTCTTTTTTTTTATCGGACAACAATGATATTTAAATTAATATCTAAAGTAAAAGTAACAAAATCTAGAATACACACACTATCTTCCAATCATATATCTAAGTTTATTTAACTCTTATAAATATCTTAATTAATCATCCATTGCCACCTACTTAAGATAAAAATGTAATTTTGTTGAATAATAAAAGAAGTTCTTAACTTATCCTCTTAATAAGACTATTCTAAAAAATCGAACAGATTGGAAAACAATTATACAACATACCTAACCATTGAACAAGCTAAAAATAAACTTGAACATTTTTGTGCATATCAGGAAAGATGTCATACAGAAGTAACTTCAAAACTTTTTAATTTAAAAATTTCCTCCTCTTACCATGATGAAATTATAGTACATCTTATAGAAAACAATTTTTTAAATGAAGAGCGTTTTGCTTGTAGTTTTGCTAGAGGAAAACACAGAATAAGCAGCTGGGGAAGAAGTAGGATAATAGCAGAATTAAAACTAAGAAAAATATCAAGCTTTCTAATTAAAAAGGCAATGCAGGAAATTACAGATGAAATGTATTTTGAAAGCTTTGAAAAAATAGCAACACAAAAATGGATTACATTAACTGATGAAGATATAAATAAGAAGGCACAGAAGCTTATAGGATTTTTACATAGAAAAGGCTATGAAATGGAATTTATTCTAGATAAAATCACAGAACTAAAAAATACAACAGAAGAACCTTAATCAAGGTTCTTTTTTTTAGTCAAAATAAACCACTTGAGATATCTTAGGAAATTATACAAAACAAAAAATCCCCAACCTCATACGAGATTGGGGATTCTAAAAGAAAGGCGGCGACATACTCTCCCACTGGTTAGCAGTACCATCTGCGCTAGCGGGCTTAACTTCTCTGTTCGAAA
>NZ_NSGJ01000104.1 GCF_002286775.1 Myroides sp. N17-2
CCAATAAAGCTTAGTTTGAAATAACTTGAGCCGTGTGCAGGGAAACTTGCACGCACGGTTCTTAGGGGAGTCGGCTCAGGTAACTGAGCCCTCTTACCCGACTATCACGCACCTATATCTAAGTTAGTAATGTTTAATTACAGCCCCACACGTAGTGGTAGTGCTGCACTACCTGTATTGGAAAACTTCAAAGGTTACCTCCAGACTGATGGCTATTCTGGGTACCTTGCCTATGGAGCTAAGTCTGGTGTGACTCATCTTGGTTGTTGGGCGCACGCTCGTCGTGAATTTGAAAGAGCCTTAGATAATGATAAAACAAAGGCACAGTATGTACTGGTAGAAATACAAAAACTATACGCTGTAGAGAGAAAAGCAAAAGAGCAAAACTTAACTCCTGAGCAAATTAAAGAGCTTCGTCTTAAAGAGAGTTTACCAATTGTCAATGAACTTGGTAAATATATGTTTGCCCAAATAAAACTTACACTTCCTAAAAGTCAAATAGGTAAAGCCTTTGCTTACTCACAAACTAGATGGGACAATCTAAGCGCATATCTTTATGATGGAAATCTACAAATAGACAATAACCTTGTAGAAAACGCGATTAGACCGGTTGCACTAGGTCGAAAAAACTACTTATTTGCAGGATCACACGATGCAGCTCAAAGAGCAGCGATGGCTTATACTTTCTTTGCTAACTGTAAAAAGCATGACGTTAACCCTTATCAGTGGTTAAAATATGTTCTTGAAAATATTCAATCTATAAATCACAAGAAGATTACTGACCTATATCCTCATAATTACAAAACGTTAATCACTGACGCTGTACAATAATATTTAGACTTCACAAGATGTACTTGCTCGGGCGGATAC
>NZ_NSGJ01000105.1 GCF_002286775.1 Myroides sp. N17-2
ATGCGCTTATGCTCTCAACCCGCATGAAGTCTGGAAAGGCTACGATAATGCCAAACCGTATGCCGCATTTTTGACGAAAACCCTAGTCAACAAAGACGGCGATATTCAGCGCCGAATCATGGCCATGTTCCACGGAAACGATGCCCGTCAGGGCATGGAAGGCGACACGCCAGAAGCCGAATAGATTCCCGTTCGCCAAATCGCCGAAGCCCGCCCGCAAGGGCGGTACAGGTTCCACAAGGAGCTGCTTCACCACTCCACCCTGCAAAGCCCTAAAACGCTCTCAGAACGCACGTAAGCCATTTTTCCGCCCAAAGCCCACGTGAGCCCGTAGAACGTCAAAAAACGCGTCAAAACGCGTTTTATTGCGTTTTACG
>NZ_NSGJ01000106.1 GCF_002286775.1 Myroides sp. N17-2
TTGCGTTTTACGGGTGATTTCGTGGGTCTTGCCGGACTGGTTCACCAGGACGGCTAGAGGCGGAGTACTCCGATTATCCAGACTGATCTCATCTCTCAAATTCGTGAAATTAGAGAGATGCGCACTTATATGTTTCCTCGCCGTTGGCTCAGAAACATGTGCGGCCTGCGGCGCTAAAAGCCGTCTGGCAGGTGGTTGCGCTCACTGCGTGAACACAACCACCTTCCCCAATTTTTTTTGATCGGTGCGTTGGCAACAAAAAAATCGGAACCCCTGAAGGGGCCCCCACGATTTTTCGGTTGCCAATGGTTAAATTTTCACCGTTTTTTG
>NZ_NSGJ01000108.1 GCF_002286775.1 Myroides sp. N17-2
AAATTACCAACTGGAACCTATTTCTATATTGTTAGATACGAAATACGTACATCAACAGGTTCAGAGTGGATTAAGAAATCTGGATACTTACATTTAGAGAATAACTAGAAAAAAAGCTTGCAATGAAAATAGGAAAAGGTATACAATTAGGGATGTTATTATCATTGATGTTTTTAGGATCATCAGTTATGTATGGACAACAAGATCCGATGTACACACATTATATGTATAATACGACAAATATAAACCCTGGATATTCTGGGACACGAGGAGTATTAAGTGTTTTTGGTATGTATCGTACTCAGTGGGTTGGATTGGATGGTGCTCCTCAGACAGCAAATATTTCGATAGACACTCCTTTAGGAGATAATGGACTGTCAGGAGGTATTAACTATACCAATGATCGAATTGGAGCAATGTCAGAGAATAATTTCTCAGTGAACTTAGCTTATGCAATTGATTTGAATGATAATTATAAATTGTCATTTGGATTAAAAGCTACAGCGAATTTACTAGATGTAGATTATACAAAACTAGATATTTATAATCCAGAAGATCCTAAGTTTAAAGAAAACATAAATAACAAGTTTAATCCCAATGTAGGAGCAGGTTTGTTTTTATATTCAGATAAGTCTTATTTAGG
>NZ_NSGJ01000109.1 GCF_002286775.1 Myroides sp. N17-2
GAAGTCGTCTTGACTTTTGTAAAATAAAGAAGGGTTATAGAAATTTGTGTCGCTAAACAAACAAAACCTACAACCCCGTGTACCAAGTACTCCACAAAGATAGTATAGAATTAGATATAGTACCACACTTACCCCTACCAAAAAGAGGGTTTAAATCAAAAGCTCCACTTTATGAGATAGTTAATGCTATATTATATAAACTAAAAACAGGTATCCAGTGGAGTTATTTACCAGTTCAAGCTTTATTTAGCACTCAAGTATTAAGTCATAAAACAGTATTTGGTCATTTTCGTAATTGGTGCAAAGCTGGTGTATGGCAATCTTGTTGGACTGAATTATTAAAAAAGAATAAGTCTCTTATTGATTTATCAAGTGGAGATTTAGATGGCAGTCACACCACAGCTTTAAGAGGAGGAGAACAGGTTGCTTATCAAGGTAGGAAAAAACGTAAGACGACAAACTCCTTATATTTTACAGATCGTCAAGGCATACCTTTAGCCATGTCTGAACCGATAGCTGGAAATCACAATGATTTATTTGATATAGAAATCTATTTTGAAGATATAACCGATCAATTAACTAAAGCAGAAATACCTCTATCGGGATTGTTTATTAATGCTGATGC
>NZ_NSGJ01000011.1 GCF_002286775.1 Myroides sp. N17-2
TTAAGACTAATACACCTACTTTGTATATAATTAACCAATTGAGTATTCGTTAGGGGTTTAATCGCTCTTATTTCGTAATTCTTTTCTTTTTCAATAGCAAAATCTTGAAAAATGGGCTGGTGAAAAGAAAAAGATTCATTATCTAAAATCCGTAATGCTTCTTTTAATTCACATTTATAAAATGCCATTATAAAGTCTAAAACATTCCCTCCTAAACCTTCTCCGTGATCGTACCAAATATTCTTTACAACGTCTATTTTAAAGGATGCTGTCGATTCATTTCTGAATGGACTTATATAGAATACTTCCCGATTGTTCTGTTTGATTTTTTTAGCTCCCATTTTATCTAAAATAGAAACTAAACTTATCTTTTTTGCTTCACTACAATTTATCATCTGCTCTGAAATGTGTTTCTTGCTTACCTAATCACCTTTTGCTTTTAATTATTTGTTAATCAACAAGGTATTGATATAGGTAGTTGTTTTTAGAGGTTACCCAATTACCTAATATTTTATAAAAGGTAAGCTATTTTCTTAGTTACCTACCTAATTAATGTATTGAATATTAATACAATATACTTATTTAGGTAAGTAGGTAACTAGGTAAGTTGAATATTTGTTCTACTCATTAAAACCCCAAGGAGAGTCTTTAAATTTTGTTTTAGCCAAATATCCATACACTTGTCTTTTTGCATGTTTAATTCGATTGAATCCATGTTTTTTCAAAGAGGTTCCTATTCTTTGATTGTTTAATTTATGCCCCATAACAGAAAGCTCAGTCATAATCTCTGTTGCTGTTCTAAAATCTTCTAAATCTTCACTTGGTTCATAAAATCGAAGGACAAATTCACTTTCTACAGTTTGAATTGTAAAACGCTCATTTCTTTTTTCATTAGCTATTACTTCCTCAACTGTTAAATCAGATTTGAACGTAGGCTGATGTTTATAAATATGATAAGCTTGTGCCCAGAAATTATCCATATTGAACTCTTGAGTGTAAGAAAAATTGATTCTGCCAAGTACATCAAATACAATCCAACGAACACTGCCTGTTTCATCGTTTAAAAACTCGAGCTTGTTGGTACTTCCTACAAAACTGCAAATACGATATAACAAAGAAGATTTTTCTGCATAGGGTAAACGCTCGTTTACTGTTGTCTGTGATATAACGGACTTAATAGAATTGATATCGTATTTTCCTAGGATATCTAATTCTTCGATGTTAATGATAAAAGCTTTACATAATTTTATACGATCGTCTTTACTAACTCCTATGTTTTCATAGTAGTATTGCTTTAATGGTTTAGGACAAAGGTTTTCTAAATAGGTAGATTTACCCGCATTTTGTTCTCCATTCCCTAGAATCAAACAATGCTTATTAATCTGTTCTGGGTGAATAACTGTTTTAACAGTTCGAACTGCCCATTTTAATAAATGATGAGCAAAAAGATTGTTATCGTCTGTATTTACATAAGAAGCATATTGTTTTATGTAATCTTTTCCGTCCCAAGTAGGTAATTTCTCAAAGTATTCTACAATAGGGTTATATCGTTTGATAAAATGGCTCTTTAAATAAGTTTTTAAAGCTTGTGGACTCACATTTAACTTCTCACGATGCAAGTGTATTAATAGAGATGATTCGTTAAAAACAACTCCTTGATTAGAGTTTAACCTAAAAATCTCAAACTCTAAAGATATTTCATTGAATTTGATATTGAAGTATTTGCATATTTCTTCATTAATTTTATCATACACAGAGTCTTTGCGTGATGATATTTCATATACGCTTATTTCATCCATTAATAAATAGTTGATTGATAAGAGTATAATGCTTACATTTGCATCATACTCTTATGAGTGAGACAATATTAATCTGAAGCGTTCAAAATTGCAGTTTGAACGTATTCACCCGACCAACTACATATTTCATCGTCTAATGTAAGATAGTAAGTTTGCCTGAAATAATAAATAGATGAGCAAACAAGAAATAATGTATTCTCATGTAGAGAATTGGAAAGCAAGTGGATTAACACAGGTAAAGTACTGTGAAAGTGTTGGATTGAAGATAGAGAACTTTAGCTATTGGGTAGTCAAGTATAAATCAGGATTAAGTCAGTCAGTAGATAGTGATTTTATAACTGTAACAAGGGATCAAGTGGTTCGTGTTCAAGAATATGAAATCATGTATCCTAATGGTGTAAAGTTACGAGTACATACAGATAATCTAAACGAACTGTATTCATTAGTAAACTTAGTTTAATGTTTAGCTTGAGTAGTTCTCATCAATTCCACTTGTATAAATCAGCTTGTGATATGCGTAAGAGTTTTGATTCTCTGTGTGGCCTTGTTCAAAACGAGCTTAATCAAGTAGCTCATAATGGAAGTGTTTATATATTTATTAATCGCCGAGGCAATCAAATGAAGCTCTTGCATTGGGAGCCAGGAGGATTTGTGTTATATCACAAACGATTAGAGCAAGGTACTTTTGCCTTACCAATACATAATAAAACACAAATTAGTTGGAGTGATTTAGTACTTATGATAGAGGGAATCCAAGTTCTAAAAAGTAGTCATAAAAGGCGATTTACTATGAAGTAAATACTTTTAAAACCTTGTGTAAATGGGGCTTTCGTCGTATATTTACTTCATGGAAATAGACTTAGAAAACTTATCAAAACAAGAACTTTTGGCGCTTATAAAAAAGCAGTCAAAGACTATTTCCAAACAAGAGAAGGCAATCTCAAAACAAGAACATAAGACATCGGTTTTAGAAGAAAAAAACACAGAATTAGAGCGTTTAGTCAAACTACTTCAACGTATGAAGTTTGGTCAGAGTCGTGAACGCTTTGAAGATCCTGATCAAATGGAACTTCCTTTTGAGGCTGAACAAATAACGAAAGAAGCACAGGAAGAGACAATCAAGCAAGAAATCACTTATTCTCGCGAAAAGAAGAAACATCCTGGAAGAGCTAAATTACCTGATAACTTACCAGTAGAAGTAGTAGAAATATACCCTGAAGGAGATTTTTCTGATATGATTTGTATCGGAAAAGAGATAACAGAAGTGTTAGATTGCGTTCCAAGTTATTTTAGAATTATAAAATACATTCGATATAAATACGCAACTAAGGAAAAAGATAATACACAAATTAGTATTGGATTACTTCCAGAGCGAATCATCGACAAAGGAATACCTTCTGAAGGATTATTATCTACAATACTTGTAGATAAATACGTAGACCACCTTCCTTTGTATCGTCAGAAGCAACGTTTTTCAAGAGAAAACATCGATATATCTTCTTCTACAATAGATGGCTGGGCAGCTCAAAGTATGGATGCTTTAAAACCACTATATGAAAAGCTTCTGATAGACATCAAAAATGAAGGGTATCTTCAAGTAGACGAAACCACCATCAAAGTTTTGGATGAGAAAAAGAAAGACAAATCTCATCT
>NZ_NSGJ01000110.1 GCF_002286775.1 Myroides sp. N17-2
CAGCTAGGATGTTGGCTTGGAAGCAGCCATTCATTTAAAGAGTGCGTAACAGCTCACTAGTCGAGCGATCGAGCATGGATAATAATCGGGCATAAGTATACTACCGAAGCTATGGATTTTCGCATTTAGTGCGAGAGTGGTAGGGGAGCATTCTAACGGGGTAGAAGGTGATTTGTGAGAATTGCTGGACCTTTTAGAAAAGAAAATGTAGGCATAAGTAACGATAATGCGGGCGAGAAACCCGCACGCCGTAAGACTAAGGATTCCTGAGCTATGCTAATCAGCTTAGGGTTAGTCGGGACCTAAGGCACACCCGAAGGGGGACGTCGATGGCCAACGGGTTAATATTCCCGTACTACTTATAATTGTGATGGAGTGACACAGTGATGAAAGCACCGCGAACTGACGGAATAGTTCGTTGAAGCACGTACCTATTGGTTTGATAGTAAAATGCGTCAGACTAGGAGAAATGCGATAGTACTTTGAGTCTTCGGACAACGAGATAGTGTGCCTAAGGGCTGTCAAGAAAAGCTTCTAAACTTAGATTATAAGTACCCGTACCGTAAACCGACACAGGTAGTCGAGGAGAGTATCCTAAGGCGCTCGAG
>NZ_NSGJ01000111.1 GCF_002286775.1 Myroides sp. N17-2
TGTCTCGTCCTAATATAGCTGTACAGTTATTGTTTATAATCCTACTTTTAACTGTACACTTGTTTTTATAATCCTAAGATAACTATACAAGTACTTCTTGTTTGTTTTTATTGGTATAGTAGTTCTTCCATCTCTTAGTTAATTTTCCACTTTTAAGATGTGCTTGTTCAGGAGTTAGTCTATCACAACTATCGTGAGGTCTGATTTCATTATACAACTCTATACTTCTTCTTATTTTTTCTTTGGTTTTCTTATAACCTAAGCTTGAATAGTTTAAATCAAACTCACCCTTAATTATTCCATTTACTCGTTCTGCCACTGCATTATCCCTAGGATTTCCATTTTGCGTAGTGCTTATTGCTATATTATTATCTTTTAATAATTTAGTGTAAATCTCGCTACAGTATTGACTTCCTCTATCTGAATGATGGATAAGTTTTTCATTGTAGATTCTATTACTTAATGCCATTCTCAGAGCCTCTAAACATACTTTGGCTGTCATATCTAAACTGAAGTTAAACCCCATTATTTTATGGGAATAAGCATCTGTGATTAAACAAAGGTAGCCCCAAACATTATTTAGTC
>NZ_NSGJ01000112.1 GCF_002286775.1 Myroides sp. N17-2
AAATAAACCACTATGGACTGAAAGTCCATAGTTTGTTAAAGCAGACTAAAGTCTGCCTGGGTGGAGTTACTTACTCAAGTATAAAGTTACTCCCATTATCATTAGGTTTACGGTGATGCTCTAGATATGCATTTAACATTTCATCAGTAATGTTGCCTGTACTCCAACAGCCAAAGCCTATTGCCCAAAAGTGTCGACCCCAATATCGTTGCTTCAAAACAGGAAATTCTATTTGTAGTTTTCTGGATGTACGACCTTTCAGTAGCTTGACAATATTACTAATATTCTGAGAAGGACGATATTCTATATGAAGATGAACGTGATCCTTAGAAACAACTCCTTTCAGAATTCGAACATCTTCTGCTTCACAAATTTGAAGAATTAGACTACGACAACGTATCTGAATATCTCCTTCTAATACAGGGTAACGATATTTAGTAACCCATACTAAATGAGCTGTTAAACGAGAGACACTGTGTCCATTTGTGCCTTGATATTCCATATATCAAAGGTAAACATTTTTAGAAGCTGAAAGCTAAATGCACTAAAGTGCATAGTTTTAACTATAGTCTGCGACCAATAAA
>NZ_NSGJ01000113.1 GCF_002286775.1 Myroides sp. N17-2
TGCTAATACTTTATTTCATAAAGTTAAGTTTGGTTTACATAAAGCGTTTATGATTGTATTTGAGATGACAACTTCTAGTCAAAGCATCTCTAGTATTCAAATGGGTAAACGTTATGGTATAAGCCAGCCAACAGCATGGGGTTTTATGCGCAAGGTTCGCCTAGCTATGCAAAGTAGTGAACAATATCCTATGACAGAAACAGTCCGTGTAGATGAGTTCGTTGTGGGGGGATATGAACAAGGAAAACCAGGGAGAAGTTATGATACCCAAAAAACTAAAGCAGTGATAGCTGTTGAGTTAACTACTGATAGCAAAGTAAAAAGAGCATATGTTAAGTGTATTGACGATTATTCTGCTAAATCATTAACTACTATATTTGAACAACATATTTCAGAAGATACTAATGTAATTACGGATAAATGGAGAAGGTATAATCCTTTGAAAAAAAAGTATAACATCACTCAAAAAGAAAGTGATAAAGGGGCTAATTTTAAAGAATTACAAGTAGTAATTCACCAACTTAAATCCTGGATTAGGAC
>NZ_NSGJ01000114.1 GCF_002286775.1 Myroides sp. N17-2
CGCGTTCGCTCGCCACTACTTACGGAATCACTTTTGTTTTCTTCTCCTCCGCCTACTTAGATGTTTCAGTTCAGCGGGTTCGCCTCCTTAATTGGATACTATGTCTTCAACATAGTGGGTTGCCCCATTCGGATATCTGCGGATCAATTCGTGTGTGCCAATCCCCGCAGCTTTTCGCAGCTTATCACGTCCTTCTTCGCCTCTGAGAGCCTAGGCATTCCCCATACGCCCTTATTTTGCTTATGTGCTTACAATTCTTTCGAATCGTACTTTCTATAAATTTTAATATATTTCTATATCTTGTTTTGTATTCTTTTCTAACTTTATTT
>NZ_NSGJ01000115.1 GCF_002286775.1 Myroides sp. N17-2
TAATCCCCCGTTTATCTATTGGTATCACTACCTTTAAACGGTTAGCTAACCTCTAGTATTTCCTTTTAATACATCCATTTAAGTATTTAGTAGTCCCGGGCAGACTCGAACTGCCGACCCCTACATTATCAGTGTAGTACTCTAACCAGCTGAGCTACGAGACTCTATACTTTTTGTTTGTATCTTTTTTTTGGTATTAACAGCGAGA
>NZ_NSGJ01000116.1 GCF_002286775.1 Myroides sp. N17-2
AATCACAGTTTAAGGTAGTAGCGCTAAATACACTAATTGATGTAGCAGAAAAAAGCCTAGATATTGAAATCAGAAAAAAGTCTGGTTCCAAGCAGTTGAAGAAGTAAAAGTATTATATCCTAAAAAAGGAATAGATACAATATGTAAACTGTTTGGAAGAACTCGAAGTGCTTATTATCAATCTATTGATAGACAAGAAGAACAGTCAATAAAAGATGATATAGTCATACAAGAAGTATTACATATCAGAAATAACCTTCCCAAGTTAGGTACTCGAAAACTTCAGCATATGCTTGAGGAACGTTTAAATACACATGGAATAAGTATTGGTAGAGATTATTTATTCGACTTATTAGACAGTCATAAGATGTTGATAAGACAACGAAAACGAAAAGCTTATACTACAGATTCTAGAGCATGGCGAGGTCAATATTTAGATCTGTATAACGGAGTGGAAGTAACTCGACCAGAACAATTTTGGGTAAGTGACATAACTTATATA
>NZ_NSGJ01000117.1 GCF_002286775.1 Myroides sp. N17-2
AAGCTTTTTTTCTAGTTATTCTCTAAATGTAAGTATCCAGATTTCTTAATCCACTCTGAACCTGTTGATGTACGTATTTCGTATCTAACAATATAGAAATAGGTTCCAGTTGGTAATTTTCCACTTGATGAAACTCCTTTACCCTCTGCTTCTCCTCTAAATACATTCGCTGTACCATCTCCGTTTGAATCATAGTTATTAGATTCAAATACTTTTGCACTCCATCTATTAAAGATTTGAACACTGTTGGCGTATTTGTTGATGTTCGTAATAATGAAGTAATCATTCAAGCCATCTCCGTTAGGTGACACTGCATTATAAATCTTTAATTCGGAATTATAATCTGCATCTACTAACCCTAAAGTGAAAATACCTGAAGCATTAACCGTCATAGGGGTTTTAACTGTTTTTGTACTAACATCTACTATTCCACCTTCATCTACCCATTTTGAACTTGCTACATCCCATCTCAAAATATGTAAGCCCTTTTTTTCTGG
>NZ_NSGJ01000118.1 GCF_002286775.1 Myroides sp. N17-2
ACAATTCTTTCGAATCGTACTTTCTATAAATTTTAATATATTTCTATATCTTGTTTTGTATTCTTTTCTAACTTTATTTTTGTTAGTTAAGTTATCAATATGTCAATGATCGTGTGGACCTTAGTCCTTGTGGAGAATATCGGAGTCGAACCGATGACCTCCTGCGTGCAAGGCAGGCGCTCTAGCCAGCTGAGCTAATCCCCCGTTTATCTATCGGTATCACTACCTTTAAACGGTTAGCTAACCTCTAGTATTTCCTTTAATACATCCTCTAAAGTATTTTGTAGTCCCGGGCAGACTCGAACTGCCGACCCCTACATTATCAGTGTAGTACTCTAACCAGCTGAGCTACGAGACTCTATACTTTTTGTTTGTATCTTTTTTTGGTATTAACAGCGAGAGTAAAGTTATTATAATCCTAATTATTCTCTAGAAAGGAGGTGTTCCAGCCGCACCTTCCGGTACGGCTACCTTGTTACGACTTAGCCCTAGTTACC
>NZ_NSGJ01000119.1 GCF_002286775.1 Myroides sp. N17-2
AAGCTTTTTTTCTAGTTATTCTCTAAATGTAAGTATCCAGATTTCTTAATCCACTCTGAACCTGTTGATGTACGTATTTCGTATCTAACAATATAGAAATAGGTTCCAGTTGGTAATTTCCCACTTGATGAAACTCCTTTACCCTCTGCTTCTCCTCTAAATACATTCGCTGTACCATCTCCGTTTGAATCATAGTTATTAGATTCAAAGACTTTTGCACTCCATCTATTAAAGATTTGAACACTGTTGGCGTATTTGTTGATGTTCGTAATAATGAAGTAATCATTCAAGCCATCTCCGTTAGGTGAAACTGCATTATAAATCTTTAACTCAGAATTATAATCTGCATCTACTAACCCTAAAGTAAAAATCCCTGAGGCATTAACCGTCATAGGGGTTTTAACTGTTTTTGTACTAACATCTACTATTCCACCTTCATCTACCCATTTTGAACTTGCTACATCCCATCTCAAAATATGTAAGCCCTTTTTTTCTGG
>NZ_NSGJ01000012.1 GCF_002286775.1 Myroides sp. N17-2
CTACTAAAAACTCAGGTAAAATCATTTTTATAAACTCAATATAGTTTTCCACGTTTATTATTTATCATTACAAAGATCTGTAGTTTTTAATTCACACACAACTTTTGAGATTGATCCATACTTACCGTAAATAGTTATAAATTAGCTTTAATTATATTAAACCCACATTACGCATTAGCCAAATACTACAAAGAAATTCTACTTTATAGCTCTTTCATTAGCTCTAAAACCATACTACAGTATGCTTTTATCACTAATTCAGACCTATTTTGTATAATTACTTTTCTTTTATATGTCTACAACATAATCTGGGTTAAAACTACATTTATGAAATATATCAAGAAGTCACTTAAAGTAATACTAATGCTAGTCATTACTTTTATTATCTTTATTCTCGTTTACTTTCTAGCTGCTAGAGGATTGTCTAGTATTACAGTCAATAAAGAGCAAAGTGAACCTAGCGAAATCACTATGTACATCCATACTAATGGTATGCACACAGACTATGTATTTCCTATTAAATCAGAGCTTATAGACTGGAGTGAGGAACTAAAGTTCGAGCATACTAAAAGTCAACGCACAGACTATAATTATGTAGCACTGGGCTGGGGTGATAAGGGATTCTTCTTAGATGTAGAAGATTGGGCACACGTTAAACTAGATATAGCAGTAAATGCTGCTTTTGGATTAGGAACTACAGCTATGCATACTACGTTTTTGCCAACTATAACTGAAGGGGAAGACACACGTAAGATAACTATTTCTAAAAAACAGTACCAAGCCTTAATAGATTATGCACGTGCTTCTTTTAAAAGAGATACTAATGGACAAGTCATCAATATCGTAACAGATAAGGTATATGGTATGGATGATTCATTCTATGAAGGAGAAGGTAATTATAGCTTTTTACACACATGTAACAGTTGGGCTAACTCAGGGCTAAAGCTAGCTAAGATGAGAGCTTGTCTATGGACACCCTTCCAAGAAGGAATCTTTAGAAAATACGAATAAGTCTTACTATTAGTAAACTAATATAACAATAAAGGGAACCAATAGGTTCCCTTTATTGTTTATAAATCTCTTTATTTGATTAGATTCCTGCGATTACTTTTAGTTCTTCGATCATACGCAAAGCTAGACTATCTGCATCCTCTTGTGTACCTGCTTCTGTATAAATACGAATAATAGGTTCTGTATTTGATTTTCTCAAGTGTACCCACGAAGAAGGGAAGTCAATCTTCACACCATCCACAGTAGATATCTCTTGATTCTTATAGTTTTCAGCTATTTGCTCTAAGATCATATCTACATTTAACTTAGGAGTAAGTTCTATCTTATTTTTACTCATATAATACTGAGGATAAGAAGCTCTTAATTCTGCTACAGTCATATCTAAGTTAGATAAATGTGTTAAGAATAAAGCTACCCCTACGATAGAATCACGTCCATAGTGCGTCTCAGGATAGATGATACCACCATTACCTTCTCCACCGATGATAGCATTAGTTGCTTTCATAAGCTCTACAACGTTCACCTCTCCTACTGCAGAAGCATTATATGTACCACCGTGTTTAGTAGTAATATCTCTTAAAGCACGAGAAGATGATAAGTTAGATACTGTATTACCTGGAGTCTTACTTAATACATAATCCGCTACGGCTACTAATGTATATTCTTCTCCGAACATCTCTCCATCATTAGAAATGAAAGCTAGACGATCTACATCTGGATCTACTACTACACCGAAGTCTGCATTCTCTTTCTTCACTAAAGCACAGATATCTCCTAAATGTTCTTTAAGAGGTTCTGGATTATGAGGGAAGTGACCGTTTGGCTCACAGTATAATTCAACTACTTCTACTCCTAGTTTTCTCAATAAGGCAGGAATAATAATTCCTCCTGATGAGTTAACAGCATCTACTACTACTTTAAACTTGCGTTTTTTAATAGCTTCTACATCTACTAGTTTTAACTTTAATATCTCTTCTATATGGATCTCCATATAGTCATTCTTAAACACTACTTTTCCTAGATTATCTACATCTGCAAAATCAAATGCGTCTTTATCCGCTAACTCTAATATGATTTGTCCCTCAGCTCCACTTAAGAACTCTCCTTTACTATTTAGAAGTTTTAGAGCATTCCATTGTTTTGGATTATGAGAAGCTGTTAGGATAATACCTCCATCTGCTTTCTCTAAAGGAACAGCTATCTCTACTGTAGGAGTAGTAGATAACCCCAAGTCTATTACATCGATACCTAGTCCTATTAACGTATTCACTACTAAATTATGAATCATCGGTCCTGAAATACGTGCATCTCTACCGATAACTACTTTTAGATTTTCTTTTTGAGAATTGTTTTTAAGGAAGGTTCCATAAGCAGATGCAAATTTTACTGCATCTATTGGTGTAAGGTTATCTCCCACTTTACCACCTATAGTTCCACGTATACCTGATATAGATTTAATCAATGTCATAATTACATATTTTTAGTAGCACAAAGATAAATAATTATATGCGAGAGAGCTTGAACAAGTTTAGAAAATAGCGTATGTTTATAAACAAACCTATATTATGAACTTCTTAGCACATATATTCCTTTCTGAAAATGACACTCTACTTAAAATAGGGAACTTCGTAGCAGATAGTATTAGAGGAAAAGATTATTTAAACTACCCACCTAGAGTCCAACAAGGTGTTATCCTACACAGAGAAATAGATACTTATACAGATGCACACCCAATATGGAGAGCTAGTAAAAAGCTTATAGTCCCTCAATACAACCATTATGCAGCTGTATTAATCGATATGTACTATGATCACTATCTCGCTAAGAATTGGGATGATTACTGTGATATTCCATTAGAAGAATATACACAGACCTTCTATACATCCCTAGAAGACAATTTTGACATTTTACCTCCTAGAGTACAATTGTTCCTACACATTATGTTAAAAGAAGATTGGCTTATGAAATATAGATCTATCGAAGGCTTAAAGTATATTTTGACTCAAATGGATAGAAGATCGAAGGGAACGTCTAAAATGGCATTAGGCACAACAGAACTTTTAGAGCACTATAAAGTATTCGAAACACATTTTACGGCATTTTTTAAAGAATTACAAGATCACTTAGTACTTTTCAAACAAACAGATCGTTACTTATTAAAGTTATAAGTTATCTTTAGTTTTTATAAAAACAAAATTAGCTTACTGTTGTTTAAGGCTCACCTTTTACACTATTTTTGCATTATGAAAATGAAAAGTCCAAAGAAAATAAAGTATTACGCTAATCAAGTATTCAAGTACTCAGAAGGAATTCTATTCTTTCTGAAGTCCATCTTGAGCAATCGGCAATTCTTATATTTATCTTGTGTTTTAGTAGGTGCATCTTCTGCTGTTGCGGTTACTGTCCTAAAGTATTTTGCTCATAACGTATTTAAGCTTGCTACTTATATTGATAATATCTCTCACTTGCCTTATATGAATAGTATCCTACCTATCATAGGTATCTTACTAACTGTATTTATTATTCGCAAATTCTTAAATGGTTCTATAGAGAAAGGTACGTATCAGATTATGATAGCAGTAGCCAAAAAATCTGGTATAATGCCACGTAAGCAGATGTACTCACAGATTATCACGAGTTCACTTACTGTAGGTATGGGAGGGTCACTTGGACTTGAATCTCCTATTGCTATTACAGGGGCTGCCTTTGGGTCTAACTATGCTCAGAACTACAAGCTAAACTATAAAGACCGGATACTATTATTAGGATGTGGTGTCGCAGCTGGGGTATCAGCAGCCTTTAATGCTCCTATAGCAGGTGTGTTATTTGCTATTGAGATTATCTTAGTTGATGTATCTGTTTCTGCCTTTATTCCTATTATGATTTCTGCAGCCACAGGTACTATTGTCACTAACCTTATTATAAAGGAAGACATCTTACTGTCGTTTAAGAATCAATTAGTTTTTGACACGGGCAACACGATATACTATATCTTATTAGGGATACTATCTGGGTTCTTTTGTGTCTACCACGCTAGAATGTTTAGAAAAACAGAACACTATATCTCTAATCTCCGCTTTGGAGCATACAAGAAGGCATTGATAGGAGCATCAATGTTAGCTGTTCTGATATTCTTATTTCCTACATTATTTGGAGAAGGATATGAAAGCATTAAAGTACTAACTAGCGATAAACCTCAAGCAATCTTACATAACACATTACTAGCTGACTTTTCTAGTAATCAGTGGGTGTTACTTTTATTTGTAGCAGGAGCAGCATTAGTAAAAACATATGCAGTAGGACTAACAATGGGAAGTGGTGGTAATGGAGGTAATTTTGCACCATCGTTATTTGTAGGTTCTTATTTAGGTTTTGCATTATCAAAACTATTACAGTTAGTAGGTCTTAAAGATATACCTGTACAGAACTTTACGGTAGTTGGGATGGCAGCAGTCATAAGTGGGTTATTTCACGCTCCGTTAACAGGAATATTCTTAATCGCAGAAATAACAGGAGGATATGGACTAATGGTTCCTTTACTTATCGTATCTTCTATTAGTTTTGCTATTTCTAAGCATATGGAAAAGTACTCTATGGATATCAAATCAATAGCAACTACAGGTATGGTCTTTACTTCTGATAAGGACTCTAATATCTTAAATACAATTATAGCTACTGATTATATCAAAAATGAAATAAAGACATTGACTATGCAAGATACTACTGCCTCAGTAGTAGATATCTTCGCTCATACCAAACAAACTTTTATTCCCATTATAGATTTAGAGGAAAAGATTGTTGGTATTATAAACTTAGATAATGTACGCCCTATTATTTTTAATGGCTTTCAAACTAAGTTCACTCCCATAAAAGATCTAATAGATACAGCCATCGTTGTGTCTAAAAATGATTCTACTAAAATAATAATGCAAACACTAGAGACTAATCACCTAGAGTTCGTCCTTGTTCAAGAAAACAAAAAATATATAGGGTATATTATGAAAGCGGAACTGATGGAAGCTTATCGTAAGAACCTAAAGTCACTACTATTAGAATAAGAAAACAACTTATAACAAAAAAGGCTTCTCTTTCGAGAAGCCTTCTTTATTTTAGTATGTATTTTACTTTGTTTCACAAATTTTGAAATAGAACAACAAAACAACAAAACCAAATCTCTTTTTAAGTAGCCAGCTCAAAAGAAATTAAATAAAAAATCTATTTCAGAAACAAAACACATAACTGATTGAATTACTTCGCCTTTGTAATTCTCTAACAAAGATAATATAATATTGTAGAGTTAAAAGTTCTATTTTTAGTTTTTAACAACTATTATCCCAAATAGATACTTTGTCATTATATGTCTGAGTAAACCACTAATATTAATGTAATCTTATATAACATCAAATTTTTGTTAAACATACTATATCCTTTCTATTACAATCCTTACATTTACAGTACAATCGCACTTTTAAACAAAATTAATAGTGTGTGTTTTCAAAAACTAAATATTCAAAGCAGGCATTCCTTTTAATATAAGATACTCAAAACTACTAGTATTACTATAGAATTCCTACTGAATTAATTCAAACTAGAAATATTCATGCAAAGTGATTTCGTTAGAGAACTACTAACACAGAATGAAAGTTCACAATCATTCCTAGACAAACACAGAATAGAGAAATTCACAGATACATTATTTCACTTCTTATTTCAATTAGAAGACAAGAAATATCTATCTGAAGAATCTATTAATATTCGCTTAGCTACATTAAGAATAGAGTTACTCTCTATTGTTTTTAATATTAATAATAATGTTGAGAAATCACAGAAGATTGCTGATGGCTTTTTCAGTGCTTTACCTCAAATATTTTTTACGCTTAAATCTGATGCTCAAGCAATATTAGATAATGATCCTGCTGCAACCTGTTTACAAGAAGTATATATTGCTTATCCAGGGTTCTATGCTATCTCCATCTACCGTTTTGCTCATCAGTTACACACCCAGAATGTCATACTCCTTCCGCGTATATGGACAGAACATGCACATAGTAAAACAGGTATAGATATTCACCCTGCTGCTAGTATTGGTTCACACTTTTGTATTGACCATGGTACTGGTATTGTCATTGGTGAAACTTGTGTAATTGGAAAAAATGTAAAGATATATCAGGGAGTAACTTTAGGAGCTATTTCTGTATCTAAAGACAAAGCAAATACTAGAAGGCATCCTTATATAGAAGATAACGTTATTATATACTCCGGAGCAACTATTCTTGGTGGTGAGACTACCATCGGGCACGATACTGTCATCGGTGGTAATGTATGGTTAACAAGAAGTGTAAAACCTAATTCAATAATATATAGCAAAAGTAAAAGTTATTCAAAAGACCAAGAAGATTACCCAGAACCAATAAATTTCATAATTTAGTAGAACTTAAAATTATAAAAGTCATGAAAATAAACAATATTCTTGAGGCTATCGGTAATACACCTCATATCAAAATAAACAAACTCTTCCCTAGTGATGTAAATGTTTGGATCAAATTAGAAAAGCAAAACCCTGGTGGTAGCTTAAAAGATCGTATAGCATTAGCAATGATTGAAGATGCTGAAGCTAAGGGATTAATAAATAAAAACACAACTATCATTGAACCAACATCTGGTAATACTGGTGTAGGTCTAGCGATGGCTTGTGCTGTTAAGGGATATAAACTTATCCTAGTGATGCCTGAATCTATGAGTATCGAACGCAGAAAACTTATGGCTGCCTATGGTGCTAAGTTTGTTCTTACACCTAAAGAATTAGGTACTTCTGGGTCTGTATCTAAAGCTACTGAATTAGCAGAGCAAATGGATAATGCATGGGTACCTCAGCAATTTAATAATCTTGCTAACCCTGAAATACACCGTAAAACTACTGCTCAAGAAATCCTTAATGATTTCCCTGAAGGTATTGATTACCTAATCACAGGTGTTGGTACAGGTGGACACATTACAGGGGTAGCAGAAGTTCTTAAGGAGAAATTCCCTAACCTAAAAGTATATGCTGTAGAACCTGCGAATTCTCCTGTATTAAGTGGTGGTAAACCAGGTCCTCACCCTCTACAAGGTATTGGTGCAGGTTTTATACCTAAAGTAGTCAACACAGATATCTTTGATGGTATTATTACCATTGAGAAAGAGGAAGCCTATCTATATACTAATAGAATTGCTAGTGAAGAAGGCATTTTAGCGGGTGTTTCTACAGGTACGTCTTTAGCAGCTATTGCTAAGAAACTACCTGAGATACAGAAAGGAGCTACAATCCTTACTTTTAACTATGATACTGGTGAAAGATACTGGTCTGTTAGCGACTTGTTCGATGAGAAAGCTGCTGAAATAAAATAATCAAAATATTATATAGAGTGTCTTCATACGGAGACACTCTTTTTTTATACTCTTCGCATCCATAAAAGTCATTATTCACTAGTACTAATAGCACCATTTTCGCCACTTCATCTTAGATAAACACCACTTAATTACGGATAAATATTGTACTTTTGTATTTGTAACAGAATATAATAAAACATATCATGCTTAAAAAATCTTTTCTTATTGCAGGATTAGCCTTCACAGCTCTTACTGCCTGTAAGTCGGTTCCTCAAGGAACATCAACTACATCAGATAATGCATTAAATAACATTGAAGTAAATGGTAAATTGTATGCAGCAGTATTCCAACAAAATGCAGCTGAATATCAAGCTTTATGCGCACAAGCTTTCAATATCGCTACTTTACAACTAGATCGCATCCTTGCAGAACAACACAGTAAACCTATTGCTATCGTGACGGATATAGATGAAACTTTCCTAGACAATTCTCCATACGCTGTACAAACAGCAAGAGAAGGAAAGTCTTATGATCAAGCTACTTGGACTGAATGGACTAAAAAAGGAGAAGCTATTCCTTTATTAGGTAGTCAGGAATTCTTTAACTATGCGGCATCTAAAGGTGTTGAAGTATTCTATATCACGAATAGAAACCAAAATGACAAACCAGGTACAATGAAAAACTTGGTTAAATACAACTACCCTTTTGTTGACGAAGCTCATGTAATCGTAAGAACAGCTGAATCAAGTAAAGAAACTAGACGCCAAAAACTTAGTGAAACTCACGAAATAGTGATGTTACTAGGGGATAACTTATCTGACTTCTCTACTGCTTTTGATAAAAAGACACAAGAAGAACGTTTTCAAAACGTAAAGTCTAATCAAGAACTTTTTGGTAAGAAATTTATCGTGTTACCTAACACAGGTTACGGAGATTGGGAAGCGGCACTATTCCAATACAAAAAAGACCTTACTAAAGAAGACAAAGACAAAATCTACAACAAAAGCGTAAAAGGTTTTAAATAACATCAAGACAACAAATAACTAACAACTTAATATACAAATGAAGAAACTAATAGCTCTAGTGCTTTTCGTAGGCGCTACCCTATCTTTCACATCATGCTCTAGTGATGATAATGAGCCTTTACGCTCAGATTTTGACGCAGAGGGTACATGGTACGCAGACAAATTATCTTATACTTATGGAACTCAAGAGATGACACATAATTATACAGAAATGCCTGGAGAAAACGCAGTGTACCAAACTGACAAACTTGTTATTCTTAATGGCAAAGCTACATTAACTGAGTACTTTATCGGCAAAGAAAATCCTGTAATAACTACAGGAACAGTAACTAAGAATACGATTACATTTGATAATCCTAATTATGCACCTCGCAAAATCAATGGAATTATTAATGGTCAACTATCCCTAACATATAACTACACAATGAGAGGTGCTACATTACCAGTTACAGTAACTTATGGTAGTTCTAACCCTACTCAATTCATAGGAACTTGGTCATCTGATAAACTATCATATAAGTTAGGAGATAGAGAAATGACACATAATTACATAGAAATGCCTGGTGATAATGCAGTCGAGAAAGCAGATCAATTAGTTCTTACGGAAAATGAAGCTGTATTAACAGAATACTTTAAACTAAAAGATACTAAAGTAACTAAAGGTACAATTAAAGGAAATGTAATCACATTTGAAGATAAAAATTATACACCTCGTACAATCAATGGAGTTAGAAACGGACAACTGTCTCTTACTTACAACTATGAAATGAGAGGGAGTACATTACCTGTTACAGTAACATATAACAAATAACGGTAAAACTATTTACCTTTCGAATACCAAAGCCCCATAATTAACTTTATGGGGCTTTTTTTATACACATTCATCAACTCTAGCCTTTACATATTTAGCAATAAAATGTCATTATGTGCTTTTGCATTAAAAATTATATGACAAATATCAGTTTTTATTGATTTATGTGTATATTGAACTCCATTAATAAACCTTAAACACAATCATGAATACTGATTCAAAACCAAAACCAAAGAAAGTCACTCTGTTTCAATCCTTAATTCCAATGGTGGTGCTAATTGCTCTACTAGGTACTAATGTTTTCGTTTATGGAAGCGCTGCCTTAAAAGGCTCTAACCAATTTGTTCTACTTATCGGAGGACTTATAGCGATTGGAGTTGGACTATATAATAAAGTAGACTACGAAGACATCATCAAAAAGATTACTAAGAATGTAAGAGAGACTACCCGTGCTATATACATCTTATTACTTGTAGGTGCCTTATCAGGGACTTGGTTATTGAGTGGTGTTATCCCTACGATGATTTACTATGGTCTACAGATACTAGAACCACATATATTCTTACCTGCTACCGTTATCATCTGTTCTATTATTTCTCTTGCCACAGGTAGCTCTTGGACTACATCTGCTACGGTAGGTATTGCACTTGTAGGAATAGGTAATGCGATGGGTATATCAATGGGGCTTGTAGGTGGAGCTGTTATCTCTGGTGCTTACTTTGGAGATAAATTATCTCCTCTATCGGATACGACTAACTTAGCTTCTGCTATGACAGGTACAGATCTATTCACACATATTAGATATATGATGTTTACCACTATACCTACTTATGTGCTTACATTAATTATATTTATTGTTATTAGCTTTAATCTAGATGTGCCTGAGAGTATTGATATGACTGCAACATTGACAGCCATTGAAAACACATTTAATATCACTCCATGGCTATTCCTTGTTCCTGTGATTGTGATTGGTATCATCCTAAAAAAGGTTAAACCTATACTAGCACTATTATTTGGTACATTATTAGGTGCAGTATTCGCTCTAATATTCCAACCTGACACGGTAGCACTTGTAGGTGAAGGAACGACTCTAACACCTGTTACAGCATACAGAGGGCTTATGAATGCCATCACTACAGATATCGCTATTTTATCTCCTATGGAAAGCTTAAATAGTCTATTCGAAGCAGGAGGCATGAAGAGTATGCTTAATACGGTATGGCTAATTATCTGTGCAATGTTCTTTGGTGGAGCAATGGAAGCTATCGGAGCATTAAAGAAAATAACAGAAACATTACTTAGTATTGCCAAATCAGTATTTGGATTATTCGCTAGTACAATGGCGAGTTGTGTAGTAGTTAACTTAACAGCTTCTGAACAATATCTATCAATAGTAATACCTGGCAAGATGTTCTCTAAAGCATATAAAGAAAAAGGACTAGCTCCTGAGAACTTAAGCAGAACACTTGAAGACTCTGGTACAGTTACTTCTGTATTAATTCCTTGGAATACTTGTGGAGCTTATCACGCAGGAGTACTAGGTATTGATACGATGACGTATGCACCTTATGCATTCTTTAATATTATTTCTCCTTTTGTATCACTTACATATGTAGCTTTAAATATTAAAATACGCAAACTAGCAGATGCAGTCAAGTTATAATTAGGAATTAGGAATCTGTGCCTACGGTGTTTCAATTAAGAATTAGTGCCTTTGGCATTAGATAATATACAGAACTTATATCAAACACAAAAGGCTATTTCTCACGAAATAGCCTTTTGTTATTTTATATCTTAGCTGACACGCAAAGTATTGCGTCTCTACTAACTGTAAACCGTTAACTGATAACTGTAAACCAATTACTATCTAGAATAGTTAGGTGCAGATTTAGTAATAGTGATATTATGAGGATGACTCTCTCCGATACCTGAAGCTGTTAACTGAACGAATCTAGCTACTTCCTGTAACGTAGGGATGTCTTTAGCACCACAGTATCCCATACCTGCTCTAAGTCCTCCGATGAACTGTAACATACTCTCGTTAAGTTCTCCTTTATAAGGAACACGACCTTCGATACCTTCTGGTACAAGTTTTTTCACATCATCTTCCACATCTTGGAAGTAACGATCTTTAGATCCTTGTTTCATTGCTGCTACAGATCCCATACCTCTATATGCTTTGAATTTTCTACCTTCGAAGATAATAGTCTCTCCTGGAGATTCTTTAGTACCTGCTAACATAGAACCTAACATAACACAATCAGCTCCTGCTCCTACCGCTTTAGGAATATCTCCTGTATAACGTAGACCTCCATCACCGATAACTGGTACACCTGTTCCTTTTAACGCAGCTGCTACTTCCATAATAGCTGAGAACTGAGGAAACCCTACACCTGCTACTACACGTGTAGTACAGATAGATCCAGGTCCAATACCTACTTTTACAGCATCAGCTCCATTCTCTACTAAGAATAATGCTGCCTCTGGAGTAGCGATATTACCTACTACCACATCGATCTGTGGGAAAGCTGCTTTCACTGCTTTTAACACTCCCACTACACCTTGAGAGTGTCCGTGAGCTGTATCGATAATTAATGCATCTACACCAGCCTGAACTAATAACTGTGCTCTATCTACTGCATCTGCAGTAACTCCTAAAGCAGCAGCTACACGTAGTCTACCGAACTTATCTTTATTAGCGTTTGGTTTTAAAGTCAGTTTAGTAATATCTCTAAACGTGATTAACCCTACTAATTTATAGTCAGCATTTACTACTGGTAATTTCTCGATTTTTTTCTCTTGAAGAATTTCTTCTGCTTGCTCTAAAGTAGTACCTTCAGCTGCAGTTACTAGATTATCTTTAGTCATTACATCTGTAATAGCTCTATCGTTTTGTTTCTCGAAGCGCATATCTCTATTAGTAATGATTCCTTTAAGAATACCGTTGTCATCAACGATTGGAATACCACCGATTCCAAATTCAGCCATTGCTTTTTTAGCATCACCTACAGTAGCTGTTAGAGGAAGAGTTACAGGGTCGATAATCATACCTGACTCCGCTCTTTTAACCTTTCTAACTTCTTTCGCTTGCTCTTCAGCTGTCATGTTCTTGTGAATCACTCCGATTCCTCCTTCACGAGCCATAGCGATAGCCATCTCACTTTCCGTAACAGTATCCATAGCAGCAGATACGATAGGAACGTTTAAGGTAATGTTTCTTGAAAATTTTGATTTTAAACTTACTTCTCTTGGAAGTATTTCCGAATAGTTTGGAACTAATAATACATCATCGTAAGTAAGTCCTTGACCGATGATTTTAGTTGTGTGTGCTTTCATGTGCAATGTCGTTGAATTGCACGCAAATTTACTATTTTTCCACTAAATAAAAAACTTTAGTGGAAAAAATTAAATATTTTTAGTGCTTCGTTGTATGAACTCTCAAATGACATTGCGCTCAGATTAGTATCTACCTTGTTTGCAGTAAAGTAACTTAGCATTTTTTCTGTCGGCATATTCCCTGTCAAATCGTCCTTCGCCATTGGACACCCTCCATATCCTTTAATTGCCCCATCATAGCGAAGACACCCTGCCTTATAAGCAGCATCTATCTTCTCAAACCAACTATCTGGTGTCGTATGAAGATGTGCTCCGAACTCTATCTCTGGATAAGCCGGTATAAGATTGCTAAACAGATAATCTATTACCTCTGGTGTAGAGCTACCTACTGTATCTGACAGTGAAAGTATCTTCACTCCCATCTTCGCTAACTTCTCAGTCCAATCTCCTACAATATCTACATCCCAAGGATCTCCATAAGGATTACCAAAGCCCATAGATAGATAGGCTACTACTTCTTTATCAGTCTTCGTTGCTATATTTAATATCTCATCTAACGTCACAATAGACTCTGCAATAGTCTTATGTGTATTACGCATCTGGAAGTTCTCTGAGATAGAGAATGGAAATCCTAGATACTTAATCTCTTTATGTTCCGCAGCTTGTTCTGCACCTCTTGTGTTTGCGATAATAGCTAATAGTTTGCTCTGTGTCTTACTCAAGTCTAATTGACTTAATAATTCAGCCGTATCCACCATCTGAGGAATAGCTTTAGGAGATACGAAGCTACCAAAATCTATGGTATCAAATCCCACTCTTAAAAGCGACTGTATATACTGTACTTTTTTCTCGGTAGGGATAAACATCTTGATGCCTTGCATAGCATCACGAGGACATTCTATAATCTTAACTGCTGGTTTCATATAAATTCAAATATAGCAGAAAACACACAATTTTACAACGCCCTTCTCCTTATTTTATTCCCAAAACTTTTATTCTAAAATATCTAGTTGATTCTCTGTATCATATCCATTAAAAAAAGGTTCTAAAGACATCATCCTTAGAACCTTTTCATATAATTTATTTATAAAATAGAGATCTTAATTCTTCTAACTTACTAATAAGAAAATCCCCAATCCACTAAATACCACAATTTGCATCCACTTTAAAAACACATTGACAGACTTGTTATTCTTCATGTAATCAGTAAGCTTCGCTGCTATACTACATATGATAAAGAAGATCACTACAGCCTCTGTGATAAATACACTTCCTAGTATAAATACTTGCTTCTGTACATTACCTGCCGCTTCCGTAATAAAACCTGGAAACAAAGCTAAGAAGAACATCATCACCTTAGGATTTAATACATTCATCAGTAATCCCTTTCTCACAAATCCCATAAAGGTCTTGTCATTAGCACCACCACCACTCTCATCTATCGCGATAACATTCTCCTCTTGATATACTTTATAAGACAACCAAAACAAATATAAGGCTCCAAATAACTTCACTCCTTTAAACAAAATCTCGCTCTGTGTAATCAAAGCCGAAATACCAAAAGCAAATAACGACAAGTGAAACAACAAACCTCCCACCTGTCCTACTACTACAGCATATCCGTACTTACGGCCTCTAGTAATACTCTGAGAAACCACATATAAGATATCTGGTCCAGGGGTAATAATCAGTAAAAAACAAGTAATAAAAAAAGTATACAATACTTCTGTTGACATAATATAATTCTAATATTTAGATAATAATGCCTTGTTGATTTTTTTGATCAAACTAGGCCCTTCATAGATAAAGCCAGTATAAAGCTGTATTAAGCTTGCTCCTGCTTCTAATTTTTCTATAGCATCTTCTGCTGAGTGTATCCCTCCTACTCCAATAATAGGGAATGCCTTATTACTCTTCTCTGATAAGAAGCGAATCACCTCAGTACTGCGTTTAGTCAATGGTTTTCCACTAAGTCCACCCGTTTCTTGTTGATGTATCGATTTAAGGTTACTTCTATCTATTGTTGTATTCGTAGCGATTACACCTGCTATCTTAGTCTCGGCTACTATTTCAATAATATCTAACAACTGCTCATCAGTCAAATCTGGTGCTATCTTAAGCAACACAGGCTTAGGTGCATCCTTTTGATTATTCTTTACTTGCAGACCATGCAGTAATGCCTTAAGTGGCTCTTTATCTTGTAACGCACGTAGATTAGGTGTGTTAGGTGAACTAACATTCACCACGAAGTAATCTACATAAGGAAACAATGCTTCAAAACAAATCTCATAATCTTCATTCGCTTGTTCATTAGGAGTCACCTTATTCTTACCGATATTACCTCCGATAAGCGTTCCTTTATTTTTCTTTAGACGAGTTATAGCCTCTTCGATTCCTCCGTTATTAAACCCCATTCGGTTGATCAAACCATTGTCTTCTTTTAGACGGAATAATCTCTTTACAGGATTACCTGGTTGTCCCTTAGGAGTCAAAGTACCTATCTCTATAAACCCAAAACCAAAGTTCTCTAATTCTTTGTATAACTTAGCATCCTTATCTAGACCTGCTGCTAAACCTATTGGGTTCTTAAACTTCAGTCCAAAAACTTCTCTTTCTAATCGAGAATCTTCAACTTGACAGTTAGCGCGTATCAGTGCGGATACGCCAGGAATACGATTAACGAACTTAAGAGCACCGAAGGTAAAATGGTGTACTTTCTCTGGATCAAACCTAAATAGTATAGGCTTTATAATGCTTTTATACATACGTGATTACTTTGTGTTGTTGTGTGTCTAAATTTCGTGCAAAGGTAGTGTTTTAACACCTCATTTCATAGCACTCTTTAACAAAGAGCAGTAAAACAATAAATCAATAAAATTCAATACATTAAAACCTCATATTCTATCCTAAACGCTTAGTAACTTTTCTATTATAACAGATTAAAAGAATATCGTCAGATAGGGTTGTTTTACAAATAATCTCCTGTTATTCAATACTGTTTTTTGAACTCAATACCACATATCTTACTTTCAAAATAATATAAACAAGAACTACACAGCATTACATAGTACACTCCTCTCTTCATCTATGACAAATCCCCTTGCTGATATCTCCTGAATAACTGCAGTATCCCTGCCCAATTCCTGCTCAGGAGGTCTGATTCAGCAAGCGTACCTCACTAATACCTCACGCATTGCCCAATAAAATAGTATTCCAAATAACGGGAAGAAACCTCTGCTTATTCACCTCTTTCAAGACACTTGCAAAGGTCGGGATACTAAAATTGGAATTTTAAGCAAAGGGGAAGAAAAGTCCACTTTTTGCCATTTTTTGCCTAATTTTTCCTATCTCGACTTAAAGTTAGGAGACTTGTCGTAAAATATAAATAGACTACAATCCTTTATAAACAAAGGGATGAGAAGGGTACAATGATGGATTTGTTCGGGAAGAGTTTTGGAAGGCTTTTGTAGTTGTTCGGAAAACAGGCCCTCTTTCCGAACAATTACTGCATTCTTCCAAAGCCCTTCCGAAGGAATGGGTGTATTAAACCACATAAAGCACTTAATTTCAATATATTACAATTTAAAAAAGAACCCATTTCAGGCCAAAAGTGGTCTTTTTTGCCCTTTTTAGGTCATTTTTGCCCAAAAGTGCCCTTCTCTCAAAAAAAGAGTTTTAGTAATCGTATTTTTGCCGTATTGTTAAATGTAGTAATAATTTCAATTACTAAAATCACCTTATTTAAACCCACTATAAACTAAACATATCTCTGCCCTGCTCTAGATATGTTTTTGTAAATTGTAGCTTGATAAAAAAGATTATACTATGTTACCATTACCATATCAGAAGTTCAAGGATGAACTAGCTAACCATATAGATACTGAGAGAATTATCACTAATCCTATACAGCTATTAGCTTATGGGACAGATGCGAGTTTCTATAAGCTAGTTCCTAAGATTGTTGTTCAAGTACACAATCACGAAGAAGCTGTAGCTACACTAAAGACAGCTACGAAGTGCAATGTATCTGTTACGTATAGAGCAGCGGGGACTAGTCTTTCTGGACAAGCTGTGACAGACTCTGTACTAATGGTAGCTACACATAAATGGAAAAAATATGAGATCTTAAACAACGGATTACAAGCTAAGTTTCAACCGGGTATCATCGGTGGAAGAGCGAATATTATCCTTGCTCCTTATGGTCGTAAGATAGGTCCTGACCCTGGGTCAATCAACGCCGCAATGATCGGTGGTATCGCAGCGAACAATGCTAGTGGAATGTGCTGTGGTACTGCTCAGAACTCTTATAATACCATAGCAGATATCAAGATCGTTATCTACGATGGTACTGTATTAGATACTGCAAGTGAAGAAAGCAAAAAAGAATTCACTAAGAAGCACCCTGAGATTATCAAAGAAATAGAACGTCTTAGAGATGCTATTTATACTGACCGCACATTATACGATCGTATAGAACGCAAGTTTAAAATCAAAAATACTACAGGATACAGCCTAAATGCCTTTATAGATTACAACGATCCGTTTGAAATTATTAAACACATTATGATTGGCTCAGAGGGAACATTAGCGTTTATCTCTGATATCACTTATAACACAGTGATCAACTATAAGCACAAGGCGTGTACATTAATGATATTTGAAACAATAGAGAAAGCTTGTCAAGCAGCTCCATTGTTAAAGAAAAGCCCTGTCGCTGCAGTAGAGCTATTAGATAGAAATAGCATCAAGTCTATTGAAGACGAAGCATTAGCACCTGCATATTTTAAAACATTGCCTGATACTGCGTGTATTCTGTTAGTAGAAGCACAAGCAGAAAATGAAGTAGAAATGTCTACTAAACAACAACAGATCAGAGACGCTATCACTTCTATTCCTACATACACACCATTTGAGTTCACATCAAAACCTCAACAATACGCTTTTAACTGGAAGGCTCGTAATGGACTACTACCTACTACAGGAGCATTAAGAAAAACAGGAACAACCTGTATTATCGAGGATGTCGCCTTCCCAATTGAGAAATTAGCAGATGCTTGTATAGCGATGAAAGCATTATTTGCAGAATTAAAATATGATGATGCTGTATTATTTGGTCACGCATTAGAAGGAAACTTACACTTAGTATTTTCACAAGATTTCTCTACACAACAAGAGATTGATAGATATGCTCGCTTAATGGATGGACTAGTTGAATTGGTTGTAGATCGATTTGATGGATCGTTAAAAGCAGAACATGGAACAGGTCGAAATATGGCTCCATTTGTAGAAAAAGAATGGGGTAAACAGGCATATGACATTATGTTAAAGGTTAAAGCTATCTTCGATCCACATAGTTTAGTCAACCCTGGTGTTATTATCAATACAAATCCAAATGTGCACTTAGAGAATTTTAAACCATCTCCTGCCACGAATGAGATAGTAGACAAGTGTATCGAGTGTGGATTCTGTGAATCACACTGTGTTTCTGAAGGGTTAACGCTTTCGCCAAGACAGCGTATCGTAGTTGGTAGAGAGATAGCTAGACTTAAAAACTTAGGTAAAAACACAGAAGAACTAGAAAACTTAGTAAACAGTGCACACTACTATGCCGACGAGACTTGTGCTACAGATGGCTTATGTGCTATCGCCTGTCCGGTAAAGATAGATACAGGAAAGTATATTAAGGATATTCGCCATAGCGCCATAACAGATAAGGATAGAAAGAATGCAGAGTACTTCGTAGAGAATATGGATCGTGTAACTTCTATGGGTCGTAAGGCACTGAATACAGTAGGTGTGTTTCAGAACTTATTAGGCAACAAAGTAATGACAAGTGTATCAAGTGGTATGCGTAAGATATCAGCTAACAAAATACCTCAGTGGAATGTAGCAATGCCTAAAGGCAATAAACACAAGATAACAGAATCTATCATTAATGAAGGGCAAGAGCGAAAAGTAGTTTACTTCCCATCGTGTATCAACAGAACTATGGGAAAATCAAAAGACTACCCTAAGTCTGATGATGACTTAACTGCTAAAACAGTGGAGTTACTTGAACGTGCAGGATTCACGATTATCTATCCGGAGCAAGTAAATAAAATGTGCTGTGGTATGCCATTTAGCAGTAAAGGTTTTAAGGAAGAAGGGCTAACTAAGTCTTCTGAATTAGAGCTAGCGTTACTTAAAGCTTCAGAAGATGGGAAATACCCTGTGTTATTTGATATGAGTCCTTGTTTCTATACGTTCTACGAAGCGCATAAAGATGGAAAACTAAAGATGCACGATCCTATTGAGTTTATGTTAGACTATGTGATGCCAGTATTACCAGTCACCAAGCCTCGTAAAGAGATTAGCGTATTCCCTGTATGTTCTGTAAAGAAAGTAGGTCTAGAAGGAAAACTTTTAGAACTAACTAAACTATGCGCGGAGAAAGTAAACTACATAGATAGCAACTGTTGTGGTTTTGCGGGAGATAGAGGTTTTACTTTCCCTGAGTTAAACAAGCACGGTAATAGACACTTAAAAGAACAAATACCTACTGACGCAAAAGATGCATTCTCTACAAGTCGTACTTGTGAGATCGGTCTAACAGAATACGGTGGAGTCAACTTTAAGTCAATATTCTACTTGATAGATGAAGTAACTAAGTAATTAAGAATTGAGAATTAGGAATTTTCAGTTTGTGGTTACGGTGCGTGGTTAATAGGTGTGATTACAACAGCTTTTACAGCTAGTACTTCTACTCGCTATGTCCTCCTGAGTGCAACGAAGGATCCCATTCTATTGATAAAGATTATGATAAGCAGTCAGTAATAAGCAATATAAACATATATAATATATGACATCAGTTGAATTCCTTATAGATATTTACAATAAACTAAATAATCAAGAACGCAGATTAACATTTACACCAATGTATAATGGAAACTGGTGGTTATCATGTAACAATAATGCTTTTGGTGCTTTATATGACAATCAGTTGTGTTTGCAGAACAATCAGTTCTTAGGTAGTTTGTTAGACAACCCTGAACTCATAAAAGTTTATGTTGATAAGAAAGCGCATCATTTAATGTATGTTATTCCCATTGGACGTGAAGTAGAATCGTTAGATGCTATTTATCAAAATGCTTATGATGGAAATGACTTTGTATATGATATCACTTACACGAGTCCTGGAGCTACTATTCTTGAAGAGTTTTATGACAAAAATGTTGTTTTTCTAAAGTTTTGCTTTGAACATAAATTGCTCAAAAAGTATCCTTTAGATAAGAAAGATAGAATTATTCGTATGACGTACCATAAAAAGCATTTAACAGAAAAAGGCAAGAAGGTATTTAGATCACTACTCTTTAATTTTTTAGAATTCTATGATCGTAATGGTAAAACTAGTCTTGATATTATGCTTCATAAATGGTTAAAAAAACTAGAGGTATAAGCATCTTAATTTTATATAAAAAGCCCATATAGACGTTATTCTATATGGGCTTTTACTTATTCTATACTTTATTACCTATCCCCTTTTACGAGACGCAATTGATTATATGCATCACTAATATGTTTACTAATATCAGAGGCTACTAAACTATGTGGATGTATCGTTTCTACAGCTATATCACCTGCTAACCCATGTAAATACACACCTATGATAGCAGCTTCCTTACTTGTATAACCTTGTCCTACTAAAGAAGTGATCATCCCCGTAAGTGTATCCCCTGCTCCTGCTGTCGCCATTCCCCAGTTGCCTGTAGAGTTAAAGTACACAGTCTCATCAGGCGCTACTGTGATGGTATGCGCTCCTTTTAAGACAAAGACGATATTGTGTTTCTTAGCTAATGCCTTTACTTTTTCTATCTTATCAAAGTCATTCTCCCACGCTCCGATTAAGCGTTTTAGTTCTTTCTCGTGAGGAGTTAATATACTCTCCGCAGGTACTTTATCTAGACATTTATGTTCACTTATAATATTAAGTGCATCAGCATCTATGACTAATTTATTCTCCTTATTTGCTTTTAAAAAAGCGACTAAAGCAGTTGCTGTCTCTTTGTGTTGCCCGATACCACAACCTACTCCTACTGCATTATACAT
Source organism: Myroides sp. N17-2 (assembly GCF_002286775.1). Taxonomy (GTDB): domain Bacteria; phylum Bacteroidota; class Bacteroidia; order Flavobacteriales; family Flavobacteriaceae; genus Flavobacterium. The sequence goes on from NZ_NSGJ01000012.1 coordinate 20,641, forward strand.
CTCTATAGAAGGGAATGTAGTAATAAAATCTTGTGTATCGCAAGTATTACACATTACTTCTGGCAGAGCGGTTTGCATTATTGTATTTCCACAGCTTGGTACATACGCACTAACGACTCCACTACCTGTATATAATGCCGCTCTTGAAGCTAGATTAACAGCTCCTATCATTCCTTTACTCCCCCCGATTAATAATACACGTCCGAAGTCATCTTTAGTACTAAACTTACTTCCTACTTTAATAAGCCCCTTTACTTTCTCTGATTCCACGAAGTAGTTATCAGACTTCGTATTCTCAATATAATCTAGATCTAACCCTATATCTAAGATTTCTAATTCCTTGACATATTCTTTTGCATCAGACAATAATAATGCTGTCTTAGGCAACTGGAATGTATAGACTACATCAGCTTTAAATACGATAGCATCTTTAGGCGTACTAATATCAGCCATTAATCCTGATGGCATATCTATAGCGATGCGTTCTAGACAAGGAGTCTCGTTTAAAAAGTCAAAAATAGGACGCCACTCTTCCTCTAAAGGTTCGTGTAATCCAATACCAAATAAAGCATCTACAATTACATCATCTTTCTTTACCTTCAACTTGCTCTTGGTAGTAAACTTCTCTATATTAATATCTCTATCTTCAAGTAAGTCTTGATTCTGTGCATTATCAGGACTGTATTTCTTAGTTTGCACTAAGAATACCTTCACCATTGCCCCTCCCTCTTTTAGTAATCTTGCTAAGGTTAGTCCATCCCCTCCATTGTTTCCTGTTCCACAGAAAATAACAAACGACGTTTGATAAAGCTTATATCTTGTCTGTAATTTTTCAAAGACTTTATTGGTAGCCCTCTCCATTAATTTGAATGAAGAAATATATTGGTTGGCAACAGTTTCCTTATCCAACGCTTGCATCTGTGCAGTGGTGAAAATTTTCATATGGTTATTTATAGTTAATCATCATAAGTAAAGATAGCAATTACAAGTATTGAAAACCGTTAATTATCCTAATCTAACACTGAATTATCTAACTGTGAAAGAACATCTTAATAAGCATATCTAGTACTATAAATTACATAGAATAAGTATCAAAAAAATACTTATTAACTATAAAAAGCATTAAACCCAAATTACGCATTAGCCAAATACTACAAAGCAATACTACTTCATATCTCTTTCATTAGCTCTAAAACCACACTACAGCATGCTTGAATCGCTAATTCAGAGCTATTTTGTATAATTACTTTTCGTTTATATGCCTATTGCGAATCTGAGTTAAACAGTACAATGCACTGTAAATAGGGATATATAACTAACTATCAACTGACATTTACTATCTTTGAGTTTTAATCAAGTACTCGAATGAAACTATACATAAAAAACATGGTGTGTGAAAGATGTAAAATGGCGGTAGACAATCTGCTATTAGAAGCTCAATTTACGCCTGTCAAAATAGAACTAGGAGAAGTAGATATCAAAGAAGAACTTACAAGTGCTCAACTTAAGGCTATCGAAAGTAAACTTCAAAAAATAGGTTTCGAATTGCTAGATAATCAAAAAAGCAAGACAGTAGATAAGATCAAAACAATACTGATCGAGTTAGTACAAAAACATGATGCTAATCTTCAGGTACCATTATCAGCATATATAGCAGAGAAAATGCAAATGGATTATCATGCACTAAGTTTATTATTCTCTCAATTAGAATCAACGACCATAGAGCAGTATTTTATCCACCTAAAAATAGAAAAGGTAAAAGAACTGCTAGTATACGATGAATTGAGTTTAAAAGAGATTACATTCCAATTAAACTACAGTAGTGTCGCTCACTTAAGTAAACAGTTTAAAAAAGTAACAGGACTAACTCCTACACACTTTAAAGCTACTGGGGCTGAAAGACGAAAAGTAATAGACAAAATTTAATCAAAAGACAATTAATAAAAAAGACGAACTCTCATAAAAGTTCGTCTTTTTATTTGTTCTAGATTGATTATAATTTACTCTCTAAATCTTGCTTAGCATGGTCAAGCCATTCATCTTTTAGCATACTATAAATAGCAGTATCACGGCGACGTCCTGAGTGAATAATGATTTCACTTCTAAGTACGCCTTCTAGTGTACATCCTATACTTTGCACAGCTACTTTACTTCGTTCATTTATATTATCTACTCTAAACTCTACTCTCTCCATCCCCATTACTTCGAAGGCATACTTAAACATCATATACTTACAATGTTTATTAACACCTGTACCCTGAGCCTTCTTACTATACCAAGTATATCCTATCAGAAGGGATTTATTCTTATGGTCGATATTATAAAATCGAGTAGATCCTACATATTGTTCTGTGATCTTATCATATACAATAAAAGGGTAAGCTTTTCCTGCATCTCTGCTTTCTAGAGCACTAGTGATATACTCTCTCATATCCTCAGCCCCGTTAACACCTACAGTTGCAAACTTCCATATCTCTGGTTCTTCAATAATGAAACACACTAGATCATTATAGTTATATGCTTCTAAAGGTTTTAGAATTACTCTGTCATCCGTTAAAACAATATCTTTCATCGCACTAATTCTTTTTTACTTTTGATATTTCGCTTACTAATACATATCTAAATGATGGAGCATCCGCAGGTGCATTAGGAATTTCGACTCTTTTTACTTCTATCTTATATTCATATCCTTCTTCATACTTAAGCCCTTCTATCTCCTGATACATAATTTCCCAAGGAGCATCTTCTTCCTCTTTCACCATCATACATTTCTTAGGAGCCATACCTGCGCAGTCATCTAGCTTAGATGCGACATACAGTACCTTTACATCATCTACTTCGTCTACATTACCTACTTGTGGTATTTCAGTATGTTCTGTTTCTTGATTTGTTGATTCCTCAGTCTTTCCTTCTTTACATGAAGCAAAGATTATAAGTGACATAGCTAGTACTAAAACTACTTTATTCATTCTTTATGTTTTTTCTTCTTCCGTAAAAATAGATATTAAAACCACATTATGGCGTTTTTATTGCTACTTTATGACTAATCCATCTTTTACTAGCCTCTTACTACCACAGGTCAAGCTAAGATATAAACAAAAAAAAACTTACCTAAGCATAGGTAAGTTCTTCAAATATTTCTTTATCTAATTCCGCTTTAAGTTGGGGTTTGTCTTCTAAGAACTCATTAACCCAATTAACTAATCGTTCTACATCATAAGGTAATAATGTATGTATTGCTTTATCTAATTCTTTAGAGAACAATACTGAATCAAAGCTGACATTTCTAAGCACATGTATATTGTGTTCAAACATCATTCGTTTATTCATAGCTACTATTTTTTCTTTTTCTATGAACAAACTTACATTGTTTATGTTAAAATAAAAAACAAATAATTAATCTTAACCTTAAAATAAAACAAATCACATATACTTAATATTGTAATAATAAACATTTAACCTATATAAATCAAGAAACATCCATTATCTTCAATATGAAATACAATAAATAACTCATCTTCATTGATATAATATAATTTTATCAATATCCTAAAATAATTAGAGCCTGATAAGGTTTTCTCATCAGGCTCTAGTGTCTTATTGTTTATATGCGACTAACATCTCTCTTTTACCTGGAGGTCCGGGTACTTTTTCGGTAGTAAACCCTACTTGCTTCATAGCCCTTTTAATAGGTCCTCTACAAGCATAAGTAGCTAATACTCCTCCTGATTTAAGTGCATCATATACCTTTTGGAAAATCTCTACTGACCACAAATCAGGTTGGAACTGATATCCAAAAACATCAAAGTAGATTACATCAAAAAACTCTTGATTCACAACCGCTTCTTCAAAAGTGTTGTGTATCTTATGAAGTTTAAATGCTGATGTAATCTGATGCGTTGTATCCCATGTACACTGATGCATTTGGTTAAACAACTGTTCATCTTCTGATATATCATATAGTGCTTCAAAATTCAAAGCCTTGCTTTCCTCCTCTGTTACAGGATAAGCTTCGATACTGTGATATTCTACAACCTTGTTTTTCTTACGAGCTTCTACTAGCGTTAAAAAAGCATTTAACCCTGTACCAAAGCCCATCTCTAATACTTTAATTTCAGGGGTAGCTATCTTATCAAACCCTCTCTCTATATATACGTGTCTAGCCTCCTGAATAGCCCCATGAATCGAGTGATAGGTCTCCCCCCACTCTTCCATCTCTATAGAGGTAGATCCATCTGAAGTAGTAATTACTTTTCTTTTCAATTAATTAAAAGTTTTTTAATTCTAGGAATAGGACCACCACATTTCTTCTGATGGCACGCTAGACAAGAATTAATCATATTATTAAACTGTTCTTTTTTATCTCCTTCTACACTTTCGTATAGGATCTGTTCTAATCGTAAATACTCTTGCGCTTGATATTCAAAAAACATATCTGCATCACTAGGGTCAGTCATTCTAGCTGTGCGGATTTCTTTATGTTTCTCAGGTAATGCTCCAAGATCTGTATCTCCTTGTTCTATTTTATTTTTAAGCACTACCCCTTGTGCATGCATTTCTTCCATTAAAGAAGCTAAGGGAGACATCTCATACATCTTAAAGGAAGTTGAGTCTTTAGATACTGTCTGAATATCTGTCTCTTTAGGATTGACCTCTTTCTTACAGGAATATAAGGTAGTTAATAGCGCTAATACTAAGCATACTGATAATATACCTCTCACAACTACTTATCTTTTGCGATAGCAATACCATCAGCGGTAAACGCATACGTCACTTTAGGTTCAGTTATAGCAGCAATCTCCTGCTCTGTCTTACCGGCATCTTTAGCATAGTGCTTTAGCTCATCTATAGAAACCACTGTTACAAAAGCCTTACCATCAACTACTACATCGTGCCCTGCAGCATTCATAGGAGCAAAGAAACCATAGTCTGTAAAACGCACAAAACCATCCTTACTATCTCCTAAGTCAACATTCATCCAACATCCTTTCTTTTGACAAACTTCTTTTATAGTCGTCTCGAATTGCACTTTAATAGTATCTCCTTCTTTTAACTCTTGATACTTTTTAAACATAGCATCTTTAGATAAGACCTCAGTCATCGCAATACTATCGCCAAAATACTCGTAAGTCTTCACTTCTGCTACAACAGGAGAAACCTCTTTTTCGTTTTGATTTTTACATCCCGTAACAACCAAGGCCAAAATACCTAAACAAGCTATAATTCTACTCATGATAAAAGTTAAGTTAAACAATACTCCAAAATTAACTCAAAAAAATAAACCAAAAAGAAATACTTTATCTACACATCTTTCAGTGATTATTATAATTTCAGTAAAAAATTTTGATTAAACAATATTTATCACTCCATTTTAGATAAACTTCAACAACAAACTATTTTTAAGTAGTTTTTTTGATAATTTTGTAATGTGTTGCTTTTTTAATACATTGCAAGCATAAGTTCAAACAGACAATTAAAAAAACATTATAAGAAATGAGTTTAGAATCAAACAACGGTATTTCTATTCAAAAAGTAGAAACATCAAAAATTGCATCAGTAGACTTCGAAAATCTGAAGTTCGGTTCTGTATTTACTGACCACATGTTAGTATGTCACTACAAAGATGGTGAATGGGGACAAGTAGAAATCAAACCTTATGGACCAATGTCTTTTGCTCCATCAACGAATGTTTTCCACTATGGACAAGCTATTTTTGAAGGAATGAAAGCATATAAAGATTCGAATGAAGATGTATGGTTATTCCGTCCACGTGAAAACTGGGCTCGTTTTAACAAATCAGCTGAGCGTATGGCTATGCCACACATCGACGAAGAAAGATTCGTAGATGGATTAAAAGCGCTTATCAACTTAGATAGAGAATGGGTTAAACAAGGTGAAGGTAACGCATTATACATTCGTCCATTTATGATCGGTACTCACGAAGGTGTAGTAGCTGGTCCTTCTAGCGAATTTATGTTCTGTATTATTTGTTCTCCTGCTCGTACTTACTACTCAGGAAAAGTAAAAGTTCAAATCGCTGAGCACTACAGCCGTGCTGCAAATGGTGGTGTAGGATACACTAAATGTTCTGGTAACTACGCAGGACAGTTCTACCCTACTAAATTAGCTAATGAAGCAGGATACCAACAAGTAATCTGGACTGATGATGCTACACATACTAAACTAGAAGAAGCAGGTACTATGAACGTATTCTTCAGAATCGGTGATACATTAATCACTGCTCCTACTAGCGAAAGAATCTTAGATGGTGTAACTAGAAAAAGTTTACTAGACATCGCAAAAAGCAAAGGAATCAACGTAGAAGTTAAAACTATCGTAGTTCAAGACTTAATCGATGCACATGCAAAAGGAGAATTAAAAGAAATCTTCGGTGCTGGTACAGCTGTAACAGTAGGACAAATCGAAGGATTCGCTTTCCAAGATAATTACTACGAACTACCTGAAGTGTCGGATGATAACTCATTCGCTATCCAATTAAAAACAGGACTTCAAGGTATCCAACAAAAGAAAATCGAAGACACTTTCGGGTGGACTGAAAAAATCTAATATTGATTTTATCATATCATATTGCAAAACGGCAGAATTACTGCCGTTTTTTTTGTTTAATATACAAGTCTTTTGACTATTTTTGCTAAAAAATAATTATGTTTACACCTGGACAAATGCAGTTTGCTATCTTTTTTATTATTGCCTTTACAATTGTAATGATAGTGATGTATAGAAAAGATTTAAAGTTACACCGAATCTATTATAAAAACAGACTTTGGGTATTGGTTGCTTTTTTAGCATTCATAGGTTCACTATTTATTTTAAAAAACCTTTTAAAGTAAACTAACATTGTTTTAAGCTGTTATGAAGATTATTAAGTATTTCCTCCTTCTATTTTTACTAGCATTCGTTTCTCTTTTTGTATTCATTTTGACACAAAGTCCTGAATATAAAATAGAACGAAAATTCACAGTTGATGCTCCTAAAGAGATTGTCTATAACTATATCAATGATTTAGATAACTGGACAGATTGGATGAAATCTACGAAAACTAATAATGGTATCTATAAAATAGAGCTAGAAAACTTAGGCTCTTACAACGTTCGATCTGAGTATAGTCATCCTTATGATAGTCTATCACAAGATATCTTAAATGACAATAAAATATCAAACATTATCTGGAGATTAAAAGGTCATCAGAATAAGACAGAAATAGTATTTACATTTAGTGGGACACTAGATCTTAAAACAAAGTTTACAACTTTCTTTAAAGGGACTCCTAATCAAGTAGCTACTAATAGTCTAGACAAGAATATCGATGCTTTTATAGTGTACTTTATCAAGCAATACAAGGAGTTTGATGTGAAGGTCGATGCTATTAAAACTACACCAAGTATACAATACCTATATCTAGAAGCTTCTTCATCGATAGGAATGCTTAACACAGATTTGATTGCTTTAAATAAAGACTTATCTGAGTTCTGCAAAACAAATCAAATAGAGATAGCAGGAGATTCATATCTAATCTTAGATAATAATAGAACACAAGATGTCCTTAAATACAGATTTGCCCTACCAATTAAAGGTCACATCTTTTTAAATGAAGAAGAGAAATACAAAATAGATACACTAGCAAAACAAAGTTACTTTGAATCTACTTTAAATGGTTATTACACTTTCTTACCTGAAGCATTGCGTAAGACTAGAACTGAAATAAGCGATAGAGAACTAAATGTTCTTACAGATCAACCAATCGTGTTACTACTTAAAAAATCAGTGATTGATTCTAGACTAGCAGCAGAATGGGAAACAGTAATAAAAGTACCCGTAGAACAAAAAATAGTACCTGTTGCCGGAACATACAATCCTGCCTACAGTAATACTACTCCTACTAGTACGCCAACAACAGAAACACCTCCACAAGAGAACAATGAAAATGAGTAGATGTATTCTATCTAAAAAAGAAACAATAATATAAAAAAGAGGCTCGCAGATATTGCGAGCCTCTTTTTGTATATAGTATTTTAGGACTATCTTAATTCCGGGTTAGCAGCTATAATCTGCTTTGCTCTTTCTAAATCCTCTGGAGTATCTATTCCGATACCTAGATGTCTAGTTACAGCCATTTTAATGCGTTTTCCGTACTCTAAATATCTTAGTTGCTCTAACTTCTCTGAAGCTTCTAAAAACTTCATAGGAAGTGTTGTAAACTCTAACAAAGCTTGTTTTCTAAAAGCATAAACTCCGATATGCTGATAATACTGTACTCCTGCCTCTTTATCTCTAGGATAAGGAATAACAGATCTTGAAAAATATAGGGCAGTATTACTCTCATCCACCACTACCTTCACATTATTAGGGTTCTCTATCACACTCCATTCATCAATCGGAGTCATTAATGAAGCTAGGTCAATACTCTTATCTGTATCTGTATCTGCAGCAAAAACAGCAATCAACTTCTCTAGGTTCTCCTTACTCACAAAGGGTTCATCACCTTGTACATTGATGACAATATCTGCATCAATATCTTTTACAGCCTCAGCTATACGGTCACTCCCACTCTCATGTTCTTTTATACTCATCATAGCTTTACCACCATGACTAACTATCTCATTAAAAATAACCTCTGAATCTGTAACCACAAAAACGTCATCAAAAAGCCCTGTGGCTAAAGTCCCTTCATAAGTACGACGGATAATAGTCTTTCCTGCCAAATCTTCCATAAGCTTTGCTGGAAAACGAGTTGATGCATATCGAGCTGGTATAACTGCTATAACTTTCATTTCTGTTCTTTTTTTTATGACTCAAAGATAACAATTATTAGTATTTCTCCTCTCTCCGAAATAACAAAGCCCCTTAACTAATTAAGAGGCTTTATCATTTTTATTTTTTAATAGGCTCATGTTCCACTCTTAGCAAAACACCATCTACTTCTATGTCATACGTAAATTTATTCTCTGTCAATTCATAAACAGATACTGTTCTTTCAAATGCTACACTACCATCAGGTCTTTTAGCTATTAATGTTCTTGTTTTTCCATCTAAAGAAACATACCAATCTCCTTGCGAACGAACAGCACTCTTATCTCCATAAGCTGTAATTAAGAATGTTCCATTAGCAAATTTCCCCTCTTTATTTTTAGGGAAATAAGCCTTTCCATTACTATTTATATAATATGCATCACCTGAGAAACTAGCTGCAGGAGCAACTGTTTTATCCATTTCTTTAGCTCCCTCTACTCCTTTAGTAATATCAAATACTTTAGTTGTTTTCCACTCTACACTAGCTAATACTTCTGCAGGAGTCTTAGGCTCTGCGTGATCAGTTACAGGTTTGTGCTCTACACTATAAATAATAGAAGAATTAGATCCATCTGGAATATTATAGGTGAATACATTATTATTTAATTCCACCATATCAACTGTTCGCTCATAAGCTACCTCATTTTTGGAATTATATACTACTAAGTGTCTTTTAGTATCATTATCTCTTAAAGACCATAAACCATACATCTTATGCCCATCTTTAAAGTCTACTATTCTAAAAGTTCCATCTGTATTATAATATGCATAACCCGCGTACATAGCACCTGGCATAACATCTAACTTGACATCTACTCCTTTATTATCAACTATTTTAGTTGTAATCCAAGTGTGCTTAGATAAGATCTCTGTCCCTGTCTCTTTAACTTCCATAGAATTAGAATTGTCATCACTAGAACATGAAACAGTAGCAAGTGAACCTAACAACAAAATGCTTATACTCAATAAGCTAAAAACTTTTTTACTCATATTTTTTTCATTTATTTAAGTCAAATAAAGAGAATAAAAATATGATGTAAAAGAGAGGTTCTATTAAAAGAATAAAAACTACAGTTTATAAATAATTTACACAACTAAAATACAAAACACACAAATACAATTAATTACAAAAATTATACAATAAATAATAATAAAATACTCAACAATAAGTATTATATAAAAATCACCTTTCTAATCCCTACTCCTGAAGAAAGTACTCATCTTGAAAACCTATTAAGTACAACTTATCCTTCGCACGAGTCATCGCTGTGTATAGCCATTTGACATAGTCTTCTGTTATTCCATCAGGCAGATAAGGCTGTTCTATAAATACAGTTTCCCACTGACCACCTTGGGATTTATGACAAGTAATCGCATAAGAGAACTTCACTTGTAAAGCATTAAAGTATTCATTCTCTTTTAGCTTCTGCATCTTCTTATACTTGGTTATTTCATCCTCATAATCTAATAACACTTCATTATACAACTTATTCATTTGATCATAAGTCAGTGCTGGAGATTCACTAGTCAAGGTATCCAAGATTATCATCGTATCAAAAGGAGCCATATCTGGATAATCTATCATACGGATTCTCACAGAAGCAAATCTATAACTATACAACTCTATGGTACGATAAATCTGTAAGACTTCTATAATATCTCCATTAGCGATAAAGTCTGTCACAGGAGAGTCCTTTAACCAAAAGTAATTATTCTTCACCACCATTAGTAAATCTCCTGCTGATATCTCACTATCTTTATCTAAGATACGCATCCTAATCTGCTGATTATATGCATTCGCTCGCTTATTAGAGCGTACGATAAAAGTAGTCTCTTCTGGACCACTATTAGAATAAGAAGAATAGATAGCATCTTGTATATCGTAGCCATCTACTAATCGTATGATATCTTTAAACCCTTTTAGTTGAAACTGAAAAGTATCTGCAAAGTAAGAACCTATCGCTAATCTTAATTCAGTAGCGTTATATAGAATACCTGAGTCTTCTTCCTGACGCATTACTTCATCTAACTCAATATGCTGAACATCCATATTGTAATTAAATCGAAGCTGATCTATATCTAAAGCAGGGCTAATAGTCATATTCACTGGAGGTAACTGAGCAGTATCTCCGATTAGAATAAGTTTACAGTTAAAACCCGAATATACATAGTACACTAAATCATCTAATAAAGAACCATGTGGATACATCGAAGTATCACCTGCACTAGCATCCCCTATCATCGAAGCCTCATCTACTATAAATATAGTATTGCGGTTTCTGTTATTACGCATTGTGTATTGAAAAGTTCCACCTGCTTTACTAGGCTTTGGGTAATAGATATTCTTGTGAATCGTAAAAGCTGAACGATTAGAATAGTTGCTAATCACTTTAGCAGCACGTCCTGTAGGAGCTAACATGATAGAGAATTTATTAACACTCCTTAGTTCATTTACCACAGTAGATAACAGGGTAGTCTTACCTGTACCTGCGTACCCTTTTAGAACGAAAAGCTCATCTTGACTATCATTAGTAACAAAATCCGCTATCTTCTGAAGAAAGATATCTTGCTTTAACGTTAGTTCATAAGGGAATTTTTGACGCAGTAGTTTATAAAACTGTTGATCTATCATCATGCTCTTTACTTAAATTTTATATTACTTTCCAAAGATACTAAGCTTTTTAGTCCTTGACTAGAAGAATGCAATAAAAAAGTGTAATTTTGCACATAATCAACTATCTATATTTCATATTTAAACACACGATGTCAAAGATTTATCACAAACTTTTAATACAAGTTTCATTAAAGAAATTCTCTTTTGCTATCAAAGACAAACTAGCTCATGAGATTACATACTTTGCATCTGAGGCAATAACTCCTGCTAGGCCAATAGAAGAACAATTAGACAAATTCTTTCAGAAGCACCCTGAGTTATCAGATAAATATGATGAAGTAATCGTATTACACGACAATGCATTAAATACATTTGTCCCAAGAGACCTATTTAATGAAGATTCTATAGGAAGTTATTTACAGTATACCACTAAAGTATTTTCTACTGATTACTTTGCTTATGATGAGTTAGAAGCAAACAAAATAAACAATGTATATGTACCTTATGTCAATATCAACAACTATCTAATTGATAAATTTGGCAGCTTTACATATCACAACATCAACACTTTATTATTAGAAATATTACTAAAGAAATCAATTCAAAATGACACTAAAGAAGTATATGCTTTCTTACAAAAAGATCACTTTGAGTTAATTATAGTGCAGAATGGTGAATTAATCTTCTTTAATTCATTTCAATATCAGACAGCACAGGACTTTATTTACTATATCTTATTCACCTATGAGCAACTAAGCTTAGATGTCGAAACGACTCCATTACATTTATTGGGTAGAATCGATATGGGTGACTCTTATTATGAAGAGGCCTATAAATACATACGAGAAGTAAATATCGTAGAGAACAAATTTTTTATAAGCGATGATTTATTATTACATCATCAAGTACCTAAACAATATTACATTTTATTCCATTCATGAGAATTATATCAGGAAAATTAAAAGGAAGACGTATTACTGCTCCTAAAAACTTACCTGTTCGTCCGACAACGGATATGAGCAAAGAGTCCCTATTCAATATCTTAAACAATCACTTTAATTTTAGTGAACTTACAATATTAGATTTGTTCTCAGGAACAGGAAATATTAGTTATGAATTTGCCTCTAGAGGAGCTGAATCTATTATTAGTGTAGATGGAGATATGGGGTGTGTAAACTTCATTAAGAAAACAGCAAAAGAATTAGAGTTGAACATCACACCATTAAAGTCAGATGTATTTAAATTCATAGAGAAACATCAGTCTTCATACGATATCGTATTTGCTGATCCACCTTATGGTTTCACACAAGAACAATTCGAAACAATAGTAAAAGGTATTTTTGCAAATAATCTAGTAAGTGAAGAGGGAATGGTTGTTATAGAACATTCTAAACACACGCCTATTAACCACTTAGAACATTTCTCATTTGAGAAGAACTATGGAGGATCTGTATTCACATTCTTTGAGATTGCCTCTGAAGAGGAGGATGAAGATGACGACGAATAGAAGAAATGATAAATAATAAAAAAGGACAATTGTAGTTAATTACAATCGTCCTTTTTTTATTTTAAAAATAAAGAGCAAACCTATAAGCCGGATTCTGTAAGTACCGAAGTACTCCCTTATCATTTATCCCGGCTATCAATTACTCGATAGCTCTATCTGCCTACCCCTAAAGCATCGGGCGGGCACCCTCAAACGCTAAATATACATGACATTTCACCGCATAGAGTTTACCTGGTTTCACTACAGCATTACCTGTACATACTTTCTGTTGCACTTGTCCTCTTGGCAAGCCAAGGATGGTTGTTATCCATTATGCTTCCCTATGGTGTCCAGACTTTCCTCTATCCTCATTACTGAGAGTAGCGATAAGGCAGTTTGCTCGCCGCAAAAGTAGTTCATTTATTACAACTCCGAAAACTATTTAGTATTATTATTTTCTTAAATCCCAAATATACGGTAGACCTATAAGCGGAAAGCGATTATATATTTGGTTCTACACCTCTACATTTTGGCTTAAAATTATAAACAAGACCCTATGAATATTAACAGTTAGTAAAGTATTTTGATTACTTTTGCTTCTATACATTTTTTAAAAACTATTACAGTGGGTTTTATAAAAATCACAGAACAATCTTCTAACTACAATGATTTAGACAAAATGTCTATCAATGACCTTTTACACAATATAAATCAGGAAGATATATCTGTTCCCTTAGCAGTACAAAAAGCTATTCCTCAAATAGAAGCTACAGTATCACAGGTAGTCTATAAGTTAAATAATGGAGGACGTTTATTCTATATCGGTGCAGGTACATCTGGTAGACTAGGTATCTTAGACGCTTCCGAATGCCCTCCTACTTATGGTGTATCACCAGACTTAGTCATCGGTATAATAGCTGGTGGAGATCACGCGATTAGGCATGCTGTCGAAAATGCAGAAGACAATCCTCTACAAGGATGGGAAGATTTACAACAATATAATATTACCAATAAAGATATCGTCATTGGAATCGCTGCATCAGGTACTACACCTTATGTCATTAAAGCATTAGAACAATGCCAAAAAAACAATATCACTACTAGCTGTATTACTTGCAATCTAGAAAGCCCCTTGTCTAAAGTCGCTGATTACCCAATAGAAGTAGTCGTAGGACCTGAATTCGTAACAGGAAGTTCTCGTATGAAAGCAGGTACAGCACAGAAACTAGTCCTTAATATGATCTCTACTAGTAGTATGATTCAGATAGGAAGAGTAAAAGGCAACAAGATGGTAGATATGAAGATGACTAATGCCAAGCTACAAGAACGAGGCACACAGATGATTATGGATGAACTTAATATCGAGCATTCTATAGCGGCTAACTTACTAAAAGAACATCAAAATGTACGTTCTGCAATTGAATATTTTAAATTGAATAAATAATGGAAAGAGAACCAGAAGTAGATCGAAAGTTACTTAATAAAGGGGTGAAATACCTAATGATTACGTTACCGTTAATGTTCTTAGGCCCTATCATTATTCACAGTTCGCTAAAGAATCAAGGTAACCCATTATTTTATCCTGTTTTAGGATTAGGATGTCTAATCTGCCTTACTTCAATGTTCTTGTTTTTTAAAGGGCTTCAAACAATAATTAAATCACTATTCGGAAAATAATATGAAAACTAAACTATTATACTTTTTACCTTTATTTCTTTTATTAGCCTCTTGTTATAATCAAGAGAGAAACTGTGCTAAGTTCCAAACTGGTAAGTTTGAATTTACAGCTGAAATAGATGGAGAGAAAAAGGTATCTACTTTTATACGCACAAAAGATTTAGAAATCGAAACATTTGAAGGAAAAACAGACAGTGCAGCTATTCGTTGGGTAAATGATTGTGAATTCGTTTTAGAAAAACTAAACCCTAAAACTATGGCTGACAAAAAACCTGTTAGTATAAAAATTGTAACAACAGATGGAGATGAATGTACTTTCGAGTACGGATATGTGGGAGACGCTAGAAGAGAAAGAGGAACTATTAAAAAAATTGCTGATTTATAATTTAATCCACACGTAAATACTATGGAAGTATTTTTAACTGCTGATGCTATCGTAGCATTCATAACATTGACTTTTCTAGAGATTGTACTAGGAATAGACAACGTTATCTTCATCTCAATCGTTACTGGAAAACTACCAGAAGAACAACGCAAAAAGGCAACCAAACTAGGTTTGTTTTTAGCTATGTTTATGCGTATTGCCTTATTATTTGGTGTTTCTTGGCTTATCGCTATGAAAAAACCTCTCTTTAGTATTAACTGGACTTGGTTCTCAGCTGACTTTAACGGACAAGCACTTATACTACTCGCTGGAGGAATATTTCTTATCTATAAATCAACCAAAGAAATACATGAGAAAGTAGGTCATGTACAAGATCACCATCCGATAGATGAAGCTCCTAATGCGAAGAAGATAGCTGTTAAATCATTTGGTAACATCCTAATGCAGATCTTAATGATCGATATTATCTTCTCTGTAGATAGTATACTTACAGCAGTAGGGATGACTAATGGAGTTAATGGAGCATTATATATTATGATTGCAGCAGTGATTGTATCTGTTGGAGTAATGATGATATTCGCTGTGCCAGTGGGTAACTTCGTTAATAAAAACCCATCAATACAAATCCTTGCATTATCATTCCTTATCCTTATTGGTTTTATGCTAACTACTGAGAGTATGCATCTCTCTCATGCTGTATTAGCTGGACAAGAAATAGGTGCAGTACCTAAAGGATATCTATACTTTGCTATAGCATTCTCGCTAGCTGTAGAATTTATCAATATGAAGTTACGTAAAAAGAGCAGTCCATCTGCTTAACTCTACATTTATATAAAACAATAAATCCCTCCTAATAGAGGGATTTATTTGTTTTATAAAGTATATGGTATTACTTAAGTTACTCTTTCTTAGATTCTAGATATCGCTCAGTCACAAAGTCAATATCCTTGATTGACTTTCTAACCCAATCTATTCTCTTCTCTAGTATCTGCTCCTCAGTTAACTTCCACGCTACATCCGAATTACGTACACGAGTAGTCAAGTTCTGGATAATAATGGCTGCTGATACAGATATATTTAAACTCTCTGTAAAACCAACCATAGGTATCTTTATATAAGCATCTGCCTGTTCGATTATCTCAGGAGACAAACCACTCTTCTCTGTACCAAAAAAGATAGCAGATGGCTTGGTAATATCAAAGTCTTCTAAGTGATTAGCATCTACATGTGGAGTAGTCGCTACTATCTGATATCCTTTACTTCGAATATCTTCTAATGCTGCAGGGATTGAACTATATCTATGGATATCTACCCACTTCTCAGCTCCTAAAGCAATCTCTTTATCTATACGTTTACCAAATTTCTGTTCGATAACACATAAGTCCTGTACCCCGAAAACCTCACAACTACGCATTACAGCACTTGTATTATGTAATTGGTATACATCTTCAGCCACTATACTAAAATGCTTTGTACGATTAGCTAAAACCTCCTTAAAGCGTTCTACTCTATTCTCCGTCAAAAATGATTCCAAGTATTCTAAATATTCAACGTCTTGAAATAGTTCTTTTGAAATATTCATTATTATATTTATTTTTAAGACAAATGCAAAGGTAAGAATATTATGCAAAAAAAATTAGTAGTGCTTTCTGGTGCCGGAATGAGTGCAGAAAGTGGAATCAAAACATTCAGAGATGCTGATGGACTATGGGAAGGACATGATGTAATGGAAGTTGCATCTCCTGAAGGATGGAAGAAGAATAAACAACTAGTCTTACAATTCTACAATGATAGAAGGCGTCAGTTGCTTACTTGTCTACCAAATGAAGCACATATGCTTCTAACCGACCTAGAAGATTATTATGATGTTACTATCATAACACAAAATGTTGATGACCTACATGAACGTGCTGGGTCAACGAATGTATTACACCTACATGGTGAATTACTGAAGGTGCGCAGTGAGCAAAATGAAGAGTTTGTTTATCCCTGGACTAAAGATTTACTCGATAATGATATTAATGAACAAGGTCACACATTACGTCCACATATTGTTTGGTTCGGAGAGATGGTACCTGAACTAGAGAATGCTATACCTTTAGTAGAAGAGGCAGATATCATTATCATCGTAGGTACTTCAATGCAAGTATATCCTGCAGCTTCACTAATATCTTATGCTAAACCAACAGCTCAAGCTTATTATATAGACCTTAACCCCGCTCCTATTAAACAAACTCCTTGTGATATTAAAGTAATAGCAATGAAGGCCTCTAGTGGGATACAATCCATTATAGAAGAATTAAAAACTAATTCATAAAAAACCAAAGCCTTTAGATTATTCTAAAGGCTTTATACTTTATAAAAAAGAGAAAGCCCCTAGAGGCTATCTAGGAGCTTATTTATAACTCTTACTACTCAAAGTTACTTCTATTTAGTAAACTGAATTACTACTTTGTATGGACCAGCAGTAATTGGTGTATATAACCCACCACTACCTAAAGAAAAGTCTAGCAATCCTCTATCATACTTAATATCTGTAATCCCAACAGTTATCAATTTTCCTTCTAAACTATATAACTTGATATCAAAAATATTAAGAGCTTTAATACCTACTTCATCAGGAAATACTACACCAACAATTTCAGCATCTAGAGGATTAACAGTAGCTGTGCTCGAAAACACATTAACTACTTTACCTTCATACTTAATATTCGTTTGTGTTATAGCGCTTGTTATGTTATAACTAACAGCTTCTTTAAGCTCTTTTATGAAAGTTTCATTCTTAAATACCTCACGAAGTGTCTCAGTTAAATTAATAACCTTTCTCTCTCTCTGACCTGTCGTTTTATTGATCACATAAGTATAAAGAACATCTTCTGTTTTAGCATTACCATCATCGTCATGATCACCATAGAAAACATTCCCACCTTCAACAATCAACTTATTAATAGTTTCTTGAAGAATATTCTTAACATCTTCATTATTATTAATGATGTTTTTAACATCACCAGTAATATCTAAATAATAAGGAACCTGCTTACCATCTTTGTCTCTTTTTTCGCCCATATACTCATAGAATATCTGACCTTTTTTAGACTTCGTTTGATCATAAGTTAATGATTCCTTCATATCAGGCTTCTGACCATCTACAGTAACCTCACCTCTGTTCATAACAGTTTTGGTTTCTGATTTACGAATTGCATTAGTCAAATCAATAACCTCAGACTTAATCACATTCCCTTTTGCGTCTTTCTCTAGAGTGTAAAACTCCTCTTTTTCAAAATCATACAGTACAACAGATGTTCCTTTTAAAGGATCGCCTGGTTTTGTTTGATTTATTAAAAGATTAAGGATTGTATTGATATCTACAATAGACTGACCACCATCCTTATCTTCAATTAACTTAATGATTTCACTTCGTGTAGATAATCTATCCCATGATGTACCAGACCAAACATAAAACCCCTCAGATTTTCCAGCAAGATCTTTATCTTGTAAATTAGGGTTAATATTAAATACGATTAATCCTTTAATCTTTAAATCTCCTTTTTTTCCAATTACTGGATCTAATTCACTTAAACTCGTCAAATGAACTCTTGGAAAAAGCACCCCTCTATCCTTAGCGTGTATGTCTAAGACAGTACTCTCAGAAGGACTTAGTGTACCAACCCCTACTTGGGCATGTCCTATATAGGACATACCAAATAGAGCAGCACATGTTATTAAATACTTTCTCATAGTGCTTAATTTTTTTTATTATTTTTTTACTCCTAAATATTCGAAAACAACATCATACTTAGCATTAGGCAATGGGTAATATGTGTTTCCGACACCAAAAGCAAATCTAAACTCATTTTTCGCTCCTTTCACTACCTCTGTTACAGTTGTAAACAACACTTGTCCGTCTAGACCCAATACTGAAGCTTTAAGCAATCTATCAAAGTTATCAGCCGTATTTGGCAGCCAAGAACCTTTTTTAGTTGTTTCATCAATTACATACTTCATAGGTTTAGCAGTAATATATGTATTCACAGCCATCTCTGCATCATAACCATCACCATGGTTTACAGTTATTACAGCAGTACCTTTATATACTATTCTACCATCAATAACTTCACCTGTAGGAACGTCAACATTAGTCTCAACTATAACTTTAGTTTTTTCCTTAATAACCTCTGTTACTTTTTCATTATTAGTAATTACGTCAATAATACTTGCACTAATATCAATTGGAATATTTTTAAATACTCCAGAACCTTTAGGATCCTCTACTACTTTATATAAAAGATCAGGTGTCTTAGCATCTCCATCGTGATCTCCGAAGTAAACATTACCACCTTCAGTTAAGTACTTTTTAAGTTCATTCTTAACATCTTCGTGAGTAATAGCTGTTTTAACCTCTTCAGTAATATTTAAATAATCATATTTACCTTTCTCCTCACCCGCATATCTAAAGATAATTTGACCTTGCTTAGGAGTACCCAAACTTGTTTCAGCATAAGTATCTTCAGTACCATCAGCTTTAACCTTTGTTTTTAAGATTCGAGTTTTAGTCTCTATTGAGTTAAAGTCTATTTTAACCTCATCACCAGCTTCGTTAGTATAGTACATATTAGTAACACCATTGTCTACCTTTACATACACGTTACCGTTTGACTTAGTAATAAATTTATCAATAAACTTACGATTATCATTAAATACTTGCTCTAAGTTAGAACTTACTGTACCTACTACATCAATTTTAAATCCAGGAGCAGCGAATGGTATATCTTCTATTTTATTACCAGCTGTTTTCATCCAAGTATTAACAGCTTCCTCATTGAAGTACCAATATGCTTTAACTACAGTTACCTTCTTAGTTTTATCATTTGGATTATCTATCTCGTGCATCTCAGCTTTGATAAAAGTCTTAGTCTCTGATAAAGCGATTAATTCTTCAAACGTTAAAGCCGTTTGTGTATATCCACCTTTTCCATCAGGAACTAAATAAGAGAATGATCCTGTACCATTTTTACCTCCCTTAGGATTAAAAGCTACTAAATAACTAAGATTAGTACCATCCGTTATATTAGTGATTTTTTTAATCTCAGTATCTACATATTTCTTAACCTCTTCTATTTTTTGATTTAAAACAGATTCAGAAGTAATTAACTCCCATTTCCCTTCAGTTGAACTAATATTAGTCCAATAATAGAAACCTTTTGCTAAAGTTCCTGTACTATTGTAAACCAACATACTTTCTGTCTTAGAATCTCCTTCAAGAGCGAACACTTTAACGTCATTTAAAGTTACTCTAGGAATCAAAACCCCTTTATTCTTCGCTACTACATCCAATATAGCACTCTTATCAACTCTTTTTGTGTTAATACCTACTCCTAATTTATCTTGTGCAAAAACTCCAAAACATAATGCTAAAGCTAATGCTGTATATATACTTTTTTTCATTGTGATTTCTTATTAAATTTTAGTAATTAAGGTTTTGTTGCAGGAAATTTTGGTACAAATTCCTCAGTAGAAATATATCTCAATATCACATCATAGTTTTTAGCTGCTAGTGGCGCATACATTTTACCAACACCAAATCTAAACTCTACTGGTGTTTTATCATTAGCAACAGTACCAGTCTTAACATCCGTTATAGTTGTTAATACCACTTGTCCGTTTTCATCTAATATCTCAACATTTAATAAACGACTAAATTTCTCTAACTTAATTGCTTCACTAAACTGTGTATTATATTCAACTACAGCACCGTCAGAAGTAGTTCCGTTAGCGACAGTTACAGTTACGATAGTTTTAAACACTTTATACTTACCTATTACTTCGCCTGTCTCAGTTGTAGTATTTTTCTCAACTACCTCTTTTAACTTCTCTTTAATAACTTCAGTAACCTTTTCGTTATTAGTAATTACTTCAATAACACTCGCACTAATATCGATTGGAACGTTTATAAAAGTTCCAGGGTTTTTCTTATCCTCTTCTACTCTATATAAAAGATCTGGTGTTTTAGCATCTCCATCGTGATCTCCAAAGTAAACATTACCACCTTCAGTTAAGTACTTTTTAAGTTCATTCTTAACATCTTCATGAGTAATAGCTGTTTTAACCTCTTCAGTAATATTCAAGAAGAAATTCACTGGATTACCCAGTGCATCTTTAGCCTCAGATTTATACTTAAAAACTATTTGCCCTGCTTTTGGAGTACCTAATTCAGAATCAGCATAAGCACCTTCAGTTCCATCCGCCTTAATGGTTGTTTTTTGAATAGTTGTTTTAGTCTCTATAGAGTTAAAATCTATTAGAACCTCATCACCAGCCTCATTAGTATAGTACATATTAGTAACACCATTATTATCTACCTTTACATACACGTTACCATTTGACTTAGTAATAAACTTATCAATAAACTTACGATTATCATTAAATACTTGTTCTAAGTTAGAACTTACTGTACCTACTACATCGATTTTAAATCCAGGAGCTGCGAATGGTATATCTTCTATTTTATTACCATCTGTTTTCATCCAAGTATTAACCGCTTCCTCATTAAAGTACCAATATGCTTTAACTACAGTTACCTTCGTAGTTTTATCATTTGGATTATCAATCTCGTGCATCTCAGCTTTGATAAAAGTCTTAGTCTCTGATAAAGCAATTAATTCTTCAAATGTTAAAGCCGTTTGTGTGTATCCCCCATTTCCATCAGGAACTAAATAAGAGAACGATCCGTTACCATTTTTACCCCCTTTAGGATTAAAAGCTACTAAATAACTAAGATTAGCACCATCAGTTATATTTGTAATTTTCTTAATCTCATTGTCCACATAAGTCTTAAGATCTTCTATTTTTTGATTTAAAACAGATTCAGAAGTAATTAACTCCCATTTATCTTCTCCAGGAGCAGCATTCTTAGTCCAATAATAGAAACCTTTTGCTAAAGTTCCTGTACTATTGTAAACCAACATACTTTCAGTCCCAGAACCTCCCTCTAAACCAAATACTTTAACATTATCTAAAGCAACTCTAGGAATCAAAACCCCTTTATTCTTCGCTGCTACATCCAAGATAGCACTTTTATTAGGCACTAATGCTGTACCAACACCCATACCAATAGGATCAGGTGGTGTAACCTGCGCATACGTAGTTGCTCCTAGAGCCAACAAAAACAGAGTAGTAATTTTCTTTTTCATGTTTAAAAAATTTATTTAAATGTTTTTACTAATTATAGGCTGATTAATCTTTCCCAATATTGTTAATCAAATCCCAATTACTTGCTTTAAGAATTAAGACAAAGCTTAACCTTTAAACATTTTCTACCACAAAGTTATAAAAAAAAGAACTTACAAAACATCAAATGTTAAATTTTAATTATTATTCATATAATTTAACCTTAATTAAATATTTATTTACTATTACTATGATTTAAACGAATAAACGTAGCTTTTACTCTATTTAAATACATAAAAATCAAGATTAGAATTATATTAATTTAAATATTTAATTAATATATATTGTAATAAACACCAACTAACATAAATAATAAAACTTACACTACCAAATTACCTTAACTAAACACACAAAACTCAAATACATTAACAAATAATCAAAAAAGATGACTATATAAACTAGTAAGTCACTATTTATTCAAAATAAATCCATCTTTAATCCAGATTACGCGATAGACATATAAACGAAAAGTAATTATACAAGATAGGTCTGAATTAGTGACACAAGCATACTATAGTATGGTTTTAGAGCTAATGAAAGAGCTAATGAAAGAGCTATGAAGTAGAATTGCTTTGTAGTATTTGGCTAATGCGTAATATGGGTTTAACTAAATACCCTTCAAAAACCCAACAAGCTTACTTTATGAAAGTTAAAACCCATAATCTTAATGCATTATGCTATACCTTCATAACGTTTTACATAGTTTTAAACGATATCACTATTTGATAATTTCATCATAAAGTCCCCAATATAACACCTATCTCTTTAATGGCTTATAACAACTACTATGTGCTTATGATAAGCGATTATCTACCTTTACTTCTCAACGTACTATCAAGTATCATTACTTCCATCTAAATACCTAACTCAATCCTAGAATAACAGATAAATGATTAACAAAAAAAAGCTCAGCTTCTTTTCAGAAACTGAGCTTTTAGATACTCTATTATATATAGTCTAGACTATTACTTTTTTAAATACTTCTTATATTTAATATAAGATAATACACTTAGTATGATAACGAATCCTAATGACCACCATACGATAGTAGGTGTGATCACTTTATCTCCTGATGCGTAAGAGTGTAATCCACTTAAGTAGAAGTTCACCCCGAAGTACGTCATCATGATCGAGTAATAAGCTACTACACTAAATACGTTATAAATCCATGTACCACGCATAGCAGGTACTAATCTAGCATGGATAACGAATGCATAGATCATAATACTGATTAATGCCCAAGTCTCCTTAGGATCCCATCCCCAGTAACGTCCCCAGCTCTCATTAGCCCACTGACCTCCTAAGAAGTTACCAATGGTTAATAGAACTAGACCGACTGTAAGAGCCATCTCATTAATATAAGTCAACTCCTTAATATTAAGATCCATCTTCTTCTTATTTTTCTCATTTGTAAGGATCATTAATAATAATGTCACTACTCCTAAGATCATCCCTAGTGTAAACGGTCCATAACTACCTACGATAACTGCTACGTGGATGATTAGCCAGTACGAGTTAAGTACAGGTTGTAAATTCGCGATAGCTGGGTCCATAAAGTTTAAGTGTGCTCCCCATAGAATCATACCTGCTACGAATGCAGTAGACGCTATAGTCAACTCAGACTTACGCCCAAAATACAACCCAAACAATGCTGTAGCCCAACCTACATAAATAACAGACTCATAAGCATCACTCCATGGAGCATGTCCTGATACATACCATCTAACTGCTAACCCTAATGTATGAATAGCAAATAATAAAACTGTAGCCCAGCTACCTATTTTTATCATTGTTTGATTAATACGTCTAGGCTTTAATATCTCCGATACGATAAATATGAATAACACTATAGCCGCTAACATATAGTAACTATATAATGTCTTAAATATATCGTACTTATTATATTGTATTTCAAATTTAATCTTATCCTCAGATGGTATTACAGTTTTACCGTATGCATTCTGGAATGTTTTTAAACTCTGTAAATACTCATCTGCCTTCGCATAGTTACCTGTCTCCTTAGCCTCAAATAAAGCTGGTACATACATTCTAGGTAATATACTCTTAGTGAATGTAGAATCCATTCCTTTAAGTCCTGCTTCATTTAACTCTAATGGAGATACCCATTTATCATTATTATGTCCAGGTACTGGGAATATCGTTAACATACGCGTCGTAAAAGCAGCATTTAATAATGCCATCTTAGAATCTAAGTCTAAGAAATCTGTTTGAAACTTATTCTTTACTGTTTCATGATTCGCATCTTCTACTACTTTAGCTAATCTATAGTTACCATTGTCATCAAAGAAATCTATAAATGCAGCATACTTCGCATCTTTAGGTAGCTTTAATATTTCTAGTACTTTTTCATTCCCTCTTGGTAATTTTACTATCGGCGCATAATACCAGAAGTTAGGTGCTCCTTGTATTTGTTGCGCTACTGTAAACTGTGTCATCGATAGGAATACCTGATCTGGATTTAACCCTAGATAAGACTCCCCTTTATATACCTTACGCAATAATTCTGACGCAAAAGTATTCACAGGTTTCATACGTCCTCCGAAATCCTGAATCACTAGTTCTCCGAATTTAGCAGCATGTTCTTTATCCACAGCTGTAGACTTCACTAATGAATCGATCATCACCTGACTCGGACGCATAGGTGTATCGTGATTATGTTGTGCAAACGCTCCTACTGATAAGAACAATAATAACATCGTAAGCATAGAAGCCTTCTTCTCTCTTACTTTATCTAATTTTCTTTTCAAATCACCAAATCTTGTATTCTTGTCAAATAATATCGCTAACATTCCTACATATAATAAGAAGTACCCTATATAAGTAATCCATGTTCCCCAGAAATCGTGGTTAACAGATAATATAGTTCCTTTCTCATCTCTGTCAAACTCTGCTTGGAAGAAACGGTACCCTTTATGATCTAAGATATTATTCATATAGATACGCGCATCGAACTTCTCTGCTCCATCTAATACAGTTACCTGACTTTCGAATGAGGCATAGCTACTCTCTGTACCAGGATATTTCTCAGCAATAAACTTGTTTAGTTTGATTTGGAATGGTGTAGTATATACTTTACTTCCATATAATAATGTAAACTCTAAATCACCTAGTTTAAATGATTGAGGTTCTCCCATTCTACCCCCTTTTCCCATAAGTGTTACTTCCTCTTCTTTCCCTTGAGAACGAACAGTAAGCACTAGAGCATCAGTATTTCTTTTATTTTTAAAATCACCATCTGATTTCAAAATCATTTTACCTTTTATAGGCATATCTGGCAGTACGAACTGTGTACCAGCCATATTATATAATGATCTAAAGTTTAATGGCGCTTTAGTACCTGCCATCACATCACCTTTAGATTGGTCAGCCATTCTCATGAATGTACCTCCGAATGGAGTATCCATAAAATAGTCATTCCCTTCTTTTATGATATTAATAGCCCCATCAGTAGGTTTATTAAATGAGAACAATACATTGTGAATACTAGCAACTTCTCCTTCTTTAAGATAGTGTTCATGACGCTCTCCATCACCAGACTCTACTAATTTTAAGAATAATGTTCCATTAGCATCCTCAACTACCGCTTCCTCTGCTCCCATGATGTAGTCCTTATATTCTATTTCAAAAGGAACACCATTAAATTCTTCTTTAAGCTTAAAATGATTATCCGTTACAGATGAGAATAGAAGAGGTTTTTCGAAAGTACGTCTACGTGCTTCTCCCTCATAATCGCCATCAGTCATCACAGTAAGGAATGTTTTATCTGAATAGATCTGATCTGCAGTCTCCCCTTCTCTAATAGGCATCATCCCCTCGAAACTGATGTAACGAGTAATTAATGCTCCAATAAGAATCAAGATAAATGAAACGTGTAACAGTAAGGTAGCCCACTTCTCTTTGCTCAATAATCTGTATCTCTTAATATTCCCAATAAAGTTAATCAAGAAAAAGAACATAATAAACTCAAACCATTTGGTATTGTATATTAAGATACGTGCAGTAGTTGTGTTATACCGATCTTCAATGAAAGTTCCCGCAGCCAATGCAATAGCAAAGGCTATAAAAAGAACTGCCATTAACCGAGTCGAAGAAAAAAAAGATATTATTTTTTTATCCATGAGATGTTAATATGTTGTTTTAATAGTGCAACAAAAATAACCAAAAACGTCAGTAGTTCAGTATATTTAACTTAATATTTAGTAATCAATTTGTTGTATAATTTCACATAAAATAAGTTACATTTGCTGTGGTAATATTCTACAAAACGTATGATTCCTTTTCATATTCTTTGTAGTTGTCTACTATGTCTATTTAAAATTTAAAACTATGCCTAAGATTTCAAACAAAGGGCTTCAAATGCCTGAATCACCAATTAGAAAATTAGTACCTTTTGCAGAGGTTGCAAAACAAAAAGGACACCATGTATACCATTTAAATATAGGTCAACCAGATATCAAAACTCCTGCTGGAGCACTACAAGCTGTTAAAGATGCTAACTTCGAAGTATTAGAATATAGTCACTCTGCTGGAATCGAAAGCTATAGAAAAAAATTATCAAAACACTATAAAGACCAAAATCTTAATGTAGATGTAGCTGATATTATCGTGACTACTGGTGGATCAGAAGCACTACTTTTCGCATTAGGAAGTACGATGGATCACGGAGACGAGATTATCATTCCTGAGCCATTCTACGCTAACTATAACGGATTCTCTACTTCTAATGGAGTAAACATAGTTCCTGTAATGTCTTCTATCAATGACGGATTTGCATTACCTGCTATTGCAGAGTTTGAAAAACTTATCACACCTAAGACTAAAGCTATCTTAATCTGTAACCCTGGTAACCCTACAGGATATCTATATTCAGAGCAAGAAATGAAGCAGTTAACAGAGTTAGTTATTAAACATGACTTATTCTTAATCGCTGACGAAGTATATAGAGAGTTCGCTTATGATGGATATAAACACATCTCTGTGATGAGTATTCCAGAACTAGCTAACCACGCTATTATGATTGACTCTGTCTCTAAGCGCTACAGTATGTGTGGAGCTCGTATAGGATGTATCGTTTCTAAAAACAAAGACCTTATGGCTGCTGCAATGAAGTTTGCTCAGGCACGTCTTTCTCCTCCTACTTTTGAACAAATCGCTGCTGAAGCAGCTCTTGATACTCCTAAATCTTACTTCGATGAAGTAATCACAGAATATAAAGAGAGAAGAGATGTATTTATCACTGCACTTCAACAAATAGAAGGCGTACAAGTGACTATGCCACACGGTTCTTTCTACTGCGTAGCTAAATTCCCTATTAAAAATGCGGACAACTTCGCTAAATGGTTATTAGAGGAATATGATCTAAACGGAGAAACTGTAATGATCGCTCCTGCAGCAGGATTCTACTCTACACCTGGTGTAGGACTAGACGAGGCTCGTATGGCTTACGTTCTAAAGAAAGAAGACTTAATCCGCTCTGCTGAAATATTAAAAGAAGCGCTTAAAGCGTATCAAGCTATAGAAAAATAGTCTAACCTATTCTTCATCCTAAACCACCCTCTATGGGTGGTTTTTTTTATGTCTTATAGACAATATGACAACATATACCTCTTCTATAAATCAACTAACCTTTATAGTGCATAATTAAACAAAGTCTTCTTGACTTTATGAATTAAACGCTACCTAAAAATAAAAGCAAGTAAAACAGTTGACTGTCAAACTAGCTTTAGGCATCTAAATTCTAGCAACCAAAGGATCAAAATCAGTAAATTAAGAATATAACAAAAAATAAAGGTGTATAAAAACACTTATTTTTTAATATGTATATTTGCAAAGTATTGGATGTTAAATATTCAGTGCTTTTTTTAAGCCAATCTTCGAGGCTAATATTTAAAAACAATCAGAAATTATCTTAACAGGGTGAAAAAGGCATTTTTATGGGGTCTTGGTTTGACTGAGTCCATGGTGAGTCCATAATGAGTCCATAGTGAGTCCATAGTGAGTCCATTAAAACAGCCTTTTTAATGGACTCACTATGCACGCAGGATGCTGTCAATATACTTTCATACAAAGTCAAATAGCAACTTCATAGACGGAAATGGGCAAATAAAGGGGTTTCTTTTTTCTTGAGATAAGTGATATAGTCTATAATCCCTAGGTGAATTAAAAACATTGATTTCTAGTGAACTAGAAATTGAAATATGTGACAAAGTTACAAATCTTAAATTGGATGTACAAGACTGAGGTTTGCTCAAAACGGAGGGGGTGAAAGTCAAGATAATCTCAACTTCAAAAGTAAGCAAGCCCTAAAAAAAGCTCTAAACAGCTAAAATCTCTTATTTTAAAAGTAACTTTTTCTTCAATTATGTGTACTCGCTACTCTAACTCATTTATTTTAAAAAAAAATATAAAACTTCATACTTGCCTCTTCAACACTCCTTCAATATTACCTCAAGATTGATCTATAAAACAGACTCTTTGTTGAACATCTCTTGTCTAGGTGTTGTAGTAGTCTTGACTAGAATACAGCTTTTTAAAGCCAAAAAAAAAGCTAGTCTGCAATAAGCAAACTAGCTTTTAAAAAAAATCCCTATTTAATCGAAATAGTGTTATTCTATGTTTAGAATAATAAACTCACTTCTTCTATTTTCTTGGTGCTCTAGTATCGTACACGGTACTTTATTTGCACACTTATTGACTAACTGAGATTCGCCGTATCCCTGCCCTGTGATTCTAGATTCATCTATTCCCTGAGAGATCATCCAAGCAGCAGTTGACTTAGCTCTTCTGTCTGACAGCTTCATATTATAAGCATCATTTCCTCTACTATCTGTATGCGAACGCACGTCTATCTTCAGTTTAGGATACATATTAAGCACTTCTACTACCTTGGCTAGCTCTACAGCTGCATCAGGTCTAATAGTCGCTTTATCAAAATCAAAGTAAATAGGATCTAACTTTAACTTCTTAAACAAGTCATCGTCTTTCTCTATCTTCTCCTCTATTGGATCTAGGCCTATATTCACAGTCTTCGCTACGTTAAACTCACGTCCTAATAACGTCGCTACTTCAGCTGTCAAATATTTATCAGCACTAGCCTTCAGTCTAAACTTGTGATTACAGTCTAGCGCATCAGTGATATAATGTCCTTGTGCATCAGTAGTGATAGTCGCTAATTCTTTATACTCATTATTATATAAGACT
Source organism: Myroides sp. N17-2 (assembly GCF_002286775.1). Lineage (GTDB taxonomy): Bacteria > Bacteroidota > Bacteroidia > Flavobacteriales > Flavobacteriaceae > Flavobacterium. The sequence goes on from NZ_NSGJ01000012.1 coordinate 50,062, forward strand.
ACAGTAGCATTAGCGATAGGAAGCTTAGTCGTGGTATTAAACACTTGTCCCTCTATCTGCTGTTTACAGTCCACTACTTGGAAGAAATAGATATCATCTCCACCTACTCCACCATCTCGGTTAGAACTAATGAATCCCTTTCTATTCTTATCATTGATATAGAATGCAAAGTCATCTGCAGGGCTGTTAATAGGAGCACCTACACTAGCTACTTTACCGAATGTATTATCGACATTGATCTTAGCCATATAGACATCTAATCCTCCTAGACCTGGTCTACCATCTGATGAGAAGTATAGATAGTTATCCTTAGATATGAATGGGAACGTCTCACGCCCTTCTGTATTAATTCTACCGCCTAAATTCTCAGGTGTACCATAGCTACCATCCTCTTCGATAAATACTCTAAATATATCTGACTCACCTAGTGTACCACTTCTATCCGATGCGAAGTACAGCCACTTCTCATCAGGAGATAAAGCTGGGTGAGCCGTATTATAGTTATTAGAGTTAAACGGCAACTCTGTAGCTTCTGACCAAGAACCGTCCTCTAATAAAGAAGACGTGTACAACTTCAGTAGAATGTAAAATTCTTCATTGTGAACTTTCTTATTCTTCTTAAAGTTGTTACTCGTGAAGTACATCGTCTTACCATCTTTAGTAAACACTGCTGAGGCAACATTCACTTTAGCCTTACCTGATTTATCTACAGGTACAGGATCACTAAAGCTACCGTCCTTACCGATAACGGTACTGTATAGACTGGTAAATGCTTCATTTGTCCATTTGTGTACCTTACCTCCATTCTCAGTTTCTCTAGCAGAGGCGAAGACTAGTTGATCTCCTAATATACTAGATCCGTAATCAGAGTACACACTATTAATAGGTAGTGCCTTTAGATCATAGCGCTGTATCATAGAGTTAATCTCCTTTAGATACGTATCTTTCTTTTGTTCAAATAAGATACCACGACTATCGTTCTTCTCTAGTTCAGCGAATTGGCTTAAATAGGCATCAGCAGAGTTGTAATCTTCGATAGAACGCAGTGTCTGTGCATATCTATAATAATATTCTGACGGAAGCTTCGTTCCTTCTTGTTTTGCAAAATTAAAGAGTTCTTCATACCACTTATGTGCAGTCTTAAGTTCTCCTTTAAAGTAATAAGCATCTGCCAATTTGGTTAATGTATTGACACTCTTAAAACCTTTATTGATGATTTTCTCATAGATTTCGATTGCATTGACATACTCATAGTAGTCAAAGCTCTTATCTGCTTTCTTCTCTTTACCTGTCTGGGCAATACCTGCTGTTGACAGTAAGAAAAAAGAGGCTATTGAGAAAAACTTAATAACCTTCTTATTCATACTTTATAGTTTTCGTTAAAAGAATCTTGGTGTATTCATACGTGTGCGATTATTGAACAAATCAAAACGCATAAATATCTCGTGAGAACCCGAATTATAGTTCGCTAACTTAGTCGTATCCGCATCATACGAATATCCGATAAACAAATTGTCATTTATTTGGAATCCTGCTAATGCACTAACTGAAGCATCCCAACGATATGCTGCTCCTACTGTAAACTTGTCTACAATCAAGAAATTAGCAGTCAAATCTAACTGTAATGGCGTCCCTGAAACAGCCTTCGCTAAGAAAGCCGGTTTAAACTTCAAGCTAGGATTAAGTTCGAATACATATCCCCCCATTAAGTAAACGTGAGCCTGCTGACGCATAGTCGTCACCTCATTATCATCATAGCGATCTGTTGTCAAGAAGTTAGGAATAGAAAGTCCTAAGTAAGACTTCTCAGAATACATATAAAGACCTGCTCCTACATTAGGTGAGAATTGGTTCTCGATATTCGTAGCTGCTACCGGATCTTTACTACTATAACTGTTTAGACGAGTGTAATCAACGTTTAATAAGTTAGCTGTAGCCTTCAAACCAAAAGCTAATTTATACTCATGATTTAGGTCGATAGTATAAGATAAATCTACAGAGATATTATTCTCATCCATAGCCCCTACTCTATCATTCATATAGTTAACCCCAAGTCCTAATTTAGAATCTCCTAATGGCGTATTAACAGATAAATTAGCAGTCTTAGGCGCTCCATCTAGTCCTACCCACTGTGTACGGTAATTACCGAAGATACTTAGGTTACCTCTAGACCCTGCATAAGCAGGGTTAATATTAGAGGCATTATACATATACTGTGTGAACTGAGGATCTTGTTGTGCTTGTATTTGTTGCGCTCCTAAAAGAGTCAACATACATACACTTATATTTTTTATTGTTTTGTTAATTGTCATTCCTAAAAGCTTAGTTGTTTTCTAAATGTAGATACCCTGATTTCTTGATCGTGCGTGACTCAGTACCCTTATTATAATCGTAACTAATCACGTAATAGTAAGTACCTGTAGGCAACTTCTCTCCTGAGTTAACTGTAACACGTCCTTCTGAGTATCCTCTAAACACGTTATTATTACTGTCATAACTCTTGGTCTCATATACCTTCACTCCCCAACGGTTATAAATCTCAACTCTATTACTCGGGAAGCGATTAATATTATCAATCAAGAAGAAGTCATTCTCTCCATCCCCGTTAGGCGATACTAGGTTATAAATCACTACATCTCCCTCTAATATTAGATCCGTATTTACCGTACCCAAAGTAAAGAATCCATATCCACGTACGGAAGTGGGTGTAGTTACAGTTTTATTATCCATATCTACGATACCTCCTTCATCAACCCAAAGCTGGTCCTTAGCATCCCAACGCAGAATGCGCAAGTTCTTATCTGCTGTCTTTAATAGATCTTTAGGAGTAGTACCCTTGTGCCAACCTAGCGTCAATATAACATCACTCTTCGCGTTAGAACTACGGTCTACTAACCAATATTCTCTATCGTTTACTAACTCTACTACACCTGACTTGTGCTTATGAGAGTTGAAGAAGTTCGTATCATCTAAGTTATACTTCCCGATAAAGACATCCTTCTCTTCTTTAGGAGCTGTGATAGTAGCGTTTCTATAATACTTCTTATCTCCGATCGGAAACACAAATTCGTTATTACCTTCCTTATCAACAGTACCTTCGATATGGCTATTATCACTAGCATTGACTGCTTTGGCATCTTTTAAGAATGTAAACGAACCTTTGGTTTGATCGATATTAGCAATACCGTCTTGGAAGTCCACTTTCCCTTGTATTACGACATCGTTTAGAACATTAAAAGCGATGTTCTCTGTACTGTTATTCAACACTACATTATTAAACTTGCTGATCGTATTACCTGAGATAGTCTGAGGTGTATCACTTTTAAATATTGTAGTACCTTGCGCTACTTTTCCTTTATAATCAAAGAAAGCACCGTTATTAACTACATCGTTATATACGTATAGTGTACCGTTATTCTTAAAGTCAGCTGCTTCTTTATTCTCTAAGGCATAATGTGTAGACATTACCCCTTCAGGGCTGATATATAGCCCTCCCTTGTTTACAGTCTGTGCCATAGTTGCCACAGAGCATAAACTACCAACTACTAGGAGTGTTCTTTTAATTACCATAGTGAATCACGTTTACTAGTTAATTATTTTACCACGAATACAATATTCATAATAGATGTAGGTGTACCTGTACCTATGATTTCGTAAGTCATTACACCCTTCTCATTAATCACAATATTCTTAAATACTGTAGGATCAAAGTCAGTTACATAATAATATAGATCAGTAGCTGCAGGATAATGAGGGATAGTATCAGGAGCATTAGTACTCGCTACTGCATTTCCACTCTGCATAGAGAACTGTTTAGCATACTCTGCATATAGATTTTTAGTTTCTGTCTTACCTGCTGCTGTTAATACACTCGTATCAAAAGTGATAGTCGGCATATAGAAGAACTTCACGGCTTTATTATCATACGTCACCATCTGTTGCCATTTAGTTCCATCGTTATAGTAAAAACCTGGTACTACATCATTCTGTGCTATGGTATTATAAACCGTCATACCTGCTACGTGAGCTTTTAGTGGAGTAGCATCTGTTGTTTTAGTTAAGGCAACACGAGGTAATAAAAGTCCTCTGTCAGTAGCGTCTAATTCTAATACTGCATTAGCATTTACATCCGCAGTACTCTTACCTGCTACACCTATTTTAGTCTGTGCGAACCCCGCTGATACAAGGAAAGAAAAGGCTAAGCTTAAATATATTTTTTTCATAATGTGAGTTTTGATTTAATAAAAAGGGAAGAGCCGATAATGTGAGTTTGGCTGTGGCTCCTCCCTTTTAGAAAAGAATTATAATTGTTGTTTGTTGTTGTTGTTTTAACCCATAATCAGCACTAGCCAAATACTACAAAGCAATTCTACTTCATAGTTCTTTCATTAGTTTCAAAACCATACTACAGTATGCTTTTATCTCTAATTCAGACCTGTTTTGTATAACAACTTTTCGTTTATATGTCTATCGCTATTCTGGGTTTAAATTATGGCTTAGTGATAGGAGTCATAGGAGCTAAATTACCTGTGAACTCTACTACTACTTCGTAATCTCCATAAGGTAATGCTGTATAGAATGCCCCTGTACCGATAGCGAACGCAAGTTTATTACCTGCTGATACTAGGTCTGCTACAGTAGACGCTACTACTTTACCATTCTTAAGAATAGATACAGTTAATACATCTTCAATAGTAGTTAAACCTGCTATCTTAGTTAAGTCAATCTCAACTCCAGTAGTTAATGGAGAAGGGTACTGTTCTCCTCCTTCTATTTTACCTACAGTAGTCTTACCTTTCGCTAAGAATACCATCTTACCATTATAAGTATTACCAGTGTTTACGATCGTTGTCGTGTTATCGATATGATCACCTAAAGCATTCTTAACTATATCCTTATATTTGTTGATAATATCTAAGATGAAAGAAGCTGGTAATTCGATAGGAGTCTTCTCTTCTTTACCATTTACAATCTGCATTGTATAGAACACTTCTTTCCCGTTAACATCACCGAAGTACACGTTACCACCTTGGTTTAGGATATTAGTCAGTGCATTCTTCACATCCTCATTATTGGTAATAGAAGAGATGATATCAGCAGTCATATTGATGAATTGTTCTTTCTTATCTTCGTTATTATATTTATAGAAGATCTCTCCTTTCTTAACAGCTGTTTCTACTGGAGCCTTTGCTTCTGCATACGTTTCTAGTTTACCATCTGCTTTAATTTCTGTTCTAAGGATATTAGTTTTAGTTTCTACAGAAGCAACTAAGTCAGTTAAGTTAATCGTAACATATTCTCCTTTAGCATTATCCCAATACTGTAATACCCAGTTCGGTTTAGCTGGATCAGTACTGATGTTTTTATAGATTACGTTACCTTCAGAGAACTGCGTGATGTACTGTAAATACTCTTCTACAGAAGTAAAACTCATATTCTTACCACCTACTTTAATAGTGATATTCCCTTTAGTAGTAAGTATTTCTTCGATATTATTAATCACTCCACCTACTACATCTACGTGAATAGCTCCTGATGGCACTGCTGTCCATTTAGAAGAATCAAGTTCTCCACCCGCTATGATATACGCTTCTGATAAATAGTATTGTTTGTTGTTATAAGTAACTATCGTAGTTTTAGACTCTGCACCAGCTACTAAATCACGTAAAATGATAGTCTTATATTCTCCTGTCGTTTTATCATAATACTGGAATACCCACTCTTCTTTAGCAGGATCAGTACTGATGTTTTTATAGATTACGTTACCTTCAGCAGACTGAGAGATGTACTGTAAGTATTGTTCTACAGTAGTGAAAGTCTTTCCACCTTCTTTAACCTCTGTCGTAGATTTTAAGATCTCCTGGATATTCTTAACGATAGTTCCTTTTACATCTACAGTGATAGCACCTTTAGCAGTGTTAGGAATATTGTCAACTGTATTTGCTTTATCTAAAGCTAGCCAATCAATGATAGTCTGTTCTGAGAAGTAAACAAATCCAGTTACTTTACCATTTACTTCAATTTCTCTTACGAAAGTCTTAGTCTCTGTACCAGCTACTAAATCACGTAGACTGATTGTCTTATATTTTTCTGTCGTTTTATCATAATACTGGAATACCCACTCTTCTTTAGCTGGGTCAGTACTGATGTTTTTATAGATCACGTTACCCTCAGCAGATTGAGAGATATACTGTAAATACTCCTCAACTGTTGTGAAAGTTTTATCTCCTTCTTTTGTTGTTACAGTGATAGTAGTTGGCGCTTCTAAGATTTCTTTGAAGTTATTTACTACTGTACCTTTAACGTCAATCTCAATAGCTCCCTTAACATCGTTAGGAATATTATCTACAGTGTTTTTAACATCAGCCTCTAACCACTGTACAATAGTTTTCTCGTTGAAGTACACATACCCTGTTGTTTTACCACTTACATCTTTGATATTCTTAAAGAAAGTATTTGTTTCTTTCCCTTGGATCATCTTAAGTAAGTCGATCTTCTTAGTGATGTATTTTTTAGTTGTAGCATCATATACTACTTCATACATATCACCAGTAGTATGGTCATACACGATAGTAGTGTGTCCTGGTTTAGTAGGATCTTCATTACCAGGATTAGTAGGTAAGATAAAGTTTACGATATTCTTAAGTCCTTGAACATCATTTGTGATATTCGTAATATTGTCTCCTAAGTTTTCTACTACTTTATCTAGTTCTGCTTTACCAATGATTCTATTCCACTTAGCATCAACCCAGTAGTAAAAACCTTTAGGCATAGTCGCTGAAGCTGTGTTATTATATACTAATAAACTTTCTATTTGAGCTCCTTTAATAGGTGCGAATACATTCTCTGCTGTTAATGTAACACGAGGGATTAAGATACCTTTATCGCCAGCCTTAGCTACGATGTCTAATTCTGCAGCAGTAGCAGGATCAGCTGTACCGATCCCTACCTGTGCGTTTGCGAAATATGTTGTTCCTAATAATGCCGCTATTAATGTGATTTTTTTCATGTCTTGTTATATATAAAAATATTGTTGTTTTGTTATTTGATTTTGTGTGTGATGTTAAGGTTAGATTTAACTGAACAGTTTTTAGCATCTAATTTCACTGGTATACGTCTTCCTACTGGACAGCCGTTTCTGAATGTTTGAATGTAAATCACTTTATACTTAATTCCTGATGGGGTACCATCGTCATTACCTTCTTCAACTTCTTCTAATTGTTTTGGTAATTTGAAAGTATATTGATTAATAGGCAAACCATTCTTATCTATAATAGTCTCTAGTTTTCCAATAATAGGTTTTTCTAGATTATCAGGATTCACATCCCTTTCTTTAGTAAACATTTGATAATCTGTACAGCTGTCTTCAGCAGTTATTACTAAGTTTCCTTGTACACAGATAGCTTTTATATCTTCATTAATATCAAAACCGTTACCTAAGTTTACTTTAGGAGCCACACTTACCTCATAGATTCTAGTAAACTCTCCTATAACTCCTAATACATCGGCATAAGTGATCTTAACTCTATCAAAAGATTCATCTACCTCTTTAATAATCATCTTATACTTTCTTTTATATCCTAATCCTAAAAGTTTTAAGTCAATAACCTTAACTCCGTTCGTACCATCTATCTCTGGTCCAACTTTCTTATCTCCTAAGTAGCGTTGAATCTTAAATGCTTTGATTAATTCTAGCCCAAGAACTGGATTACTAGGTGTACCAATAATAATACTAAGCTCATCTCCTGGCATTGCTTGTTGCTTAAAGACTACACTCATATGCGCTTGATTCGCTACAGAAACTACTCTACTGATCACAGCATAAGTCTCAGGATTATCATCCACTGCATTCCAAGGATTTACTACAGATGCTGTAGCACTCGCTACTCCTAAACCTAAATCTTGTACTCCGTGTAAAACATCTAATACTGAAGGATGTACATTATCTGAAACAGGTTTACAATATCCTTCTGGAAACTGAGATACCGATTTATCATAGTAAACACCATATACTTTAGCTAACTGAGCTACACCTACTAATGCTCCTAATGAAACTTGTACTCCGTAGAATTCTTGTGGTCCCTTTTTATTAGATGGAACGAATGTGTACTCTAATACATTATCAGCCGTCAATAGATCTAATAATCCACCAGATACAGCTTTAATAGTACCTATTCTGTTTCCTTTTTTATCTAAGCCTACCACAGATAAACCACCTGCTACAACTAATCCGCTGTACTCCTTACCTAACTTAATAGTCACTGGTGTACCCGCTTTAACAGGATGATCAAAATAAATGTTCTGCCACGTTGTTCCTAAACCTAATAGCGCTATGGTAGTAGATATAGTAGAGTGTGTAGTAGGATTACCATTTACTGCATTTTCTTTATTTGCAACAAAACCAGCAAGTGTTGTGTACCATTTAGTACTCATATCTGTACCGTCTGGAAGCTTCCCTCCTCTTGCGTATACTCTCTCTATCGTAGGAGGACACAATGAATCATCAAATACAGTCACTATTAAGCTTTCATAGCTTTCACAACCATCTAATTCACTATATACTGTTAATGTGTAATTACCAGGAGCATTAAACTCTACTTGATTACCTATAACTTGCTTATTGTCATAATTAAACCATACTGGTGTAGTTCCATTAGTATGAACATTTGGCAATGCTATAACTGCTTTACCTGTGCTACTATCTAATTTGACACTTATACGTTGGCTTCCCTCAATAGTAAGAGTTGCTGCTTCTTTTTGAACAACTTCAAATACATCTGAAACTTTAGATACTTTACTACCTTTAGTAATAACTACTGTGTATTTACCAGGTGTATCAGTAATTAAAGTACGTTGCTTACCATAGTTTGGATTGGTATTATCATCACTACCTACGGCAGTATTGCTAATAGCTCCTCCATCAAAATACCATTGGTAAGTATCTCCTTCTTCCTTCACTTTTAAAGTAATCGAAGAGCCAATACAGATTTCATTATTAGAACTATCAACTCCATTAACATCCACAGAAACAATAGTTGGTTTATCTAACATCGTATCACTCTCTACTTTTATCACTGTACCTGGTGCTTTAGTTCCATCAGGTTGTACAGGATTAGTATTGTCTACAGGTGGATAAGATGGATAGAATACTTCCTTTCCAGCTTCTTGTCCTGCTTCACCTACATAAGCGATATTCTTGATTTCAACAAGTCCTGTTAAATCAGTTGCTACATCTACAGTAAATGTGAATGTAGTAATAGCGCCAGGTGCTAAAGCTCCTTTATGAATAAAGGCAACTTCATCAGTATTTACAACTCCGCCTACTTGTGATTTTAACTTCACACCTTTAGGCATTTTATCTTTCACAATAAAATCAGCAATAGGTGTAGTACTTTCATTGCGTACGTGAATAGTGTATTCTACAACTTCACCACCTTTTACAGTTTTGATTGTTGCATCGTTATTTACTTTGTATGATTTCCAAGCTACTAATGCTTGATTTGGGTTCACTATTTTACACGTACGAACTACATCATATAAATGTAAACTTGCTCCAACATTTACACCCAATAATGATTTCATTCCTATAGAAATACGATCATAGTCCGCTCTTGGTTTAAATGGTAACTCTACCATTTTATTATTAGTCAATAGGTCTAAGACATTGATTCCATTGATTAATCCATTCGTGCTTGATACAGCATCTACTTCTTTATCCCCTTTATAAGCCTTAATCTCTAAAGCACCAATTAAGTCAAGATTAACCTGACCACCTTGTGTTCTAAACTTGATTAATGTCTCTTCACCCGCTTTAGCTACAGAATTGAAATAGATATATTGTCTTACAGATCCAGCAATATTTACTGTCCCTAAAGATATCTCTGAATAATGTGTAGTATTATCATCTATAGCACGTTCTGGATAAGTAACTCCTGCTCCTGATAAACCTGTAACATCTAATGATAAACCAGTATATTCAAAAGAGGTTGCAAATGATGGCACACAAGAGTTAGTATCACTCTCATAACACATACTATATATATTCATCGTATTAGGCTTCGCTAATAAACCTAACAATGCGTTCGTCTTATCAGTGATACGCACTGATTTATAATCTACTGAAGGAGTGATAGCAAGGTATGTTCTTCCATCCTTATCACTTACAATACGAATATCACCTTGATTTTTAAAAGAAACATCTTTCCCTTTACTACTTCCTTGTAAGACAGACACACCTGCAGCATCTTTTACATCAACTGTAAAGTAATGATTCCCTAATAGCAATCCATCTACCAATCCTGACACTAAATTACCAAGACTTCCACTTACTAATTTGTCTAAAATAGCTTTGTCATAATCAAAACGGATATAAGAAGTAGTACCTGCCTTAATGGTTTTTTCATATCCTAATTCGATATGCCCTGTATGTTGATCACCTAATCCCAATAAAAGTCCAGCACCTGAATTAAGTGTTGCATAATCATCAAAGTTCTCACTGAATATATTATCTATATCATCTGCATTAGACGCACTTAGTACTTTAGCAGCACATACTGGTTTTATGAATGGTGGTAACGTTGCCTTTTCAGGACAAGTAGAACTTACACGCTTTACATCATATAAACGAATAGCTGGTGTAACTGAAGCAGTCAACACTGTTGACACCTGAATATCTACTCTATCAAATACTTGTTTAGTATCAAAAGTCAATGTCTGTACTCCACCCGATTTAAATAAGTCTAATAGATTTAGACTATTAATTAACCCTTGTTGTAATGTGAATGACTCTTGTTGTTTACCTCCTAAATAAGTAACTACTTTATACCCTCCTAATAAATCAACTGAAAGAAGTGATTTAGGGTCTAACTGTAATCTCACTTTTAACTCGTCACCTACTTTTGAAGGTTGATTAAAATAAATGGTTTGTTTTACTAATCCACTTACTGCTAATAGACCATTGCTAATCTCTGAGTAATTAGATGTATTAGTATCAATAGCAAAGTATGGATTATTAACTCCTGCTTTAGCTAAGTCAGCAACACCTAAGCTTAAGCCTTTTTGGTCATACGATGTGAATTGAGCAGGAAAGCATAAGTCTGTTCCTATCTCTGTACACATATTATATACATTCAATGTACGTATTTCTCCTGTTGGCAATAAACTACCAACACTATTAGACACAACAATACTTTGATATGCTTGATTGGGAGTAACTGCTAAGTAATATCTTCCAATATTATCTTGTACTAATTTTACAGCACCAATAGCGTCTCCATCAAATCCATTTGAACTTGAACGCTTTAATACTGATGTTCCAGCGGTATTATATGCTTCTACTGTAAATATATGGTTACCTAAGACTAGCCCTCCTAGATCAGCTACTAACTTACCTAATGTACCTCCTAAAAGAGCATTAAGCATCCCTTTATCTGCATCAATACGGATATAAGATGTTTTATTCGCTGCTAATGGAGCATTATATCTCATCTCTATACGCCCCTTTTGAGGAGCAGACACTAATAAACTTCCATTATTTGCAATTAGCGTAGCATAAGTTTCATTATTACCATCTATTGCATTGTAAGGAAAGTCTACATTGTCAAACACTCCTAATGATGTAGAGCAAGATGCTACTTCGAATGGTTGATCTGTTGCGTTAGGAATTTTAATTAATGGGTTCTTACAAGTAACACCATCATAGCGTTCTACGTCATATATGCGTACAGAACTCCCTAATAAATCAACTCCTACAGGTGCTTTTAAACGCACTTCTAAACGATCAAACGATTTTTGTGGAGCTACTATTAAATCAACAGTCTTTCCTTCCTTAATCAAGTTTAAAAGGTTTAGGTCAGCTATTAATCCTCCTGATAATGACTTCTGATATACAGGCACAGTACTTTTACCATTATAAGCAAGTACTTCGACACCTCCTAAAAGGTTTAAATCTAGTACTCCAGTACTACCAACAGCTAGTTTTATATTTACACTAGATTGTTCATTAGATGTAGTAGGAAAGTAGAATATTTGAGACATTGAACCACCTACATTGACACCTAATAATGCTCCTGGTGATACAAGTGAATAAGTTGTAAGATCATTATCTATAGCATGACTTAAATTTTGATTCTTTAAATTCAAAACTTTTAAATCAATTCCTCCTCCATCAAAAGAAGTCCCTAGTGGTTTTCCACAATGACTAACACTACTATTGTAAAAAGAATCATAAACATAAAAGTGTTTAGTTCCCGATAAAAGTCCTAATACCGCTTTACTATAATTAGAAAATTTCAATTTATTAATTTCCTTATCTGAAGTAATAGCTAATAAGAAATGCCCATTAATATCCTCTATTAGTTTTGCAGTTGCATTTTTAAAACCATCTTGAGAACTTTCTTTTAAAATTTCACTTCCATTAGAATCATATGCTGATACTTCGAAGTAGTGATTGCCTAAAAGTAAACCATCCACTAATCCTGTAACCAAGTTACCAATACTTCCACCCAATAAAGCATTTAATAATCCCTTATCTTCAATACCTACTTTTGTAAAAATAGTATTGTTTTTAGGTACACTTTTATTGAATATTAAATCTAATTCACTGTTAGAACCTAATAATCCAACTGCCAAACCTGCATAAGCACTTAAATCAGCAGAAGTATTTAAATCTCCATCAACTGCATTTTTTTCAGATGATACTTGTTTTATCCCTTTAGCTTCGTTGGCAAATATTCTATTTTTAGTCTGCCCCACAGTCTGCACTAGTGGCACTAACAGGACGAGCAAAAGCAGTAACCTCTTCCATAGAGAAAAAGTAGTTTTTTGTTTCATTTGTTGTTTGTTAATTGTGTTTTTAAATTGTCTCTGTGCTATTACTCTGATTGTGAGTTTAGAGCACTAGTCACATTAATTACTAAGATGAGATTGAGATACTATCTTTGAGAGAAGATATAGTGATAACAGCGAGTGTGAGTGTTGCTGTATGCACTATAATACACTAGTTTTATCTAGTGTTAACACATTTAAACGAAGATTGACTTAATGAAGCAATGCTACCGAATAAAAGGTCTTAAACTCTTTAATTTAATATCCTAAAGCCATCTTATGGCGAAGTTTTAAAAACCTAGTTTCTAAAACCTTTTATTCTTATTTCTTTCTGATTCCCATACTTACTTTTTTCATAATTGATTAAGATTTACTCTTTGAGACTCATAGGTCATAATATGACCCACATTATCACAACTAGCTATTATTAATTAAAAACACGAAGGCTATATTGGGCTAAATACAGCTTCGTTAATAAACTTCTAGACATGAACTACATCGGTGAAATATAGCATCAGACTCAAATTAATTCGTTAGTAAGGGAATTTGGGAAACTTAACTATGGGGTAATCTATTCTTTAATAAAATGCTCCCTCATCACATATCTACATACGTCTAAGAAAGCTAAACTCTTCTATAATTGTCCCCACAAGAATCAAAGTCGTTCACATTACATCAAATAGATTGAACCTATAGTTCTTCACAAATTCTAAGACAAAAGTACTTCGTCCAAAAATCGAAAAGCCTATACTTAAGAATGGTTTAAATCATAAATTGATACCTAGTACCCTTGTTAACATTCTTAAAATGAAACATTATCACACTATCCTAAAGGAGGTTTCAAAAAACAAATAAGCTATATATCAAATACTTAAATTGCTAAAAAAGGACTAGTACCCTATCTCTTATAAGCCATACGGGAAGAGTGAAAAAAGAGTAATTAAACAATACTACAAATGGTGAAATGCAACAAATGTGATTACAAAAAAGAAGAAATTCTAATCACTACATAAGAAGGATAGTATAGGATAAGGAAAGATTAACAGTGAAGTTTAAACACTAAAGAACAAAGATTATCATACTCTAGACCACCTATAATATCTGCTACTATATAAATAATACTTACAATCAAGTAACATCATAAAAGTCACTTAACTTCGCTCACAGACCTACAAATAATACTTTTGCACTACAAGCAAAAAGTCTACCACCTATTTTAAAACTTTAATAAACACCTACCCAACTCTCTATTAAAATCACAATATAAAAGGTAGCTTAACTAAATAGAGAATAAATACAACTGTTAATTAATGTCACTACGTTATAACTCCTTCTATTTAATCACAATATGCACTACCAAAGTACAGGTCTAATAGATAAAACTGTTATAATATTTAACAAAGAACTATACTTTGTAATAGTACAATTCACAGCTTTAACGTATATCTTGTATATACAAAACAAAACGACAAGAAAAATGCCACAAAATCCACACACACCTAACTACCAAAAAGTTAGAAACAAATTATTCGTCCCCACGCTGTATAAAATGGAATACTTAACCATTCCTTCTAGAAGCTTATCTTCTAAAACATTTAACATTCTTAGAAAAGTAGATTTAGAACTAAATCTATCTTTTAAACAGTAGTGTTTTTATTTTTTACACATATAGAAAAGAATAAATAGTGGTATAATCACCTAAACTCACACATAAGATTATACATTCTTTATCACGTTGTCTTCTACAGAAATAGAAGATGCATATTAATACTATCGCTATGTATTGATATAATGTTTTGGGCTAAGACATTATTCATCCCCTACACAGAAGCTTTAGTACAGATTATTTATGGTTAAAAAACATACAATGGATTCGAAAAAAAAACAACAATATATCATTATAAGCACAGTGCCTATTATGATGATACTAAGCTATTTTTCTATTGCTAGCTTAATCAAATTAGGAACTATAGTAACTAATTTTTCTTTAGTTCATACTGCTACTATATTATGTGATCTCACACCACAAATATTACACAATACAATAATTAACAATATTGATATCACTCAAGTAGAATCTACTTATCCAGTAGCACATCTATCGCGTATATCACTACATCATAATCTTGCGAATCACTTAGACATCTCACTAAACTACTTCATATCAGGGATATTCTATGGTATGGCATTCTTAGGATTTATAGCGAGCTTAATAATTTATCAGATTTTTAAAGAAAAGAAATGGATCAGCTACCTATCAATACAAGTATTGATCTTTTCTTGCTTTATTTATAGTGACGTACTTAACCTATTCCACACAGACTTAACGGCTATAGAAAGTTTCTTTAGAGCCACCATCGTAGCCGGTTCTCTAATCTTCACAGGTATGCTTATCTCTACGTACTACCCATTTAGCGCTAAGAGATTTATGTATAAAAATGAATTGAATATATACTCTATCACCTCTATTATAGCTTTAGTACTCTACTTCTCTAGCTATATATATGGAGAAGGGCATTTGTTGCTTCTAGATATTACAGTTATTGCATTATTTATTGCTACACAGTATATTAGTCGTATACTTAAACGAAGAAGTCGTTATTACTTATACGTAATTCTATTACTGTCGCTATGTTTATTATATGGTATCTGTTTTACGAATATGGAGGTTACACAATCTCTAGTAGAATACAACCAAACAATGAACTCTCTAAAACTATGTGTTATAGCAATTATCATTTTCAGTATTATAAACAACTATGTATTAGTGCGTAAAACACAAAAACACAATGTACGCAACCGTGTATTTATGTTTCAATACGTACTGATGCTAAAGAACTATCACAAGTTATTATTGAATGAAAAAAATGCTCAAAGCAGCAAAATAAATGATGCTTCGACATTAAAAGATCATCAAGGCGACCTATCCTATTATCTAAAGAACAACTATAAACTAACTGAACGTGAAGTAGATGTACTCTATCTTATTTGGGATGGTCTTACAAATAAAGAGATAGCTCATAAACTGAGTATTACTATAAGTACTACGAAGTATCACATTAGTAATATCTATCTAAAACTAAATGTAAGCTCTCGCTCTCAGGTGTTCGCTCTTAAAGATTGGTAAACAAACTTGTATATAACAAAAAAATAGACCTGCTTAAGTAAAGCAGGTCTGTTTTTTTAGACTTTATATAGCGCTATGAAATTCGTATATTTTAGAAACTTAACTCTCTAATGGGAAATATCCGAATGTCAGGCAATACAATATATCATCAGGTATTTGGGTATTTATTTAAGGTGTCTTTCTTTTAGCACAGACTCTATATCACTCAACACAAACCCCTTAGCTTTTAACAAGATCAAATAGTGATATAATAAATCTGCAGCCTCATTTTTAAAGAGGTCATCGTTATCATCTTTTGCTTCGATAACTACTTCCACTGCTTCCTCTCCTACTTTTTGGGCTACTTTATTAATTCCTCTTTTAAAAAGTTGATTGGTATATGACGACTCTATATTATTATCTATTCGATCGTGAATGATTTGTTCTAATGAATAGACAAAACCCTTATCAGAAGTTTCTCCAAAACAAGAAGTACTCCCTGTGTGACAAGTAGCTCCGATAGCTTCCACTTGTATCAATAGACAATCTTGATCACAGTCCGTCTTAATCTCTTTTACTAATAAATAGTTACCTGAAGTTTCTCCCTTCGTCCATAATCTATTCTTAGTGCGACTAAAGAAAGTTACCTTGCCTTCTAGTATTGTCTTTTGGTAGGCTTCCTCATTCATATACCCTTGCATTAATACCTGCATCGAGTCCTTATCTTGGATAATGACAGGTACTAGTCCATTTCCTTTATTAAAATCTATATCTAATCTCATCTTACATTAATGTTATTCGTTTTTAGTGCTTGCTTTAATTTTGGTATGCTAACTTCTCCATAGTGAAAGATACTTGCTGCTAATGCGCCTGTAGCCTTAGTCTGTGTAAATACCTCTTCGAAGTGCTCTATACTACCTGCACCACCAGAAGCGATAACAGGGATATTCACTTGCCTTGCTACCTCAGCAGTAATATCTATAGCGAAGCCCGCTTTAGTTCCATCATTATTCATCGAAGTTAATAATATCTCTCCTGCTCCTAGTACCGCCACTTGACGAGCCCAATCGACAGTCTTTAATTCTGTTTTTATACGTCCACCAGCACTATAAACCCACCACTCACCATCCTCATACTTCGTATCTATAGCCACTACTGCACACTGACTTCCCAAGACCTCTGCTATCTCCCGAACCAACTCAGGTCGTTTAATAGCTGCTGAGTTAACACTTACTTTATCAGCTCCTGCTCTCACTAAATCTACTGCCTGTTCTCTAGTGCTAATCCCACCTCCTACCGTGAAGGGTATATTGATTTCACTTGCTATCGTATTCACTAAGTTGATTAGTGTTTTTCTATTTTCTATCGTGGCTGTAATATCTAGAAAGACTAACTCATCTGCTCCTTCTACTACATAGCGTTGAGCTAAAGCTATAGGGTCTCCTGCTCGTTTTATATCGACGAAGTTAATCCCTTTTACTACCTCTCCATCCTGTATATCCATACAGGCTATTATTCTCTTTTTTAGCATAACTCACTCAACTCTTTTAAGGTGATTCTTCCTTCGTAAATAGCCTTACCGATTATCACTCCTTCACAGCCGATATCCTTTAATGTATATAACTCCTCTACAGTAGTTAATCCACCACTAGCGATAAGCTTTACCTTGCTATTCCCTATTATCTCTTTGTATAATTCGATAGCAGGTCCGTTTAGCATACCATCTTTTTCGATATCAGTCACTATCGTATACTTCACGCCTTTTTGCTCATACATTTGTATAAATTCTAAAACATCTGTATCAGCAGAGTCTAACCACCCCTGAGTCATAATCTTGCGTTGCTTACAGTCAGCACCTAAGATTACCTTATCACTCCCATATTTCCCTAACCACTCTAAGAATAACTCAGGTTTCGTAGCCGCTATACTACCTACTGTTACTTGCTTCGCTCCACTGCTAAACGCTGTATTAATATCTGCTACACTCTTAATCCCTCCACCGAAGTCTATCTGCAGATTAGTCTGCGTAGCGATCTGCTCTAATACCTTTGCATTGATGATTTGATTAGACTTCGCTCCGTCTAGATCTACAATGTGCAAGTACTTAATTCCGGCATCTTCAAACTGCTTAGCCACTTCCACAGGATTAGTATTATACACTTTAGACGTGTTATAATCTCCTTTTGATAAGCGAACACACTGTCCTCCTATTATATCTATTGCGGGTATGATTCTCATAATTCTAAAAAGTTTTTAAGTAATAATTCGCCTACTATACCTGACTTCTCAGGGTGAAACTGTACAGCATAGAAGTTGTCTTTATTCAGTGCTGCAGAGAAGGGTAAGATATAGTCATTCACTGCTATAGTACTCCCTCCTAACGTAGCGTAATAACTGTGTACATAGTAGAAGTCATCACTCTCTTTTATCCCCTTAAACAACGGTCCTTCTAACTGACTAAAGTTATTCCATCCCATCTGTGGTACAATATCCTCTGCAGGAAACAGCTTTACTTCATTGTCAAAAACTCCTAGTCCTGCTACATCTCCTTCCTCACTATAATTGCACAAAAGTTGCATACCTAAACAAATCCCTAATACTGGTTGTTTTAATCCAATAATAACCTTGTCTAAGCCCTTATCTTTAAGGTAAGTTATAGCAGATGATGCTTCACCTACTCCGGGAAAGATAACCTTATCAGCAGCTTCTAACACCGTGACATCATCCGTGACCACAGTCTCATATCCTAATCGCTGTATAGCGTTCTGTACTGACTGTACATTACCTGCATTATATTTTAAAATCGCTATCATAAGATTCCCTTTGTACTCGGTATGTTGTAATTCTCTGTCTTATTAACCGCCATCTTTATTGCCTTCGCAAAGGCTTTAAAAATAGATTCTATCTTGTGGTGCTCGTTGTCACCCTCTACCTTAATATTCAGATTACAACTCGCTGCATCTGAGAACGACTTAAAGAAGTGATAGAACATCTCAGTAGGCATATCCCCTACTTTCTCTCTCTTAAACTCCGCTTCCCATACTAGCCAAGCTCTCCCTCCGAAGTCAATAGCTACCTGCGCTAGACACTCATCCATCGGAAGTAAAAAACCATATCTCTCTATCCCTTTCTTATTGCCTAATGCTCGTTTAAACGCCGTCCCTAATGCAATAGCTGTATCCTCTATCGTGTGGTGTTCATCTACTTGTAAGTCTCCTTTCACCTCTATCTCTAACCCTATATTACCGTGTCTATTGACCTGCTCTAACATATGATCAAAGAACCCTAATCCTGTATTAATACTGCACTTCTTAGGATTATCTAAGTCAACTTCTACATCTATGACAGTCTCATTTGTCTTTCTGTATTCTTTACCAACACGAGGCTGTTGTTTTAAGAATTGGTAGATATCTTCCCAATCCATTGTGCTAAGTGCTGCACGCTCATCTGCTACCTCATTGATATAAATAACTTTGCTTCCTAAGTTTTCTGCCAGTTGTATATCCGTCTGACGATCACCTAACACATACGAATTAGCCAAATCATACTCTCCATACACATACTTCCCTAACATCCCTAAACCAGGTTTGCGAGTAGGTTTATTCTCATAGTCAAAAGAATCATCTACATAAATATCTGTGAATACTACTCCCTCATCTGCTAAAGTGTTTAAAATGAAGTTTTGTACAGGCCAGAAAGTCTCTTCAGGAAAAGAACTCGTCCCTAATCCGTCTTGATTACTCACTAACACTAGGGTATAATCAAGTTCTCTCGCTATCTTAGCTAAACTCGAAATAACTTTAGGCAAGAACACTAACTTCTCAAAACTATCGATCTGAAAGTCTTCAGGCTCTTTGATTATCGTTCCATCTCTATCTATAAATAATACTTTCTTTTTCACGTTGTATTGCTTTTAGTGCTGTTAATAATTGGGTATTCTCTTCAGGCTGACCTATTGATATACGCAGGGTATTAGGTACTACTTTACTTCTGTTCCTTACGATAATCTGCTTCTCTATTAACTCTTGGTACAACTTATCTGCTTGATCAAACTCTACTAAGAGATAATTCGCTTCAGAAGGATAGATAAATCGAGTCATAGACAGCGAACTTAGTTCCTTTATCATTCTCTCTTTCTCACTTAATAACACTGCTATTCTCTGCTCAAACCCTGTTTTATCTTGCAAGAGTTTAATTGCCTCTTGCTGATTGATAATACTCAGATTATAAGGAGACTTCACCTTATTAAAGTAATATAACACTTCCTCATTCATCCACGCCATCCCTATGCGAAGCCCTGCCATTCCCCATCCTTTAGACAAGGTCTGTAAGATGATTAAGTTCTTATATTGTGTTAACTCTTCTAGCCAAGATGACTCACTGCTAAAATCTATATAAGCCTCATCTACGATAACCATTCCCTTAAACTGATTTAATAGCCTAATGATTGTCTCTCTCTTTATCAAGTTTCCTGTCGGATTATTAGGAGAACAGATAAACATTAGCTTTACATTCTCATCTGTCAAATAAGGATCTACTAACCCCTCTTCTATCTGAAACACCTTATCTAAAGGAAGTGTGATTAACTCCACAGCATTGATATTAGCATAGACCTCATACATTCCATAGGTAGGTGTGAACACAATAGCTTTATCTTTATTGGGTTCACAGAATATGCGGTAAGCCAAATCAATCGCTTCATCACTTCCATTGCCTAAGAATAACTGCCCAGCATCACCTCCTTTTATCTCGCTAATCACTTGTTTTAATTCACATTGATAAGGATCAGGATAGCGATTCACTGTACCATACGGATTCTCATTAGCATCTAAGAACACCCCTTTATCTCCCTTATACTCATCACGAGCACTAGTATATGGTGACAGCTTAGCTATATTTGTTCTCACTAATTCTGAGATATTTATACTACTGCTCATCGTTCATCTTTTTTAGGCGAATACTAACTGCATTTTTATGAGCGATTAACTGCTCTGCTTCTGCCATTACTTCTATTGTTTTACCAATGTTTTTCAGTCCTTGAGCTGTTAGTTTTTGGAATGTTATCTTCTTGACAAAACTATCTACAGATACCCCACTATAACTTTTGGCATATCCATTAGTCGGTAAAGTGTGATTTGTTCCACTTGCATAATCCCCTGCACTTTCGCACGAATAGGCACCTAAGAACACAGATCCTGCGTTAATAATCTGATCTATATATAATTCTGCATTGTCTATATTTAAGATCAAGTGCTCAGGAGCATACTCATTACTAAAGGCAATACAGTCTTCTAATGTAGGTAGCTCTATCATCAAACTATTATTTAGTGTCTGAGCGGCTAAGTCTCTACGAGGCAAATCCTTCAACTGATTATCAAGTGCTTCTGAGACTTCTGCTATCTTCTGCTTAGACGTAGTCACAAATACTACTTGACTATCTGTACCGTGCTCTGCCTGTGATAATAAATCAGCAGCTATATAGTCTGCATCTGCCTGAGCATCTGCTATCACTAATACTTCACTAGGTCCTGCAGGCATATCTATGGCTACTCCCTGTGTCTGTACTAATTCTTTTGCTTTCATCACATATTGATTACCAGGACCAAATATCTTATACACTTGTGGTACAGTCTCTGTGCCATAAGCCATCGCAGCTATCGCCTGTGCTCCCCCTATCTTAAAGATAGTATCTATCCCTAGATACTTGGCAGCATAGAGAATCACCTCATTTACTTTACCTTCTTTATTACACGGAGTACACAGTACTAACTGCTTACACCCTGCTAACTGAGCAGGTATCCCTAACATTAACAACGTTGAGAATAAAGGTGCTGTCCCTCCAGGTATATAAAGCCCCACCTTCTCTATCCCTACACTTTTTCTCCAGCAACTTACCCCTGCAGTCGTTTCTACCTTTTCTTCTGTTTTTAATTGAGATTGGTGAAACTTCTTGATGTTATTAGCGGCTACTGCTATAGCCTCTTTTATCTCTGTGCTAACAAGTTCAGTTGCCTCTTTTATCTCTTGCTCACTGACTCTAAAGTCCGTTAACTGCACCCCATCAAATAGAGATGTATAGTTCTGAATCGCTACATCACCTCTGTCTTTTACTTGCTTCAGAACAGTGCTTACACTTTCGTTTAAACTCTCTGTTGCGATAATAGGACGTTTAGTAAGTCCTCTCCATTCTTCTTTGGTTGGTTTATATATTGTAATCATTTGTCTGTTCTGTTTTTAGTAAATCATCTTTTCGATAGGAGCAACTAAGATTCCCTCAGCGCCAAGAGTCTTTAACTCATCTATGATATCCCAGAATTGGTCTTCTTGGATAACAGAGTGTAGGCTACTCCATCCCTCATCAGCAAGAGGTAAGATAGTAGGGCTCTTCATCCCAGGTAGTATAGAGATGATTTGGTCAAGTTTATCATTAGGAGCGTTAAGTAAGATATACTTGCGTTCCTTGGCATTAAGTACAGATTTAATACGGAATAACAGCTTGTCTAATAAGGCTTGTTTCTCTTGACTTAAAGACGTATTACTGATCAGAACAGCTTGACTATCTAAGACTTTTTGTACTTCTTTAAGCCCATTAGACATTAACGTAGAACCACTACTCACGATATCACACACTCCGTTCGCAAGGCCGATACTCGGTGCTATCTCCACACTTCCTGAGATAAACTCTATGGTAGCATTGATGCCCTGTTCTTTTAAGTATTTTTCTAAAACGAAAGGATATGAAGTAGCAATCTTTTTGCCTTCAAAGTAATTGATGCCTTGGTAGTCAACTTCTTTAGAAACAGCTAAACTCAAACGACAGCTACCGAAACCTAAGTATTCTAGAATAGTGACAGGAAGATTCGCTTCTAAGAATACATTCTCTCCTACGATACCGATATCAGCAACTTGTTGTTCAACATACTTAGTCACATCATCATCACGTAAGAACAGTACTTCTATCGGGAAGTTCTTACTTTCAGCGATAAGTTTACCGCCACCATTAGGAAACTTAATTCCACATTCTTTTAATAATTCTAATGATTTCTCGCTTAAACGTCCGCTTTTTTGGATTGCAATTTTTAATTTACTCATGATATTTTAAGATTAAAATGCTCGAGTAAATCGATAGGAAGTATCAAATAGCTATATGCCTAAAAACAAAAAATCCCGTCTGATTTACTCAAACGGGATAATTAGATATTTTTGTTTCAAATACATCAAATCATTACCAGCTCGTAAGAGTACAAGTAGAATGATGGTGATGATGTAATTGACTTAGATACATGTCTTTTTTTGTTTATTTGATAAGTCAAATGTATATATAAATTTCATACACTCGACAAATTATTTTTATTTATTTCTTACACTTTTCAAACATTGACCAACAACAACTGTTCTAAAACCCAATGAATACGAGGGATTTACTGTATTTTAAAATCAGTAAAATATTTTAACATTTCTCGCTTTAACCCAAATTAGGCGATAGACATATAAACGAAAAGTAATTATACAAGATAGGTTTGAATTAGTGACACAAGCATACTATAGTATGGTTTTAGAGCTAATGAAAGAGCTATGAAGTAGAATTGCTTTGTAGTATTTGGCTAATGCCTAATCTGGGTTAAATACACTCTTTTACAAATAAAAATTAGCCATCTTAGCCATCGTAAGATTAAAATGAGTATCTACTTCTTCTGCGTTTTTAGTAGTTAAAGGAAAAGGCACCATATGACTATATGCAAAAGGATAATCTAATATATCTACCCCAATAGGCACATCTCTATAGGGTCCTTTTAGCATATTTAAAGCTTCTACAGCAGGTGCTACTTCATCTTCTTTAAGATTAACTGAATAGATCTGATTTTCTAATTCTTTTAGACGAGCTTCGCGTTCTTCTTGATAGTGATTATACCTCAGCATCGTTTTAAACCAACTCTCACCAGGATGTAACTCACTTGATTGATAATGATGAATTCTAGGTTCTGCTATAAATTTAGTAGTCAATAGTTGAGCAAAGACTTTTTGCATAGCGATAGTTGCTTTACCATCCATAATATACTTCGATACAGGGAACATACGGTCTATAGTCATCCCACCACAGAAACACACTAATTTAGCTTTAGCCAATATCCCATTAGGATTAGCCATCAATAGGATAATCGCCAAAAAAGAACCAATAGAATAACCAAATAAATCAATGTTAGCTGAAGGAGATACACAAGAAAATTTCCCTTCTCTCAACTCTTTATCCCATTGTACAAAGTCATAATACGTCTGTAATCCTGACCAAAACATACGCTGTGGATTAGCTTCCATACGCGTACTCAATGCTGCATTCACATAACTCGTATCAGAATTCTCTTGCCAGTGTTTAGCTCTTTGTTGTGCAACTTCAAACATTAGCTTACGGTCAGACCACTCTAATGGTGCCCTGTCCATGTGAAAACTAATTGGAAAGAGTACAATGGCTTTGTTAGTGCGTTTAGCAAGCTCATAAGCCCACGGCAAGTACTTATCCCACTTCTTCTCATTAAGCCCATGAAACATCACTATAACATCTGTAGAAACCTCTTCAGTAAGTGTTTTCAATATAATAACCTTAAACTTCTTATTTTCACTGACACCATAATCTGAGATATCAAGCAAATGATCTGTATCTGTGGTCAACTTACTATAAGTATCTTCAAAATCCTCATTATGTATATCACAATGCAATGTATCCGATCCACATAATACATTAGCTGCTTGTGTAGATTCAAAGTCATATTTAAACAGTTCAATACCTAACTCCTCACTTTTTAGATAATCTCCTTCAGTATGAAATAAGTTCTTTAACTGTTCGTGTAGTTGATAGTAATGCATAATTGGCTAGTTAATAGGTTTATATAAAGATACTATGTATGCATAGTATTAACGCAAAAGCGTTCAATATTATTACACAAAAAGTACCAGAAATAGACAACTATGTTTATTTACTGAAGTTATCTTGATTTTAGATCAACCTCATTCTCCTACATTCAATTTAATTTCGTAAATTTGCCTCATATTCTAATGCCTATTTCATTAGAAATCAGTGATCCTAACTCATAAGAATTAAATATTTTTTACTCTATCCCACTCCAAAACCACCTTATTAATAGCTTCTGCTAAAGTTGTTACTATCTGCATTTGTATGAATGTATACTGACAGCATTGTAAGTGCATAATGACTCCATTAAAAAAGCCTTTTTAATGGACTCACTATGGACTCATAATGGACTCACTATGGACTCACCCAAACCAAGATCGCATAAAGATGCCTTTTATATAGCTCTAAAAATAAATTGCGGAAATTTTATATAAACTGACCTAGAAGATTGGTCAAAAAAACTATTGAACACTAATTTTCAATACTTTACAAATATACATATTAAAAATATAATATTTTACTACACCCTTGTCTTTTTGAATTTAAGTTGCCATAAACTAATAAAGTTAAGATGATTTCAATGCTATAAAGCATTCTTTTTAAAAACATTACAGCTATTTTACATTAAAACAACATAGTAATAGTAACTTTGAAAAAATCGTAAAAGTGATGACTAAGTACAAAGAGAATAAAGAGGTTATACAGGTAAAACCTGCATTGCTTACAGAAGAAAAAAAAGTTGAAAGACTACAGAAAGCCATTCAAGAGGGTTTGGATAGTGGTATTGTAAAAGATTTTGACCCGATAAAACATTTAGAGGCTTTAAGAAGTAGTAAGTAAAATAGAAACAGTTCTATTTTACTTATTACTTTTCTTCTATTTATTATAAGACAAACCTGATATACTACTTGCACTCCTAGGGTCATACACAGACCATAAAGTTCCCCATTCATAAATAGCATTCCATCGTGGATAGGGGTCTTTACTTTTATTTCCTTTCTCTCCTGATAGCTTGCACATAAACGCATTGTTGCGTTCGAACACTTTCATCTCGCTCTTTTCTGTCCAATCATCCCAAGATGTAGTATCCGTTGGTTCCCAAGTGCCTAAATACATACTCTCAAGGGAATCACCAAAAAAACATAGGTTAAAATACACATGGTACCCTTCCCAAACAAAATGATTAAACCCATACCAAAAATAACCTGTCTTCACATCTCTAAAACTAGAAAAATTAGCTTTATAAAAATCTGTTTCTTTAAGCTCATCTAACTTCATCCCTTTGTGAATAGTACAATTGAATTCCTCTAAAAGCACACTTCCAGTAGTCTGATCTATTTTCATTATTTTCGTGTTTACTTTAAACCCAGAATCAGCATTAGCCAAATACTACAAAGAAATTCTACTTCATACCTCTTTCACTTCTTCTAAAACCATACTATTGTATGCTTTTTTCATAAGTTTAGAGTTATCTTATATAATTACTTTTTGTTTATATGTCTATCACTGATTTTAGATTAAAAAGAGCCAATAAGTTCTAATAACTTATTGGCTCTTTATTAAATAAAATTATAGCTTCTTAGTATTTAGCTTTATAGTCTTCTATTTCGGCAACTGTTCTTATTAATTCAGGTCCTAAATATTGATAACCATCTTCTTTAATCAAGAAGTTGTCTTCTATACGAATACCTCCGAAGTGAGCGAATTGTTTCACTTTATCATAGTTAATAAACTCTGCATACTTCTTCTCTGCATCCCACATCTCGATTAACTCAGGAATAAAGTAAATACCCGGCTCCACTGTTAGAACATGCCCTGCTTTTAACTCTTTACCTAATCGCAATGATTTAACTCCAAACTGCTTAGTATCCTTAGGGTCATCTAATGTATATCCTACATACTGCTCTCCTAAATCTTCCATATCGTGTACATCAAGCCCCATCATATGTCCTAATCCACACTGAAAGAACATCGTATGCGCGTGATTAGCGACTGCATCCTGTGCATTCCCTTTCATAAATCCTAAGTCGATTAATCCCTCTGCCAATATCTCACAGGCTTTTAAGTGTACGTTTTTATACTTCACACCTGCTTTAAGCTCTGCTTTAGCTCCCTCAAAAGAGTTTAATACTACGTTATACAAATCTCTTTGCTCCGGAGTAAAAGTCTTATCTACAGGATACGTACGTGTTAAGTCAGAAGCATACCCCATCGCTGTCTCACATCCTGAATCATTTAGTAACAATCTTCCTGACTCTAAGGTATTCATCTTATAGTGATTATGTAAGATACCCCCATTTACTGTCACAATAGAATTATAAGCTAACTCACAGTTATGACTTCCTGCTACATTCTGAATAGCACTCACTATTTCATACTCTTTTACACCGGGCTTCGCCATACGCATCGCTAGCAAGTGCATTTCATTAGACACTTTTAAAGCGTCCTCTATCTGCATTATTTCTTGAGCTTCTTTAATTTCACGCTGTGCTACGATAGCTTGTATCATAAGCACAGATGGTTTAAAGTCAGCAATAGAGATATGTAGTAATTCGCTTAGTAAAATCTTGTTGAATGATTGGTAAGGTGGTAAGTAATGAATTGTTCTTTTAACACTCATTGCTGTAGCCAAATAAATAGCTAAATCAGCATAAGATCTCGTTTCCACTACTCCCGCTTTTTCACATTTCGCTTTTAAAGTCTCTTGGCGCCCCATCCATACGATAGCATCCATAGACATCTCATCACCGAACACTATCGTCTTGTTTTCATCCAAGTCGATAATCGCAGCTAAGTGAGGTTCTTGAATACCGAAGTAGTATAAAAAGGTACTATCCTGTCTAAAATGTGAAGCATTGTCCGCAAAGTTTATTGGATTCTCAATGTTTCCAAAGAATAATAATATTCCCTTTGCTTGTATATTTTTTTGAAGAGATTCTCTTCTTTTCTTATAAGTTTCTGTACTAAACATAGTCTTGTTGTTTTATCCTCCCAAGGTAACAACTTTGTCTAATATATTCTCCTATTTTTAGTTAGATTTTACTTTCTAAAATCTGTTGTTATAAATGTCAATAGTAAAGAACTCTTGCACTTGATCATAAATCCCTTGATCTAATGCTACTTCTTTTAAAAACAACACATAGGTAAAATCAAACATATTGCGCTTCACATTAATGCTTTTAATAGAACGTACTAACTCATTAGCAATAAATACTTTTTGCTCTTTAGTACCATTGTGATACACCGCTTTTATTACATCGTCATTATATGTTCTACCTTCAACATCTTTGACAATAACATGTTCAAACGTTATGTAAATAGCTCTTTTAATAACCTCTTCCCACACAGTTCTATCCTGAATATTGTTAATAGTCAAAGCAAACCAATTGACATAATCCTCATAGAATAGCTCTATCTTCTTACTATAGGTACGAATACGTCTTTCAAAAGCATTCATAGTTTCTATCACAGTTGCAAATATCTCATGTCCAATTGGCTTATTAAGGCTCACTGTTACATAATGATTCACAGGCTCTAAAGCGATAGCCATTAAGTCCATTAACTTCTTGACATTAGCTCCTTCTAACGTTTTTCTACGTCCTGCTACAGACTTAATAGTCTGCTCCATCATCTCCTGTACTTGCGCTGTAGTATATTGTTTTTCTTCAGTAGAAAATGTTAGTAAGAATAACTGTTCCAAGGGTTTATTCTTTTTAAATACCTCCGTTAACCAATTCGCAATAGCATCCTTATCCATGCGTAACATTACCTCTTCCGTTTCTGTTAACTTCTTCTTTTTCTTAGTCGTTATAGAAGCAACTTTGGTTTTAGACGTCGTTTTATTTCCTTCCATTGCTAAGAGTACAGCTACTTTATGCACACATAGATTCGCAGCATTAGCACAGTCACAGACAACCTCTGTTACTTTAGAAGCCTGCATAAACAATTGCACATCATGACTTAACTCTCCTTCATCAACGAAAGCAACATAATGCCCTTTACTCTCTTGTTCTAATTCTCTCACAGGTAACTTTAGGGCTTTATTCTTATCTTTTGGACTAACAGAAGCGATTAACTCTGATACTTTCATAATGTACATGTTTATTACAAGTACAAAGTAACATAAAAAGAAGTTATATACTGCTGTCTATAAAAACAAAAGGCTTGAAGATTACTCCTCAAGCCTTTTATATAAAAATTTATACTACTATCCATTCATAGCTACGTGAGACTCAAACTCTCCATCAGCCATCTCTATTGATAAGAAATGCCCTCCGAAGTATTCTCCTCCCTCATAGGTGAACTCTACCTCTGTATCTCCTGTAAAATATAAAGACAACAGGCTTAACTCTTCTCTAAAAGTATCTTCTGTCAGTCCCTCATTCTTTTCACTATAAACGTCATAAAGCTCTTCTACGATGATATTCTTTCCTTCTTCAGCATACTTCTCTAATTGACTCACTACGTCATTTATATCTTTTAGAATCTCTTCTAACTCGTCATTGCCATTGTATAATGAAATGTTTATCTCCTCGTTACCTAGAGTATATTCCATTTCTAATGTCTCTTCGTCATACTCAGACGCCTTAAAATCTTGTGCTGTTAATTTCATATCTATTGTTTGCTTAATACCTTAAATTTGCAGATAACATTTAAACGATAAATGAATTATACAAAACAGAGCAAAATTAGTGATTAAAGCACACTGTAGTGTGGTTTTAGAGCTAATTGAAGCTATGTAAAGTAGAATTTATTTGCAGTAAATGGTGGTTGCAGATTTAAGGTAATACTTTATCTATTATTTCTATTAATTCGTCAGGAGTCATAAACGTATTCATAAACTCTTCTAAACTCCCTTCATTAGTCACTTCTCTAAAGAATACTTCGTGGTCTGTACCAAATAGAGTGGGATTCTCTTGATTAGGATCTTCAACACAAATATAATAATGATCTGGAAAACCATAACTAAAAAACAACTGAATCATATCAGGATGCTTTAATCCTGTAGCTTTAGTTACCTCGCTAAAATCTACCTCATCTTCACATAGAAAATCACTACTCCACTCCTCATAATCCTCAGTTCCTTCTTTATAAGGTGTGAAGGGCAGCGCTGTCCAAAATACTTGTCCTCTTCCTTCTTCAGTATCTACATAATAGTCAGCGATCATCTTATTAAAGAATGCCTGTCTATCAGTAGCAATCAACTCTTGATGCCCATCGACATACTCTCCTATTCCATAAATTGGCTCTTGATCATCAGCCTCTGCCCAAGGCGTATCTTCAGGTTTTGGATATAGTACAGTACTAAATCTAATAGCTATTAAATCCTCAGCTAAAGACTTCCCTTTTACTTGACTAATATCACCACCTAAAGCCTTTATTCTATCTAATATAGTTTGTTTCATATTTTTAATCTATTCGTTTTTATCCCAAACTCTCCATTCTTTGCTACAATACCCTGTCACCATATCTAATACATCATCTACCTTATCTCTCCACTGAGGCACTACATCATATACTTTCGCCAATGCAGTCAATGTTTCTATTGCTCTCACTTGCCTTCCTCCTTGAGCTTTATATTCTTTTAGATAAGCTAATACCTCAGCAGTGAAAGTCTGCTGTCCATTAATTAACAAATCTAATATATACTGCCTAAGCATAACATCTAATTTGACTTGAGGTAGTATATTTCGCAGCTGAATGCCTAAGTCCTCTATATTCTTATAAAGGATGTGATAATCAGCGAGACCAAACATTGTAGTTGAGTGAGAAACATCAGTCTGACGTAGATAAACCACAGGCTTTCCTTGTGATTTAGCATATCCTGCCTCTATTCCTATCCCGATACCCTTATCTGTTGTCTCTGCCAATAAGCAGCAACTCTCATCAATATCTTTCATTGCCTGAATCATCATCTCTTTCTCCTGATGAAGTGTGAATGTATACTGTTCTATAAACACAAATGGCTTATATTCGATAGCTTCTATCTCTTCTTTTATCCTATCTGTAACTTCTCTTAACTCCTGTTGCATAGAGAAACTACACGAAATATATATTTGTTCCATATTACCTTATATCCATTCAAATATATTTAAAAAATCAGACATTTTATTCATAAAAACACATGTTTGTATCTTTTGTAATCACTGATAATCAACAGTTTTAAATACCTTTTTTTATTACAAATCGTATATTTGTCTAAATACTATAGAAAATGAAAAAATTAATCCTACTAAGTTTATTGTGTTTTACAGGCTTATTTACTTCTTGTAATACGAGTTCTAATCCTTACTGGATAGATAATCCTACTAATGATCCAATTACTGTATATATAGACGATACTGCCTATGATATACCTCCTATTACTAAATTAGAAATAGATCTAGCATATGGTAAACATCAACTAAAGTTCAATAATCAAGAACTTACTTTCCACAATGGCGGTCGCACCAATAAAGGGCAAGCTATTATCAATCCTACTCAAAGCACCTACATATTCTATAAACAATTATTTATGAATGAGAATGATGAACGGGCTACTGAAGAATATGCATCTTGGGCATTAAAAACTCAAAGTGACTCTATTCGTTTAAAAGTAAATGATACCATTACCACTATTTTTGTCCCTTTTCAAGCCTCTAATAATATCTTCATTAGTAAATCAGATTTTGATTGGAAATATAATATAGATGAACCAATGCCTGAGGGACTAAGGCTTACTAATCCTATTATCACAAGAAATAATCGCCAATTAGCCAATGACCCCAATTATCAAGCTGGTAAATTTCAAGAGACTATCTATAAAATATATAGAGAGCAAGAATTTAAAGATTTCATCGCGCAAGTTAGTGAAGACAAACTTACCTTCTTATTAGAAAAGACACCTTATGCTGATTTGCCAAAAGTTAGAATAAAACTAACTAAACTCAATGACATTACTGATCCAGAATACAGAAAAGCTTTAGAAGAACAAGTACAAGAATTCAACCAATGGCTAGATATGAAGGGAAGTAAATCTACTGACGAATTTAAGGATGTGCTTATGGGACAGCAACTAAACAAACTGAAATCTGAGTTTTTAAATAAACATCCTCAAGATTATTCTTTTAATCAGGCAGTTGCAGAGTTTGAAGAACAGAAGAATCTATTTATGAGATTTCAATTAAATATCATAGAGAAATAACCTAACTAATAAAGGCTATCCAATACTAGGTAGCCTTTATTTATTTAATACATCACACTATAAAATCTATTCGTTGACATACACCTGTTTTATACTAATCTTTTTCTCCTAACTTCTTACCTAATTATATAGCATTACAGGATCTTAAGATTATCTATACTTGCCGATGTCGGCAAAAAAAACTTACATAACTAGATAATTAAACATATAAACTTGCCGATAACGGCAAATTTATAATTACATTTATAGCCAATCATTTGCCGATATAGGCAAAACACGAATAATCCTATGAACTATATTTCAGTTAAAGAGTTTGCTATCAAATGGAATGTCTCAGAAAGAACAGCACGTAACTACTGTACCACAGGTAAGATACAAGGGGCTTTTATAACTGGCAAAACTTGGAATATACCAGCAGATGCTCCAATACCACAAAAAGCACAAACTAGAAAGTTTAGTAACAATCTCCTTTTAAATCACTTAAAAGAACAAAAAGATATGAAACTAAAAGGAGGTATCTATCATCGTACGCAGATAGATCTGACTTATAATTCTAACAGAATAGAGGGAAGTAAACTTACACAAGATCAGACGCGATATATATTCGAGACCAATACTATAGGTGCTACTAAGGATAGTGTGAATGTGGATGACATCATAGAAACGACAAATCACTTTAGTTGTATAAATCTAATCATAGATAAAGCGAAAGTGAAGCTAACTGAATCACTTATTAAAGAACTACACTACATGCTTAAATCTGGTACGTCTGATGCACGTAAAGAGTGGTTTAATGTAGGTGATTATAAGAAACTCCCTAATGAAGTGGGAGGCAATAAAACCTGTCAGCCAAAGGAAGTATCTAGTAAAATGAAAGAACTACTTACCTCGTATAATAACATAGATAACAAATCAATAGAGGACATCATAGACTTCCACTATCACTTCGAAATAATCCATCCATTCCAAGATGGCAATGGTCGTGTAGGTCGTCTAATTATGTTTAAAGAATGTCTTGCGAATAATATTGTTCCATTTATTATTGAAGATGACATCAAAATGTTTTATTATCGCGGTTTACAAGAATGGTCAACTATTAAAGAATATCTACTAGATACCTGTCTTTCTGCTCAAGATCAGTACAAAGCCATCCTAGACTATTTCGAAATTAAATATTAGTTACTAAATAAAAACAATCCCCCCTCCCGCTTCTTGCTGAATAATAGCATATTTATAGCACCATTCCTGCTCACAGCCCTTCTGTCAGCAACAACACTGCACGCGTAGGACAGGCACTCGGCAATGAGTATAGATAATCGTAAAAATATGACACCCCCATTTATCTGTGTCTTTAATAACAAAAAAAACCTCGAATAGGATTATCTATTCGAGGTTGATTAGTTCAACACTTATTCTAAGTTAAAACTCATATACTTCAAGTTGTTTCTCATCGAATACAACTTCAGCGTGTCCACTTGGTGCATCATAAGTGGCTTTAGCAACCACAGATGGATTAGATGGATATGTTCCATTAGCATATACTAACGACTTCCACTCTCCACCTGATTTCACAGTTAGAACTTTCCAATCGTTTTCAACTGTTGGTTCAACAAAAACAGGGCTTTGCATTACCGTAAACTTCGTTATTAATTTATAGTTTGAATCTAATAATAACATTGTACATCCTCCTGAACCACAGAAATAAGAACCTGATAAGCTTACAAAAGTCTCTTTCTTGCCATCGTTATTTAAGTCTATCGAATATAACTTAAACTGACGATCAGTTTCTGTCATTGCCTTTAAATCAGCATCTGTCAAAAGCTCATTCTTAATAAAATTACTTACTCCTAACACCACGTCTGATGCTAAAGCATCTGCCTTAGGTTCTTGAAACTCTATTACCTCTTCTAGAGGTTCGATAGTCTCTATCTTCTTTTCTTTCTTACACGAAGTCAATGCTAGTCCTCCACATAAAACAACTAGTATACTTAATCTTTTCATACCTTTTATAAAATCATTTAGATTGTACAAATATGGACAAAGAAGTTTGATTTGCCCTCATTAAAGTAACTTATTTTTAAGCGCTACTATTGCTTTTTTTCTTTCTAAAATAGTATGTAACAAAACACTGACAACAAACACCTTATACATCAATAGAATAATATAGACACGAAGATGTTATTTTAAGATTGGCTTTAATAACTCTAGAGCTCGTTTACCCTCTTCTTCTAACAGAATTACAGCAGGGGTCATCGAGAAATAACCTCCACCAAAACCAACTCTTACTTCGAATATTTGGAATCCAAAAACTCTACCTGATGGTGTGTAACGCAACGATAATCTAAATGCACAATCATCAGGCTCTGTTGGAATCTTCGATAATGTATCAAAATCCAACTGATGTAGATGCTCTGATACTTGGTTTATATACTCTCTTCTAAAGTGAATCTCTTTATACTTAAGTCTTTCGTCTGTCAATGGGCATCTCACTAAGACTAGGTACTTATGACCTAGCATTCCTAGCTTCTTCATATAAGTAAACAAATCATAATAATACTCTTCTTTCTTCGGATCCTTAGGGCCTACAATGATATTCTTATTCTCTTCCATAACTTTATTTTTTATTAACACTATTCAAAATTACCAAACAATTCAAACAATTACTTACACTAATCAAATATTTACACACCTAAACATAAAAAGTATCTAAAAAGTATATACCTAAGATTTGGAGGTATCAATATTTTTTATACATTTGACATACATAAGAATCTTAAGTATGAAAAAGCAACAACAATTATATAAAGGAAGTCTCAATGCCATCATTATGAAATTACTTGATCAGAATGGGCGAATGTATGGATATGAGATTACTCAAAAGGTTAAGGAAGTAACCGAAGGTGAGATGAGTTTAACAGAGGGGGCGCTCTACCCTGCCCTACATAAACTAGAGGCTGACGGTTTCTTAGATGTAGAACTAGAACGTGTAGACGGCAGAGTCCGCAAGTACTATAAGTTAACAGAATCAGGAGTGAAAGAAACTACTTCTAAAATGGAAGAGCTTGAAAGCTTTATCCGCAATATGCAGAACATAGTTAACCCTAAGTTAGCTTAACCTACTAAAAACTAAATGCTATGAAAACACTAACTATCGACCAACAGAATCTAATTATTGCAGAAATAGCAAGATACAATATTCGCTTCAACAATATTAAAGATGAATTAACTGACCACATCTTTTGTGAAATAGAAGAATTATGTAATACAGAACATAGCTTTGAACAGGCCTTTATCATAGTGTTTGATAAGTGGCACATTCTCTTAAATCCTAGAAAGGACTTAAAATACAAAAATGTTCCTTCTTTTATATCCAATACTTGGTATAATAGTGATGATAACAGATGGAGGATTGCAGGATGTATTACAATGCTTTTTTTTATATTAAACTTAGTTATCTTAAAATTAGATAATATAACACAAACAGTTAGCTTTCTTTCAATTAGCTTCATAGGATTTGTTTTATCTATTCTTCTATTAATAAAGAACCGTAAAAGACATAATTATAGAGCTTCTTTTTTAAACCTAAAAGCTACGATATCTGGAAGTATATTATTGTTATTTACACTCATACTTGGTCTCAAAGCATATAGACTTATAAATAATGATTTTAATATAGGAGATTTTGATATACTATCATTAATTGCATTTTATCATTTTATCAACGTTACATTGTTACTCAGGGATAATAATAAATATCGCGTAAAACAGTTTGCTTAAAAGAATTAGCTATGAAAACACTATCTTCTGACCATGTAAAACAAATAGAGGATATCTTAACCAACAGATATAATATCAAGTATCAAGATACCCGTGAGGAAATACTTGACCACATCGCCTGTGAAGTAGAGGAGCTGATGAATGGGGGAGCATACTTTAGTGAAGCTCTAGATGAAATCTTTAAAAAATGGCATCCTAGATTACTACTTGAATACTTTGGGATTTATAAAGGTATTCCTAAGTTTATAGCTCAGCCTATAGGTAAACTTATTAATCAACCTAATTGGGCTACATACCTCTTGACTTTTATTGTATCTGTTGGATTCACAGTTTTTTTAAGCATCCTTGAAATAAATGCTTTGACAGCTTTTGTGTCAATACTAACAATTACCGTATTAGTGACAACAATTTCACTGTATAATACTAGAAAACTAAAAGGATATTACTTAGATATATACAAACGATTATTAGTTATGGAAATCAGCTTAAGTGTTCTTTTATTTGTTCTGATGACCTTTTTAGATGACTTACTACAGTTAAACTATAAAAGTATAGATACTGTAGTTATGTATCACTTTAGTATTACTTGGTTTCATATCTATTTATTCAGAAACTTAATAAAAAAAGGTCAATTAAGTCCATCTTAACTCCTAACTAATAACACTAATTATGAAAACACTAACTACCGACCAAATAAAACAAATAGAGGACTTTCTAATCTCTCAATATAATATCAAGTATCAAGACACACGTGATGAAGTACTTGATCATATCGCCTGTGAGGTGGAAGAGTTAATGAATGAGGGTGCATACTTTAGTGAAGCGTTTAAATTAACGATAGCTAAGTGGCACAGTCAATTAAAACCTTCATTACTACTAATGAAGAAAACGCCTAGACTTATAGTAAATACATTTATCAGACAAGATGTAAAAGCGTTAACAGGATTTTTCTGTATAACTGCATTAGGTGTGATTAGTACTTATTCTTTCCTATCAAATTATATTTCACTAATATTTCTTGCGTTCTTACTTTCTGCTTCTAATATTATGTTATATGGTGTTACGAAATATGCTAAAACAAAAGTAGTTAACTATAAAACGGATTATTGTAAAGAACAAATAACTGTATTAAGTTGGTTTAGCTTCTTCTTAATTGATGTGATGGTATTCATTCTTTATATAGATGTACATCCAAATGCTTTAGTCTATGTGAACCCTTTAATGTTATTCTTTGCGTTATTTATGAGTTGTGCAATTGGATATTTCATTGTGAAACTCCAAAAGGAATACACTAAAGCCTCATCTTCAATACAACAATTATGAAAACACTATCTACTGACCAAATAAAACAAATAGAAGACTTTCTAATCTCTCAATATAACATCAAGTATCAAGACACACGTGATGAAATACTTGATCATATCGCCTGTGAAATGGAGGAGTTAATGAATGAGAGGGCTGAGTATGAGACTGCTTTTAAAAAGACGTTTAATAAATGGCATAATGAACTACGCCCTCATCTATGGATTAGATATAATAATATTCCTAGATTCTTAGCTAAACAGTGGTTTTGGAAAGATAGTTTAAGTTTCTTTATCTTAATTTCATTAGGCTTTAGTACTCCATACTTACTTAAGTATACTATATCAGAATATAACCTTGCTAATGCTCTTGCCTCTACTTTTAGTCTATTGGGGGTACTTTTAGGAGGTTTCGTTTATCTAAGTAATTATAAAAACAAAGGTTACAGAATTAATCTCCTAAAAAGAGAGTCTCTATCGTATGGAGGAATATGCTTATTTTACTATATCCTGTTTTTAAGTGGTGATGTTACTTATAAGTTATTAGGACTCCCATTAGTAGCGACATTAATACAAATATACTATTTCATAGAGACTCTTAAAACACAACGTAATACATCTAGAGTATGACAACACTAACCACTGAACAGATACAAGCACTACACTCTTTCGTCAGAAAGCACTATGTGGAGTATTATGACATCGAAGTAGAACTAGTCGATCACTTAGCCAATGGAATAGAGAGTCAGTGGGCTGAGGATAATACTGTTGACTTTGAGATAGCATTAGACAGAGAGTTTAAGAAGTTTGGTGTATACGGATTTAGTGATGTGGTGAATCACAAGGAGAAGTCCTTATATAATCATTATACCACACTAATCTTTAAAGAAGTACTTCACTTCCTTCATTGGCCTAAAATAATATTAACAGCAGGCTTATACTATGTACTATACCTGATGATTGATTATTTGTCATTAAGCTTTGATAGAAGAGATGTTGTTTCTACTATTATGTTAGTATCCATACTATTATCTTTAATTTATCTTATAATCGAAGTAATCAAGGTAAAAAGACTCAATAAGCTTTCTAGTAAGAAATGGTTAATGGATAGAGCGCGTTTATCTATTCTAAGCTTACCTATAACTGGCTTCTATGTCTTTTACTACCTAATAAGTTTTATCTCTAAGTATTCTATTATACTAGCCACTGCTAGTATTCTGACAACAATCTTGTGGCTATATATTACCCATTTCGTGATATCACCTCAACTAAAAATAGAGAAAGAAAGTATTAAAAGTAAACTATTAACAATCTAATCATTACTTTACTCATGATAGCATTTATAACTAAACTCGTAGTGCATCTATTGGACTTACTTCTGCACTGGATATAACCATATCCCCCATACAAGTATGGTAGTTTTACAGAAAAAAACTACTTTTGCAAAAAATAAATCAGACAGATGAATATCAAATTACTTGCAATCGGTAAAACAGACAGTAAACCTCTAATAACATTAATGGATGAGTATATGAAACGCTTGTCTTTTTATGTGAAGTTTGACTTAGAAGTTATTCCCGATATCAAGAATGCAAAGAATATGTCTGAAGAGCAACAGAAACTAAAAGAGGGTGAACTAATCTTGTCTAAAATAGGTCCTACTGACCAATTAATCTTACTAGACGACAAGGGGAAAGAGTTCACTAGTATAGGCTTTGCAGATGAGTTACAAAAGAAGATGAACTCAGGTATCAAGACCTTGGTATTCGTTATCGGGGGACCTTATGGCTTCTCAGATGACGTATACAAAAATGCAAAAGGGAAAATATCATTATCTAGAATGACATTCTCCCATCAGATGATTCGTTTATTTATTATAGAGCAAATCTATAGAGGATTTACTATCCTACGCAATGAGCCTTATCACCACGAATAGATTTTTGGTTAACAGTTTACGGTGAACGGTTGACAGTTGGTAGAGACGATTACTTTACGTGTCACAGAATCACGAAACAACGACTTAACGACATCACAAAAAAACAACGTCACTAATAAATCAAGTCTGTCTTTAAGAACTTATCTGCTACTTCTTTTTCGATTAAGAAGATACGAGTTTGTAGATAAGTTTCGTATGTAAGGTCTTTATTCACTCCTAACTGTAGACTATCCTTATCCTTTATTGCTTCTAATAAGTGGTCTTTTGTTACAGCCTTTCCTTCTACTAAGAAGTTATTAGCATCTTTAAGATATACTACTTTATCTTGTGTAGTTGGCCCTACGAATCCGTAGTCAAAACCTTTAATAGGGAATAGAGACAAGTGTTTATGTAAGGTATCAGCATAGCTAAGATATACCCCCTTCTCATCTCTGTGCATATTATCCTCAGCGTATTTGTGATCTTTGATACGCTTAATCTCTTGTAATACTTCTTTTACATTAAGATCACGTTGTATAGATACGATATAATTCGTACCCGCTATTCTATTTGCTTCATTGATGTTTATAGCCTTCCCATCTTCTCCTGTTTCAAAGTAAATAGGTGAATGATCATCCACTCCTTCTTCCACAATAAAAGCTGCACGACTTAACTGCATCTCTTTTTTATTACAACTTGCTAATAACAGGATAGCAGGAATTAATAATAATACTTTTTTCATATACTCAATTGTTTTACTATTTCTCTTGTTTGTACTGCCTCTTTCACATCGTGAACTCTTAGGATATGTGCTCCTTTAGTTAGAGCGACAGTATTTAATACTGTTGTTCCATTCAATGCTTCTTGAGGTGTAATGTCAAATAACTTATATATCATCGACTTTCTAGATATACCTACTAAAATAGGCAATTCAAAAGAAGATAACAACTCCATTTTTCCCATTAGTTCATAATTCTGTTCTAAGGTCTTCGCAAACCCAAAGCCTGGATCTAATATTAGGTCATTTATCTTGTACTCTCTAGCTTTTGCTATTCGCTCTGAGAAGTACACATTCACTTCTTTCACTAAGTCAGTATAGTCAGTCATCGATTGCATTGTCTGAGGATTTCCTCTCATATGCATCATAATATAAGGCACCTGAAGTTCTCCGATAGTTGGCAACATCTGTTCGTCTAGATGTCCTGCTGCGATATCATTAATAATCGATGCACCCGCCTCTACTGTGGCACGAGCTACACCTGCCCTAAAAGTATCTATGGATAAATGCCTCTTAGGAAACTCTTTTTGTAGTAACTCAATGATAGGCACGATACGCTCTATCTCTTCCTGCTCAGTCACGTACTCTGCACTGGGCTTACTAGAGTAAGCCCCTACATCTATAAAGTCTGCCCCATCTTTTATCATTTGCTCTGCGTGGCCTAAAAAAGCACTATCTGTCTTATACTGTCCGCCATCAAAAAAAGAATTAGGTGTTATATTCAGTATTCCCATTATTTTAGGTGTACTCAAATCAATTAATTCTCCCTTACAATTTATTGTCATTGTGTGCAATGCGTTACTTTTTTACGTAGTTTTATACTATTAATTACATCAAAAATACTTCAACCCCTTTCAAAGGGTTAGTATTATTAGTATTTTTGAGAAATTATTACACAAATATAAACTAAATGAATACGACTTCTACTCAATTCGACCAAGTAATTGCGATATGCAGAGATTTATATACTAAGAAAATGAAAGACTACGGATGTGCTTGGCGCATACTGAGATTACCTTCATTGACTGACCAAATATTTATTAAAGCACAACGCCTAAGAAGTATTCAAGAAAACGAAGTACGCAAAGTAGATGAAGGTGAAATACCTGAATTTATC
This sequence comes from Myroides sp. N17-2, assembly GCF_002286775.1. Taxonomy (GTDB): domain Bacteria; phylum Bacteroidota; class Bacteroidia; order Flavobacteriales; family Flavobacteriaceae; genus Flavobacterium. Next base: position 90,972 of record NZ_NSGJ01000012.1, read on the forward strand.
GGTATCGTAAACTACTGTATTATGGCGCTTATCAACCTAGAAATAGGAGTAGCTAGTCAACCTGATTTATCTGCTGAAGATGCTACTGCTCTTTATGACAAAAAAGTAGCTGAAACGAAACAACTGATGGAAGATAAGAATCACGACTACGGTGAGGCTTGGCGTGATATGCGTGTAAGTTCTTTAACCGATTTGATCTTACAGAAACTACTTCGCGTTAAACAAATAGAAAATAACCAAGGCAAAACTATCGTATCTGAAGGAATAGCAGCTAACTACCAAGATATGCTGAACTATTCTGTATTCGCATTGATACACTTAGACTTGCCTAACCAATAAAACCACCATACTAACACAATCAAATTATTATGAAAATAATAGCTCAATTATCTAGAATCTTTGTAGGAGTATTATTTATCCTATCTGGTTTAGTCAAACTAAATGACCCGATGGGGTTCTCTTATAAGCTAGAAGAGTATTTCTCAGAAGCAGTTCTTAATCTTCCTTTCTTTGCACCGTATGCAGTAAGTTTAGCTGTGATATTAGTCATTGCTGAAGTTATTCTAGGGGTAGCATTGTTACTTGGATATATGAGAAAGTTGACATTGGGACTGTTATTCTTAATGATTGTGTTCTTTACATTCCTTACCTTCTACTCTGCTTACTTTAATAAAGTGACAGACTGTGGATGTTTTGGAGATGCAGTACCATTAACGCCTTGGGGTTCTTTTACGAAAGATATTGTACTTTTAATCTTGATTCTTATCATTATGAAGTATAATCAAGTGATTAAACCGATATTCTCGTCTAAAGTGAATGGTATTATCTTATTAGCTTCTTTAGTACTATGTAGTTTTATGGGATACTGGGTACTAAATCACCTTCCTCTTAAAGACTTTAGAGTATATAAAATAGGTACTAATATTCCGAATGGAATGGATATACCTGAAGATGCAGCACGTGCTGTATATGATATCACATTCTACTATGATGTAAATGGAGAAGAACGCAAGTTCTCAGATAAAGAATTAACTAAACTTCCTGAAGGTGCTAAATACCTTAGAAGAGAAGAAAAACTCGTATCAGAAGGATACCAACCTCCGATACATGACTTAACAATGGATAAAGATGGTGAAGATCACTTATCAATGATGATGGGAGAGCCTAAGCTAGTAATGCTTATCTCGTATGACTTAAATAGAGCAGACGAAGCTGGTCTAGAAGCGATGAGAGACTTTGCTAATAAAGCGATCGTGAAAGGATATGTAGTAGCAGGTATGACAGCATCAAGTCCTGATCTTATCCAACAAGTAATCAAAAAGCACAAACTACCTTTTGAATATTACACTTGTGATGGGACTACACTTAAGACTATCGAACGTGGTAACCCTAGTATCGTAGTGATAGAGAGTGGTGTCATCGTAGATAAAAAACACTGGAACGACAGAGAATCTGTAAACTTAAAATAAGAACAACTACCCTTGTTAAGTTACTTTTTAAAAAAACTATTATACGCTTTCTTCACTTTATTTGGTGTAGTTACGGTAGTGTTCTTTTTGTTTAACGTCCTGCCTGGCGATCCTGCTAGAATGATGCTTGACCAAAATGAGAATTCAGAACAACTACTGGCTATCAAAAAGAAGTATGGCTTTGACCAACCAAAAGGAAGACAGTATCTCTTATATCTAAACGATTTATCTCCTCTCTCTGTACATAGTCAGACAGCAGGCGATTATAGCTATAACACAGAGAATAAATATACAGGTACAGTGTTATTTAGCATTAGCAACTATAATCTAATGCTAAAAACACCTTACCTAAGAGAAAGCTTTCAGAAGAGTGGTAAGAAAGTAAGTACTATACTTGCTGAGACCTTACCCAACACAATACTTCTAGCAACTTTAGCTATCTGTATAGCCCTATTCGTAGGGGTGTTTTTAGGGATTATATCAGCCTTGTTTAAGAACACTTGGCTTGATAAGACTATTGCTATTATCAGTACATTCGGGATGAGTATCCCTTCTTTTTTTAGTGCTATTCTATTTGCTTGGATATTCGGGTATATCTTACACAGTTATACAGGGCTATCGATGACAGGGAGTCTCTATGAAGTAGATGACTTCGGCGAAGGAAGACACTTAGTACTTAAGAATGCGATACTGCCATCTGTAGTACTCGGTATTAGACCGCTAGCTGTAGTAATCCAATTAATGAGAAATACGCTCTTAGAAGTCCTTAATCAAGATTATATACGCACTGCTAAGGCTAAAGGGTTGAGTACTCCACAGATTATCTATAAGCACGCGTTAAAGAACTCTTTAAATCCCGTAGTTACAGCCTTATCAGGCTGGTTCGCTTCTATGCTCGCAGGGGCAGTATTCGTAGAGTATATCTTCGGATGGAATGGATTGGGTAAAGAGATAGTTGATGCGTTAAATACGTTAGACTTACCTGTTATTATGGGAGCTGTACTTATTATCTCTTCTTCTTTCGTAATCATTACTATTTTAGTAGATTTGATATACGCTTATCTAGACCCTAGAATCAAGTTAAATTAAAACAATAAAACAGAAATATAACCTATGAAAAAAATACTTATCGCCATCGCTCTTGTAGCTGTATCATTTGCTTCTTGTAAAGAAGAAACACAAAAAACAGAAGAAGTTACAACTACTCTAGCTGACGAAACTACTGCTACACCTGAGGTAGAGCAAGTAAAAGATACAACTGCTTTCGCTCAAAGAGCTTTAGAACAAGAGTTCGCTGAATTAGATGGTAAAGCCATTACGTTACAACAAATCCTTGAGCAACAAAAAGGAAAAGCTATTGTTATTGATGTTTGGGCTGCTTGGTGTCCTGACTGTATCAAAGCGGTACCTACAATGAAAGAAATCAAAAAAGAGTTTCCTAATGTAGTTTTCGTAAACCTTTCTTTAGATAAAACAGAAGAAGCGTGGAAAGAAGCAATAGAGAAATACGGTATAGAAGGACTACAATACTACTCTAAAGAAGGAAAAGGAATGAAAGGTGACTTCGGTAAGTCATTAGACTTAAACTGGATCCCTCGTTATATCGTAGTTGATAAAGAAGGAAAGATAGCATACTATAATGCTACTGAAAAGAACTTCGACCAAATTAAAGACTTACTTAAAAAAATTCAATAATATGAGACATTCAATCGTTGCAGGTAACTGGAAGATGCATAAGACTTATGCAGAGACACACACTCTATTAGACGAGTTAATCGAAAAATTACCTTCTGGAAAAGAAGTTGAAGTTATCGTAGCTCCAACTTTTGTGAACTTAGCTAGTGCTGTAGCTCATTTAGAAGGAACTAATGTACAAGTAGCAGCTCAGAATATGCACCAAGCGGAAGGCGGAGCTTTCACAGGTGAGATATCTGCTCAGATGCTTACGGCTATCGGAGTAGAGACTGTTATCATCGGACACTCTGAGAGAAGACATTTCTTTAACGAAACTGACGCTGTATTAGCTGATAAAGTAAATACTGCTTTACGTCATAATATGCGCGTAATCTACTGTATCGGTGAAGAACTTAAAGATAGAGAGAACAAACAGTTCTTAAACGTTATCTTTAACCAACTAAGAGATGGTCTATTCCACCTTACGAAAGAACAGTGGAGTAATATTGTTATCGCGTACGAACCTGTATGGGCTATCGGAACAGGGATGACTGCTTCTCCTGAACAAGCACAAGAGATTCACGCATTTATCCGTCAAGAAATTGACAGAAAATACGACAAGTCTGTAGCTGAGAATACTTCTATCCTATACGGAGGAAGTGTAAAACCTAGTAATGCACAAGAGATATTCTCTAAACCTGATGTAGACGGTGGTCTTATCGGTGGTGCCGCTCTAGTAGCTGATGACTTCATCGCTATCGTAAACGCTGCTAACTAATAGCAATTATAATATATCTAAAGGCTTTAAGTGATTACTTAAGGCCTTTTTTTTATTTACAAAAAAACAACAAACATAACTGAATACCAAATAGTTATTATTTGAAAGTAAACAAATTATTTATACATTTGCAATATGTTAGTTACAAGAAACGATATTACTTTTTTAAATAACTTATCAAAAGCAAATGACTTCATTGCAATAGATACAATACCTGAGAACTTTATTACTGAGTTTCAATGGTATTTCTTTGGGAAGACTTTTGTAGAAAAAGATGGTGAGTTATTCGCATATCCACACGACATAAAAGAGTGGGTAAGATATATGTATGCCAAGTAAGCTAACAATTCAATCCACTAAATAGCCTCCCTCCTTCCTTATAGTACTTTTACAACTTATTTAAACAGGTTCTAAATAATTATCATACCTTTGTATTCTATTAAATGATATACAAATGACTAATACTAACGAAATTATCACGTACAGCCAGTCTCCTAAAGCTTTAGGTGGTATTTATGTAAAAGATCATACCCATATAGATCAGAAGAAGTCTATCATTAACCATACACATAGAGATGATTATTACGTAATATCTATTATTACTAATGGAGAGATGAGAATGGACTGTGAGATGGAGACATTCACTGCCTTACGCAATAACATACTTATCGTCAAACCTCATCAAATACACAACGTTAGACATATTAGTGATGACTTTAGAGGATATCTATTAGGTATACAAGAGTATAGAATACCTAACGACATCAATGATCTACTATACACACTACCTGAGAGTCAACAACTTCTAAACATAAAAGAAGACGAGATGGATATGCTCGCTACTACTTTTGAATTAATGAAGAAACATACCGCTACAGATAGCCAACACAAGATGCAGATCATCAATGGTCTGTTCTCAACAGCACTGTATAGCATCTGCTCTCAGACTACACATACGCAACCAGTAAAAGAATTGGGTACACAGTCTCAACCCACTGTAATCACAGGTAACTTTAAACGTCTAATCACACATCAGACGCACTTAAACCTGCCATCTTACTTTGCAAATGAGTTGAACATAACCACCGCTCACCTTAATGATTGTGTAAAGAAAACAACAGGACATACCGTGAGTTATTGGCTAAAGAAATCTATTCTAGATGAAGCTAAACGCCTACTTTATTATACCAACAAACCAGTTAAAGAGATTGCTTTTAACCTTGGTTTTGAAGATCATACCTATTTCTCACGTATGTTTAAAAAACTAACTTATCAGACTCCTTTACAATTTAGAGATACAGTGCGAGCTTAAGTCTTTTTGTGAGGTTGTTTTTTTGTGAGGTTGTTTTTTTGTGGAGTTGTTTTTTTGTGATGGCGTGATGTTGTGATGTTGTAGGGGCGAATTGCAATTCGCCCCTACAGTTCCTCGTTTCCTATTTCAATATTATCTAAGTACATTATGCCTGAAAGGCAAACATTCTTAATTCTTAATTCCTAATTCTTAATTTAAGCCGAAGGCGCCTTCCCTCTATTTATCCAATCATCTCCTATTAAAGTTTTATTATTTAGAATCAGTTTATCTAGACCTTTGTTTTAAATAAAAATGATATGCCGAAGATACCAAAACTAATAGGAACGATCGTAAAGACTGCTTGGAGCAAGATGTTTATCACAGTTACAGTCACTCAAAAAGAACAAATAAGTACTGAACTACTGAGAATACGCTTTGAAGCAAACCTATCTAATTCAAAATATGAGATAGGACAGGCGATATTAATGCAGATATCAGATACAGAATATAGAAACTATACACCTAGTGCTTTTAATAAAGAAGAAGGATACTTCGATGTGCTCTTTCATCAGAAAGCAAAAGGTCCGGGAACAACCTTTTTTAGAGAAGTAGCCATCGGGGCACAACTAACGTCTAGCCTACCAAGAGGTCAGAATGTCTATGATGAAAACACCTATTACCATTTTTTCTATGGTGATGATACTTGTATCGGTTTTTGCCAAGCCTTACAAGAAGAAATGAAAAAAAACAATCACAAACTAGAGGGTATACTTGAGTTGAGTGATAATGCCATAACATATGCCAACGACTATTTACCTTATATGGAATACATCGAGAAATCAGATGATAAAGAAGTATATCCTGCAGTAGATTATCTAGGATCTATAGATACTTATCGCTGGAATAAGATTATGCACGGACAATTTTACCTTATGGGTAATAGTAAAAGTATACAGAAGTTTAGAAAGGCACTTAGAGCAAAAGGAGTGTCTGCTAATAATATTATCACACAGCCTTTTTGGGCGGAAGGAAAAGTTGGACTATAAAAAATATGCAAACTAAACCAATAAACAACTGTCACAGAGAATAGACTATATCAGTTTATTCTCTGTCGCTATTTTTACTAGCTCAAACATATTTTTTGCTTTGAACTTTTGCAGTAGATTTCTTCTATGAGTTTCTACAGTAATCACAGATATAAATAACATATCTGCTATTTCAGCAGATGTATGCCCATTAGATACAGCCTGTAGTACTTGTTTTTCACGTTTTGTTAATCGAGGTAATTCTAAGGAATGAGACAGTTGTGTTAGCATGATCTCTTGTACTTTTTTACTCAATGCCAATTCTCCAACTATAGCGCGTTCCACACAGTCTACAATTTCTTTAGAATCTGCATTTTTAAGAATATACCCATTTCCACCATTCTCTAAGAAACGAAAGATTATACTTCGTTCTTCTTGATTGCTAATACCTAGTACCACTGTATCTTTTGACTTTTGCTTTATACTCTTACAAAAGTCTAAACCATTTCCATCATTCAAAATGATATCGAGTAATACCACATCTACTCTATTCTCATTTATAAAATCTAGTATAGCTTCTCCTCTCGTAAAGAGAAATATCTGATACTTACTATACCCCTGAAACAAGGATTTTAGCCCTTCTAATATCATAGGGTGATCATCTACTATTGCTAAAGTAATTATATCTTTATTACACATTACACTCTACATTTATCGTTGTTCCCTGTCCTTTTTGAGAATCTATCTCTACTGTACCACCTATTAATTGTATACGGTTTTTAATATTACTAATACCTAATCCATACACTACATCAGAGGTATCAAACCCAATACCATCGTCTTCTATAGTAAGACTTAGTACATCTTCATTCTGACTAATCTGTACAATCACATTATTCGCTTGCGCATACTTAATAACATTGCTTATTCCCTCTTGTGCTATGCGATACAATCCTAATTGGGTTTGAAAAGGAATAGTCTCTCCTATATTAAACGCTTCAAACTGAATGCACAGATGCTTATGGCTCATTGATTCACACAATTCTTTTACTGCTATTTCAAGCCCTAAATTCTTCAACGTCTCTGGCATCAGATTACGAGAAATGCGTCTCATCTCTGAGATAGACTTATCTATCTTATTTAATAACGGGTCTGACTGTTCTAATTCAAGAGACGAGATAGACATTCTAATATTAGCCAACATCCCTCCCATACTATCGTGCAAGTCTTGGGCAATGCGTTGTCTTTCTTGTTCTTCTCCTGTTAATACTGCCTGTGAAGCCTCATACTTACGCTTGTTCTCTAAATTCTGCAATTCTTGTTGATGACTAAGACTAATCTGCTTATTTAGCTTCTGTTGATTTCTATAATTCAAGTACGTTAAAAAAGCAATAACAACACTCAATACAAATCCAATCGCCAAAAAGAGAATACGCATATTCTTATTCTTTGCTAACAGAGCATCCTCTTTTTTCTCCTGCATCAACTGATTAATAGTTTGCTCCTTCTCTGTTGTATGATGTAATATCTCCAACTCATTCATCTTTTCTAACAACTTCTGTTGTTGTAGACTATCTCCTAATACACTTGACTCCTTCATCCATTGATATGCCTCTTTATAATCTCCCATCATTTCATTGACTGAAGCTAATTGGGTAAACGTTATCTTCCTGTTCATCGCCTCTTTACTCAGAATATTATTCTTTAATATCTGTTCTAATATAGTCTTTGCGCCTAAATAATCACGTTGCATCAAATAGACATTATACATCCTGAAATATAACATCTGTGTCAGCTTAGGCTGTTTCTTTTCCTTAGATAATTCTATTCCTTTTTTTAAAACCTCTAATGCAAGTGGATACTCTTGTCTAGTAGTATGATATAGTGCTAATTGATAATAATAATTAGGATACTGTCTAGAATCAGGATACTTTGATAAAAGTGCTGTAGCCTTATCTAAATAAATTTTAGCTGAGGAGCTATCTGCTTGATAACAATAATTACTTATTAAATTAAAATAGGTAATCAGATGTATCACTCCCTCTTTAGGTACATTAGCTAATACATCTAATGCCTTAAAGTGGTACTCTTCCGCTTTATCTAATTGTCCCACAGACATAAACGTCAGGCCTACTTGTGTATAGGCATATGCTAGATATAGTTTATTATCACTTTTCTCACTTAAAGGGATACATTGCTCTGTCAGTGTCTTTACTAATACTTCATACCCTTTATCTTCCACTTGAACATAAGCATAGTTATACCAACTTCTAATAAGTACATCCATATGATGTGTACTCTTTTGAAGTTCATTTATTGCCACTTCATAGTACTTCTTTGCCTTTTTTTTATCTCCTAAATTAGCATAGTGAACTCCTTGATAATATGCTATTACTCCTTTCTCTAAAAGTTCTGTATGTGTTGAGGACAAAGCTTTTTTTAAAGCTTGATTACTTTTTATACTATCTATCGGTGCATAAAATTCAGAGAGAAGAAGATAATTCTCTAAACTTATTTTTTCGTCTTTACTAGCATCTATTTGCTGTTGTATCTGTTTTAAATAACCTTCTTCATCTAGAGGCAATATTTGCTGAGCATAACTCCATTGGGTTAAAAAGATAAGGACAAAAAGTAAATACAAGTTCTTACACATGGGGGTAACTAATTAGAATACAAATATCATCATAAAAAATAAAGCATCATTATGCAACAAAAAAATAATGGTAAACCATTAGAAACAGATTCATTGTATTCCATTATTGTCATAAAATATCAATCTATAGATATTTGTATTTCACATATAAAACAAAACAAGACTTATGAAAAACCCAAAATTCAAAACTGCCCTTTTAGGTGTACTAACCTTATTGACATTAGGTCTATTTACTACAGGATGTAGTAGTGATGACAATAGTAGTGAACCATTTAAGCAAGAAAAAGACACGTATAAAATCACTGTTACGCTTGCTGATGTTGACCAAGATAGAGATTATGTATCAATCACTTTTGTAGGAGGTACTATCACTGGTAAAACAGATGTATGGAAAGTAAATGGTGTCGTAAAAACAAATGAAGCCGCTGCTAGTTTAAGCAAAAAAGACTTCGGTACAGGAGCGAAAACGTATGTTATCGAAACAACAGAACCTATTCACGCCCTTACTGGTAGTGTACAGATTATCAACTATGGAGCTGATCTACCATTTAACTATACAATAGAAAAAGCAGGAAAGGTACTTATTAGTGAAAAAGCTACTTTATCAGGTGATGGTAAAGACTTCACTAAACAATACACTTTCTAACCAACCACCACTATTATTTTAGACTAAAAATATACACATCGATTATTCTTAGTTGTCTTATGATGTGTATATAAAAACTAACCACTATAGACCCCAATCCTTAGTGGTTAATTTTATTTATAACCTTAAATCTACAGATAACGTTTAAACGAGAATAAATTGTAGTTACAGATTTAAGGTATAATATAAAGAAAGATATATAGTCCCCACAATTTCTCTTTATAGCCTCAACTACTTTTATACATTAACAGCGCTTCATACGGATCTCCTTTTAATCCTAACAACTGTGCAAAGGCAGGTTCTGTCTTTATTCCTGATTCTTTTAGCTTGATAACTTCTTGCCTAAACACCTCATCTTTAGCTTGTAATACAGTATGTTCTATCAGCATATGTCTATAGCCATTCTGTTGCTCGACGGCAATAGACTGAGCGAATAACTCTACAGGAAACTCTGCTATCGTAAAATTGACAACCACAGTAGGTATACTAGCAATAATCACCTCTGTTAACACATAGTCTTGCATAGAAGAAAAAGCTATTCCTACTACTTGAATAAACCCTTCCCTATCTTCAAAACAACAAGCAATATCTAAATCACTACTCTCTATCGCAATATCAATAGGAAAGGTTCCTATCAATACAGGATCAAAAAACTTAAGTGTATCCATTATACGATATTGTTCAAGTACCTCACCAATAATCTGTTGTACTACATTACCTTGTTTTAAATAAGTCAGGTTTCTAAAATCAATATTACTCATTTATCTATATAACTACTAATGTGCACTCATTTTAGAGAACACATTGATTACTACTACTCCTGCTATAATCAGCCCTAAACCTACTATCGCAGGCAAATCTGGTTTCTGATTATACAGCACGATAGCCACCAAAGTTACTAATACTATTCCTACCCCAGACCATATCGCATACGCCACTCCAACAGGGATACTGCGCAAAGTCAAACTCAAACAATAAAACGCAGCCGCATACATCACAATAGTCAATACACTAGGCCACAACTTCGTAAACTCATTAGATGCCTTTAAGGCACTTGTCCCCACTACTTCACAGCAAATCGCTATGAACAAAAAGATGAAATTCTTCATATATCACACTAATATTAGGGTACAAAAATAGCCCTCATTTGAGGGCTACTATTTTGATATATATCAAATTCGTCTTATTCTGCTTAATGTCTCTTGCGAAATACCTAAGTAAGAGGCGATGTTGCCAAGAGGGATGCGATGTACATCACTTCCTAAGTCTTTTATTAATCGATGATAACGCTCTGTAGCAGACATCGTCTGTAACTGAAAAGCCCTATCCTCCAACTGCAAACAATAGTCTTCTGTCGCTCTCCTCAAAATTAGATTGAGCTCAGGATACTCTTTGTAAAAGCGAAACAATACTTGATTGGGAATAGCATATACCACACAGTCTTCCATACATTGGATATACTCCAGAGATGCCTTGCTCTTATACATCTGATAAGTAGACCCCATAATCATTTGCTCAAAGGCAAACCACACATCTATCTCTTGATCATTATGCATATAGAACCCACGCACAAACCCTTCTTCTAAGACATATAGACTCCCCGAGAGTTGACCTTTCTTTAGTAGGTACTCCCCTTTTCTCTTATAAGTGATCTGAATATTTTTCTGTAGTGCATCTATACACATCGGAGATAAATACCCATATTGCTCGAATAATCTAATCAACATATTCATAGCGGTTCCTGATTATAGCTTATTGTTATACAAGTCTAATATACCAATAATTTGGCACACCTTCATCTAAAAATGTATCAACTACTTTCATACCTGCTTTTTCTAACACGTGTCTAGAGCCAGTATTCCCTACTTCTGAGCTAGCGTGTATAGGCAGTACAGTCAAATACTTATCCGCATACACCAAGCAAGCTTTTGCAGTTTCAGTAGCGTACCCTTTACCCCACGCGTCATAAATAAAGCGATACCCTATGTCTAAATATTCTGCTACCCCACCTGGGCCGTCCTTTAAATATTTAAATCCTGTCCAACCGATAAAAGTACTCGTTTCTTTCTCTATCACTGCCCATCTACCAATACCGAAATCCTCATATTGCTTTCTGATAAAACGTATTGTATCAAGAGCCTCTTCTTTACTTTGTATTGGTTTCTTACCTAAATACTCTTGTACACGTATATCGCTATCTAAGAGATACATCCCCTCTACATCCCCCTCTTCTAAGGGTCTGATTATTAATCTATCTGTCTCTATTATTTCTTTCATCTTCTTCTTGTTCTAATATCTTAATCACAAAACTTACACGCTCATCGACAGTCCCCGTAGGCACTTCTACTACCCTATAACCGTATTTTTGATACGTTATTTTCATTACTTCATAAGTATTAATAGCTATAGTCATATCCTGCTTTCGCTCTTTATCTTGGGTATAAATCTCTTCCCACGGCGGAAGGATAAACACAGTAGGCATATAATGGAGACTGGAGGCTAGCTGATGCTGTTCTTCACTCACATCAAGCCCTTCTAAAATGGCATATCCTATACTATCTATAATCCCTCTATCCCACAGCACTACTGTATCTGTAGTACATTGTCTATAATCAGCAATAGACTGCCCCAACATCGCTTCATAAAACAACTGTCTATTCGCCCAAGGCAACACTTCACTATCCTTTGCTTGTTCACGTTGGATAATTGCCCTGCCTACCTCAGCCATTACAGTATATCCTTTAGCCTGCAAAGCATTGAGAAGTGTAGTCTTTCCACTACCTGGTCCTCCCGTAAATATATAAAATGGCGGTATTTTCATTTGTTTTTGGTTCACTGCTAACAGTAATTGGTTTTAGGCTGTAAACTCGTTAACGCAGATTTATAAGCCTTGCTTAGCTACGATAGCATATACTAAAGGTGCTTTATCTCCGAACGGCGCGATCTGATACTTCTTAGGTGCTATCTCTACCACGTGATTAAAACACGGATAAGGTGAATAATTATGCTCTTCGAATGTAGCGATTTGCAATTGATTATTAACTATTCCCTGCACCACATCAGCGATACTGTGATTCCAATTGACGGTATTAAATTCCGATTCAGAAGATGTATCTGCATAGGTACCACTCTCTGTTTCTATGATAGCCTCTACATTAAAATAAGAATACTCTATCTTGGTAAAGTCATAATCATACATCCAAATCAAAGGATGAAACTCCACAAAAACAAACTTCCCACCTGGCTTGACAAACTTAGCGACTACCTCTCCCCATTTATTCATATCAGGTAGCCATCCGATCACGCCATAACTGGTATATACGATATCAAACTGCTCCTTTAATACCTCTGGAAGTTGATACACATCACTACAGATAAAACGTACATCTACACCTAACTGCTCTGCCACTTCTTGCCCTTTAGCGATCGCCTTATCAGACAAATCAACACCCGTTACTTCAGCTCCCATTCTCGCTAAAGAAATAGTATCCTGACCGAAATGGCACTGCAAGTGCAGAATCTTCTTCCCTCTAACATCCCCTAATAGATTCAACTCTATCTCGTTTAGAGACGTCTCCCCTGCTAAGAATTCTTTCATATTATAAAACTCAGAATCTACGTGTATCTCTACCTTCTCATTCCAAGTTTTCTTATTAACATCTATATAATTGTGCTCTGCATCCATCATCCTAATTCTTACGTTAGTTTTAAAGCACTAAAAATAGGTAATTCTACACATAGTTAACACATCTAAATACAGTATTTTACAAGAGACTAATGTCGCTAGTATAATAGCCTAGCTGTTTAGTAAAAATATATCAATTGCTCCCATTCACAATCCAAGTTGAAACTACAATAAAGACCGAAAACAAATTAATCATACATCTCAAAACAAGTATTGAATACATAGAATCATCTATTAAAATTCTACATCCTTTTTTTACCTTTCTTCTTCATAAATAGTAAAAAAAGTACTTTTCAGTCAATCCAAAGTAACACTTTTTTTGACACCCCCCCTCTACAGGTTATCTGAGACATCCATTTATTAAATTTATGTACATTTTTTTAAAAGCCTATTTAACCTAAACAACTACAAAACAACACATTAACAATTATCTTCCAAATTACATAAATACCCTAAACACCCTTTACCCCTAGTAAATTCAAGCCTTACTGTGAAATCCTAGGACATTTATAGGACAATGCTAGGACAATACAAGGGCTGAGAAATTTTTGCCCGTCTATAGTCTTATCGTTCATCTTGAATTTTCCTTTAATGGGTTGTTGGATCTAATATTGAGATAAACTACAATTGCATAGATTTTGGATATTAATTAATGCTATAAGCATAATCATTTTTAACTCGTGCCTTCACGAGGTTAGGCGGTTTATAAAATATTCTAACACGTACTTTTATTAATTTGAAGTTGATCAACTATCGAAAACAAAAAAAAAGTAGCACAACTAAGTACTACGTCTATATTCTATTTTTTTTGAAGTAGATATTTCTCTACCTCAGCCTTTAAGCTTTATAATATTTCTTTTGCCAATAGAGGCTTAACTTCACTAATCCGATTAAAACAGGGACTTCCACTAAAGGGCCGATTACCCCCACAAAAGCTTGTGGTGAGTGAATCCCAAATACTGCGATGGCAATGGCAATCGCTAATTCAAAGTTATTTCCCGAAGCAGTAAAAGCGATAGCAGCATTGTGATCATAAGGTAGTTTCATACGATAGTTCATCCAAAAACTTACTGCAAACATCAAGACAAAATAGATAACTAAGGGAATACCTACCTTTACTACTTCCATCGGAAGCTCTACTACTTGCTGTCCCTTAAACGAGAACATTAGCAGAATAGTGAATAGTAAGGCATATAGTGTAAACGGCGATATACGAGGAATAAACTTTTGATTATACCACTGCTCTCCTTTGTATTTCACCAAGTATTTTCGGCTTAAAAATCCTGCCAAAAACGGCACTCCTAAATAGATTAACACACTTTGTACTACTGCTATGATGTCTATATTAATAGCATAGTTCGCTATACCTAATTTGGCAGGTAAGACATTGATAAACAACCAAACATACACACTGTAAAACAATACTTGAAATACACTATTTAAGGCTACTAACATAGCTGCATACTCTTTATTTCCCTTTGCCAAATCATTCCAAACCAAGACCATCGCTATACATCTTGCCAATCCGATTAGGATAACACCGATCATATAATCAGGCTGATCGCGCAAAAATAAGATAGCTAATATGAACATTAAGACAGGCCCTATTACCCAATTCAAGACTAAAGAGGAAGTCAATGCCTTCTTGTCTTTAAACGCTTTAGGCAACAGACTGTAATCAACCTTTGCCAATGGAGGATACATCATCACGATTAACCCTATCGCCAATGGGATATTGGTACTTCCTATCGTGACAGAGGCCATAACATCTTGTATAGCTGGATAAAAGTACCCTACTCCCACACCTATAATCATCGTTATAAATATCCAAAGGGTCAGATAGCGATCTAAGAATTTCATTCGCTTATTTCTCATCAGAGCAACAACCGCTATTAGGAGTACAACAAGACGTTTCACTAAGCGAAGACAACGCAACTTTAGTTTTAGACACTGGTATACCACATGCATCTTCTGCTAAACAAACTGTAAGTGTATTAGTCAATATAAATGCGTTATTCGCCGTATCTAATGCCAAGTTATACTTGCCGATAGTTGACTGTTGATATTCTACTTCTACCTCAGCATCTTGGATAGTTAATAATCTCTCAGACAACTCTATTATATGCAGTAATTTCTCTGCTTTAAGTTGGTGATCATAATCTTCTGCTATCCACAGTTGGAAACTTACTTTCTGCTCTTTGCGGATAGTACCTCCACAGTCGATAAAGTTCTTGTCGACCTGTCCGACTTCCGTAATGTGAAAGTGTGCGGGAACTGTACTTCCATCTTCTAACTGAAACACTACGTTTTGCATTGTTGTTAATGCCTGTTTTACCTCTGATAATTTCATATTTTTCTATTTTTACTATTACTTAACGAATCGTAATATTACGATACGTTTATTTAAAAAAATGCCCTAACAGCATTCGTTCTTTTGAATTGATTGTGCGAAGAATAAACCAAACTCTTGTGCAAACTCATTCCACACCACCTCATCAATACAGTAACATACTGACTTGCCCTCTATACTTCCCTTAATGATGCCACTGTTCTTTAGCTCTTTTAGATGTTGAGAGATAGTCGCCTGCGCAAGACCTAACTCCTCTACTAAATCATTACAGATACACGCCTTTTGGTTAATGATATACTGTAATATCGCCAAACGCGCCGGATGCGCTAACACCTTAAACATATTGGCTAAGCGATTCTTTTTCTCACTAAATAACTCTGCTTTCGTAACTCCCATAGTCTCCTTATTTAATACATCGCAATATTACGATGTATTATTTAGATAGCAAAGAAAATAAGGGATAAATCTGTCATTTAACATTACTACTATAAATGACAACTCATCCTCTTTAACTTTTCAAAATATACTCAGATAACATTGAGAATTACTTACAATATTTTCCACTCTTCTAAATAAATACAAAATTTTAATTACCTTTGTACAAAGCAATCTATCTTATTATTAGATAATTAGTAAATCACTATGAAAGCAACTAAGACAAATATAAAAACCAATAAACTATCCGATAAAGGTATAGTAAAGGTGGATATTGCTTTAGTTAGTCACACGTTTAAAGTATTAACTGAAGCTGAAGTCAATCAGAATAGAAGCAGTAAATATCAGTTCATTACATTCTAATGAATTACTATAGTTTTTCATTCATACATCGCACTTATGATTATGACGAAAAACTATATTACCTCCTTTTTAAATTTAAAAGCACGATATTGAATCAAGTGTATTTAGTGAGTTTGTATGAATATCCTAACAATATTTATATCGCTAAATTCTATTTAAAATCAGAACGCTTTTCACCTAATAAATATACAAATACAACATTCGGAAAACACAGTCATTTAAACATCTCCTCAAGTGACTATGTCAAGAATTTCTTTCTTGTAATGAATACAATCTTACAAATTGCTATCCGTATTAGTGAAGATAATAAGGCTGCCTCATTTGGTTTTTTAGGAGCACATAAAGACGATGAAAGAGATAAGATGAATCCTGACAATACCTTCAGCAACACAAAGAGATACTTAGTCTACAAAAAGTATATTTCAAGGTATTTTAACCCATTACACTTTGAACATATCGATAGTGAGACAGCAAGTATTTATCTTGTGATTAATCGAAAAAACACTTTAGTCACAAAGGAAATTATAGTAGATTACATCACTAATACAATCATTCCAACACTATAAAAAAAAGAGTCGCCATATATATGACGACTCTTCCCAACATTTAAAATACTTACTACTAATATGCTTGATCTATATCAGTAACTCTGATTAGTTTCTCATTAATAAACTCGTGGATACCGTACTTCGCTTGTTCACGACCGTACCCTGACTTCTTCGCTCCACCGAATGGAAGCTCAGGAGAGATACCCGTTACGTGGTTAATGTACACCATACCTGTCACTATCTGACGAGCAACTTTGATACCGCGTTCTTTGTTTTCTGTGAATACACTTCCTCCTAATCCGTATTCTGTATCATTAGCTAATGCGATAGCCTCTGCTTCGTTCTCTACTTCATAAATCATAAATACAGGTCCGAATATCTCTTCGCTATACGCATCCATTCCTTTTTTGATACCTGTTAGGATAGTTGGTTCCATAAACCATCCGTCTCTGTCAAGTTTATGCCCACCGTACACCAATTTAGCTCCTTGTTCTACAGCTCTATTCACTTGCTTAAGTACATCTTCTCTAGCTTTCTCACTGCTTAATGGCGCAACTTGCGTATCGTCTAACATAGGATCACCTACTTTAGCATTCTTAACTTGCTCTGTTACTCCTTCGATAAATGCTTTTGCTAATTTCTTATCTACGATAAGGCGTTTAGGAGATACACATACTTGACCTGCATTCCATAATCTACCTTCTACAGCACCTTTAATTGCTTTATTAACATCTGCATCATCTAATACTACAAATGCATCACTACCTCCTAATTCAAGTGTTGTTTTCTTAATGTGTTTACCAGCTGCGGCAGCTACGCTTGATCCAGCAGGCTCACTACCTGTGAAAGCAACAGCTTTTACTCTTGGGTCACCAATAATCGCTTCGACAGATGCTCCTGGTACGAATAGATTAGTATACACACCATCAGGTAATCCACACTCTTTAAAGATGACTTCCATAATCTCTGCACATTGAGGGATATTAGAAGCGTGCTTTAACACCATTGTATTCCCTGCCATTAAGTTAGGTGCAGCAGAACGAGTGATTTGGTAGAACGGGAAGTTCCAAGGCTGAACACTTAAGATAGTTCCTATAGGTTCTTTGCTAATAAAAGCTTCTCCGTGGGGAGTCTTGATCTTCTCATCAGCTAAGAATGTCTCTGCATTATCAGCATAGAAGTCAAAGATATCAGCACATAGAAGTACCTCTCCTATTCCCTCTTTTAGTAATTTACCCATCTCTAACGTGATAAGCGAACCTAGTTCTACTTTGCGTTCTCTAAACGTATTTGCTACTTTATGGATGATAGCAGCTCGTTCTTTGATTGTAGTTTTTCCCCAAGTTTTAAAACTCTTATCTGCTTTTGCAAGAATCTTGTCTATTTCTTCAGCAGACATTACTGGATATACTTTTACTTCTTTCCCTGTTGTAGGGCTGATTGTTTTAATACTTGATTTTATTTGATTACTCATAATTTATTATTTTTTAGTTCTGTCTAATATACTAAATTAAAAATCAGTAAGTTATAAACTTATCTTAAAACTAATAGTCATAACCGAATAAAGCAAAAAGTTCTATAAATAACACAATTCAAACATTTTCATATAATTCTCTCTTAATACTATCGTATCTAGTAAATACACCATTTTAGGTGTGCAACAGTGTTGCAAAGAAATAGATATAAACCAAATACATTTTAACATTAAACGCATTTGCGCTATATTTGTCCTAATGAAACAGTTCAACAACATATTAAACATACTTCTTTCGCTAGTCTTTATAGCGATAAGTTTCTATCCTTGTGCGGATAGCTATGTTGGTATGCCTGTTTCTCAGCATACAGAATCTATTCACCTAACATCACTTACACAGGCAGATACTAATATTGATCATTTAGATGTATGTTCTCCTTTGTGTAGTTGTTCTTGTTGTGCAGTATCTCTTACTGTAGCAGATGTTATTGATGTCATAGACGTTATATCTACTAAAGATATTCACAAAACACCTCAGCCTTATAAGGACTCTATCATTAAGATGGAATACCCTATATGGCAGCCTCCTAAGCTGGTAGCTTAATCTTACTATATATCTGTTTTGTTTTTTGTCTTCTAATAGAGGACAGATAAGCATACCTATATATTACTTGCCGTTTTGAGGTCTCTACAAACCATTTATCAAAACAGATCAATAAACAATTTCTAAATACTAATACTACTATGTTAGATAAGATCATACATTTTAGTATCCGCAATAAGTTTATCATTGGACTATTTGTTCTAGGGTTAATCACTCTTGGGACATATTCTTTGATGAATTTACCAATGGATACACAGCCTGATATAACCAATAATCAAGTACAAATTATCACTTCATCGCCTACACTAGCGACACAAGAAGTAGAACAATTCATCACCTACCCCATAGAACAAGCGGTAAAACCTATTCCGAATATTACAGAGCTACGCTCGATTAGTAGATTTGGGCTTAGTGTTATCACAGTTGTATTCACAGAGAACACTGATATATACTGGGCTCGTGCTCAGATATCAGAGAAGCTTAAAGTAGCAGAAGAAGTCATCCCTAAAGGTGTAGGTACACCCGAGCTAGCTCCTGTAAGTACAGGACTAGGAGAGATCTATCAGTATGTAGTATATCCTAAAGAAGGATATGAAGATAAATACAACAGTATGGATCTGCGTACAATACAAGATTGGATTATCAAGCCACAGTTAGTTGGCGTTAAAGGAGTGGCAGAAGTAAACACTTTAGGTGGACAACTTAAACAATATGAGATAGCGGTCAAACCTGATTTACTAAACAGTATGAATACCTCTATCCTAGAGATATTCTCAGCGCTAGAAGCAAATAACGAAAATACAGGAGGTGCTTATATTGATAAGAAACCTTATGCTTACTTCATCCGAAGTGTAGGTATGGTCAAAAGCATCGAAGATATAGAACGCATCGTCGTGAAGACTAATAATGGTACTCCTGTACTTATACGCGATGTGGCAGAGGTACGTATCGGTAGTAGTATCCGCTATGGCGCTGTAACCAAAGATGGAAAGGGAGAAGATGTCAGCGGAATGGTGATGATGCTTAAAGATGCCAATACACAAGAAGTAGTAAAAGCAGTAAAAGAGCGTATGACTCAGATAGAGAAGTCCCTACCTGAAGGAGTGTCTATAGAGCCATTTATTGATAGAACTAAACTAATCGATAAAACGGTTAGCACCATACAGACTAACCTTATAGAGGGAGCCTTAATCGTAGTATTCGTTTTAGTACTTTTATTAGGTAACTGGAGAGCAGGGCTTATCGTAGCCTCAGTGATCCCACTTGCCCTATTATTTGCTATCTCGATGATGAAGTTATTTGGCGTTAGTGGTAACCTAATGAGTTTAGGAGCTATTGACTTTGGATTGATAGTCGATGGGGCTGTTATTATCGTAGAGGCCATCGTCCATCGTCTCCATATAGGCAAGAATAGAACGTTGACCCAAGAGGAAATGAATAATGAGGTATATGGGGCTTCTTCTAAGATCAGAACAAGTGCCTCTTTTGGAGAGATTATCATCCTTATCGTGTACTTGCCTATCCTCGCGTTGACAGGGATAGAAGGTAAGATGTTTGGCCCGATGGCGATGACTGTATCATTCGCTATCCTAGGAGCATTTATCCTTTCATTAACCTATGTACCGATGGCTTCTGCCCTATTCTTATCTAAGAAAGCAGGTAAAGAGAAACCTAACTTTAGTGATAAGATTATAGACAAATTATATAGCTGGTATAAGCCCTTATTAGAAGGAGCGTTTAAAGCGAAGAGAGTTGTATTGGCTATTGCTTTTGGGTTATTTGCCTTTGCTTTATTTGTCTTTGGACGTATGGGTGGAGAGTTTATCCCTACCCTAGATGAAGGAGACTTAGCGACTCACGTGATTATCTCTTCTGGTAGTTCACTATCACAAGAAATAGAGACAACTACTAAAGCCGAAAAGATATTAAAAGACCGCTTCCCTGAGGTGAAGATGGTTATCTCAAAGATAGGTAGTGCTGAGATACCGACAGATCCTATGCCTATGGAAGCTGCGGATATGATCGTTATCTTAAAAGAAAAAGAGGAATGGACATCTGCTAAGACTAAAGAAGAGTTAATCCAATTAATGGAAGAAGCTTTGGAAGAAATACCTGGCGTAAGTACAGAATTCTCTCAACCTATCCAAATGCGTTTTAACGAGTTAATGACAGGGGTCAGAAGTGATGTGGCTATTAAAGTATTCGGAGATGACTTAGATCGCTTAGCGAGTCTAGGTGTTGAGATCAATAGCCTAATTGCTAATGTGCCTGGTGTAGCGAGTACTAAACTAGAACGCGTAACAGGATTACCTCAGATATCGATTAAATATGATCAAGATAAACTAGCCTTATATGGATTAAAGATATCAGAGATCAGCCAAGTCGTTAGAGCAGGTTTTGCAGGAGAAACGGCAGGTGTAGTTTATGAAGGAGAGAAGAGATTTGACTTAGTAGTACGCCTAAACCAAGACTCTAGACAAGATATAGATAACCTTAGAAATATGTTTATCCCATTAGCCAATGGGCAACAAATACCACTAGGGCAAATCGCTAATATAGATTATGAAGATGGTCCTCAACAGATCAGTAGAGAAGATGGTAAAAGACGTATAGTACTTGGATTTAATGTTAGAGAAAGAGATGTAAAAAGTGTAGTTGGAGACATTCAGACTATACTAGATCAGAAACTAGATATGCCTGATGGATATTTTATCACGTATGGTGGTCAATTCGAAAACTTAGTAGAAGCGACTAACAGACTTATGGTAGCAGTACCGGTAGCCTTGATGTTAATATTCGTCTTATTATATTTCACTTTTAAATCAGTAAAACAGTCGCTAATGATCTTTACTGCGATACCACTATCTGCTATCGGTGGTGTAGCTGCCTTATGGATGAGAGATATGCCATTTAGTATCTCTGCAGGGGTAGGATTTATAGCATTATTCGGTGTAGCTGTACTAAATGGTATCGTACTAATAGGACAGTTTAATCAACTAAAAACGGAAGGTATGGATTTATACGAAAGAATTATAGAGGGAACTAAGATACGTCTACGCCCTGTATTACTGACCGCTATGGTGGCTTCCTTAGGATTCTTACCAATGGCACTGAGTACAAGTGCAGGTGCTGAAGTACAAAAACCGTTAGCAACTGTAGTAATCGGTGGATTAATGTCTGCTACGCTACTTACTTTAATCGTCTTACCTATTATCTATTACTATGAAGAAAGAGGTTTAAGATTAGGAAAGAAGAACAAGACAATCATTGCTTCTACGCTATTATTGCTAATCGGACTAGGTGTACAAGCGCAAGAAGTAAGAAGATTGACATTGGCAGATGCTTTACAATTAAGCGTTGACAACAATAAAGGAATCAAGGCTGCTGAGTTAAATACAAGAGCTCAAAAGCAAATGACCAATACAAGCTTTGACTTGGCCAAAACAGATATTTCAACAGGCTTTGGTTACTTAGATACAAAAGAGAAAAAAGATATCACATTATCTATCTCACAGTCTTTCTCTCCGTTTACTTACGGGAAGAAAAAACAAGTGCTAAATAAGGCATACGAAACAGCTGTTTTACAACAAGAAGGAACAGTGATTATCACAGAGTATGCTGTCAAACAAGCTTGGGAAAGCTTATTATATGCACTATCGAAAGAGGTGTTATTAAACGAGCAAGCTGATTTATTAAAGGACTTCTCTAGATCTGCCAAGTTGCGTTATCAGACAGGAGAAACGACGTTAATGGAAAGCAATGTGGCTTCTGCTAAAGAACAAGAGCTAAGAGTGATGATTACTCAGAATAAAACAATCATCAACAACGAAACATCTAAGCTAAAAGCATTGCTGAATTTAGAAGAAGACTTTATCCCTACTAGCCCTGCGATAGCTTATGACAAGCACGATGCGGAGAAAGCGTTTGACCTAAACTTAAACAATACGATCCAATTAGCAGAGAAAGAAATAGAAACAATAGAGGCAAACAGAAAGCTAGAACAATCTAACTTATTACCTGATTTCTCTTTGGGGTATAATATAAAATCTGACTCAGGTACCTATACAGGAAGTAATGGCTTACCTACTACTTATGGCAAGGACTTACGCGTACCTAGCTATACAGTGGGTATCTCAATACCTATCTTCTTTGGAAGTCAAAGTTCAAAGATTAAAGCGATGAAATATGAGGTAGAACAAGCTACTGTACAAAAAGAGTATTTACACAAACAATTAACGGAAAGTGTACAACAGCAATTTGACATTATTAAAGCGCAAGAGAAAGTAATCGATTACTATCAAGAGAATGCGTTAAAGAATGCCGCTCTTATCAAGGATCACGCAAAGAAATCATATAATAATGGGGATATCTCTTATGTAGAATATATTCAATCTGTAGAAACAGCACTAACTATTCAAATGAACTACTTAGATGCTATCCTACAGTACAATTTAAGTCATAATACCCTACATTATTTAGTAAACCAATAATATCAGAGAAATGAAAAAGTCAATTATATTTATCTCAATAGCGACAAGTATCTTATTGTTTAGTTGTAAGAATGCTGAGGAAGATCATTCTGGTCACGATCACGAGAACGAAAAAACAGAGAGTACTACTAAGAATGAAGGCAAAGAAGAGTCTGGAGTAAAAGAAGTAGAACTTAATCAAGCTCAATACACTGCTTCTAAAATACAATTAGGACAAATAGCTCAAAAGAATCTAAGCGATGTCATCCGCATTAACGGTAACACAGAATTACCTGCTCAGAGTCAAGCAGATGTATCTTCATTCTTAAGCGGTACAATCACGAACATCAATGTGAACTTAGGTGATTATGTAAAGAAAGGACAAACTCTAGCAATGATAGATAGCCCTGAATACATTCAGCTACAAGAGGAATATACCATCTCTAAAAACACTTTAGAGTACCTAGAGCTTGAGTTTAAACGCCAACAGACCTTAAGAGCCGAAAACGTAAACTCTGAAAAGACGTTCCAAAAGACGAAGTCTGAGCTAAACATAGAACGCGCAAGATATCAGTCTCTAAGCAATAGATTAAGCCTAGTCACAAGTTCTAAAGGAGCTAAGTCACTGAGAATAGTATCTCCTATCACTGGTAATATCGCTACCATCCCTGTGAAGATAGGAACTAACATTATGGCAGGGCAATCACTATTCACGATAGTAGATAACTCTCAGATACACTTAGATTTAATGGTCTATGAGAAAGATTTGCCTTATATAAAAGTAGGTCAGAAGGTCTCTTTTAACTTTACGAATATTAATAAATCAGAGGTAACAGCTACGATCTTTAGCATCGGTAAATCTTTTGAACCTGGTACGAAGACAGTCATTGCTCACGCTAATATAGAGAATGTGCCTGAGACATTAATACCTGGTCTTTATGTAAATGCGTTAGTTCACGTAGGCGAAAAAACAGTAGATGCATTACCTAATGAAGCTGTCGTTAAAGCTGATGGACGTGAGTTTATCTTTGTACTAGAAGATGCGCACGAAGAAGAAGGTGGTACATCATACCACTTCCAAAGAATAGAAGTAAAAACAGGTGTATCTGAACTAGGATATTCTCAAGTATCTGTACTACAAGAAATGCCAAAAGGCGCACAAGTAGTTTTATCAGGTGCATACTACATACAAAGTCATTTAATCAAAAGTGAAGGTGGCGGAGGTCACGATCACTAGACTAAACCCAGAATCAGCATTAGCCAAATACTACAAAGCAATTCTACTTCATAGTTCTTTCATTAGCTCTTTAACCATACTATAGTATGCTGAAATCACTAATTCAGACCTATCTTGTATAATTGCTTTTCGTTTATCTGTCTATCGCTGATTCTGGGATAAAAAATACATTATAAACTTCATTATAACCAAAAAGGCTATCGTACTGATAGCCTTTTTGGTTTATATACATAGTATTAATATTTATCACCTAGTATTAGTCTTTACTCTCTTCTCTTATTGAGGGTTGCGTGAGGTATCTGTGAGGTGTTGTTGCTAAAAATGGCCTTCTGAGCTAGAATACCTCTAGCATTCGGCTACTATTAGGCAATATACCGCAAGACAGAACACTTCTCTTCTATTGTTCTAAAACTTAATCGCTTTAATCATTCTGTCGTTTGCTAACATATCTTTTCTCAACTGAACATCTGTAAATGACAGAGATTCAAATAATGCTTTCGTTTCTTCTCCTAAATATTGATTTATCTCATAGAATAACATCCCTCCTGCTTTTAGGTTGTCATTAGCTAACTGTGCTATCTTTCTATAAAAGATTAAAGGATCATTATCTTCAACAAACAAAGCTAAGTGTGGCTCATAGTCAAGTACATTCTTCTTAATTTCCACTTTCTCAAGATTGCGCACATAAGGAGGATTTGAGACGATAATATCATACTCTCCTTTTAACTTATCAAGAGCTAACACATCTTGTAGTACTGCATCTACTGATACTCCATTCTTAACAGCATTATTCTTAGCAGTCTCTAATGCCACCTCAGATACATCCATTAAAGTCACTCGTGCTAGTGGTAGTTCATTTGCTAATGTAATTCCTATACACCCACTACCTGTACCTATATCTAATATTCTCACAGGTTTAGATTGGTCCACACTATTAATAATCCATTCGACTAATTCTTCCGTTTCAGAACGAGGAATCAAAGTATGTTCATTCACAGTAAAAGTAAGTCCGTAGAAATAGGCATTCCCGAAGATATACTGTATCGGTTTCTCCTTTGCTAATTCATCTAACACAGACTCCCAAACAACAGTCTTATCCGTCACTAGGTTAGGGTTCATCATTATATCTATCCTCGTCTTCCCCTCTATTTCTTCAAGAGCAATTAAGAAAAGTTGCTCTGCCTCCATACTGTCGTATATAGGAGAAAGGATATCTTTAAAACAAGTTTGGTAATACTTTAACTGCATAGTTATTCTATAAAAACAAATGATTTAGCTTAATTTTGTTCAAAGATACATATTATCAATTTTGGAAAGACACGAATTATATATTTCTCGCTGTATTCAGTTAGCATTACAAAGAACTTATGCCGCAATGCCTAATCCCTCTGTAGGTGCTGTCATCGTTCACAACGACAAGATTATCGGCGAAGGGTTTACCTCTCCTTATGGAGGAGCACACG
The DNA here is from genome assembly GCF_002286775.1 of Myroides sp. N17-2. GTDB lineage: Bacteria > Bacteroidota > Bacteroidia > Flavobacteriales > Flavobacteriaceae > Flavobacterium. The sequence goes on from NZ_NSGJ01000012.1 coordinate 117,136, forward strand.
CAGAACCCAATGCTATAGCATCCGTTACGAATCAAGAATTACTAAAAGAGAGTACTCTTTACGTAAGTTTAGAACCGTGTAGTCACTTCGGGAAGACACCTCCATGCTGTGAGTTAGTTATCGAAAAGAAGATCCCTCGAGTAGTCATAGGTACTGTCGACCCATTCGCTAAAGTATGTGGACGTGGTATTCAGAAGATGCAAGATGCAGGTATAGAAGTAATCGTAGGAGTATTAGAAAAAGAGTGTCAGGATAGCAATAAGCGCTTCTTTACTTTTCACAATAAAAAACGCCCTTATGTAATCCTAAAATGGGCAGAATCAGCTGATCACTTTATCGCTCCGCTAACTAGAGAGACTAATAGACCATTCTGGATATCTAATAGCTACTCTAAGCAACTAGTCCACAAATGGAGAAGTGAAGAGATGGCTTTCTTAGTAGGTACGCAGACGGTCCTTAGTGATAATCCTTCTCTTACTACTAGAGACTGGTATGGCAAGGATCCTATACGCATCTATCTAGACCGCACCGGCAAGATAGATAACAGCTTTAATATCACAGATCACAGTGTCAAGACAATCTGTATAACAGCTAATCCTGCTTTACAGTCATCAGATAACTTAATCTATGAGTATGCTGACTTTAATGATAAGTTAGCAAATCAAGTACTTGATATACTCTATAAACACAATATTATGTCTGTGGTGATAGAGGGTGGTACACAAACGCTACAAAGTTTTATAAATACAGAGCTGTGGGATGAGGCAAGAATATTCACAGCAGATACGATAATCGGTAAGGGCATTCCTGCTCCTGTATTAGCAGAATTTGACAAAGTAGAAAAACATCGTATTTTAGACAACGAATTAAGAATAGTATATCCTATATAATGGCAGAACCAATAGATTCATATAAAACAATAAGCCAACCAACAGAAGAAGTATTATATAAAGAGAAGAACAGTAAGTTCTTTGGCTATGCATTCCCTATACAGCATGAAGATGAAGTAAAGGAAATCATAGATGGTATCAAGAAAGTGCACTATAATGCTCGCCATTGGTGTTATGCTTTTCAGATAGGTACTGAGCAAGTATACTATCGTGCTAATGATGATGGCGAACCTAGTAACACTGCTGGGGCGCCTATCTATGGGCAGATCCAATCATTTGATGTTACAAATATACTTATAGTAGTTGTTCGTTATTTTGGGGGAGTTAAGCTAGGTGTAGGTGGTCTGATTACTGCCTATAGAGCGGCTGCTCAGATGGCAATGGAAGAAGCTGATATCATCGAAAAGACTATTGATAAGAATTTTAAAGTTCGCTTTGAGTACAAGGATATGAACAATGTTATGCGTGTCATAAAAGAAAAAGATCTTAAAATATTAAATCAAATGATGGAGATGAGTTGTGAGATAGAATTATCTATTCGAAAAAGTGAATATGATCAAGCACTAGAAGCATTCGTCCCTTTCTATGAGGTTAAAGTCATAGAGGCTACAGATGAAGGATATGAATAGCCTTATCCAATAAACAGATTCCAAAAGGATTAGCATTCATATAAACTAATTTGAGTATTTGTAGATTCAGTGCTAAAAAAACACCCTTGAGTTAAATATTTTCACATTCTAGCATTCCACTTCGTTATATTTGACAAAAATATACAGCTATGCGTTGGAAAATAATTGCAACTATCTTTGCGATCTTTACGGTTATACTCTTGTATTTCTTCTTTTTAGGAAGCCAAGATTTTGACACAACTAATATCAAGCAAAAAGAGATTACAATTACTTCGCAAGGTGATGAGCTATCTGCTACAATATTCTTACCAAAGAAAGCAGTTCTTAAAAACACACCTATCGCTATATTCATCCACGGAGACGGCCCACAAAACAGAACTTCGAACTCTGGGTACCTCCCTTTAATACATCACTTATTAAGTCAAGGAATAGCTGTGCTCACGTGGGATAAAAAAGGGATAGAGAACAGTAAAGGCAATTGGTTGAATCAATCTATCACAGACAGAGCTATAGAAGCAAAAGATGCGTTTAACTATTTAGTCGATAAAGAAGGGATATCTCCTAAACTTATAGGTTACCTAGGTTTCTCTCAAGGAGGATGGGTTATTCCTAAAGCAGCTATTCTTACTAAACCTGCCTTCTCAGTCATCATCGGAGGTGCAGTAAACTGGATGGATCAAGGTGCTTTCTATACTAGTCAGCGATTAGCATCAGAAGGTTATTCTAAAGAACTTATTAAACACAAAGTAGATTCCATTCGTCAAGCAGATTATACGCTATTCTCAAATTACAACGACAGTATTATCAATACATCAGGAATAGATAAGGACAGATTCTTATTCATCGCAAGAAACTTTAAAGCCGACTCTTCTGAAGACTTAAAAACAATGAGGGGTCCATTATTAGCTTTATGGGGAGAAAAAGACTTAAATGTACCTGCTGATATAAATGCCGAACTCTATAAAGAATATACTGCACACAGAAAAGATCCAATATCTATAATCCAAGTTTACCCAAAAAGTACACATGGCCTACTAAAATCAAGTTTATTTAATTATCAACTAGAGTCACAATGGCCTGAATGGAAGAAATGGTTATTTATCTTTCAAGGAAGAAAAGCGTATAATAAAGATGCTCTATTTCAGATATCAGCATTTATACTAAACAGCAAGAAAGTATCTTAACCTGTCTCAAGATAGATAAACTTAAAAAAGGACAAAGAGTATAATATCTCTTTGTCCTTTTTTATATAGTATTTACATTATTCCAATCCTATAAAACCAAGAAAATCAGTATATTCTTGTGCTAAATAAAGTTGAAACCCTTCTGTTCTTTCTACTTTCACTTTTTCAAAACTAGGTTGAGCTACAAGGTAGTATAAGAAAGCATCTATCCTATCTGCAGGAACTTTCATATCTTCTAACAGCTCTTCTCTAGAATAATCTTCGTAAAACTTCTGTACTTTCATATCAAGTTTCTCATAAACAATCTCTTGTTTATCCTTTTTCTTTTGTCCCGAAATCATATTCACTAAAGCATCAATACTAATCCCCATTCCATAATTAGAAGTAGAAGAGAATACTGTATTATTCTTTTTATATTTTCTTTCAGCAGGAGTCATTCCCTTATTAGGAACTCCTTCAAAGAAATCATCTCCAAAGTCCTTGCGAACGATTACAATTTCTTCTAAAGCCTGACCTTTCTTAGTCATTTCCACATTGAATCTACTAGCCTTTAAATCCTCTGCCCCTATTACATAATTTACAGAAGCAAGTTTCTTATCAGAAAAATGTATTGTATCTCCTATCGCTGCATCTACCATAAAATAACCACGGTTATCAGCTTTAGTAAGTTCTCCACTTCTTTTGTTTTTAATAGTAACAGGAGCTATTTTACCATCGTATAAACGTACACGTCCATCAAGTAATTGAGGTTTCTGTGCAAACGCTTCAATAGAAAATAAAGTTCCTAGGCTCATCAGCCAATATGCTGCTTTCATAGATTTAATCTTTTTGTAAATATACTTAAATGTTTTAAGTAATCCCTTTGTTCTTGTTGTCTTTTTTACTTCCAATGAGAAAGTATTCTTTGCACATTCAAAAGAAATACCTAATGATAATTTATATTGATTCTATTTTTTCAACAACGTAATCGGGAGCGGCCATAGGTCTACCTGTTTCCATATTAACAAATACTAAAACAGAATTTCCTGTTGTTAATAAATCACCTTTTTCGTTATACAGTTCATAATCAAATTCTATCTTCACAGAAGTCATCTTTTTAAAGATAGTACGGATGGTTAATTCATCGTCATAGAAGGCTGATTTCTTATAATTCATAGTTAAAGAAACAACAGGTAACATCACACCTAGCTCTTCCATTTTTCTATAAGATATCCCTAAATTACGCAACCACTCAACTCTCCCAATTTCAAAGTATTGCGCGTAATTACCGTGGTATACAACCCCCATTTTATCTGTCTCTGCGTAACGTACGCGAACTTTGTAATCAAAATATTTCATATTCTCTTTAATAATATTTGTGAGTTATTTTTTTTATTATACTTAGCAAATTATTTTAAACTTTGCAATGACAAAAAGGTTTTTTTATCCCAAAAATTGTTCACATATTTGCCCTTGTAAATAGAGGTGCTTTTCTCCCCTTGAAAATCCCTCAAAAGTAGTAACTGTTTTTATAATTCTAACCTAAAATGCACGATAATACAATTAAGTCAGCAGAATCTGTATGGAATAATTGTCTTGATTTTATAAAGGATAACATCCAAGAACAAGCATTCAAGACATGGTTCATGCCCATTAAGGCTATTGAGCTTACAGAGAACGCGCTTTATATTCAGGTGCCAAGTAAGTTTTTTTACGAGTGGTTGGAAGAACACTATGTAAAAATCCTAAAAGTAGCCTTAACTAAACAGTTAGGCGCAGAAGCAAAGTTATTGTATAAGATCCAAATGGAAAATACCAATGGAACTAAACAACCTTATACAGAACAATTACCAAGTACACAAAGAGGTCCTGTAAAACCTCAAGAATTAGATGTACCTATCCAAAACAAGAATCCAGAATTAAAAAACCCTTTTATAATTCCTGGGATCAGAAACGTAAAAATCGAATCACAATTAAATTCTAATTATTCATTTGATAATTTCTTAGAAGGTGATTCAAATAGATTAGCGCGTTCTGCTGGTATGGCTGTAGCAAATAAACCAGGTGGAACTTCATTTAACCCACTTCTTATATTCGGAGGAGTTGGATTAGGGAAGACTCACTTAGCGCATGCTATCGGTGTTGAAATAAAAGATCTTTACCCAGAGAAAACTGTTTTATATATTTCTGCTGAAGTCTTTACTCAACAATATATCGATTCTGTACGTAAGAATACACGTAATGACTTTATCTACTTCTATCAATTAATAGATGTACTTATCGTCGATGATATTCAATTCTTATCTGGTAAACAAGGAACACAAGATGTATTTTTCCACATCTTTAACCACCTTCACCAGAATGGTAAACAAGTAATTCTTACTTCTGATAAAGCACCAGTAGATATTCAAGATATCGAACAACGTCTTTTATCTCGTTTTAAATGGGGATTATCTGCTGAGATATCTCACCCTGATTTTGAAACAAGAGTAAATATTGTAGAAGGAATTCTATTCCGTGATGGAGTTGAAATGCCTAAAGAAATAATCGAATATGTAGCTAAGAATGTTAACTCGAATATCAGAGAGTTAGAAGGTGCTATCATATCATTAATCGCTCAATCTTCATTTAATAAACGTGAAGTAACTATCGAATTAGCTAGACAAGTTGTAGAGAAATTCGTGAAGAGCGTGAAGAGAGAAATCTCTATCGATTATATTCAGAAGATCGTTTCTGACTATTTCCAAATGGATACAGAGACTCTACGTTCTAAAACTAGAAAGAGAAACATCGTACAAGCGAGACAATTAGCAATGTTCTTTGCGAAGAAATATACTAAGTCGTCTTTAGCAAGTATCGGTTCTCAAATAGGAGATCGTGATCACGCAACTGTATTACACGCTTGTAAGACTATTGATAACCTATTAGAAACTGACAAGGAATTTAAAAAATTCCACGATGATATAAATATTAAATTCAGTATGTAATGACAAAGGTATTGATGGTTTGTTTAGGCAATATTTGCCGTTCACCCTTAGCAGAAGGAATATTACAATCTAAGCTTTCTATTGAAAGTTTTTTTGTTGATTCAGCTGGTACAGGTGATTGGCACATAGGTAGCTTACCTGACAAACGCTCAATAGCTGTTGCCAAAAAATACAATATTGATTTAACAACTCAACGTGCTAGACAATTTAAAGTAAGTGACTTTAGTACTTTTGACCGCATCTATGTAATGGATAAATCTAATTATGATAATGTGGTAAAGCTTGCTCCTAATACAGAAGCGAGAAATAAAGTCAAACTTATCTTAAATGAAAGCACACCTGGTCAGAATGCAGAAGTACCAGACCCATACTTCGGTGGAGAAGACGGATTCGAACACGTTTATCACTTATTAGACGAAGTTTGTAATGTAATAGCCAAAGATTTAAAATCTTAGATATATAGTAAGCAAAAGGAAGAAAGTCATTTTCTTCCTTTTCTTTTTTGTACTACCTTAAATCTGCAGATAACGTTTAAAACGAGAATGAATTGTGCAAAACAGAGCAAGATTAGATTAAAGGGATCAATCTCAAAAGTTGTGTTTATGCATAAAGTTTAGTCAATCTGTATAAGAAGAAGTCAATATCTCTTACTCCTCTAAATTGAGCCCTGAATGCTTTAATTTTGGCATTAAA
>NZ_NSGJ01000120.1 GCF_002286775.1 Myroides sp. N17-2
TTATTGGTATATAAAGATGAAGATAATGCTATTCAGAATGTAGACTTAACAGTCTTATTACAGAATAGTAATGTGTTCCAAGAATTCTTGAAAAACTTTGTTAGCTCAGTAAGTGTAGATCAAACGATTACCACAATTGTAGCAGAAGAAGTAGCAGGAAAACGCACAGGAAACTATGATTACTTTAACGAGGATCGTGCTGCAGCTGGATATACACCAATGCGTATTTCAGTAGTTAGTGATGTACAGAACAACTTTGAAGAGATTATCAACAAGAAAGAGGTACAAGAGATCTTAAATAAATATGTAACTGAGAACATAGAAGGAAACGTTACTTATGAAGGCGGTAAGTTCTATGTGACAGTAAAAGAAGGAGATGTTTATAAAACGGAAGAGATCAATATTAATGATCTAGTGAAGTTTGCAGAGACAGAAACTACTTTAGTTGC
>NZ_NSGJ01000121.1 GCF_002286775.1 Myroides sp. N17-2
TTTGAAGAGATTATCAACAAGAAAGAGGTACAAGAGATCTTAAATAAATATGTAACTGAGAACATTGAAGGCAATGTTACTTATGAAGGCGGTAAGTTCTATGTGACAGTAAAAGAAGGCGATGTTTATAAAACGGAGGAGATCAATATTAATGATTTAGTGAAGTTTGCAGAGACAGAGACTACTTTAGTTGCTCAGAAAGACGGCGATGGTAAGTTAACAGGAAAGTATACTTATACGAATGAGAAGAATGTAGTTACAGAGATCGATGTAATTCAGTCAGTTATAGATAATAGCAAAACTATATTTGAGGATAACTCAATCATCAAGGAGATTATCAATCAGATAGAGAAAGAAGCAGGACCTGGTACAGTAACAGTAGTAGAGAAAGACGGCGACTTTATCTTTAAGTGGAAGGATGAGAAAGGTGATGAAAAAGAGACAAC
>NZ_NSGJ01000122.1 GCF_002286775.1 Myroides sp. N17-2
AAGGAGATTATCAATCAGATAGAGAAAGAAGCAGGACCTGGTACAGTAACAGTAGTAGAGAAAGACGGCGACTTTATCTTTAAGTGGAAGGATGAGAAAGGTGATGAAAAAGAGACAACGATTAAGGATATAATCTCTAAGTTTGAAACCTTAACCTCATTGACAGGGTCAAATGACGGAGATAAAGCTTTATTGGTATATAAAGATGAAAACAAAGCTATTCAGAATGTAGACTTAACAGTCTTGTTACAAAATAGTAATGTGTTCCAAGAATTCTTGAAAAACTTTGTTAGCTCAGTAAGTGTAGATCAAACGATTACAACAATTGTAGCAGAAGAAGTAGCAGGAAAACGCACAGGAAACTATGATTACTTTAACGAGGATCGTGCTACAGCTGGATATGCACCAATGCGTATTTCAGTAGTTAG
>NZ_NSGJ01000123.1 GCF_002286775.1 Myroides sp. N17-2
CAATTTGTTGCGGAAATATCCAGCTTTGTACTGAATGCAGACTGTTTGCCGTTTACGGTAATCCTGCACATAACCGTAACTTTTCCGTTTTTCTTTGGGGCGTTCTTTTTAAGGTAGAACAATACCTTAAATGTTGATTTTTTTGTCGTTTCCATACTCACAATTCTTAATGATAAAATTAAACCTATGTGAGCTACGGAACAATATGAAAAACTGTGCAGAAAGCTGAAATACAGTATTTTAAAACGATTGTTTCTAATATTTAAAAGTAACGTTTTAGTAACCTTACTTTTGCCAAACCTCGCTTTTTACTGCTTTTTACCTCATTACCAAAAAATCATAAAACGGCTGTAAAGTCTTTATTTACAGCCGTTTTGCCTGTTATTAATCTTTGATGTATTTTTACTGAAACTTTATTTTAAA
>NZ_NSGJ01000124.1 GCF_002286775.1 Myroides sp. N17-2
AATCCAAATCTTCCGATTTGCCTTACTCTCTTATTTGTATGCTGTCAATCCAATATGTTTATGAACGTATTCTTCTATTCCTTATCTCACTTGTTTTTCAAAGCGAGTGCAAAAGTAAACAACTTATCTTGATTAGCCAAATTTATTTTGAGAAATTTTACTTCCTCTTTTTTCGTTAACCCTGCGTATTTACTGAAGCGGACTGCAAAGATACTACCTTATTTTCTACTTATCCAAATTTATTTTTATAAATTTTTAAAAGCTTATTTTTAAGTAATACTTGCTTCATTTTTATTTATGATCGTCTGCTTTTTGATTCGTTGTTACCGTGGCAACTACTTCTCTAATGCGGATGCAAAAGTAGCATCTTTTCCCTTACTTGCAAACTTTATATTACCTTTTTTTGAAAGTAT
>NZ_NSGJ01000125.1 GCF_002286775.1 Myroides sp. N17-2
ACTACTACTAACTCGTTCTTCTACTATGATGCAGATGGTAAACCTGTAACTATAAAATGGTCTGATCTTGATACAACCAACTTCAGCTTTACCATTGGTAAAGACGATACAGGTGTAGATAGTCTAATCGTTACAGACTCTAAGGATGGTAAGGTGTACTTAGCAGTAGCTGATATTGCGAATAACTCTACCTTTATATCGAACCTTACTCAGAACGATGAGTTTATTACTAAACTAGGTGATAACATCAAGTTTATTAATGAGATAACGAACAACGAAGAGTTTATCAATAACATCATCAATAAGCTTCAAGGTAAATACGGAAACGTAGGATACGATATAGTTAAGAAAGAATTCTTCTACTATGATGCAGATGGTAAACCAGTAACGATAAATTGGTCTGATCT
>NZ_NSGJ01000126.1 GCF_002286775.1 Myroides sp. N17-2
GATCGTGACAGAAAGAGCGAATTGACAATGCCTGTAGGAGATGGTACATATTATCGCCCAATCTCTTTAGGAGAAAGTAGTGGAGGAAAGAATCTATTTCAAACACAGTATGTTCGTTCTAATCCCTTAACAGGAAGAGCACATGCAGGGAAGAATGCAATCATAGAAATCGATAACGCAGAGTATTGGGAGGTTAAGAATGAAGCAACAAATGGAGCAGTTATTCTAACGTTAAGTTGGGATGAACGCACTACCCCGTCAAGTCTTTTATTAGATCCAGAAAAAAAGGGCTTACATATTTTGAGATGGGATGTAGCAAGTTCAAAATGGGTAGATGAAGGTGGAATAGTAGATGTTAGTACAAAAACAGTTAAAACCCCTATGACGGTTAATGC
>NZ_NSGJ01000127.1 GCF_002286775.1 Myroides sp. N17-2
TACCTATATATAGGTACAATGAATCAATATAAAATCTCAATGTTAGAATACAATAGGCATTACAGGCTATTATCACTTAATAACAGTATATAGTAGAAAACAATCAAAACAACAGTATTACTTATCTCCTATATATAAGAGTACACTCATATATATAGTATAAAACACCAAAACCCCTGCCAGAAGCACATCCACAAGATAAAAATAGAAAAGCTTAAAAAAACTTTCACAGCTAAAACTACTGATAATAGCGAGTTAGAAAATACTTTCAAAAAAAGGTAATATAAAGTTTGCAAGTAAGGGAAAAGATGCTACTTTTGCATCCGCATTAGAGAAGTAGTTGCCACGGTAACAACGAATCAAAAAGCAGACGATCATAAA
>NZ_NSGJ01000128.1 GCF_002286775.1 Myroides sp. N17-2
ACGCCGTAAGACTAAGGATTCCTGAGCTATGCTAATCAGCTTAGGGTTAGTCGGGACCTAAGGCACACCCGAAGGGGGACGTCGATGGCCAACGGGTTAATATTCCCGTACTACTTATAGTTGTGATGGAGTGACACAGTGATGAAAGCACCGCGAACTGACGGAATAGTTCGTTGAAGCACGTACCTATTGGTTTGATAGTAAAATGCGTCAGACTAGGAGAAATGCGATAGTACTCAGAGTTTTCGGACAACGAGATAGTGTGCCTAAGGGCTGTCAAGAAAAGCTTCTAAACTTAGATTATAAGTACCCGTACCGTAAACCGACACAGGTAGTCGAGGAGAGTATCCTAAGGCGCTCGAG
>NZ_NSGJ01000013.1 GCF_002286775.1 Myroides sp. N17-2
TAAAAACTCAGGTAAAATCATTTTTATAAACTCAATATAGTTTTCCACGTTTATTATTTATCATTACAAAGATCTGTAGTTTTTAATTCACACACAACTTTTGAGATTGATCCCTTCTTTATCATTCTTCACAAAAGTGTAGTTCATATAAATAGCATTTCGCGTATTTCTTTTATTATAAGCACTCACTTTAGTAAAACCAAGGCTAGTGTATATCGCATTCTGACCATCTAACTCCTTGAAGGTTTCTAAATATATGGATAGTGCTCCTTTTTTTTGTGCTTCAAGTATAACATATTGACATAATTTGTAGCCTAGGTTTAAACCTTGGTAATCTGGAGTGATATATAGTTGACCTATTTCATAGTTTCTATCTGTCAAACGCGTTAAGGTAATACACCCAGCCTGAACACCATTTACTAATATAACGTATAGATTATTGTGAGAAGAAGTAGGATAGCTATGATTTAGTATTTTGGTTAAGTTCTTCTGTTGTTCTAATAGTAATTTTTTAGAATCATCATTATCTATTGTTGTTTCTATTATAAGTGTTGACATGACTTTAATCTATGTTAATAAAGGTAAATGTACAAAAAGGTTTATTATATAGATTGGTTTAATATGGTTTGAAAGCTTTAATTTTGGTTACTTCAAAGTAGATTGTTATGTTTCTTAAATCTCTTATTACTTCTTTAAATAAAGTATTCTCTTATGAAGGTGATACTATAATTAGTTCAGTTCAGATGATGTCTGAAAAGAATGAATACAGTGCGTGTACTTTTATAATAGGAGATAAGCGAATTATCTATAGGGAAGCGAAGGTTACCCCTAAGAAGATTGGATTGTTCGTTGCTATTTGGCAACGCAATACTGTAGGAGTGACAGTGCCATATCATGTGGAGGATGAATTTGACTATATGATGATCGGTGTGAAGACAGATACTGATTTGGGCTATTTCTTATTTCCGAAGGCAGTATTAGTTAATCTAGGTATTATCTCTACAGAGACAAAGGAGGGTAAGCGTGGAATGCGTATCTATCCTAATCTAGAAGAAGGGATGAATAAGCAGGCATTGAAAACTTATCAATCGCAAGTGTCTTTTTTCTATAAAGATTAAATTATCTTCAATAAATGCACATTAACAGATTAAATACTTTCCATTAACCTTTTTTTATATATTTGCAATAAGACTGGTTATCAAATTGATATTAAGGGGGAATTAGGTGAGAATCCTAGACAGACCCGCTACTGTAAGCTCATAAGATGTAATGAATCAAGTCGTCCTCTGTCGTTACGAGGGGGAGGATATTCGTTAAGAGCAAGTCAGGATACCCGCCAATCTACAATAAGTTTTGATGTTTTCGAGGAATAAGACATTAGGCGTTCAAAAGGGTAGGCATTGGTGACAGTGTGTTTTGGTGCGTTTATGTTTTCTTGAATTGTCAAGATTAACAAGCCAAAAACAATTATGACCAAGACGCAATTACTATCAATAACTACTTTAATGTGTGTGGCTAGCTATGCTGTACACGCTCAGAGCCCTAAAGACAGTATCACTTCTCTTAAAGAAATCGTGATACAAAAAGAGGTGTTTAAAGATCTAATCCCTGTACAAACTTTAGATGGTGCTAAACTAGAGCGCCTAAATAGCCATAGTGTAGCTGATGCTCTAAGATACTTCGCTGGAGTTAAAATTAAAGATTTCGGTGGTATGGGAGGACTTAAGACTGTAGATGTCCGTAATATGGGGACACATCACGTAGGTGTATTCTATAATGGAGTACAGGTAGGTAATGCTCAGAACGGTATCGTAGATTTGGGTAAATTCTCACTAGATAACATCGAGACTGTGAAGCTATATAATGGTCAACGCAGTGCTATATTCCAATCAGCAAGAGAGTTTGCATCTGCCTCTACAGTTTATCTACAAACAAAGAAACCAGTATTCGAAGAAGGAAAAGACGTAAATATATCTGCTAAGTATAAAGCTGGTTCTATACAGCTAGTCAATCCATCTGTGCGTACAGATATCAAAGTTAATGATAATGTGAATACATCTATCAGTGCTGAATACATCTACTCGAATGGTGATTATAAGTTTAGACAGAAACGCCATAATATAGATGGTACAGTGGCTTATGATACGATAGGACATAGACAGAATAGTGATATAAAAGCTTATCGAATCGAGAATAGTTGGTTCGGTAAGACAGAGAAAGATACTTGGCAGGCTAACCTTTATTATTATCAATCAGATAGAGGACTTCCGGGTGCTGTAATCAAGAAGAGTGATGTTACTTTAGAGACTGAAAACATCAATGAACGTCAGAGTGATAAGAACTTTATGGCGCAGGGAGAGTGGACTAGATTTGTATCTGATAGATACCAGTTCCAACTCAAAGGAAAATATGCTTATGATGAGATGCACTATCTATCTCGTAAGACAGTGGATTTTGAAGGAGAAGAGGTGACTTATAATCCTCAATTTGATAATACTTACTTCCAACAAGAATATTATGTCTCAGCTGCACATCTGTATAAGATAACTGATATCTGGGATGTGGCTCTAGCAACAGACTTACAATACAATAAACTTAATGCTACACGTATAGGACAAGGAACTCCGTTTACTTATCCTGAACGTTATACCTTTTTAACTTCGTTAGCGACTTCTGTGAATCTAGGTAAGGTGAAAGCTCAGGCTAATATCTTAGGAACATTTACTAAAGAGAAGGTACGTTATAATTATGAAGCACCAGATCGTCAGTTTTGGGCACCTTCTATCTTCTTAAGTTATAAACCATGTGATAACGAGAATTTCGTAGTACATACATTTTATAAGTACATCTATAGATTACCTACGTTTAATGATTTATACTACACACAGCTAGGTACTGCTAACTTAAAACCAGAGGCTTCTAAGCAGATAAACTTAGGATTCACTTATAATAAACAGTTTAACAATGCTTTGTTTGAAGAGGTGCATTTATCAGTAGAATCGTACTTCGCTAATATAACGGATAAGATTATCGCTACACCTACCTCTAGTATGATGAGATGGATGATGACTAATCTAGGGAAAGTGGAGAACTATGGGATAGAGACAAATGTAGGAACTACTGTAAGGTTAATGGAAGATTTGCGATTAGGTGTTAATTTAACTTATGAGTACACAGTAGCGAAAGATAAGAGCGAGACACTATATGGTAAGCCATCATACTATGGAGATCAAATACCGTATGCTCCTTGGCATTCTGGTTCTTCTATCGTGAGCCTTGATTATAAAGATTGGTCTCTTAATTATAGTTTTATCTATGTAGGGGAACGTTATAATGGTAATAAAAATAATATTAAGCGAAACGAGATACAGCCGTGGTACACACACGATGTGTCATTATTAAAAAGTTTCAAATGGCGTGATTATAGATTCAAGGCTAGTGTAGAAGCTAACAATATCGCTAATCAGTACTATGAGGTAGTGAGTAACTTCCCTATGCCTGGACGCAACTTCCGTTTCACTTTAAGCTTTGATATATGAGATTTAAAAATATAATAATGCTTACTGCTGTTTTACTAGCGGTAGTAAGTTGTCGAAAAGATGAGATGATATTCTTATCTGATAGTTCTGATGTGTCTATTCCTGTTAGTACGGAGAAGTACAGTGGATTCTATTTGCTGAACGAAGGGAATATGGGAATGAATAGAGCCTCTATAGATATGTTCGAATATCATACAGGTACTTATACGAGGGATATATTCTCAGAGCGTAATCCTCATATTACAAAAGAACTTGGGGATGTAGGTAATGACATCAAGATATATGGTAAGAAAGTGTATGCGACTATCAATGTGTCTAACTTCGTAGAGGTATTCGATGTAGAAACAGGTAAGCATATTAAGCAAATACACGTTCCTAACTGTCGTTATTTGGCTTTTAAGGATGGTAAGGCTTATGTAAGTTCGTATGCTGGTAAGGTAGAGATAAATCCAAATGCAGAGAAGGGATTCGTCGCTGAGATAGATACTTTGTCTTTAGAAGTTACGAGAAGAGTGACTGTGGGTTATCAACCTGAAGAGATGGTAATCAAAGGCAATAAGCTTTATGTAGCTAATTCGGGAGGATATCGCGTACCGAACTATGATACGACTGTGTCAGTGATAGATATACCTAGCTTCACAGAAACAAAGAAGATAGATGTAGCGATAAACTTACATCGTATGCAGATAGATAAGGCAGGAGACATCTATGTGTCGTCAAGAGGTGATTATTATAATGCGGAACCTAATCTGTATGTGATAGACTCGAATACGGATAAGGTAAAACAACAGCTCGATATACCAGTGTCTAATATGACGATGGATGATGACAAGCTTTACTACTATGCTACGTCTTATAAACACAATACAGGTGCTAATAGGGTCACCTATGGGATACTGAATACACTGACTAAAAAGGTGATCACGGATAATATCATTAAAGACGGTACAGATAAGAAGATACAGATACCTTATGGGATAGCTGTGAATCCGGAGACTAAAGAGATATTTATGACAGATGCTCAGGATTATGTAGGAACGGGGTTTGTATATTGTTTCTCTCCTGAGGGAATGTTGAAATGGAAAACAACAGGTGGGAATATTCCTGCTCACATAGCATTTATAAAGAAATAATACCAATAACTAAATAATGAAGACAACAAGAATTAGATTAAGCTTAATAGCGACGTTATGCTTATCTGCAATGACATTTATCGGGTGCTCTAGCGATAGTAGTTCTGATGATAAAAAGGGTGAAGGAGGAGCAATAAGTTACGATTATAGCGATGTGACTAAGGTGTTTGACTTCCGTCCTGCGCCAGGTCAGTTCGTTAATACAATGCCTAAGTATGCTGCGGGAGATACGCAAGAGACTATGAATGCCAAAGCTCTTAAGGTTGTCTCTGGTAAAAAGCCTAGTGGAGTAAGTTTAGGTGGATTTGGAGGGTATATCGTGATGGGATTTGCAGAACCTATAAATAATGTTGCAGGACAACGTGATTTCTCTGTATTAGGAAATGCGTTTACTAATAGCTCAGAGCCTGGTATTATCTTAGTGTCTTATGATAAGAATGGAGACGGACTACCTAATGATGAATGGTATGAGATAGCTGGTAGTGAGTATAAGAATGCTAAGACTATTCGCGATTATGAGATAACGTTCTACAAGCCAACTAGTGAGCCTATAGGCAATGTCGCCAACTATATCAAGTATAAGAATAACCAAGGAGAGGAAGGGTATAAACCTAAGAATCAGTTTCACGAGCAAAGCTATTATCCAATGTGGATAAAAGAAAATACTATGACATTTAAAGGAACGAAGGTACCGAACAATGCTTTTATAAATAATACTAGTGAATTATGGGAGTTACCTGCTTTATTATACGGGTATGCAGATAATCATATTAATGGTGAGGCAGATGCAGCTATGGATATTGATTGGGCTGTAAATAGTAACGGGAATAAAGTGAAGTTAGAGAAGATCCACTTTATTAAGATATATACTGGTATGGATCAGGACGCAGGAAGGCTAGGAGAGACTTCTACAGAGGTAATGGGTATTATTGATCTTCATAAAGCTAAAGTAAACGTACCAACTAGATAGTGAATACAAACTAATCAATCCCCACTAACCCCCAAAACTAACAACCGATTAATTAACCAAAATTATCTATTATGAAAAAAAGTTTAATAAGAGTAAGTACTTTCTTACTCTTTGGAATTACTTTAATTACGGGGACACTGTTTATAGGGTGTTCTAGTGATAGTAATGAAACTACTGAGATTATTGATCCACCAGCTGAAATAAAATACAATTTTAGTGATATCACTAAAGTATTTGATTTTCGCCCTGCACCAGGACAGTTCATAAATGAACTTCCAAAGTATGTAAAAGGTGATACTCAGGAAGTAATGAATGAGAAGGCTCTAAAAGCTATCTCAGGTAATAAACTTTCTATGGTTTCTTTAGGTGGTTATGGTGGGTATATAGTTGTGGGATTTGATCAAACAATACAGAATATAGATGGACAAAGGGATTTTAAAGTTTTAGGGAATGCTTTTTGGGCTGATGCAAACCCAAATCCTAGTGCTAGTAAAAGAGGTGGTAGCTGTGAACCAGGTATTATTATGGTAGCTTATGATAAGAATAAAAATGGGATGCCAGATGATGATGAATGGTATGAAATAGCAGGAAGTGAATA
This sequence comes from Myroides sp. N17-2, assembly GCF_002286775.1. Lineage (GTDB taxonomy): Bacteria > Bacteroidota > Bacteroidia > Flavobacteriales > Flavobacteriaceae > Flavobacterium. The sequence continues at coordinate 6,241 of NZ_NSGJ01000013.1, forward strand.
TTATAAAGTTGAAACGAATAAGAATTATAAAATTACTTATCATAAACCAGACCCGAGTAAAGCAGCTGTAAAGGATCCTAATAATAATTGGGCGACTGATATAGAGTACTTTAAATGGGAAGATAATACAGGTGATAAAGGATGGAAAACTAAAAATAGTTTTCATCATCAAAATTATTATCCAGAATGGTATGTTGAAAATGAAGTTTCTTTTAGTGGAACTAAACTTGCTAATAATGCAAAAGACGAAAGTGGAAAGGGATCTTATTGGGTACTTTATTCTTATCCTTGGGGCTATGCTGACAATGCGCCTAACAATGATGATGAGTCTGCTATTGATATTAATTGGGCTGTAGATAAAGATGGTAATAAAGTTCATCTAACTGGGATAGACTTTGTTAAGATATATACAGGTATAAATCAAGAGTCTGGGTGGTTGGGTGAAGTTTCAACTGAAGTAGTCGGAATTGTTGATTTACATAAAGCAAAAATAAAAATACCAACAAGAAAATAATGCTATAGAAACACTATTAACCTTATAATACAATTATGAAAAAACAATTAACTAGATTAAGTACTTTCTTATTACTTGGTTTGACACTTTTGACAGCTAACACATTTGTTAGTTGTTCAAACGATGATAATGTACCTTATTCTATTCCTACTCCTAGGGGTAGTGTAGCGTCAGTTACATTCGATGAAGTTACTATCGATCCTGCTTTAAATAATGCTGGCGCTTCTTACAGATGGATAAATAACGCTACTCAGGAAGTATTATCAACTCAATCAGTATTTAAATATACTTTTAATACTCCAGGGACATATAGCTTAGTATTATCAGAGCAACAAGGAAGTTCTTATAATTATTACACATATACTGTAGTAGTTGGTAAGAGTTATAATTACAATTATGTAACACTAGATTTGTCTTCATTTAATTTAAGTGATGGTGAAGATAGACAGGGTGGTAAGATTTGGAAAGATACTTACACAAGTAATGTATTGTTTAAGTCACAAATATTTACTTTCGCTCATACTGCTGAAAAAAGTTGGAATTATTGGGATGGATTTACTGTGTCTAATATTAAAGATAATGCGACACATTCTAATGATGGCTCTTCTAACGGATGGTTAGATAGTCAATGGGGAGCAATGCCTAAAGGAGGAGTAAAAGGTGAAGGCACACCTTATGTAGTTGGATATTGGGGATATTATATGAAAGATTGGCAGGCAGATGAAACAATATTTGATGAAAAACAATATTCTAATTGGATTAAGATTGGAGATAAAACAGATTCTTATAATGCTGTTAGTGTTTCGTTAGCAAACCACCCTTGGCCTTATTGGGGAAATTTAAATGGAGATGGTTTTGCAACTAAATTTGAAAAAGGAGATTATTTTACAATTACAATTAAAGGGGTTGATAAAAATAACAAAGTTAAGTCAAATTCAATTACACATTATTTGGCTGATTATCGTGGGGATAAGTTAATAATGTCAAAAGAATGGGAAAAAATTGATATTTCTTCTTTAGGAGAAGTAAGTTATATTTTCTTCCAATTAGATTCAACTGATGAGTTGCCTGGGTTTGGACCAAATACAGCTGTATACTTTTGTGTGGATGCACTTACAGTAGACAAGATAGAGAAGAAATAGTTTAATAGATAACTAACAATGAAAAAAACAATTACAAGAATAAGTAGCTATGCCTTTTTAGGACTAGCATTATTAACAACATCGGTATTCACTAGCTGTTCTAGTGATGATAATGTACCATACTCTATTCCTACTCCTAAGGGGAATGTAGAGTCAGTTACATTTGATGAGGTTACTATTGATCCTGCATTAAATAATGCAGGTGCATCTTACAGATGGATTAATAATGCAACTCAACAAGTATTATCAACTCAAGCGGTGTTTAAATACACTTTTAATACTCCAGGGACATATAACTTAGTCTTATCAGAACAACAAGGTAGTTCTTATAAGTATTATACGTATACTGTAGTAGTAGCGAAGAGTTATAACTACAATTATGTTGCATTAGATTTATCTACATTTAATTTAGCTGATGGAAAGGCGACTGCTGGTGGTAAGATATGGAAAGATACCTTTACTGAAGAGGCAGTTTTAAAAAGCGGTATTTTTAACTTTAATCACATAGCTATAGAAGATTGGAATACTTGGATGGGATTCACTGTGTCTAATAGCAATGATAATTTAAGTCACTACACTACTAATGATGGTGGTTGGGTAGCAAATCAATGGGGTACAATGCCTCAAGGAGGAGTAGCAGGAAAGGGTTCTCCATTCTTGGTTTCTTTTGCTGATCATAAACCTGCAGAAGGTATACTAGTTCCTAATCAACCAATAGACCTTGAGAGGTTCTCTGCTGTGGTAACTATCGACGATACTAATAGATATAAAGCTGTTAGTACAAGTTTAGCAATCAGTCCTTGGCCTTACTATGGTGTTTTGAATGGTGATGCATACTCAACTAAGTTTAAAAAAGGAGATTATTTTGCTATTCATATCTATGGAGTAGATAAAAATAATAAACTTACTTCAGCTAAGCCTGTAACGCATTATTTCGTTGACTTTAGAGGAGGAGAAAATAAAATAGATACGAATTGGAATAAAGTTGATTTATCTTCTTTAGGAGAGGTTAAGCATCTATTGTTTTTCTTAGAAACTACTGATGTAGGAAAGTGGGGAGCTAATACAGCACTTTACTTTACTATGGATAATCTAGTAGTAGATAAAATAGAAAAATAAGATATTACCAAAGACAGTCGCTAAGGCTGTCTTTGGCTTTTAAATACAAATAACTAAGAATGAAAAAAACAATTACAAGAATAAGTAGCTATGCCGTATTAGGATTAGCCTTATTAACAACATCGGTATTCACTAGCTGTTCTAGTGATGATAATAGTTCAGACTCTTATAATGAGTTGTCATTAGACTTGTCTAAGGTTCCTTTAGAGATTCCAACAGAAGGAGGGAAGATATGGAGTGAGACACTTAAAGAGAATACACCTTTAGTAACTGCTCCATATACGTTTAGTCATAAGGTAACAACTTCTGAGTATGGTTCATTTTGGAATGGATTTACAGTTTCAAACAGTACAGATAAAAAGGATCACAAGGGAGATTTTTATTTAAAGATGTATGGTACTATGGCAGAGACAGCTAATAATATGCCATTTTTAGTAGCAAATACAGAGGAGGTATCCGAAAAGTACGTTAAAGGTACATCTATAGATATTGATAAAGCTTTAACAGTGGTTACTTTAGAAAATAATTATACTCCAGTAGCAGTAGAGTTAGCATTGAGTCCTTATACTTATCATTCTACTCAACGTGGGGATCAGTTTGCTAAGAAGTTTGAGAAAGGAGACTTCTTTAAAGTTGTAGTTTTCGGATTAGATGAGAATAAAGTTATTATTAATTTACCTGTAGAATATTATCTGATTGATTATCGCAATGGTGTTGTAAAGGTAGATACTAATTGGAAAAAGGTTAATTTGAAAGCACTAGGTAAAGTAAAGTATTTAGTGTTCTATATTGATTCATCAGATAAAGGAGAATGGGGAGTAAATACTCCGGCATACTTTACTGTTAAGAATTTAGTTGTTTCGAAATAGATTTAAATAAACAGAAATGCCTCATCAACGGATGAGGCATTTCTGTTTTTATATAGTTACTTATTTACAGTCATTTGATTATAGCTAAACTGCTCTTTTTTGATTCCTCTATTGTTTTTAGTAACACTAGAGATAGGGTAGTTATCTTCGTTGTATTCATAAGTTAAATCACCTACTGTGGAGTTATGTATATTATAAGACTGAATGTTATTAGTTGGTTTATAATAATACATAATGTCAAAAGCAGTAGTGTTTATATAATGTAGAGGTATATTAATAGGCATATTTTTAAAGGGATTATTGTGCTGATCGTATGTATATGATTCTACTATATTCGCATTGTCATTTTCTCCTGCATTTATTAAGTTTCCATTGTGATCATATTCGAAGTTAGTAGTGGAAACTAATTTATTACTTAGATACATTGCTTCAGTAATTTGCTTACTTGAATTATGCTTAAATTCTAAAGTAATGTTATTGTCAATATCTATACTTTTAGTCATCTGACCTTTAGTATCATATTCAAAAGTATAGTTCTTTACTCGCTTGTTTTTGTCATTAACTTCTACTATACCTATTAGTTGTTTTTTATTGTTGTAGGTATAGGTGCATTCAGACTTACTCTTAGTGGTAGTATTGCCGGCTTTTGCTTCATAAGTAGTATAGTGATTTGTCACATTTCCTGCATCATCATAGGTAAAGTCTACAATAAATGTATCAGAATCTCCTTTGTAAGTTTCAGTACTAGTGTAGTTTTTAAGTACAGTAATATTCTTTTTGTTCTCTTTTGTAGGACCATCATTCTTTGGTATATCATTGCTATCAGTACTACAACTCATAGGGATTAATGCTACCAAGATCCATAAAGTGGTGGGTATGATCTTTTTCATAATTCCTTTAATTTAACTCTTGTTATTAACTGCAAAATTATATATAATAATGTGTTTTTTATATTTTGTGGTTTATTATTGTGGTTGTTTTAATGGATTTTGTGATAGACAAAAGAAATGTTGTAATAAAATAGCATTTAGATATGTTTAATGTGCTTTCAGCGTGTTTAGATAATTAATTGTTAGTTTTTATTATATTTAAACAGTTGTTTATTTGGCTGTTATACTTATTGTTCTATATTTGTAGAACAACATCTACAAATACTATTTATGAGAGATACTAGACTAGTAATTGCGTTATTTATTATAATGCTATTTGGCTCGTGTAAGGTGAACCAAAAAGCGAATGGTGAGAAAGTAGGGAGGTGGGTATATACAACTACTGTAGAGGGAAATAAGGAGGTACATCGTGGGAAGTATCGTCAAGATGGTTTTCAAAAAGGAACTTGGAGATATAAGCGCAATGGCAAGTTATATAAGAAGGAGGTCGTTAAAGATTCCATTGTAGAGATAACGTATTATTATCCTAATCACAAAGTAGAATCGGTAGGGCAAAGCATCTATATAAAAAAGGATAAAGGCTTACACTATTATTACACAGGGTCTTGGTTTTTATATGATCCTAAGGGGATGCTGATAGGAGTAAAGCATTATAAAGAGGGAGTATTAGAACATTATACAATCGTAAGACAATGATAAAGTTACCACAGACAGAAGAGCAGTTAATGGAATATATATGGGAGATGCAAGTGGCATTTACTAAAGATATTATCGAGAAGTATCCTTCTCCTAAACCTGCTCAAACTACTATAGCAACACTATTAAAGAGATTAATAGATAAAGAATTTATAGCTTATAAGGTGTATGGCAATTCTAGAGAGTATTATCCTTTGATAAAAAAGGAGGATTATTTTGAAAAGCATATTAATACGATGGTAGAGAACTTCTTTGATAACTCAGCATTGAGTTTTGCTTCATTCTTTACTAGGAAGAGCAAGATGACGAAGAATGAATTAGAAGAACTAAAGAAAATAGTAGATGAACAATTAAAGAACTCTTAGCTTATGCTGTTATACTTAACCAAAATAACACTCATTCTCTCTGTTTCAATTATAGCGTATAAGCTATTCTTAGAAGATACGAAAGTGCACGTTTATAAGCGTTTTTATCTACTGATAACGTTGATAATGGCATTAGTATTTCCATTTATTATTATTGAATCTAGTATAGTGTCTGCTGATCAGACTTTTGAACAATTAGGCGATATTGTCATTGCTCCAATTACTCAGGTTACTACAATGAGTATTAATTGGACTGTTATTTTAATCGTAGGATATGCAATAGGAGTTGTAGTAGTAGCTAGCAAGAGTGTTTTAGAAATTGTTAAGATTTATCAGATTAAAAGTCAAGGCTCACTTATTAAGTTTAATGATTCGAAGATAGTATTGTCAAGTCAAATAAGCAGTGCATTCTCTTTTTGTAATATTATTTATCTTCCATTGAGTGAAGAACTTTCGGAAGGAAATAAAATACTTATTCACGAACAAGTACATATAAGACAGGGACACAGTATAGATATCCTATTGATAGAACTGTTAAAGGTTGTCTTTTGGTTTCACCCTCTATTTTATTACTATAAAACGTGTATTGCTTTAAATCACGAATTCTTAGCAGATAGTAAGAGTGTGGATTCGGAAGAGGACGTAAATCAGTATCTACAACTACTATTAACGCAGACCTATAAACAGAGTGAATTAGGTATTACAAGTTCATTTAATTTTAACCTGACTAAGAAGCGGTTTTTAATGATGACTAAAAAGAATATACCATGGAAAAATAGAGTAGGTATTAGTATGTCTTGCATTCTTTTTTTACTGGTTAGCACACTTGCTATTCATGCTAAGACAACTAATCAGAAAGTGACATCAGATACAGCTAATATACCTTTTCAAGTAACAGATACTCGAGCTCAGTATCCAGGAGGAATGAATAAGTTCACGAATGACTTTGTTTTAAAGTTTATAGATCCATATCCATATTCAGAAGAGGACGAAGCTAAAATAGTAGTGCAGTTTACTGTTGAGATAGATGGGACATTAGAGAATATAAAGGTTTTAAGAGATCCACTTGGAGTAGGACAAGAGATAATTAAGACCTTAAAGAGTATGCCCAAATGGTTTCCTGCACAACATAATGGAGAGGTAGTCAGTACGGTATTTACTTTACCAATAACTTTTAAAAGAACAACGCAATGAGATCAATAGCTACAATGTTTTCATCATTTAAACTTTATTTTACCTTTGTCACAACTCTATGAGGAGGTATGCTAACAAGCATGGGACAAGAGGTATTAGAGGATTACAATAACTTTCTAGCACTTGAAAAAGTTGAGCTATCTTCAGGTAAAGTGCGTTTTTTAAAAACTGTAAAAGAAGTGGACTCTAATATTAAAGGATCAGAGTATATTAATAAGCATCGTTTGTTTTGGGAATATCTTGTAGTGAACTTTTCAGAACCTTTACAAGAGAATACATTTGATCCAAATACAGAGATTAGTTTATTACAGAATAATTTTCTCTCTATGATGGTTACGGATACTATTTTTAGTCCTCTAGTAGAAAGATATAGCTCACAAGTGGTAAAGAGGAATAGTATAAAGGATACTATTTCTATAGATCAAGTACTTAATGTCGCAGTCAAGTTCTTTAGTATAGAGAAGATTACACCTGAGGGAGATTATTCAGCGAGGATCTGTGTAGGACTAAATGGTATCAAAAATACAGAGGCTGTACGTATGCCTTTTGTTGAAGCTTTTGCTTTTTATGCTATAATGAAGAATCTTAGAAATGAACAGTATAATGTATATACTTACTTTATAAATGCAATAAAAGGAATCTATAAGTTAAACCTTGGTATTGATAAAGAAGAAAGATTACTTCGTGCTCAGGGTGCCCTTTTTATACAGATGCTTCAAAGTGATAGATTGATGGAGTTATTAGTAGATGAATATCAGAAGAATAAAGATATACTACCATTTGCTCTTAGTTTATAGAATTATTTTATTGGCTATTTCATTTCTATATTTCAATAATCCGTACTTTAGTTGAAAATTCTTAAAACAATGAATGGTAAGTATATTGCATTGACAGTAGCTGTGCTTAGTATGGCGATTAGTTATGCTCAGAAGAAAACAGTGATACCTGCACACACTCCTAAATCTGCTACAGTATGTGCTAGGTCTAATACAGATACGATAGAATTTACCCACAACAAAGATTTTAAGCCAGCACATTCTCGCATAGCTACTAATCAGTTGTCGATTAACTTCTCTAAACATTTTACTCAAGCCTTTCCTGAAAAGCCATTGAGTAATAATGCTTCTGTGATTTTTGAATTACAGATAGAGACAGACGGTTCTATTAGTTCTGTGAGTATATTACGCAGTGGATTTAAGTCAGAGTATAATGATAAATTAAAAGAAATAGTGCGCACTGTGACAGCTGATACTTGGTCACCAGCTACCTATAAGGGAAGTAAGATACGCTCACAGTATACATTGCCGATTACTATTTTTGCAAATGTAAACGAACTATAACAGAGAGGTTTATATAGAGTGGATAGATAAAAACGAATATAACAGAGACCGTTTATCATTAACTCGATCTCTGTTTTTACAGCTCTATTTCATATAACACATGTGTACGGTAAGGGTGATCTATAGGAACTAAGGGATGGTTAAAATCCTTTACATACTTCATTCCTACTTTTTGCATTACATTAGAAGAGCGAATGTTCGTAGTCGTAGTAAATGAGTATACTTTATTTAAACCTAAAGTATCTTTCGCAAATACTAAGCACGCTCTAGCAGCCTCAGTAGCATATCCTTTACCCCAATATTGTGGTAGTATACGCCACCCTATCTCTACTCCAGGAGTGAAGTCTACATCAAAAGTTATATCTAATAATCCAACAAACCCTATAAACTCACCACTGCTTTTTTCTTCTACAGCGAAGAATGCATATCCTTGACTATCTATCTTATTTTTAAAACTGTGAAAAGCAGCTGTTGATTCTTCAGCAGTTCTCTTACCTAAGAAGAACTCCATCACCTGATCATCTTGGTTCATTGCTATCATAGCAGGTAAATCACTGTCTTTGTATTGGCGTATTAATAATCTATCTGTTTCTATAAATACTTTCATCTTCTTTGTTTGTGTTTATCGTAGAGCGGTAATCTCCTCTTTTAATTTTTTAGTCAGGCTATTAAATACCAATTCATACGAATGATCTATCAGTTCTTTTAATAGTCCCCACTGTACCGAACCTCCTAATATCACACTGTTCCAGTGTTTCTTACTCATATGGTATCCAGGTACTATCTCGTTATAGTCTGCACGTAGCTCTTCTGATCGTTCGGGGTCGCACTTAAGATTAATAAAGCGATTACCTTGCTCCCACTTTGTCAAGTTTAAAAGCAAGTATATTTTGCCACCTACCTTGAAAGTTAGTGTTTCTTCATCAAAAGGAAATTCTTCTGTTGTTCCTTTTTTGCTTAGACAGTAATCATATATCACATTAATATCCATACTATAGTTTCTTTTTAGGTAAGTTTAAAAGTTCTTTTCTTGTGAACGTATCATATACTAAATCATACGAGAGATCTATCCATTCTTTGATTTGAGTAGGAGAGAAGTCTCCTCGCATATAGACTGTATTCCAATGTTTTTTGTTCATCGTATAGCCATAGGTGATATCCTCATATTGTTCACGAAGTTCTATTGCCAAATTAGGTGGACACTTAAGAATGATATTCCTGTCTCCTTGTTCCCAATAGTGTAACGCAATCATAGCAAATATCTTTCCTCCTATTTGAAAAGTAAGTAAGTTCTTATCAAATGGAAATCCACTATCTACATATAGTAATGTGGAGCAATATTCGTATAACTCGTCTAGTTCCATAGCTAGATGATTTGATATAATACAGGCTTACTAGGGCTAGCATCATTTACAAAAGAAGCCAACTGAATATTTAAGAAGTACATCCCATCCTTTATCTCATTTGGCACGTAGATCATCTCTGTGATTGTAGCTTCTAATCGAGCATCTTCGTTAAGATGGCGAGTGTCTTTTACATTCCAGAACGCCTTATGTGCTAGTAGTTGTCCCTCGTCTTGTTCTCTATCTACACTAGGCAAATCTATAAGCAGATGATCTATACCCTGCTCTCTAAAAAACACAGCTGCCTGAGCCTCTAGATAAGGAGGATTAGTATGAGAGTACTTGGTATGCGTCTTTGTTATTTCATTTGGAGTAGTACGGATGATAACAGCTTTTTGATTATTACCCTTCCATACGTTCTTTACCTGATCTAGCGTGATTATATAATCTCCATTCTCTTGAAATTCGGGGCTAATCGTAATTAACTGAGCGAAGAAGAAGTAATTCTTCAAGCTGTCATTTACATTGTAGAAGTCATAGGTGATATGTCCTAAGCACTCTGTATGCGTACCGTGTGCGTGAGGGTTAAACGCGATATTATTAAAGTTAGTCGAAGATTTTCCTTCACTGACTTTCCCTATCCAGTCATCCATCATCACAGGAGATATCTCAGGAGCATCGAGATACCACGCTATAGGATTAGCGGCTGTGTTGACTAGAGGTATAGAGATATCTATCGCTTTAGTTAAGTCGATTAGGTACTCCTTACCAGTATAGGTTATCGTAGCTCTCATTGTTTTATTTCAAAGCTAATTAAAATAATCCAAACTTTTTGCTCCGAATTATAGCTATTACCTTAAATCTGCAGATAACATTTAAACGAGAATGAATTATACAAAACAGAGCGAAATTAGTGATTAAAGCACACTGTAGTTTGGTTTTAGAGCTAATTGAAGCTATGTAAAGTAGAATTTATTCGCAGTAAATGGTGGTTGCAGATTTAAGGTATTACTTAAGCGATATAAAACAAATCAGAGGCAATACCATCACTTAAGAACTTTCCTTTATCTGTAATCGTAAGAATGTTATGCTCATTTCTCATCAAGTCATCTCCTATAAATCCAGCAGATAATTTGACTAAGTAATCGTGATATACTGTCCCGAACTCCTGCTCTACACGTGATAGATCCACTCCCCAGATGGTGCGCAGTCCAGTCATAATATATTCATTATAGCGGTCTGTGACACTTAGCTTTTCTACCTCTAGAGGAAGTTTGTCCTCGGATATATCTTTGATATAAAGACTATTATTAGCGATATTCCAACTGCGGTATACACCATCGAAACTATGCGCCGAAGGGCCTATACCTAGATATTTTTTCCCAAGCCAATACGCTGAATTGTTCTTAGAGAAGTAACCAGGTTTAGCGAAGTTAGATAGCTCATAGTGGATATATCCATTAGCTTTCAAGGTTTCTATAAGCAACATAAAGTGCTGATGTGCCACCTCTTCTTCAGGGCTAGGGATAACCCCTTTTTTTATCAATTTATTTAATGCCGTGCGCTCCTCTACAGTCAGCGCATAACACGAGATATGTGGAATACCAAGGTCTAATACACGTTGTACATTGGATAACCAGCGCTCATTAGTCATATTCGGAATACCGTATATCAAGTCAATCGAAATGTTGTCAAACAGCGTAGTTGCTAACTCTAAACATTCGATAGCCTCAGTAGAGTTATGAGCCCTATTCATCATCTTCAAATCCTCTTCATAGAACGACTGAATACCGATACTTAATCTATTTACTTTAGACTCGGCTAGTTTATATACAGTTGACTTATCCAAATCATCAGGATTGGCTTCTAACGTTATTTCAGGAGAATCGATGACCTCAAACAAGTTGTATACCGTTTGGATCAAATCATTAATTTCACTGACCTCTAATATACTAGGAGTACCACCACCGAAATAGATAGTCTCGATGATCTCACCTGCTAATTTGTCCTTGCGCAAGTATAGCTCTCGTTTAATGCTGTCGAGCATATCTTCTTTCTTCTTTAAGGAAGTCGAGAAGTGAAAGTCACAGTAGTGACACGCCTGCTTACAGAACGGAATATGTATATAGATACCTGCCATTATTTCTTTACTCTTTCTTGATTTTGTTTGACGAATGCATCCCACCCGCTATAACTCTTGGTAGCCACTATTCTACCACTATTAAAGTAGTGACATACGGCAGCAGCTAACCCATCTGTACTATCTAGGTTCTTAGGAAGTTCTTTTAGGCCAGGGAGTAATTGTTGTAGCATCTTAGCCACCTGTTCTTTACTCGCATTACCACTACCAGTAATAGCCATCTTGATTTTCTTAGGCTCATACTCCGTCACAGGGATATCGCGAGATAGCGCAGCAGCCATAGCGACTCCTTGAGCACGTCCTAGTTTTAACATAGACTGTGGATTCTTACCTAAGAATGGAGCTTCGATAGCAATCTCATCAGGGTGAAATGTCTCTATCAACTCTATGGTTCTATCAAATATCAACCTCAAACGAGTATAACGATCTTCATATTTAGCCAATAGCAATTCATTTAGCTGAAGGAACTCCATCTTTTTATTGACCACCTTGATTACTCCGAACCCCATTACGGTTGTTCCTGGGTCTATACCTAATATGATTTTTTCTACTGTCAAACTATGTGTAATTATATTTAATGCAAAGATGAAACGAATAATACATTACTCCAAAAACTGTTCAGTTTCGCATTCTGTGCCTTTACTTTTTTATGCTAAACACACTATCCCACTAAAATTATCGTTTACTTTGCATCGATGAAGATACTATCAGACAAAATTAAGCAATATCTCGTACTTCTAATTAAAATATTGGTTGTAAGTGCTGCTTTTTATTATATCTATAACCAGCTGTCTAATGATGAGACACTAGACTTTCATATCCTAAGTGAGGTAATCTCTAAGCCAGAGAACTACCTAGCTATTTTTGCGCTGTTGTGTTTGACTTTTTCTAACCGCTTTGTCGAGATACTCAAGTGGCAAAATCTATCTTCTCTTATCAGGCCAGTTTCAGTAGGGCAGGCGACTAAGCAAGTATTAAGCGCATTAACACTAGGGATATTTACGCCTAATGGTATCGGTGAGTACGCAGGTAAAGCGCTTTATTTTGATAAGAAAGATGCTCCTAGAGTTATCTTCCTGAATATGGTATGCAACGGAGTCCAAGTCATCTTTGCTATTGTATTTGGGTTAATCGGGTTATCTATTCTTAATCAATTTCACGAGATTATCTCTAACACTTATTTATATATTGTGTATGGCGTTATAGCAGTGGTACTTACCCTGTTGTTCACTGTACGCAACTTCGCTATCAAGGGATATTCTATACAGACGATAATTAACTTGCTTAATGAAATACCAAAGAAGAAACACCGTAAGAATCTATTCTTAGCCTTACTTCGCTATGCTTCTTTCACCCATCAGTATGTGATTTTATACTATTTGTTGGGAGTAGAGATACCTTATTTTGAGTTGTTATGTGCAGTATCAGCTATTTATTTGATGGCATCTTCATTGCCTAACTTTCAGTTTTTAGAGTTCGCTGTCAAAGGGAGTATAGCTATGTTTATCTTCACTGCTTTAGGTGTTAATCAGTGGGCTGTAGCATTAGTAGCTACTTTAATATGGATACTAAATATCGTATTGCCAATCAGTATTGGAAGCTATTTTGTACTGACTTTTAAAGTAAAGAAAGAAGAACAATAAAAAGGTAAATAGGGAACAGGAAGCGGGGAACAAGGAAACAAGAAACAACAGTAGAGACACAATAGGTAACTACAGTCCACATCACCCTATGTCACGCAAGACAAGTACCTCAAAATATGTCATCCTGACAAAGGAAGGACCCCACTAGTATATCACATAATCCAATTACATCATGCCTGAAGGCAACAATTCCTAATTCTTAATTAGAGCGCAGCGACCGTCTACTGTTTATTCAGCTGTACAGGAACTACAAATTGGCTCTTTACAGGAACACCTCTTTTAAGCGCAGGATGAACTACTGAAAAGTCTTTACTCTGTTTAATCAAGAATTCATCAATAGCTTTAGTCATCCCTTGTAAGCTATCGGGTATTTCATAAAGTTGAAAGTCCACTTTAGCATCAGGCTGTACGGTTACTAATATTTTTAGTGTTTCTAGATTCTCAAAGTTACCAGTTATGGTATCTTGATTTAATCTTAGTTGTAGGTTTTGAGTAACATAATCGAAGAAACAATCTTTCTTTAGCTTTTCATCAGCGATAGTATCACACTGATCTACCGTAGGGTAAGTATCTACCTTTGACCAGTCTATCTTTTCTAACTCTTCTTGTAACAGAACCTCCTCGTCTAATCGTTGGCTAGCCTTAGATTGACAGCTTAAGATAAAGACAGATAGGAAGACAGACAAAAGCAATTTTTTCATAACTTAGATTATTGAATCTTGAATCATCAAAAATACGAAAAATACAGATGGAATATATATTATTAATGCTCAGTATGCTTTTATTAATCGGAGGGCTAGTTGGGAGTGTTCTTCCAGCTTTACCAGGACTTCCAGTTAGCTGGCTAGGTATCTTATGTCTATATTTGACTAAAGGCGTAGAGATGAATCATCCTATCCTATGGGTGAGTTTTATCGTAATGATAGCCGTATCTATCTTAGATTATGTCATCCCATCCCAAGGAACTAAGAAGTTCGGAGGTAGTAAATATGGTGTATGGGGAACTAATATTGGATTAGTAGTTGGTATTCTTGCCCCTATTCCGTTTGGTTTTTTAATAGGGCCTTTTGTAGGTGCATTAGTAGGAGAATTAATTTATAATAGCAGTGACCAGAAGAGAGCACTTAAAGCAGCGACTGGTTCACTAATAGGGTTCTTGGCTTCTACATTTATGAAAGTTATTGTGTCTTTTATGTTTATTGGACTAGGACTTAAGATCGTTTGGGATAATAGCAGAGTATGGTTTTCATTTAATTAGTAATTAATGCTTACGGCTTATGAATACCTTGTCGCGGAATAGTCCGCGACGTGTATTCTACATTAATTTAGTTCTCTATTTTTACTTTAAAAGAGCTACCAAACGAACTACTTACTGACGTTTTTATCTCTGAGTTAGTGATACGAACTTTAAGTTCATCATTAAATCGCACGTTTACGTCATTAGCATATTCGCCAAAATTGTTGACACGTACATTCATACTTCCGTCTTCATTAAGTGGTACAAGCCCATAATTAACATTAGTAGAAGGGATGAAATTAGTAGCATTATTCGCTTGGGCAGGAGTGATGATAGATACATCTTTTAATACTAATACCACTAGACAAGTAGCGATAACAGTAAGTATAGCCTTAGTATACAAATCTATTTTCATAACAATGTATTTTAGAGTTAAGTCATTGTAAGTTATGAAATTATATTTATTATTTGGATTTAAAACCAGAATAAGTGATAGACATATCAACGAAAAGTAATTATACAAAATAGCTAATGAAATAGCTATGAAGTAGAATTGCTTTATAGTATTTGGCTAACGCTGATTCTGGGTTTGATTGACGTAGTTTTTAAATCATTGCTAGTTACTACTTAGTAATGGTTTCTCTCTAAATGTAATACCTATTCCTATTAAGATAATCACCCCGCCAATGATCATTTGCATCGTGATTTGTTCATCTAAGAATACCCAAGCCAAAATAGCTGCTAGTAATGCTTGACTCAATAAACTTAGTGATACACGTGTTGCACGCATATGCTGAGTAGAATAGCTAATCAGTAACCAAGCTAATAATTGACAGATAATACCTTGTATGATTAGAGTTGTCCATCCTGCAGTAGACCAACCTGTAAAGGCTGAACCCGCAATCAGATTCACTACTCCTAAGAAAATAGAAGATACTAGTAAACTATATGTCATAAAGGGAATTACTCCTACTGTAGAGAGTACTTTCTTGCTCATTAGGATATAACAAGCATACAGTATCCCTGATAATAATCCAAAGGCAAAAGGCAAATCAAAAGAAAAGTCTAAAAACACATCTACCCCAATTAAAACTACCATCCCTACAATAGCGAATACTGTTCCTATCCAAAAGTTAGAAGTAGGCTTAGTACTTAAGAATAAATAACTCCCGACGCCCACCCATACTGGTGCTAGATTAGTTAGTAAAGTAGCTTGAGTAGCAGACGACCCCTGTATAGCATAGTTCCAAACAGCGATATCTGACCCAAAGAATATACCACATAGGACGATAAGAAGCATCGTCTTGTTATCATAAAGTTTTAATTGTTTCGTGAATATCGCATAAGGGACAACAAATACTGCTGCTATGGCCATTCTATAAAATGCTGATATCAAACTGGGTGTTAGATTTAACTTCACTATAACTGGAAAGATAGATATACAGATGATTCCTATAAATAAGGCTATACGAGGTTTGTTTCCCATCATTTTTACTCTTGATTTTTGTATGAATCACAAAGTAACACTTTTTATAGCTAATAGATATTTAGTTTCGCGAGATAGATTAGTAGTTTACTTCTTCTTAATAGAATTTGTTAATAGGATATTTTAGTTTTTAGCACTTATTTTCCTTTAAACTCCTCTTTTTTATTTTTCACTTTTTTTGTTTAACTCCTTAATCTTACCCCTAAAAATTAAAATTAGCACCTGTAATTATTGTTTTTTTAACTGGAGAGCTTCACATTGAGGCTAATATAGATAGAGAAAGTAATTTTTTTTGATTTTTTTAATTTCTGTTTCAGTGTATGTTGTTGGTATATAGTGTGTTATTTATTAAAGCGTAAATTCATCTTCTATCTTGAATACCCTTTGAAGTCAATGAACTAGGAGGTTGATAGCGGATCCTAGGACACTTATAGGAGTATAGTAGGACTATAATAGGGTAGAAAGGCTTTTTGCCCAAGTATAGTCCCTTTATTCTTTGTTTAATCTTCTTTAATGAGGCCGTTATTTTATTTAGAGATTTTAATATGACGGAATAGTGCTTTTTCTATAGAGAGGAGATGGAGTTTTTATAAGGTGTTTTTCTTGGAATGAATTAATAATGATTAGAAGATCAATATAGAGACAATGTGTATTAAAATGAGTAAATAGTTGTTATTGTGTGTGTTAAGTTGGTTGTTTTTTTTTTAAAATGTAATTTCAGTACATTTGTTAAATAGATTGTTTTTAATTAGTGTATTTTGTTAAAAAATCATTTAAAAAATACTTATATTCGTTATAGAAAAAGAAAATAAAAAGATTGCTATGAAAAAGTTGGTCCTCTATGAGAGGATAAAATGGAATTCTAGGGATTGGATAAATCTACTTGGAATTTGGACTTAGTTATAGTTTAGAAAGTGAAGAGATAAAACTAATCTCTATACGGATACTATTTATTTAGTAAGTGTAAGTGATAAGACGTATACTAAATAATAGGATATGGCCAGAAGAATTCTTCTGGCTTTTTTTGTATATTGTGTTGTGAATTAAGTTGTTAAAATAGAAAGTAAAAAGAACGTTGATGTTTAATATAGTTGATTAAAAGTGTAGTGAGAAAAGCAGATTTAAATCAAATCAATCCTGACCGGACAAATATGAGTAGCTATAGAGATGCGTATGATCGAATGAGAATAGGCACGTTTATGAAGGAAGGACAGCCCATTTATTGGGGATTACAGAGTTATAGTTTCGGTTGTCCTGAGGTGTTCACACTTGATGGGGATGTTATTGAAATAGGGTGTGTTAATAACCATTAAAATTTGAGGTACTAATGAGAGATAAATTGGGAGTAATACTAGTCAGCTTAGCGGTAGTGCTATGTACAAGTATTGGATATGGTCAAGAAATGAAAGTATCGGAAAGAACCCTTCCGGTAGATCAAGATCAAAATCGAGATCCAAATGAAGTGTATTTAGCTGTACAGATTAAGGCAGAGCCTTATGGGGGTATGGCTGCATTAAATCGAGAGTTTAAAGCCCGATTTAATATACCTGAGGTTACGATAAAGGATGGGGCTATTATGAGGTTTCAGATAATTATACGGTTTATAATAGAGAAAGATGGTAGTCTGTCTGATATTATGACTCTACGCGATCCAGGGTCAGGACTAGGTGAGGAGGCTGTACGTGTGCTGAGTGAGATAACGAAGTGGAAGCCCGCTATGCAAAACAATAAAAATGTGAGAAGTCAGTTTACGTTACCTATTACCATAGGTAAGAGTGATATTAATATAGAGTCAAAAGCACAATGGGGTGATAAAGCTTATCTAAATACAGCTGTCCCAATTATGGGTGAGTACTTTTATGTAGAACGACTTAGAGAAGAGTATAAAAAAATTAGGTATCATAAGTTTGAGGATAAGGTGAATATGTATTTGTCTATAAATGAAGAAGGAGAGGTAGTAGGTGTAGAGGCTTTAAATGCTGAAGGAATGATAGATAGTAGCCCTGAGTTACTTGAATTAGTTAGATCTTTAGGCAAATGGTTACCTGCTCGTATAAATAAGGAATCTATTAAGGATGTTGTAGCTATAGGGTTATAAAATATATGTTAGTGGTTAAGATATGAGAAAGAGTCTACGGTGGATGTTTACAATGCTATTTGTGTTAGTTATAGGGCAGTTGTACGGGCAAGAACAGGAGAAAGAAAAACCTGCTAATGTTTATAGCGAAGGTGCTACTGCGGTGCGTTCTCGTATCAGCACTGTTCAGTTTTCTCGTAACTTCACGAAGTTATTTAATGAGAAGTTTCCTGATCGTATAGTGCCACACGAGCGTTGTATAGTATTCTACTTTGTTATAGATGCTGATGGGACGGCTTCACATATAGAAGTTATACGTAGTGACTTTAATGAGGAGTATAATGTGCACTTTCTTCAGTTTATTGATAAGGTGACGATGAACGCTTGGGTTCCTGCTTCTTTTAAGGGGCAAAAGGTACAGAAGGATTATACGTTGAAAGTGAGGGTAGGTGAATGACAGGTTGTTGTTAGATATAAAAAAACGAGACTGTAAGGTCTCGTTTTTGCTTATATGTTTTTATAAGTTAGGCTTGTATTCTAAATTAATTATCGGTGTCCTAGTATTCCTTTAAGATAAGAGTTGCCTTTATCGATAGCCTCTTGGAGTTTGATTTCCTCTTCAGTTAGGATTACTTCTTCCTTGATATATACGCGTTCGATATATTTCTGTAGATAAATAAAGTAGCTAATCGCTTTAAGCATACGTCGGCGAGTACATACTTCTAAAAAGTATACATCTGCTTCCGGACCATTCTTACGTTGATAATACATCTGTACATATGGCTTGCTCTTTGGATCAGGATCTTGTTCTAACTCATAGTGAAAGTATTCATACTGGTTCTCGTTATTATCACCTTTACCAAGGTAGTTAAGGATGGTGATACGAGGTACTTGGTTCTCTGCTTTGTTTTCTACTCTGAACCTCCACTGTTGTCCACAATAGAATACCGTAGAATCTTCTTGCTCATAGTATCGCTGTCCTAATCGCTGTACGATAGGTCGTTTCATAATATCGTTAAAGTTAAGCGCAGTGACAATTTTTTGTTTCTTATAATAGATACCGATCATATCACTATACTCCCTTAATAATTTCTCCCATTCGATGGTTAAAGATTCTGCTATACTCGTGTTGACTAATGGTTGCCAAGTATCATCTTGATCACTAGGATATCTATAAAAAGTTTGCACTATGTAATCTTTAGAAAAAGGAAGAAGAGACTTCTTTTTCTGTATAGTGACTAGCATAGCATACAGATCCTCATATTGAAAGTAAACAGATGTAGAGTATGAATTACCATTGATAAATGAGATGCGTTTATACATGGCATCTTCTGTGTACTCTACGATTATTTCTTCCCCATCAGGTATGTGATCTTGGTTAAAGATAGTACCACCGGCTAGTTTCATTAGGTTATCTAAGTTGATATCCTTATTAGGAAAAGCAAAGGGATATTTCACATCCGCAAAGGTGGGATTTGGTGTATCAAGGAGAATAGTTTGATTACTAGCTACTGCGTTTAATATAACGTCAGTGCGCAACCAATTATCCCATGAATATATGGTGTCATCAATATCTTCTCGGGTATATAAAAACTCGGGTTTTATCAAATGAAATAACACAGTAGGTTCTGCTACGTCACGTTCTAGGTCATGATTAAGTAAAAAGTCAATATCTATGCGTTCTTTCATACTGAAACGATAATCATCTACACCATAGTCTGTATTAATGAATAAGTGACTATGGATAGTTCCCTCTACTACAAGATCTCCATGATTATAATCTCCCCAAAATACTTCAGAGACATTCAAATCTCTTTTTACATATATCCCTTGTCCCCCTACTACGACGTTATTAGCTGTTAGATGACCTAGTACTACAAGCCCTGTGGAGTTATCTGTATTCGCATTATAAATTTGTGGAACAGATAGATTTCCATTTACTAAAATAAACGGAATGATATCATCAGGGTATAATTCTGACGCTACAGCATCAAGATTTAGTGGCGTATCCCACTTCTGGTGCCCTTCGTAGTAAAGAATTGGTAATTCTGTTTGTTCATGTTTATACCAACAATTATCTGGTAGTAAGTGCTTTATCTCTGCAAGAGGGATAAACTTCATATGTGAGGAAATTAGTATTGTTTTATAGAGTAAATGTAAGGATAATTAACATTTAAAGCATAAGATTTTTATTAGTTATGGTTAATAAATATGTGTTTTGTTTTTAGATATTGAGGTAAAATTCGTTGGTTATGGATTTCATTCTTCTTTTTACTCTTCTATTGTAGTTATTTGAATTGTGTGATAATGACTTAGTGCTCTGTGAGGAGTGTTATTAACTAGGTAAGTGATATTTATGAGTTTAGAAGAAGTTAATCTTTATTTTGGAGGAAACTTATAGTATAGGGAAAGGCGAATAAAGAGTGTATTCTAAAGCCACATAATCTTGAAGATGATGTAAAGACCTAAACTATAGAAATATAGTTAGGTCTTTTTTATTTATAGTAATCAATAAAACAGGTAGTTAAACGTTATTTAGTTTACCTTAGTATTAAATTTAATTGTTATAAAATGGGATTGTTCGATTTATTTAAAAAGAAAGAATCACCTAAAGATCAGGAGATGGAAAGTAAATTGTTATTATCTATGCCAATGTTTAAGAATGGTGATAGATATAGTATAGTAGATGTGATCGCTCACTTAAAAAACGTATGGAAACTGCATATAGAAGCTGAAAATGTTAATGATGATACAGCTGTGTTCTCCATAAATGGGAATACAGTAGCTATAGCTTTTATGCCTGTCGCTATACCTAGAGAAGATATAAATCACTGTATAAAGTATGCTTATGGTTGGCCTACTGCGGATGAAGAAACTGCTCAGATGACAGGGCATGCTATAGTAACTGTTATGGGGGGTGAGACTAGTACTTACGCTAATTATCTATTACTGTCTAAAATGCTTTTTAGTATTATGGCTACATCTAAGGCTATAGGTGTCTATCAAGGACAACAAACGCTATTATTATCTAAAGAGCAGTATCTAGAGTATGAGGAGATTTTAGAAGACAATGAGGCTCCTGTGCCCCTATGGGTGTATATAGGCGTTCAAGCTACACAGACAGGTAACACACTGTATACGTATGGACTTAAAGAATTTGGTTTTATGGAACTGGAAGTGGTTAATTCTCAATTAGACATGGAGGATTTGTTTAACTTCATCAACAATATATGTGCCTACATGTTAGAAAACAATATTACACTTAGAGATGGAGAAACCTTCGGGTATACAGAAGAGCAAAAGATTAATATCACACAGTCTAAAGGGGTAAATTTAGATGGAGATACACTTAAGTTGGAAATGTAAAAGTATCTTTGGATTATAATAGAACATACCTATGAGAAAGTTAATCGTCATTTTCTGTTTATGGCTTATTAGTGGAGTGAGTATGGCTCAGTTCAAAAAGCTAAATTATGAGCCTATCATAACCGCTGGATATCAGCAAAATTCACACAGTCAGTTCCAATTAGGACTTGAGCATAGTCTTTTAAACAATAGTAGTGATTGGCTATTTGTGGGGGCAGGTGTGATGGCTACGCCATATCACGATAAATGGTATTGGTTGCCTTATGCAGATGTAACACGTAGTTGGGGTTTGGCTTTTTATGGAGCAAAAGCAACTACACATCATATACAACCGCAATTAGGTATTTCGCTGCTTAATTTTATGGACATAGGAGTGGGGTATGCTATACCGTTTAATGAGAATAGTAGTAATCCTGTTATTAAGGGTTTTACCTTCTCTCTCAAGATACGAATGACTAATGACAACAAGACTTATCTGAAAATAATGTAGATAACTATTTTCTGTTTTTATAAGAAAAGCCTTAGTAATAAACTACTAAGGCTTTTTATCATTTAGGGTTCTAATTACCCGTGTATGTGTTCTTTGTTACCATAAGATTGGATAAGTTCTCCTTCGAACTCAAGCCATTCTTGCCAACGCTTATCTACATCTACGCGTTCTGTGTATTTACGTGCGAACTTTAGAAAAGTAGTATAATGATTAGCTTCTGATATCATTAGCTCGTGGTAAAACTTAGCAAGCTCTTCATCTTTGATATTCTGAGATAGTGTTCTAAAACGCTCACAACTTCTCGCTTCGATCATCGCAGCAAAAAGAAGTTTGTCTATAAAGCATTCATTGCGACTACCGTCTTTTTTAGAGAACTTATATAGTTGTCCTACGTAGTCATCTTTGCGTTCTCTACCTAAAGTATATCCACGCTCCTTAATGATGTTATGTACCATCTGGAAGTGTTGCATCTCTTCGATAGCTATCTCTGTCATTTCAGTAACTAAGTCTTCGTGTTCCGAATTATATGCGATAATAGTTATAGCATTCGTAGCTGCTTTTTGTTCACACCAACAGTGATCCGTTAATATCTCTTCTAAATTAGCCTCAGCGATATTTGCCCAACGTGGGTCAGTTAATAGTTTTAATCCTAACATAATTCCTTTTCGTTTGATACAAAAGTAGTAATTATTAGGTAGATAAAAAATGAAGAGAGTCTATGATGATTGTCTTGTCTTTTGGGATTATAGTCTATTTTTGTGATATGGAACAGAGATTATCAGGAAAGAAAGTATTAGTTATAGGTCCTGTATGGCCGGAGTCTAAGTCTTCTGCAGCAGGTAAGCGTATGCTACAGTTGCTTCAATGCTTTAAGGATTGGGGGATGCAGATCTATTTTGGCAGTACAGCGAAGAAGTCTGATGTAAGTGATGACTTATCTATTTATGGTGTACAGGAAGTAGAGCTTTGGCTTAATGATATCCGTACTGATGAGGTATTGGCTAACCTAATGCCTGATGTGGTGATGTATGATAGATTTATGATAGAGGAGCAGTTTGGCTGGCGTGTGACTGAGCAATGTCCTGATGCGTTTACTATTTTAGATACTGAGGATTTGCACTTTTTGCGTTTCGCACGTCAAGAGATGCAGAAAAAAGGAGGAGAGGATATTGCCGAGTTTCTGTATACAGAGCGTACTAAGCGCGAATTAGCAAGTATATTGCGTTGTGATTTGACGTTGATTATCTCTGAATACGAGTTTAAGTTGCTAACAGATACATTCCATATTCATCCTAATAGCTTGTTATTCCTGCCTTTTATGGAGCAGAATATTAGTGAAGAGGAGGTTAGTAAGTGGATAAGTTATGAGGATAGAGCTGACTTTGTGTTTATCGGAAACTTTATTCACGAGCCAAATTGGCAAACGGTGTTGTATTTAAAGAAGGAAATATGGCCACTACTGCGCAAACGATTACCACAAGTAAATATGCATATCTATGGTGCTTACCCTTCACCTAAAGTGATGCAGTTAAATAATGAGCGTGAGCGATTCTTAGTTCACGGTAGAGCAGAGGATGCTTTAGAAGTACTTAGTAAGGCAAGAATGCTTTTGGCACCTATACCATTTGGTGCTGGTATTAAAGGGAAGTTTGTAGATGCTATGCGTGCAGGTACACCTTCTGTTTCTTCGTCAATAGGTGTCGAATCAATGAAAGGGGATTTAGAATGGAGTGGTTTTGTAGCTGATGAGGTGGCTGATTTTATTGATAAAGCAGTTGACTTGTACACTAATGAAGCGCTGTGGAGAGAGAAGCAACGACATGGTATCAAACTGATGGCTACTAATTTTGATTATACACATTATGCAGAGGTATTCTTACATGCTGTATTGCGCTTATCTAATGACTTAAAGGCTACTCGTAGAGTGAATTTCTTAGGAGAAATGCTAAAACACCACACTACTCAGAGTAGCAAGTTCTTTGGGATGTGGATACAAGAGAAAAATAAAGGAATATAGTTAACAGTATACTGATGTAAACTGTTAACTAGTTTATTATTTCCTTGTCGGTTCGAATAACATTAATGTTACTTCATCTTTACCGACAGGTTTATTCTCTACTCCTTTAGGGATAATGATACAATCATTCTTTTGTAGTTCTAATACTTTATCTCTAAAGTGTAGTTCTAGTACACCGTCTATGACCATAAATAGCTTGTCTTCCTCTTCGTGTGTATGCCATTCAAATTCACCTTTAATCTTGATTAGGTTAATCGTGTGATTATTGATGTTTCCTAATGTCTTTAACTGCCAAAAGTCTTTTAGGCCTTGTGATTCTTGTGTTAAGTTAATCTTATTCATATGAGTATATCGCGTATTATGGAATTAATAGTATCTTTGTTATTTAGAATTGGTAAAAACAACTATGCAAATATAGAGGTGTAGATATACGGTATTTGCAGTAATGTATTTGTTTTTTGCAGTAATGGAAAGCAGGGTATGGAATTAAGTTTTGATAAGTATAAGACAGAGGAGGGATTAGTGCAACGACACAGACAAATGAGTACTGCAGAGTTGGATTTGCACTTCTATCAAAGCTGTCAATCCTTAGAGAGAAAAACGTATGTGTATAAAGAGGAATCCTATATACAAATGCACTATGAAATAGCGAACGGATTTACATCTTATCATTCTAAACATAATTCTCAATCATCTATAAATACTGAAATGGGTAAGAGTACCTTGTTTTATTTGCCTGTGTTAGATGGATATCTATATGATCCTGTATGTCAGAACGCTTTGAGTTTTGAAGTAGTGATAGGTGAGAGTTGGTTAAAACACAACTTAAGAGAAGAATCAAAAAGTACCTATCAGTTTTTAAAACAAATGTCATCTAAAGAAACAGCTGTTCTTGGTAATAAGAGTCATTACATCACTCCTGAAATGCAACAGATTATTTATGAGATCAATACTTGTCCTTATACTGGGGTAGTTAAAGAGTTGTTTATAGAAGGAAAAGTAATGTTGTTATTGGGATTACAATTGCATCAGGTAGAGAATACAACTGATTTGCCTAATAAATTGGCGATAGAGCATCGTGATATAGAGCTATTATGCAGTCTAAAAGAAATATTAGATACTAATAGAGCCACTAAGCATACGATCGAAGACTTAGCAGTAGAGGTAGGGATGAATCGTACGAAGCTACAGAAGGCTTTTAAACAATGTTTTGGGATGACGATACACGAATATGTTCTTGAAGGTCGAATGAATGAAGGATATCGTTTATTAACTTCTTTTGCTAAAGGAACGTTTACTGTAGAAGAAGTTGCTAATCTCGTAGGTTATAAGAATTACGGACATTTCTCAACGATGTTTAAGAAGAAGTTTGGTGTGCTTCCAAGTACTTTTATTTAAAGGGTATAGGATACAAAAAAAAGCGAGTAATTACTTACCCGCTTTTGTATTAATGAGAAGATGATTATTTCATCATTTCTGTGTAATGTTTGTAGAACAATGGAATAGTCTCAATACCTTTAAGGTAGTTAAATACTCCAAAATGCTCATTAGGAGAGTGGATCGCATCAGTATCTAATCCGAATCCCATCATCACTGATTTAGAACCTAATTCTTCTTCGAATAAAGCTACGATAGGAATACTTCCTCCTGAACGAACAGGGATAGGTGCTACTCCGAATGTATCAGTATATGCTTTAGCAGCTGCTTGGTATCCGATAGAGTCGATAGGAGTCACATATCCTTGACCACCGTGGTGAGGTTTTACTTCTACGCGTACTCCTGCAGGAGCGATGCTTTCGAAGTGTTTTTTGAATAGTTCAGTGATTTCTTCCCACTCTTGGTTAGGTACTAAACGCATAGATATCTTAGCGAATGCCTTACTAGCGATAACTGTTTTAGCTCCTTCACCTGTATAACCACCCCAAATACCGTTAACGTCTAATGTCGGACGGATAGAGTTGCGCTCATTCGTAGTGTATCCTGCTTCTCCATATACCTCGTCGATATCTAAAGCTTTCTTGTAATTATCTAAAGAAAATGGACGTTTAGCCATTTCATCTCTTTCTTCGCGAGATAATTCTTCTACTTTATCATAGAAACCAGGAACAGTGATATGGTTGTTCTCATCGTGAAGAGAAGCGATCATTTTAGTTAGTACATTGATTGGGTTAGCTACAGCACCACCGTATAAACCTGAGTGTAAGTCACGGTTAGGACCAGTAACTTCTACTTCTACATAACTTAATCCTCTTAATCCTGTAGTGATAGAAGGTTGCTCATTAGAGATCATACCTGTATCAGAGATCAGGATAACGTCATTCTTAAGCTTTTCTTGGTTTCTCTTAACGAACCAACCTAAACTTACAGAACCTACTTCTTCTTCTCCTTCAATCATAAACTTGACGTTACAAGGTAGCGTATTATTAGCCACCATATATTCGAAAGCTTTGACATGCATAAACATTTGACCTTTGTCATCACATGCACCACGAGCGAAGATAGCACCTTCAGGGTGTAACTCTGTTGTTTTGATCACTGGTTCGAACGGAGGAGATGTCCAAAGTTCAATAGGATCAGCAGGTTGTACATCATAGTGTCCATATACTAATACCGTTGGTAGTGTAGGATCAATGATTTTTTCACCATAAATAATAGGGTAACCTGGTGTTTCGCATAATTCTACTATATCACATCCAGCTACTTCTAAACTTTTTTTAACTGCTTCAGCAGTATTGATTACATCTTGTGAATACGCACTATCAGCACTGATAGAAGGCATTTTTAATAGTTCAATTAGCTCATCTAAAAGACGTTGCTTGTTTTCTTGAACAAATTGTTTTGAATCTTTCATAATATAAAAGGATACATTGATTTTGTTACTCACAAAGCTAAGAATAAAAAAATACAATTTTTTTCTTGCAGATAAAAAAACCTATTGTATATTTGCAACGTCTTAAAGGAACAGGATGTTCCACTGATTACGCGGGTATGGTGAAATTGGTAGACACGCCAGACTTAGGATCTGGTGCCGCAAGGTGTGAAGGTTCGAGTCCTTTTACCCGCACAAAAGCCTCTTCAATCGAAGAGGCTTTTTTTATGGAGTTTTATTTTGAGTGAGTCCATAGTGAGTCCATAATGAGTCCATAGTGACTCCATTAAAACAATCTTTTTAATATAGTCATGATGTACTCACGATGTTGTCAATATACATTCGTATAAATCGAAATAGGAACAGTTTTAAAAGAAACTATTGATAAATTGATTTCTGATTGATTTAGGGTAAATTTGGATTAAATATTTTGAAATAGAATTGTTGATTTCTAATGAGATAGAAATTGAAAGATGAGATAAGGTTACAAATTTACTTTAAATATATAGGAGTACTAGACTCAATGGAATTGTTTTTTAAAAAATACATTATCTTTTTTGTAGAAAAGGTGAAGTAATCTGTGTTAGAAAAATTGATATTTCTTTTGTGTTTAGGTTGTACATTCTTTTTATAGATGGAACTTGGATGGTGTGTAAATAGCCTAAACTATTTGTTCAATATTAAATTGTATCGATTTTCTTAGAAACAAGATATATTCAAAAGCATTGAAACTTAGGTATTGTCTTGATTATAAGTTACTTTATTAATCGAGTAATATTTTTTCCTTTTAGATTTGTATATAAGCGAAAAAATCTATTATATTTGCCACGTCTTAAAGGAACAGGATGTTCCACTAATTCCGCGGGTATGGTGAAATTGGTAGACACGCCAGACTTAGGATCTGGTGCCGCAAGGTGTGAAGGTTCGAGTCCTTTTACCCGCACAAAAGCCTCTTCGATTGAAGAGGCTTTTTTTATACCTATTATTTAGCGATTTTATTGTTAGCTATACTAGAGATATTATCAAAGTATGGTAATCAATTTTAGTACAGCTGTGTTAGTTGTACTGTTTATTTAGTTGCATCAGTTGTCAGTTTTTCGTAAATTCCATTCTTATTAAGATGCAATTAGATTTTAGTGGTGTGACTTTTGCTGTATGGCTTGTCTAATTAATAGAGAATATATAGAACTTAAAGTAGTTAAACTTTGGAAATGGAATTAAAGAATTTGCTTACGACAATGTTAGAATATGAGTTATATGCTAGTAAATCTATTAGTATAACTATTGGGACTATACTATTTATAGTTTTTACTTTAATGATTACTAATGTTGGAGTACGATTACTTAAGAAGGCTTTCATTCGTACAGCTACTCCTGATGTAGCGGCTAGATTAGGAAGTGTATTTAATTTTATCAATTATTTCATTTACCTAATTATGTTTTTCTTTATTCTAAATGTGATAGGGATTAATATCAGTATGTTCTTAACTACCTCTGCAGCTTTGTTTGTTGGTTTAGGTTTTGCCTTGCAGGATATCTTTAGAGACTTGATAGCGGGTATATATATCTTATTTGATAAAACTTTAAATGTAGGTGATGTAATTGATATTAAAGGAGAAGTCGGTCGCGTAACGACAATAAATCTTAGATGTACTATCGTAGAAACACGTAATCGCAAATCAATCGTTATTCCCAATCGCAAATTAATAGATGATATTATGAATAACTGGACACATGAAGATCCTATTATTCGTGCTAGAATAGATGTTGGAGCCTTTATAGGCACTGATGTCGATTTAGTAAGAGCTGTATTGCTTACTTGTGTAGAAGATAATGAAGAGGTACTTAAAGATCCTAAACCGATTGTTTTTATAGATCAGTTTGGAGAGTCTTCTATTCGCTTTATTCTATATTATTTTATTGACAATGCGTTTGATAATGATAGAATAGCAAGTACTATTCGCTTTGAAATAGATAAGAAATTTAAACTGAATAATATTGAACTTCCAGTACCGGTTTTGAAACTAAATAAGAATCAAGAGGAGGTGTAAACTAATCTTCTATAAAGCGTTCATTTAGTCAATAAAAGATTTAATTTTGCATTTTTAAATGTCAAATGGCTACTAATAAAACTACTCCTAACCCTATGGCTGCTGTCGGTGCTAGACCTAAAAGAAAGCCACCTACAAAGCGCAAACCAACCAATAAAAAAAACACTAAGTCAAATACTTGGACTCAGGTGAAGTGGGTTGTTATCATTACTTTTTTTGTGGGTATAGGTATTTGGTTTGGTATTAGTTTTAAAGAGGGGATTCGTTACTTCTTTAGCGGAGACAAGAAGTCAGAAGGCAAATCTATCTTTGATGTTCGCACTGTTGAGGTGCTAAATAGACATGATGATATGTTGGTTGGTTTTGATGTTTCACATTATCAAGGTGTGATTGATTGGAAAGTAGTCGATTCAGTAGCAGGTAAGGCTTCATTAGATTTTGTGTTTATCCGTGCGACGATGGGTAAGAATGGAAAAGATAAGGCATTTAACCTAAATTGGAAAGGTGCAAGAGCGAATCACTTTATTCGTGGAGCTTACCATTACTATCGCCCTGATGAAAATTCGACAGAACAAGCAGAGAACTTTATTAAAAATGTCAAGATATCAGAAGGAGACTTTCCGCCAGTATTAGATATAGAAGATATGCCTAAGGAGCAATCTATGGAGAACTTGAGAAAAGGTCTACAAAATTGGGTTAAACTTGTGGAAGCTCATTATAAAGTTAAACCAATCTTATATTCAGGAGAGAACTTTTATTCTCATCATCTTAAGGACTGGTTTCCTGACCATGTATTATGGATAGCAAATTATAACTTCTTTGTAGAAGAAATTAAGCCTGAATGGCACTTTTGGCAATTCACAGAGAAAGGTGTAATCGATGGTATTGATGGTAAAGTGGATTTGAATATTTACAATGGTAGTAAATCAGATATACGAGATCTGTTAGTACCTTAGAAATATATAAAAGAGAGAGGCTGTTCTAAATAAGAACAGCCTCTCTCTTTTATATATTGTAATGATTATTTTCGAACGTCTAGTGCGTCTCTGAGTGCATTTCCTATTAACATAAAGCTAATCACTAATACGAACATAGCGAAGCCTGGTAGGAATGCTAAATAAGGCTTGCCTAGAAGGATGTAGTTATAGTTCTCTTTAATCATTGCACCCCAACTAGGTGTTGGTACTTGTGTTCCCAATCCCAAGAAGCTTAGACCGCTTTCTACTAATATGGCTGAAGCGAAGTTAGCTGCAGAGATTACGATCACAGGCGCCATGCAGTTAGGGAGTATGTGTTTAGTGATGATTCTATAGTTAGAATATCCTAGTGCATGCGCAGCTGTTACATATTGTTGCTCTTTAACGCTAATTACTTGCCCTCTAACAACACGTGCTACCTCTACCCACATAGTTAGGCCTACAGCTATAAATACTTGCCAAAACCCCTTGCCTAGAGCTAATGTAATAGCGATGACTAATAGTAATGTAGGAATAGACCAAAAAACATTAATTAGCCATAAAATAAGCGCATCCGTCTTACCACCAAAATATCCTGCTATTGCTCCTAATGTGATTCCTATGACAAGAGATATCAGTACAGCTACAAAACCGATTGATAATGATACACGAGCCCCTATAACTAGGCGACTTAGATAATCTCTACCTTGGTTATCTGTTCCTAACCAGTATTTCTTCTCTTTAATAATATCAGATTCTTTAGCATCGCCAAACTGACTTAGGGCAATCTTCTTTACATCTTCTAATTGTGGTTGATTACTGTAGTTTTTATAGTGAATAGTATCGTTCTCTATCTTGTATTCTGAGACAGGGATGAACTTTGTTGCTTCTTCTTTTCCGAACCATAATTCACTCCAAGTTCTATCAGCGTTAGAAGGGATCGTAATGGCAGTGACTGTAAATCCAGGAGCTTGTGAGCGTAGCGCTAAGTCTCCAGCATTAGCATTCTTAGAATTATCTGGGATAAGGAAATAAGCGAATAGGGCAATGGCTGAGATAGCGATAATTACCCAAAAACACAAAACGCCCCAAAAATCCTTTTTGAATCTTTGGAGCGCAATCTGTGTATATGATTTACTAGTGTTAGACATTCTATAATTTAGAACTTACGTTGTTTTTATCACCACTTACTTTGTAAGTTTTCTTTGTGTCTAAGTCATTTAGGATCTTAACACCTTCTTCTATATAGATATCACTATTTAGCATTTCGTGCCATCTATCTCTTTTGCTTTCAAGGATAGTGTCTTTTTTGACTCTAGCCATTTCGCTTGGTAAAGAAGAGAACTTCAAGTTGCTTTTGTATTTAGAAATAGCTTTAAATTTCTTCGCTTTTTCTTCTACTTCTTTTTGTCTAATCTGATATTTATCTAAGTTAAGAGAGAATTGTTTCTCATCTTTTCTTTCGTTAATCCACTTCGCGTTTTCATCTATTAATTTGAATTGCTCATTAACAGCGATACGATCTTTACTAGATTTGATCACACTAGAGAAGTCATTAGCATAAGGAGTATATACTGCTCTGTCTATTTTATCCCAAGGCATAGCATTATCCATATCTCTTTCTCCCATATCGATATATGAATATCTGTCTGGTAACACGATGTCGCTTAATACACCTTCACGTTGAGTAGAACCTCCATTGATACGATAGAACTTCTGTAATGTAACTTTAAGTGCTCCTAATTCTCCGAATGGCTGTGTCTTAAGTAAGTCATTAAGCGTGATTAAGTTTTGAACAGTTCCTTTACCATAAGTATGTTTACTACCGATGATAACACCACGTTTATAATCTTGGATAGCAGCAGCGAAGATTTCAGAAGCAGAAGCAGAGAAGTTATTTACTAATACTACTAATGGACCTTCCCATACGATAGGAGTATCTTTATCATCTAATACTTTCTGTTTTCCTCTAGAAGATTTTACTTGTACTACAGGACCTTCTTTAGCGAATAGACCTACCATTTTGATAACAGTTTCTAAAGAACCACCACCATTATTTCTAAGGTCCATAATGATACCATCTATATTCTGTTGCTTTAATTCTTTGATCTCTTTCTCAACATCTGTAAATGCATTACGGCTGTCTTTATTTTCAAAGTCAATGTAGAATTTAGGCAAGTGAATGATACCGTATTTCTTATCTCCATCTTGTATGATACTAGACTTAGCATAAGTCTCTTCCATCTCGATAACTTCACGCATCACTGGTATAACCTTGATTGTACCGTCTATCTTTTTCATTGTTAAGTAGACAGTAGTGTTTTTCTTACCTTTGATAAGTTTTACTACATTATCTAGACGCATTCCTACGATATCGATAGGTTCTTCGTCTTTAGACTGTCCTACTTTAAGAATAATATCACCTGTTTCTATTTCTTTTCCTCTCCATACTGGACCACCAGGTACTAATTCGTTAATTTCTACACCTTCTGGTTTCTTTCTTAGCACAGCACCGATACCTTCGAAGCTACCACTCATGCTAGCATCGAATTTCTCTTTATCTTCAGGAGCAAAGTAGAATGTATGTGGGTCAAAACGCTCTACAATAGAGTTTAAGTAGATTGAGAACCAATCTTTTCTTTCTAAGTCTTTAAGAACATCAAAATACTCTTCTAAAGATTTTAAAGCACTTTCTCTAGCTTCTTTCTCTAGCTGTTCAAAAGGTTTTTTCTCTACAGGTTTATTGTCTTTTTTCTTTTTATCGTCTTTCTTCTCCTCTTTTACTACTGGCTCACCGAACTCATCAAGTTCTTCTTCCTCAACATTTTTACCTTCTTGAATTTTTAAGTTGTCGGTAATAGTAGAAAGGACGTTTAATTTTAATTGTTTACTCCAACGTTCTTTTAATTCGTCAGCGTTTTTCGCATATCCGATACTGTCGTAGTCAGCATTGAATACGTCATCAGATTTAAAATCAAATGGTTTGTCTAAAACTTCAGTATAGATACCTTTAGCTTCATTCATACGTTGAGTGATACGGTCATAAGTCAAGTTAAAGAAAGAAAGTTCTTTAAGTTGAATCATATCATCTATTAGGTATTCGTATTTCGAAAACTCATCTATATCAGACTGTAAGAAGTATCTCTTCATTGGGTCTAATGCCTTTAGATATTCTTTATATACTGTAGCAGAGAATTTATCATCAATCTTAGCTGGAGAGTAGTGTGTATTTTCTAAGATATACGTGACTAACTCTAGAAGCAATTGATCTTTCTCAGGAGTATCTTTCTCTTGTTTAGGCATAAAGCTCCATAAAAGTGCAGACACTCCGACTAGTAGAAGTATAACCTTATAATTTCTTTTCATAAATAGCTTAAAAGTATTCATTAATTAGTTTTGAACTAAAGTAGTTAAAAAAGTAAATATTTGTATGGTTAGGCAGATAATTATTTGTTAAAACACATAAACGCCGTATAAATAGTATCTGTCTTATGTTGAAAACTGAGTAACTTCACAGACGAAATAACATATATTCCTTACATTAGCGAATGTAATTAAAAAAAATGAAACGATGCAAAAACCGTTAATACTTGTTACAAATGATGATGGTATCACTGCTCCTGGTATGAGAGCTTTGATTAGCGTAATGAAAGAGATAGGAGAAGTAGTAGTTGTAGCTCCAGATAGTGCGCAGTCTGGTATGGGACATGCCGTGACAATTAACAATACACTGACCTTGGAGAAGGTAAATATTGATCCAGAAATAGAAATTGAATATGCTTGTTCAGGAACACCTGTTGATTGTGTGAAGATAGCATTAGGACAAATATTAGATAGAACACCTGACTTATGTGTATCTGGAGTAAACCATGGCTCTAATTCATCTATTAATGTTATCTATTCAGGTACGATGAGTGCTGCTTTAGAAGCTGGAATGAGTGGAATACCTGCTATTGGTTTCTCTTTATTAGATTTTAGTTGGAGTGCTGACTTTGAGCAAATCAAACCTTATATTAAGAAGATTACTACTGAGGCACTGAAACATGGTATACCTAAAGATGTAGTGTTAAATGTGAACTTCCCTAAACTTCCCACAGAAGATATTAAAGGAGTGAAGGTATGTAGACAGGCTAAGGCTACATGGGTTGAGAATTTTGACAAACGAGTTAGCCCTCATGGCAAGGAATATTATTGGCTAGTAGGTGAGTTCGTAAATCAAGATAAAGGAGAAGATACTGATGAATGGGCATTACATCATGGGTATGTATCTATAGTTCCTGTACAGTTTGATTTGACAGCACACCAAGTTTTAGAGAGAATTAATAGATGGGATCTATAATATGAAAGATAAAGTACTAAACGTCTTTTTAGGTTTTTTAGCAGGTATAGTAGTTACCATTCTTGGGATGGAGTTATATCTTTTGCTATTTACTAACTTCGAATTATTCGGAGATTTTGAGTTTATAAAATCAATTGGAATATTGGGTAGAGTCACGGCTCTAGGCAGTTTACTTAATTTGTTTTTATTTACATTTTTTATTAATCGCAAGTTAGATTTATTAGCGAGAGGTTGTATTTTAGCCGTTATAATTTTAACCATAGTAACACAATTAGTGTAGATGAAGTATTACATAATAGCAGGTGAAGCGTCTGGAGATTTGCATGGATCTAATTTGATGCGTTCTATATATAAGAAAGATCCAGAAGCAGAGGTGCGTTTTTGGGGTGGTGATTTGATGCAAAGTGTTGGTGGAACCCTAGTAAAACATTATAAAGACCTTGCTTTTATGGGGTTTGTAGAGGTAGTACAAAACCTAGGAACGATATTGCGCAATATTAAGTTATGCAAAAAAGATATCTTTAAGTTTCAGCCTGATGTAATTGTCTTTATTGATTATCCAGGATTTAATATGCGTATTGCTAAGTGGGCAAAACGCATGGGAATAGAGACACACTATTATATTTCTCCTCAAATATGGGCATGGAAAGAAAATCGTATTAATGATATCAAAAGAGATTTTGATTATATGTATGTCATTTTGCCTTTCGAAAAAGACTTCTATGAGAAGAAACATAATTATCCAGTAACCTTTGTTGGGCACCCGCTAATTGATGCTATTGCTCGTTATCGTTCAGAAGCACATGTTGACTTTAAATTAAAGCATAATTTAGACGAGCGACCAGTCATCGCTTTACTACCTGGAAGTCGAAAACAGGAGATAAGTAAGCTATTAAATGAGATGCTTTCGGTGATTCATCACTATCCTCAGTACCAATTTGTCATTGCAGGGGCTCCGGGACAGGAAGCTTCGTTTTACGAATCTTTTATAAAAGACCAGAATATCTCATTTGTTTTCAATGAAACGTATGCTTTGTTAAATATTGCGCATGCTGCATTAGTGACTTCTGGGACTGCCACTTTGGAGACTGCTTTATTTAATGTTCCACAGGTAGTCTTATACAAAGGAAATCAGGTATCTTACGAGATTGCTAAGAGAATTATCAAGTTAAAATATATCTCTTTAGTCAACTTAATTATGGATGATGATGTGGTCGTAGAGCTTATACAAGCGGACTGTAATGCAAAAAGGATAGAAGAAGAATTCGCAAAAATCATAAATGGAGAAAAAAGAAATGAAATATTGTTAAAATATAATAAATTAATTTGTAATTTGGGCGGTGAAGGAGCGAGTGATCAAGTCGCTAATGAAATTATCAAAAATCATGTGAAAAAGAAAAGTTAATCAACCACCACAAAAACTATTATGAAGAAGTTTACAATATTATTAATCACTATCATTGGGCTGACCGGTATGACGACGGTACAAGCTAATGTTAAGCATACTAAGTCGTATAGCGTAGCAAAGAATCCAGTAAAGAAGAAACCTATTACAGTTATAGCAGAAAGTAAAAGTGTTGATACACAGATACAAGATGATATAGATGCTTTATTAGGGGATATACCTGAAGAGAATAGAGCATTAAGAGTAGAACCTAGTGATTTAACTAATCAAGTATTGACTACGGCTTTTGATTATAAAGGAGTACGTTATAGATACGGAGGTATGAGCAGAAGCGGAATAGATTGTTCTGGTTTAGTAAGTACAGCATTCGAAGATACTAGTATTAACTTACCTCGTAGTTCTAGTGAGATGGCTCAAGTAGGTGAGCAAGTAAGAAGATCAGAAGCTCAAATGGGTGATCTTATTTTCTTTAAAACTCGTGGCAACAGAATCAGCCATGTAGGTATTATTACAGAAGTTCTAAATGATGAAATCAAGTTCATCCATTCTTCAACTAGTAGAGGTGTTATCGTATCTTCTACAAAAGAGAATTACTACAGTAGAACATTTGCACAAATTAATCGTGTAGTGACTGAAAGTTTAAACTAAGAGAGATATTAGTTTTAAGGTTTAATATATATACTGCCTAGTGTAGGTTAGTAGAGAACTCCCATTAAGTCTATCCGTAGCTTTAATGGGAGTTTTTTTGTGCAGTAATGTTAGTGAATACTCTCTATGTTAAGTTTGTGTAATCTTTATTTAAAAGGGATAATTGTGGATTGAATATTGATGTAATATATTCTATATGAAACCATTGAAGATATCCTTTCTGTTCTATTCTTTATTTCTCTTTTTAGGGATATATATAGAGTTACCCGTCATCCTTATATACCTCGGGAGTTGTATTATTATTCTGTTAGCTCTTCTTGCGAGTGGATTGCTTAATCGTTTTTTTGTTTTGCCATCTCGCTTTACGTTTTATAGAGATGTACTATTATTCGCTAGCATCTTTTTCAGTTTAGGAGTTGGTTTAAAGACATTGGTAAGTTCTAATCATCAACAGAAGCTAGTTGCAATTAGTGAATTTATTGACACTAATCCTCAGAAAGTTCAAATAGTTGCTAAAATCACTGAGACGGTCAAAAGCAAAGATAGTAAACGGTTTATAGCAGAGCTTATAAGGGTAGGCGATACCTTGACTACAAGTAAGATTGCCCTTAGTTTT
The DNA here is from genome assembly GCF_002286775.1 of Myroides sp. N17-2. GTDB lineage: Bacteria > Bacteroidota > Bacteroidia > Flavobacteriales > Flavobacteriaceae > Flavobacterium. The sequence continues at coordinate 43,053 of NZ_NSGJ01000013.1, forward strand.
CAAACTAGCCAGTCTGATCTTAAACCTGGTGATATTGTTGCTTACTATAATAATATTAGAAGAATTAGCGCTCCTAAAAACGTTGGTCAGTTTGATTACCAACGCTATATGATGGGTAAGGAGATTTACATACAGAGTTATATTACTGACTATGATGTGCTAGGCGAGGATAAACACTGGAGATATCAGATACTGAATGTTAGAAGAGCTTTAATTGAAAAGATTAATGGACAGGATAGTCCTTTAACAGAAGAAGCGAAGGGATTATTAGTTGCATTGTTATTAGGAGAGAAGTCTTATATAGATGCAGATGTGGTAACGCAGTTTAAAGATGTCGGAGTGATGCATATCTTAGCGATATCAGGGCTGCATGTCGGGTTGATCTATTTGGTGTTAATACAAGTTTTCTTCTTCTTGCCTCCGAAATGGAAGAGAATAGTGGTGTTAGTGGTGCTGTGGGTATTTGTATTCTTGTCGGGGTTTTCACCATCAGTGTTTAGAGCGGTATTTATGTTTAGCATATTTACCATATGTCAATTGATTAAGCGTGAACAGAATTTAGAGCACAGTATAGGCTTGGCACTGTTCTTCGGACTGTGTATTTATCCTTATTGGGTATATGATATTGGTTTTCAACTGAGTTATCTCGCTGTTATCAGTATCGTGTATTTCTTACCAATGTTTAAGAATTACTATTCTAAAAATAAGATAGTTAAGTATGTGCAAGGCATCATATATGTGTCACTAAGCGTACAGATAGGGCTTATTCCGATTCAACTCTATTACTTCCATCAGTTCTCCTTCATATTTTTATTAGCTAATCTAATAGTAATTCCGCTTGCGACAGTATTAGTTATCGTAGGCATGCTATACCTAAGTACGATGTGGATAGGAGGAGTATCTAATGTGGTAGGATGGGTTTTTAGTCGATTTACAGATCTTTTGTACTATTCTATAGCAAGTCTTTATAAGATAGATTATCTATCTTTTAGTGATGTTAAAATAAGCTCGCTGCAATTGTTGTTTATTATAACCGCGATTATCTTAGTTGCTTTGACATATTATAGACAAAAACTTCGCTATATTATCATTTGTTTAGTCTTAGGTGTCATCGCACAGGGAAGTACTGTTTTTATCAATGAAAATAGTACTAGGAATGAAGTAGAAGTAGTCATACCCTACATATCGGGTAAACGAGACTTGACGGTTTGGGTAAAAGAAGAACAGGCACTCACCGTATTCTCAAAACAATGGGATACACTGAGGAGATTTGCTCAAGAAAGCTATGTTCAAGAGCACGATATCCTTGAAATTTCGTATCATAACCTTGAAGGTATAGTACCAAGTACTACAACAGATATCCTAGTGTTAGATAGTGACCAGGTAGATTATGACTTGCCTTTTGATACAACTATAGTTGTAGTAGCTAATCATCCAAAAGTGAACTTTGAGCGAATGCTAGACATGAGAACTCCAGGCGTAGTTGTATTTCATAATTCTGTACCTTTTTGGTTTAAGCAGAAGTGTATGGTTATATGCCTTAAAAAAGATATCCCTTTTCATGATATATATGAAAAGGGATATTGGTCTTCTTTATTATAAATGTCTTAGATAGTTATCTTATAGAACTAATTTATATCTGTTTTAGCAATTGATCAGGAGTTTGGTATCCTACGATTACTTTAGTTACGTCACCTTTAGCTCCGAAGATAACCATAGATGGGTATCCAGGTACTCTTAAAAACATAGTGAAGTCATGTGTAGCATTTCTACCTTTTCTTTCGCTATTATATCCAGGATTAGTGTATTTCGTACCTTTATAGTTGATATCCTCGTTACCCTCAGCATCAAATTTTACTGCATAGTAGTTCTTGTTAATATGCTCGATTACTTTAGCATCGCTAAAAGTATTTTTGTCTAGCATTTTACATGGACCACACCAGTCAGTGAATGCATCCATAAAGATAGGCTTAGCATCTTTCTTTTGTGCTGCAATAGCCTCGTTAAATGTCATCCATTTTATCTCTTGAGCATTAGCTGTTAATCCTAAGAAAGCAATGGTAAGTAATAAAAACAGTTTTTTCATACGTCTTTTAATATTGATGTTATTTGACCCCGTGCATCAATTTTTTAAGCACTGGGTTTAATGCAATAACTAACAATCCTGCTACGATAGGTACGACAGTGAATATTAAGAAGAATACTGATAATGAGTATTGCTCTGTAATGGTCTCGATTTGTCCACCTAATTTCGCGGCTAAGTTGTTCCCAATTGCGATGGCAAGATACCACATTCCGAACATTAGTGCAATCATTCTTGCTGGAACTAATTTAGAAACATAGGATAATCCTACTGGCGAAGAGAATAATTCTCCTAACGTATGGAAGAAGTAAGCGAAGACTAGCCACATCATAGATACTCTAGTTCCTTCTGTGATACCATGAGATCCATAGGCTAACACTCCGAATCCGATAGCCATAATAATTAAACCTAATCCGTATTTAATAGATGCTGGAGGATTAAATCTTGAATCCCATAACTTAGATACGATAGAAGCTAGTGCGATAATAAAGAATGAGTTAAGAATAGAGAACCACGATGCTGTAATCTCTACTTGATTATCTTTAATCTCTGTTACTACTGCTTGAACTATCTCAGGTTGTTTCTCAGCTTTAACGAACTCAGCCATTAAATGTTCTTTTTTATTTGAATCTAGGATATTAAAGTTACCTAACTCTTCATAGACTTCTACTTTATCTCCTTTAGAGAACACCTCTAGTTGAGATACGATAGCAGTATGTTTTACGATATTATCTCCCTCTTTAGGTTGGTTGGCAGCATGTATTGCTTTATAGTCATAGACAGGCTCATTGTGTTTATCTAAGATTGGTTTACCCTCTTTATCTACCTTTTGAATTTGGATAGCTTCATAGGTTAATTCATAGGCATGTGATGACCAGTCTCTATTAAGCATCCAGATAGCTGCACCCCACACCCCTACGAATGTTATCGCTAGGATGATATTAGAAAATAAAGCTTTCTTGATTGTCTGTTTTGCCAATAAGATTAGCACCCAAGAAATGATTAATAACGGAACTACAGTCAGCAGTGTATTAAATATATTAAATAATAAGGCTTTATCTCCAGATAATACTCTCTGTGTATTATCACGTGCGAATATAATAAGTGAAGTTGCTCCCTGTTCAAAGGACATCCAAAAGAAGATCGTGAAGAAAGCAAATATAATAACAGCTATCATACGGTCTCTAATCACCTTCGTATATCTTAGAATACGCGAGATAATTAACCATAGTAAGATTAATAATCCAGCTACTACAACAACAGTCTTTCCATCAACTCCGAATATTTGTTCAGGGAATAATCTGACTTTACCTACGATGTAGAATGCATCACTAAAGGCATATAGGAATCCAATAATAGATGTAATCACGATAAGGATATAATCTACTGTAGTAAATGGATTGCGTTTAAGATCTTCTTTTTCTTCTTCAGTTAAGTCATTTTGACTAACAGTATCTTGTACTTTTATTTCAGTTCTTTTATTAGGTACATCACCGATTGCTCCGAAGATTGGTTTAGCAAACCAAAATTGTAATGTTCCTAGTAACATAAATATACCTGCTAGTCCGAATCCATAGTGCCATCCGATACGCTCACCGATATATCCACATAACATCATACCGAAGAATGCACCAGCATTTACCCCCATATAGAAGATTGTGTATGCACCATCTTTCTTCTCTGGAAATGACTTATACATTTCTGATAAAATAGAAGTCATATTAGGTTTAAAGAATCCTGTTCCAACTACTAGCAATACAAGACCTAAGTACATAAAGAACTCTGTTTCGAATGTCATGGAAGCGTGACCTAGCGTCATAATTAGTGATCCTATCACTACTGCCCATCGGTACCCAATGTATTTATCAGCTAATATACCTCCGAATATTGGAGTGATATATAATAGCATCGCATAGGTAGCGAAGATAGCTCCGGCATCTACTACACTCATTTCCCAACCTGGGTTAAGTCCGATTACAGACATTGTTAAGAATTGAATAAGTAATACGCGCATCCCATAGAAGGAGAATCGTTCCCACATTTCTGTAAAGAATAGAACGAACAGCCCTGAAGGATGCCCTAGAACTTTGCTGTCGAAGAAATTCGGCTGGGCAGAAGTAGTGTTTTCCATATTTTATTTAGTGTCTAGTTTGGTTATAATTATGATAATAAGAAAATCATAAAGGCTAAAAATAGTAAAATAAAGTTAAGTTTCTTTGCTTGACTAAAAAAAATAGTCTAATTCTATTAGAAGAATGGCAAAAGAGGTGTTTTTTATTTGATTATTATCAGTAATAGATTTGTTCTTATTACTCTTGTTGGGGAATAATTAATTAAAAGGGTTGTTTGGTTTGTTATTCGTATAAATTACTAAGTGTAATTTTTTTATTATCAAGATAGTAGTGATACGATTTTTTGTCTAGTGTCGTGAACTACTATCTTCAAAACAGATGTATACTATTGGCTAGGAAAAGTAGTTAAGCCAACAGATCTATAATATTAGCCATAAACCACATCTAGCTATGAAGGCTCTTGACTTCTTACAAGTACTCTAATTGACACTATTGAAAAAACAATGAAATTTTTTAACTAACACTAATTTTGGGATTAAGGTGTGATTGAATCTAATCTGCCAAGAAATGGTGCTTTGATTCTTAATATTGAGAAGAAGGAGGGTAAGTTCTCAAAGAATAACAGCAGTTAAGAGTCAGTAATAATATAAAAAAGCGCCTTAGGCTACTAAGACGCTTTTGTTATATCATAAAGTGTGTTTATATTTTCTTTCTTTCTAGTGGGCGGATGACTAATCTGTCATAAGCTACTAAAGTAATTACTGAGAATAGTCCGATAGCGAAGATTACATACCAAATCTTATTTGGGTTATATGTATTCCATAGCATGTCTACCATGTCCCAGTGAGACATTCCTAGTTTCTGTTCTGCTAGAGCGAAGTACTCATTCTTAGAGAAAGGGAAGTGAACTTGGCTAATGTCTATGCTTTTTGATAAGGCGAAGTCTTTAAATGACTGCGCTACCACTTGCCAATCTACAGAGTCTGCTTTTAGATTAAACTGCTTCTCAAAAGCTGAGATGGACATATTTAAGGCTTTAGACCCTTGTTCTATAAACTGCTCGTGGCTTACCACTTCTGGCATTTCGATATTACGAGTACCCATCTCGCGTTTTAATAGAGATAGTTTATCTGACCACGATTGGTATAGACTTCCAGAGATAACGCTTGTCACGAAGTAACTTGCAGCTACAGGTAAGAAGTATGTACCTTGGTATAATCCTTCTTTTCCCTTCGGTGTGATTAATGCGATGAATGAAGATACAGTAGGACTTGACATCATCTCTCCTACAGAGAATACCATCGTTCCTACGATAGTAAAGATTGGATTATGTGTGTAGAATGTTAGTGCGATACCAATACTTGCTATTACAGCTCCTCTGATTACTGCATTAATATGTCGCATTTTAGTTACAAAATATGAGATACTAACCTGACAAATAATGATCATAAATGAGTCAATATTCGTGAACCACTCTGGCTTTACTTGACCATCTTGTGTCATTAATGTTCCTAAGAAAGGGATGTTCTCGTTTAGCCAATTACTGATGGCAGATGAGTTGACCCAGTCTTCGATAAAGTTTGGCAACGTATTAAATAGTTGGTTAAACATCGTCCAGAAACCAACCATTAATAATAATAAGATACCTAAACGAACATCTTTTAATGCTCCGAATATTCCAACTATAGAATCTTTGATTGCCTTGCCAATAGAGTCTTTTGGTTTCTCTACTTTAGGTTCGTTATAGAATAATAGTAAGATAAGCAGGTTAATAGCGATAACTACCGCTGCCTGAATAAAGATAATCTTCCATCCATAAGTAGTACGCAGTCCTGATGACATCGCAGGTCCGATAAACCCTCCGATGTTTACCATCATATAGAATATCCCGAAACCAAGAGTACCAGTGGATTCGTCTGTATTACGAGCTACGATAGCAGAGGCAACAGGCTTAAAGAATGCGGCTCCTACAGCGACAAGTAAGAATACCATGTATACGCTCCAGTAGCTACTTACTTCTCCTAAGAGATAGTATCCTGTAATCATAATGATAAAGGCGATAGTCAGCGATACTTTATATCCGATGCGGTCAGCGATAACTCCGAATACTAAGGGAAGGAAGTATAATATCCCTACGATGTTCCCCATTATATTACCTTTCTGTACGTGGTCAAAACCCAGACCTCCAGTATCTGTAGAGCCTACTAAGTATAATCCTAATAGGGTATATATTCCGTACCATGCCCAGCGTTCCATCAGCTCCATAAAGCTGGCGATCCAGAAGTTTTTATTAAATGAAGTTAAGGTTTGTCCAAATGATTTATTATTCTCAGACATGGTTATTAGGTTGTTTTAAATTAAGAGGAGTAAGTTAAGTCGTATATTTTAGTTGACAAATGTTTTTTTGTGATTTTGTGATTTTGTTTTTCTGTGATGGTAAGATGTTTGTTTTTTTATGGAGTTGGTTTTTGATAGTTATACTGTGTCCCACTATCTGCGGCAATAATAGAGCAGTAGGGGGCATCAGTAGTCAAAAAAGTCACTAACTAAAATGGGTGTGAGAGGATGTTATAAGTTTGCGGTAAGGTTAGAGATAACACTGTTCTTTGATATATTGTAAACAAAAAAAGCGCCTTAGTTACCTAAGACGCTTCTGTATATTAGAGTAGACAGTGAACTATCTAACTTCTTGCATTAGTTTTTTCATTAATGGAGAAAGTGCAATTAACAGTACCCCTGCGATTACAGCATATAGACCTAAATCTTTATATCCATCTGTATAAGATAGTAATGCATCATAGTTAGGATGGTTACCTGTAGCTGCTTCAGCACGTCCTTTAGACATAGCAGCACCGATTATACCTGCTACATATTGTCCATAAGCACTTGCTAAGAACCACATACCCATCATCATTCCCTGTAAGTTGGCTGTAGATAGTTTAGTCATAATCGATAGACCGATCGGTGATAAACACAGCTCTCCCAGCGTGATAACTAATAAGGCAAATGTAAAGAAGTCTAGTGACGTCATACCTGCAGCGTCAGCAAATAATTTAGTAGCAAATAATGCATAGTATCCAGCTCCAAGTAGGATAAATCCTAAACCGAACTTCATTACTGTATTTGGCTCTATTTTCTTCTTAGCCATCCAGATCCATAATAGACCTAAGATTGGTGCAATGAAGATAATAAAGAATGCACCTCCTGAGTTATTCACACCATTCGGATCTAAATGCATACCTAATAGGTCAGAGTTAAGGTTCTTCGCTGCGAAGATACTTAATGACCCACCTGCTTGCTCATAGATACCAAAGAATAGGATAGAGAAGAAGATAAAGACTAAAGCTGCAATAATTTTCTTACGCTCAGCTTTAGTTAATTTAGTCATCTCATAGAATAAATAGATTAATGCAGCAGGACCTACAGTGTACATAAAGTAAGCTGTGTATTCTGTATTGTCAATCATAAATACAATAACAGGAACCATAGCGAAAGTTAATACATAAGTACCTACTTCTTTCCATAAAGGCATTTTAGTCTGAGTACCATCAGCAGCGATTTGCATAGGTTGAAGACCGATAGGACCTAAATGTCTCTTCGTGAAGATAAAGTTGATTAAACTGATTAACATTACGAATGCAGCTAATCCAAAAGCAACACTCCAACGGTTAGCAGGAGCAATAGTATCTTCAAAGAAGTGACCTTTACCGATAGCGATACATACATATCCTCCGATAAGAGCTCCTAAGTTAATACCTGCATAGAATAATGAGAAACCAGCATCTGTACGATCATCTCCTTTTTTGTACAGTTTACCAACCATCGTAGAGATATTTGGTTTAAAGAAACCAGTACCAATAACTGTGAATGCAATACCTACAAAGAATAATTTGTGAGGATCTATGGCAAGAATAATACTACCTAAGATCATCATCGAGCCTCCCCAGAACAGAGATTTACGGAAACCTAATATTTTATCTGCAAAGATACCTCCTAAGAAAGTAAACGCATATACGAATGCTTGTGTAGCACCATATTGTAAGTTAGCTTGTGCTTCTTCAAAGTGTAGTTGGTCGATCATAAAGAAAACCAACATTCCTCTCATCCCATAGAAGCTAAAACGCTCCCACATTTCTGAGAAGAATAAGCTCCATATTTGCTTCGGATATTTACCCGAGAAATTTTGAATCTCTTCTAATGTCTGTTGTTGACTCATTTTTTTAATTAATTTATTATCGTGCAATGCACAGCGTTCTTATCGAACACCGTGCATTAGTTTTTTCAATAATGGATTCACTAACATTACCAAGATTGCTGCTGCAAAAGGTATTAATGTGAATAAGAAGAAGAAGTGACTAAGAGAGTATTCTTCTTTGATATTTTCAATTTGCCCTCCAAGGATTGCTGCGAACTTCTGTGCAATAGCAAGAGCTAAATACCACATACCAAACATAAATGCAAGCATTTTACCTGGTACTAATTTAGAAACATAAGACAGCCCTACAGGAGAGATAAATAATTCTCCTAAGGTATGGAATAAGTATGTTAATATTAAGAAGATAATAGACATTTTTACTCCATCTGTAGCACCCATAGATCCTAACCCTAAGATTAAGAAACCAATAGCTACGAATATTAATCCAATACCATATTTAAATGCAGCTGATGGATTATACTTAGAATCCCAAAGTTTAGACACTGTAGATGCTAATGAGATAATGAAGAATGAGTTCAAAATAGAGAACCAAGATACTGTAATCTCAGATACCTCTTTATTGAATTCTGCATTTAACATATAGATAGCCATCGCCCAGATACCAGCGAAACAAACAAATAGAATAATGTTAGACATTGCTATTTTAGACCATGTAACTTTAGCTAACTTGATTAGAACCCAAGAAATAATAAGTAATGGGATAATCGTTAAACATGTATTGATAATGTTGAAAGCCATTAATGCAGTTCCTTCTAATGATCTATCTACATAATCTCTAGCAACTAATACAAGTGATGTAGCTCCTTGTTCGAAACTCATGAAGAAGAACATTAAGAAGAAAGCCAATAGAATTACGGCGAACATTCTATCTCTAATGATTTTACCATAACGTAAGATACGTGAAATCACAAGGTATAAGAAAGTAATCAACGCTATAACAGCCATCAAGTTTTGACCTCTTAAGAAAGCAGTGTCAAGTGGTGCAAATAAGTCAAATACTCCATTTTTAGATAATGGATCATTAAATGCATATAATAAACCAATAATAGAAACAATACCAATAAGGATGTAGTCAACTAAAGTGTAAGGGTTTTTAGTGTCTTCATCTTCTTTTAGTTGTTCAGGAGTTTTAACTACTGTATTATCTACTTTTTTAAGTTCTCCTAGTTCTCCTAATAATGGTTTTGCTAACCAGAATTGGATAGTACCTAGAAGCATAAAAATACCTGCTAATCCAAATCCAAAGTGCCATCCTTGCGTTTCTGCTAAGTAACCACAAAGCATCATTCCGAAGAATGCACCAGAGTTAACACCCATATAGAATATAGTATAAGCACCATCTTTTTTGTCTGGTAAAGTCTTATACATTTCTCCTAAGATAGAAGGCATATTCGGTTTAAAGAAACCTGTACCAATCACAAGACATGCAAGTCCAACAAAGAACCATAGTTTAGAGATTCCCTCTGCTGCCATCGATGCGTGACCTAAAGTCATGATAATAGCTCCTACAATAACAGCCCAACGCGAACCGATGTATTTATCTGCGATAACCCCTCCTAGAATAGGTGTAAGGTATAATAGCATTGCATAAGTACCATATAAGGCACCTGCTTGTTCTGCTGACCATCCCCATCCTGAAAAAGCATCTCCAAAGATAACTTTAGCTGTTAAGAATTGAATCAATAAAACTCTCATTCCGTAGAAAGAGAAACGTTCCCACATTTCTGTAAAGAACAGAACGAAAAGACCTGCTGGGTGACCAAGCACCTTTGATTTAAACAAGTCTGAGTTAGCTGTTTCTGCTGACATTTAAGTAAATATTAGTTGTTTTAGTTCGTACTGTTGGTGATATAGTACTTTGGTTGGTTAATAGGTGTAAGGTTTTTTGGCTTATAAATTGTTTAAGATGAAGTTTGTCATCTTAGTGTATAGTTGTAATCTAGTGTTTCCTCCTGAGATACCGTGGTTCTTATCTGGGTAGATTAACCAGTCGAAATCTTTATTCTTTTGTACTAATGACTGTATCATTGCCATTGCATTTTGAACATGTACATTGTCATCTGCAGTACCGTGAACAAGTAGGTAACGTCCTTTTAAGTTATCTGCATACGTGATAGGTGAGTTATCATCATACCCTGTAGCATTCTCTTGTGGAGTAGTCATATAACGCTCTGTGTATATACTGTCATAATATCTCCAGTTGATAACAGGAGCTACTGCGATAGCCATTTTAAACACATCATTTCCTTGTAATAAAGCATTAGAAGACATAAAACCTCCGTAGCTCCATCCCCAGATACCTATTCTACTAGCATCTACATAAGATTGACTACCTAAGTATTTTGCAGCGATGATTTGATCATCTACTTCATATCTACCAAGTTTATTTTGCGTTACTTTTTTAAATTCAGCTCCTTTAAATCCTGTTCCTCTACCATCTACAGTCACTACGATATACCCTTTTTGAGTAAGCATAGCGTGCCAGTAGTCGTTAGAGTCTAACCATTTATCAGCTACAGACTGTGAACCCGGACCACTGTATTGATACATAAATACAGGATATTTCTTAGCAGGATCAAAGTCTTTAGGCTTTATCATCCATGCATTTAATTGTAAACCGTCAACTGTTGGGATTTGAATAAATTCTTTAGTAGGTATGTTATAGTCTACTAATTTGTCTTGTAGTTCTTGGTTGTTTAAGATCTCTTTTACGACTTTACCTGTCTTAGAATTCTTAAGTGTATAAGTAGGAGCTACTTTATTAGAAGAGTATATGTTGATAAATTGTTGGAAGTTAGGGCTGAAGATAGCGTTATTCGTTCCTAATTTATCAGATAACTTTTGTTTGTTTTTACCTGTTAAGTCTATTGAGTAAATGCCTCTATAGATAGAACCCTCCTCTACTGACTGGAAGTATAATTTCTTAGTTTTAGTATCTATACCATAGTAGTCAGATACTTCCCATTTTCCTGAAGTGATTTGGTTTACTAACTTCCCATCTTTGTTATAATAGTAAAGGTGGTTATAACCATCTCTTTCACTTTGCCATACGAAGTCGTTGTTATCTAAGAAAGACAGCGTATTCACATCTACATAAGCCTTATCCGTTTCATTAAGGATAAGTTTTTTATCTAATGTATTACCATCGATAAAGAATACCTTAAGATCGTTTTGGTGTCTATTGATTACTTGAGCACTTAAGTACTTGCTGTCATTCGTCCATTTGATTCTTGGAATGTAGAAGTCATTAAACTCGCTAAGGTTAACCTTACTCGTTTTAGTAGATTTTAAGTCATAAATATGGATAGACACTAGAGAGTTCTTCTCACCTGCCTTAGGATATTTAAACTTGTCTTGTGTAGGATATAATCCAGTACCGTAGATATCCATAGAATATTCTGGTACTTCAGTTTCGTCAAATTTAATGTAAGCTAGTTTATCACCATCCTTGTTCCAATCGAACATACGTACGATACCAAACTCTTCCTCATACACCCAATCAGAAATACCGTTGATGATATGGTTTTTCTTACCATCATTAGTAATTTGTTGTGTTTTTGCAGAAGCGATATCATAAACATAAAGGTTGTTTTGATAAGCATAAGCTATTTTAGAACCATCGTTAGAGAATGTAGGTTCCATTATTTTGTGATCAGCTATTTTAGTCAGCTTATTTTTAGTTGGGTTGAACAAGTAAAAATCAGCTAAAGCCGAACGACGAAAGATAGCAGTTGAGTTTGTCCCAATTAAGATTTGCTCTTCTTTGTGGTCAAAAACGTAAGTATCTATCGATTTGATATTTTCGAAAACACTAGTAGAGAAGATCGTTTTGGCTTTCTCAAGTGTTTCAAAATTGTACAGATTAATCTCTTGGTGGTCTTTGCCAATGCGCTCAATACGTGAGTATTGATTAGACTTCTCCATCGAATTGACAGATTGCATCGCTTTGGTTCTAAATGTACCATTCCAGATTTCTTCTTGAGCGATTTGTTTCTGTGCGACTCCTAATTGAGTAGCGATGATACAAAATAGTAAGGTTAGGTTAAGGTGTTTCATTGTGTAATTAGTCGAAAAAACTTCCAATTTTAATGAAAAAATATGATGTACACCAATTTATTTTTCGAAATAGGCAAAAAAAGCTTAAATCTATTGACTCTATATTGGTAATAAAATTCATAATAAGATAAATAAAAAGTACTAATAGCTGTTTTTTTAGTTTTTTTAACCTTGAAAGAATGAGTTATCTTTGTGGCATAAACAAAAATAAAGATGGAAAGTAATATTAATGGATTCTCTAAGCTGAGTAAACGTGACAAAATCAATTGGATAGCACAAACCTATTTTTCTAATTCTGCTGATACGGTAGAATTGATAGAACAATACTGGAATTCTGATGAAGAATTACAGAAGCTACACGATGAGTTTATTGAGAATACAATTACGAATTTTTATTTGCCTTTAGGTGTTGCGCCTAACTTCAAGATAAACGAGAAGTGGTACACTATACCGATGGTTATTGAAGAAAGTTCTGTAGTAGCAGCTGCTTCTAAAGCAGCTAAGTTCTGGTCTGAAAGAGGTGGGTTTAAGACTACAATCTTAGGGACAGAGAAGATAGGGCAAGTACACTTTATATACAAAGGGGATAAGGATAGGTTAGTTTCTTTTATTAATAAGATAAATAAGCGATTCTATGAGGATACAAGTGCGATCACTCAAAATATGGAAAAGCGTGGCGGAGGTATTTCTGCTATAGAACTTAGAGATAAAACAGCTGAAGTAGACAACTATTATCAACTACATGTGACATTCGAGACAAAGGATAGTATGGGGGCTAACTTCATCAACTCGTGTCTTGAGATAATAGCAAAGACACTTAAAGCAGAAGCGCTTATATACGCTGAGTTTACTGACGAAGAGAAGGTAATAGATGTAATTATGAGTATTCTGTCTAATTATGTGCCTAACTGTGTTGTGAGAGCCGAAGTTAGCTGTCCAATAGCTGACTTAAAAGGAAAAGATATTAAAGAATCTCAGTTATTCGCTGAGAAGTTTGTACAGGCTGTGCGTATTGCAGAGGTAGAGCCATTTAGAGCGGTAACGCATAATAAAGGTGTGATGAATGGGGTGGATGCAGTAGTATTAGCGACAGGTAATGATTTTAGAGCTGTAGAGGCAGGAGTGCACGCTTATGCAGCACGTAATGGTAAATACAGTAGTTTATCTCACGCTAGTATCGAGAATGGAATATTCAAGTTTTGGATAGACTTGCCATTAGCACTTGGAACTGTAGGTGGACTTACTTCTCTTCACCCAATGGTAAAAGTAGCGTTAAAGATGCTTCAAAGTCCTTCAGCAACTGAGTTAATGCAGATTGTGGCAGTAGCAGGATTAGCACAAAACTTCGCTGCTGTTAAATCACTTACTACAACAGGGATTCAACAAGGACATATGAAGATGCACTTGATGAATATTCTAAACCAATTTAAAGCAACAGATGCTGAGCGTGTAAAAGTAGTAGCTCATTTTGAAAAGAATGTAGTCTCACATAGCGCAGTAGTTGAGTTATTAGAAAGTTTACGCCAATAATGATAAAAGAGTATTACAGCAATGGTAAACTTCTCTTATCTGGAGAGTATGTCGTACTAGAGGGTGCTAAGGCATTTGCTATGCCTACTAAGTTTGGGCAATCTATGACTGTAAGTGAAAGAGAAGATGGTCGTATTTCTTGGATTAGCTATGATGTAGATGGAAAGGTGTGGATGCAAGAAGAAGTTGCTTTAGGGGATATTATTAGTAATAATGCTATATCTGAGGGGAGTGAATATTATAAAACATTAGTACAAGTACTACGTGCCGCGCATTCTCAAAATCCTGATATATGTAAAAGTGGTCAAGGGTATGAAGTGATTTGTAAGTTAACCTTTCCTAGACTTTGGGGATTGGGAACTTCCTCTACTTGGATTAATAACGTAGCCCAATGGTTTGCTATTAATCCATATCAATTGCTTCAAGATTCTTTTGGAGGAAGTGGATATGATATCGCTTGTGCACAATATGACAAAGGAGTATTCTATACCTTGACGGATAAATATAATCCAAAAGTAGAGTTAATTGATTTTAATCCTTCTTTTGCCAATGATATTTACTTCGTTTATCTCAATCAAAAGAAGAGTAGCAAGGAGGCAATAGCTAACTTTAAAAGTAAGAAATCTTTGATTAATGAACAAGTTACGCGTATCTCTGTGATTAGTCAAGAGATGAGTGAGTGTACTAATTTAGTTGATTTCATGTCACTTATGAATGAACACGAACAGATAATGAGTGATGTTTTAGGAGTGTCTACTGTGAAACAAGAGCTGTTTAACGACTTCGAAGGCTCGATTAAGAGTCTTGGAGGATGGGGTGGAGACTTCGTGATGGTAGTGACAACAATAGATCCGAGAGATTACTTTATATCAAGAGGTTATGAGGTAGTTATAAGATTCAAAGATATGATGCTTTTATAGAAGTTTAACTTCTATTTTAGATTTAAATACCTTACTTTTATCCTTTCATAATATAGTATTTTTTTAAAAACAAACTTATTGTATTCATTAGTATTGTCTAACTAGGAAGTAAAGAGCTATTGTCATAAGTTAGAGAAAAGGCATAGTGCTATGTTTTGAGTATTTGTCTAATGAAATGATTTATTAGATTGTACTAATGCTTAATGTAGGTTTAAGTAAAGAGTGTCGGAATCTTGATGAGCAAATTGGAGAGAAAGACAATTAGAGAGGTTTCTGTAATAGGGAACCTCTTTTTTTTGCTCTATATATTACATTGCTTATTGAGTGAAATTCTATGAGGTAACGTTAACTTAACAATACTTTGTCAATTGGAATTGTTAAAATTGAACTTAAAGGACTATTTTTGAACCTCTAAAGAAAGTAGAAGAAATACAATGAGAACCTTTAAAAGAAAGTTAGCGGTACAAATACAATGTTATCTATGGATAGCGTTGTTGATGTTCACCACAGTAGGCTGTTCTGCTAAGAAAGCTTTCTTTGAGGTATCTGGTATAGCAACAGAGCGACCTCTAAATGCAAACAAAGCATTAGGTGGTAATACCTCTATCACTTGTGAAATAGAATCTTCTACTACAACGGTATCTTCAAGACAATTAAAACAACGTGTTAAGGGACTTACTTTACTATCTACATTCTATTCAAATGAAGTAGACTTGGCGCGTTATCATTTTATCAGTGATGTACAGCGAGATTATATTCTCAATGTAGCAGGTACTGATCCTCCTAAATATGTATTATATCAGCAGTTTAAATTAGCAATAGCATAATCGATTTGAAATATTCAATACGTTACGAAAGTGTATTGATCTAAAACAAATTGATTACACTATTTAATTTAATACTATGCAATTATTTAATAAACAGTCGTATACTACGGCTGGATTCTTTACTCTAGGACTTAGACTAGTAGTGGGGTGGACTTACTTTTCTGCTTTTTGGCGCAGACTTATTTTAGAAAACAAACTTATCGAAACAGAAGCAGGATATATAGGAGTGAAGTTTAATCACTTCCTACCTAATGCTCTCGGAATAAAACCACTGATCGAATATCTCGTTACACACCCCGAGGCCTTGTGGTGGTCGATGGTTATCTTCACTATCGTAGAGGCGATCGTAGGGTTGTTTATTATGCTAGGACTCTTTACAAGACTGATGTCAGTAGGGGTGTTTATGTTGGCGATGGGAATATTATTAGGATCAGGCTGGATAGGGACTACTTGTCTTGATGAGTGGCAGATCGGTGTACTCGGAGTGTCTACAGGGTTTATGTTATTCTTGACAGGTGGAGGTTATGGTTCTTTGGATTATTACTTCATTAAAAAACAAAAGGCATTTACAACTAAGAAATGGTTTAGATTCATTGGTTCAGGTGAATTGCCTATTAAGAATTTGAAACCTCTTGTGTTTATTGGTTCTTTTGGGGTGCTATTATTGACTTTATATACTAATCAAGTGTTTCACGGTGGTGTATTCGGTACGCTACACAACAAATCTGTTAAGCCTAAACTAGAGCTTTCTAATGCTACTTGGCGAGATGGAAAAGTCGCTTTTGAAGTATATCGTGTAGAGGGAGCAGATGTATATGGCTCATTCCTTATCGGTGTACAATTAGAAACTAGTGATGGTGAAGTGATACAGAAGTGGGATGGCGAGGCATTAGCCAAGATGGATAAAGCGAATATTAGTAATCATTATGTAGCTAAAGTAGCTCCTGGCAAACACAGCCTCGTAATCCCATTAGGGGCAAAAGCAGATGTAACGTTCACTCCAACGGTAGAGCATCCAAGTAAAGGTGTGATCATTCGCCTTATAGATGTGAGTGGTTTAGAGTGGACTATTGAGGCTAATTAATACATAGAAAGATAGCGCTGTTAACTATTGGTAATTGTTTATATAATAGACTTTTATAATTGAAATACTCGTGATTTGAATATTTTATTGCGTAAATTGCTATAAAAATTACGATATGAATAGTATAGAAGATGTATTACAATCGGTATCTCACAGACCTTGGGGGCTACCTGAAAGACAATGGATGTTTTATCAAGAGTGGAACAGAGCTATCTTTCTTCATTTTGAGGTTCCGTATGATGTACTAAGACCATTAGTACCTGAAGAAATTGAATTAGATCAGTTAGAAGGTAAGTGTTATGTATCTATCGTACCCTTCACGATGGAGAATATTCGTCCTCGTCAATTACCTGCAGTTAGTATGATATCAGACTTTGATGAACTTAATGTGCGTACTTATGTCAAAGTAGATGGTAAACCTGGTGTCTATTTTTTAAACATAGAAGTAGGAAAGAGTCTTTCTGCTTTTGTCTCGCGTACAGTATCAGGACTTCCTTATGAAAAGGCTGAGATGAAGAGGACAGCAGATACTTATTTGTCTTTAAATGAAAAGAAGAAGTTTTTCTTGCGTTTAAAGTTTAAGACTGGCGAGTTAGTACAATCTAAAACGACTTTAGAAAAATGGTTAACGGAGCGCTATTGCCTATATGTGTATGTCAATGAGGAGTTGTTTAGATATGAAATACATCATAAAGAATGGCCTGTTAAGACAATATTATTTGAGAATCTTGAGTTAGAGTATAAGATAGGCAATCTACACTTGACGGAGGCAGATGTAATCGCGTCTCAATATTCAGATGGTGTGATAGTCGTATCTTGGGATAAAGAAAAGATAACACGCATATAATAGGAATACTTATAATGAGAAACAAGATTTATTGGTTCGCTTGCCTTACTTTATTGTTGAGTACAGTAACAGTAGCACAGAATACACGTTCTATAGAACGCACTATACAACCGAAGTGGAAGATGGTAGTCTATGATAAAGAATCTCCGGTTAAGGCAAAGAACTTGCTTTATAACGAGATCCCGAAGACTCTTGATTTTAAAGGAACTGTTATGGAGGCTATCAAATGGGAGGATAAAGAAGGAGAGAAGATATTAATCCTTACTGCTACTGGATATTTTCCATATAGAGACTTGGCGAATAAGGGCTTTGGACAATACTCTTCAGGGACTAAAGGTGAAATTTATACTTATATGTTTACAAAGAAGAGCGCTGAAGAAGATTATGTTATGACGCTTAAGATGTATGACAATGTTCCGTGCGGTGAAGGCAGTACAGGCGCATATATTGGGTATGTTCCTCTGGGAACAGTTATCACAGATCTTGATAATGACGGTATTACAGAAGTTGTCGTTTCATATGTGTCTAGTTGTAATGATGGTGAGAAAGGAGAATATGACCTCAAAGTGATTTTGTATAATGGCAATGAGAGTGTAGTCGCAAAAGGACAGCTTATTCCAAGTGAAGGTAAAATAGATAAACCGGTGATCGAACGCGATGATAAGATGAAAAAAGTATTCTCTAAAACAGTAGAGGATGGATGGAAGAAAATAGCGAAGAGCTTTAAATAGTTATGAACCTCATAGTATGTGCTATGAGGTTTTTTTATGAAAATGGTTTTGGTTAGTAGTTTCTAAAATTGTTTATATTTGATGGCAAGCTTATTCCTTAATAACTATGAAATACAGAATTGAGATACCCGAACCTTGTCATGAAGACTGGGATAAGATGACTCCTCAGGATAAGGGGAGGCACTGTGATGTATGTGATAAAGTGGTAGTAGACTTTAGTAAATACAGTAAACGAGATATCATTAATCATATCAAGAAAGAGGGAAAGATATGTGGACGAGTACCTCGTCAGTATGTAGGTATAAACTTAGAAGAAGAAAAGATTAGAAAGTCATTTGGACTAAATGGGATGGTTGCTACGATGGTGAATTTATTAGCACTAACGACTATAAGTACGGCAGTAGCACAAGAAAAACCTAAAGTGGAACAGCAAAGTAAAGCCTTAAGCAAATCCTCAAAGTCAACAAAACTGCTTAAAAAAGAGACTTTTGTATTGAAAGGGGCTGTAAAAGAGTCGGGAAGAAAGGGATTAGGAGGTGTATTAGTTCAAGTTAAAGGAACAAGTTATACAGTAATGACAGATGACATAGGGAACTTTGAATTGAAACTACCTGTGACTTTAGATAGAGAGAATTGTGTACTAAGTTGTTTAAAAGATAATTATTTTGCTGAGGAAGTAAGGGTTACTGATTTTGATAATCCTATTGATATTGAAATATACAAGGTAAAATTATTTGTAGAGCCTAGTGTGACAGGCAAAGTCACCATCAAGGAAGTTTGTGAATAACTTAATGAGAACCTATGAAATACAGAATCGAGATACCCGAACCTTGTCATGAAGACTGGGATAAGATGACTCCTCAGGATAAGGGGAGACACTGTGATGTATGTGATAAAGTGGTAGTAGACTTTAGTAAATACAGTAAACGAGATATCATTAATCATATTAAGAAAGAAGGAAAGATCTGTGGTCGAGTACCTCGTCAGTATGTAGGTGTTAATTTAGAGGAAGAGAAGATTAGAAAGTCATTTGGGCTAAATGGGATGGTTGCTACGATGGTGAATTTATTAGCACTAACGACTATAAGTACGGCAGTAGCACAAGAAAAACCTAGAGTAGAAACTGTATGTAAAGATGCTAAGACGAGTACTCCTATAGCAACAGTTGTTCAGAATGATGCTAAGAATGAAAATACTAGAGTGATCAGAGGAAAGGTTTATGAAGGAGGATTAGAATTACCTGGGACAATAATTATAATAAAAGGGACTGATATAGGTACTCAAAGCAATCTTCAAGGAGAGTATGAATTAGTTGTTCCTGAAAAATATGATACTAAACGACTAACTTTAGTTGCTAGTTTTATTGGTATGAATGATGTAAAGATTCGAGTTGGTAAATCAAAAGATAATGCTGATTTCCATTTAGAATCAAGTAATGAAGTGTTAGGAGGGGTAGAGATAGTTCGTTATTAAATAAAAAAGAATATGAAAAAAGGAAAAGTACTATTATACATTGGGCTATTTATGATATCAATAGGGACAAGTTTAATATCAATGAAGAATATTCAAATAGGATTATTTCTGCTTATTTCGGCAGTGGTGGTATTACTATTTGCTTTGGTAATAGGTCTAAAAGAAAAGAAGGCTTCTAAGAACTAAGCAAGGCGATTCTGTAGGGCATTTATTTTATTCTCTCTACTCCAATCAAATGTTTTAGAAGTATCAGATACATAGTGATATAATAGAAGTGCTTTTCTAGCTAGGAGAGCACTTTTTTTGTTTTCAGAAGTCTTAGTGGTAGAAGCGAGATAGAGGATGGTATGACTAGTGTCTATTGTCACAGTTGATAGAGATACGATTACTATAATCATCACTTAGTTCTACCTTACTAATCCATTCACAGCCATCACCTGCGTAGGCAAAGCCGAAGTAAACAGGTGGACTGTTTTTAAATAGTTCGCCTGCCCATTGATGTATAGGGTGATTACATACGTCAAACTGTGTTCTTGGCTGTAAGTTTAAAGGCAGGTAACCACTGTTGCCTCCTGTTGTTATTAGTTCTTCACTGACCAATTGATTATCTTTTACGACCGCTATTAAATAGTAGCCTCTATCATACTGACTTTCTCTATTTTGTGGTATATTGAAATGATATAGAAAATAGTTATAGTCATTTAGTGTGTATAGGTAAGTTTTAACAATGTTTGTTTTATTGTTGTTTTGAATGTAATCTTTGTTGTATTGTGAGGTCTTAGATAGTGGAAATGTCTTGTTATCCACTTCTTTCCACAGTATTGGTTGTACTTTACCTAGTTCGAAAGGACTGGTTTTACCTACAGCCACAAAGAAGTTTTCGAAGTAATTCTCTTCTGTGATGTATGTTTCTGTTTGAGGAATTTGAAAGCCTAATTCATAGTCAAAATAAGTCCATTCTTTATAGGTGTTTTCTCCTGTTTCTTCGTCTGTATGTATTGCAAATTCAAAAAACTCATAAGGGTTTAAAGAGGCTATTCCCTTTAAATCTTTTATCTTATAAGTGATCAGTTTATTGTTGACAAAGTCGTAAAGATATAGATTGTCTTGTTCTGATAACTTGGTATATTTAAGTAGATTTTTTTTGTTTTTTTGTGGAAGCAGTACATACCTTTCTTGATCAGCCTGTACATTATATCTATAGTTATCAGGTATCATAGAGAAAGCCTTTTCTTCTGCTTCATTTTCTATGGTAGGAATTATATCTGATAAGGAGATATAAAAGAATTTTTTGTCGTAATTGTGTTTTATTGTAAATACTTCTTGACCATAACTACAGGTATAAACAAAGAAAGAGATAATAAATAGAGCAAATAACTTCATAGACTGTAGCATTGAGTTTATGTAAGAGTACAAACCACTAAAGAGAAGAGTACTCTAAATCTTGAGTGAAGTTACGCTAAAATGTTCTTTAATTCTACTATTTTATTCTCTCTACCCCAATCATACGTCTTAGATGTATCAGCTACATATTGAAATAACAGGAGTGCTTTGCTATTCAAGAGAGCACTTTTTTCGTTTAAAGAATCTTGAGTTTTGAGAGCTAGTAGTCTTAGGATGTCAGCCAGTGATTCTATATTTTCGATATCCATTCCATCTATGGCAAGTAAAGTAGTTATGGTTTCTTCATCAGAAGAGAAGATGAAGCTATCTATGTTTAGATTGAAGTTGTCCTTAAGGGCAGAAGTGAAGTCCTGTACCTGTTGTTCCGTTTCGAAGTCATCAATAGGTAGTGAATTAAAAACGGCTCGTAGTAATTGAGCCGTTTGTTGTATCATTCTAAGTACGAGATCTCTTCTTTCCATAAAAATTAATTAGCGTACTGGTCGTAAGGTGTTGCTAAATGTAACTTTAAAAGGAGTTGTCTTGTTTCCGTTATTTTTCATCACATAGATGAACTTAAACATCTTAGCATGGTCACTTTCTATAGTTAGTGAGCCACCTGTATAACTGTCTTTTAATACAATGTTTTGGCTGTTCTCTACACGGATAGATTTGGCAATACCTGTTTTTAGGTCGCTCATTGTCATACCGTAGTAGTAGGATTTGTTGTCTCCTTTGACAGAGATGTTTTCCCCTTTAAAGCCTTTAGTTAGTATCACTACAGAGTAATTCTCTCCTGTAGCTTTAATGTTTTTGAGATAGTTGTCTTTCGTTTTATCTGTTACAGATCTAAAGTCATCTCTCACTTGCGCATAATCAGGTAAGTCGATTACGTCTTTTTCTTCAGGAAGTCTTTCTTCCTCTTTGATTTTTTCGATTCGCTCATCAACAGTCAATTCCTTAGGTGGTGTAATAGTTGCTACATGTGAAGCAGATTTACACATGGAGAATAAGACGATTAAAGCTAAGAAAGGTAATTTTTTCATATTCTTAATTTAACAATGATAGGGATGCGATCGTAAGTAAGTATCTTTGTTGCCGTAAAGATAAATTTTTACAGCCAATAAAAAAACTGTAATAGAGTGTCTTAAACGTTAAAATAGGTTTTTCAATGAATTATGATGTCATATTAGTAGGTGGTGGAGCAGCAGGTTTTTTTACTGCTATTAATTTAGTCGAACAGAATAAAGGGCTAAAAGTAGCTATTATAGAACGAGGAAAAGAGGTATTGTCTAAAGTGAAAATATCAGGAGGAGGAAGATGTAATGTTACACACGCATGCTTTGATCCGAAGGAGTTGACACAGTTTTATCCTAGAGGGGCTAAAGAATTATTAGGGCCTTTTCATCAGTTTTGCTCAGGCGATACGATAGAGTGGTTTGATCGCCACGGAGTGACGCTTAAGATAGAAGAAGATGGAAGGATGTTTCCTGATACAGATTCATCACAGACGATTATAGACTGTTTTATGAAAGCTGTACGTGAACTAAAGATAGATGTTATCACGAGTAGTAGTGTACAAGGGATTTTTAAGAAAGAGAATAGCTGGAAGCTAGACACTACCACAGGTAACTATGAGTGTGAGTATCTAGTAATGACCACAGGTAGTAATCCGAAGATGTGGAATATGATGTCTGAGTTCGGACATAAAATCATAGAGCCTGTACCATCATTATTTACGTTTAATATTAATGACAAGCGTATTAAAGATTTAATGGGAGTTGCTACTCCTGCTGAGGTGAGTGTTAAAGGAACTAAATTAGAAGCGGCAGGTCCTTTATTGATTACACACTGGGGGATGAGTGGACCGGGTATATTACGTCTATCTGCATGGGGAGCGAGAATCTTAGCAGAGAAGAATTATCAGTTTCATATTACGGTGAATTGGATGCCACAGCACAGTTTTGAATCCCTTAAAGAAGAACTTCAGCATATCAGAAAAGAACACGCTAAGAAGAATGCAATTAAGCGTATCGAACTAGAGTTGCCTAACCGTTTATGGGAGCGTATGGTAGTGGTGTCAGGTATAGCAGAAGATACAAAGTGGGCAGATGTAACGAATAAGCAGCTAGATGTATTATGTGGAGAATTGACTCAAGGAGAGTACCAAGTGAATGGAAAGAGCACATTTAAAGATGAGTTCGTGACTGCAGGTGGTATTGATCTAAAGGAGGTAAACTTTAAAACAATGGAAAGCAAAGTAAATGACAACTTGTATTTTGCTGGAGAAATATTAAATATTGATGCGATTACAGGAGGTTTTAACTTCCAAAACGCATGGACAAATGGGTATATAGCTTCTCAAGCTATTACTGCTAAAATAGAAAGTAAATAAGATGAGGTTTAGTTATTATAATTTGACAAGTAAGATCTTACTGTCAGTATTCTGTTTATTGCCATTCCTTGGGATGATTATATTCTTTATGCAGGTTGGTAATGTATTGGCAATATCCCTGAGTGTGATTATGATTTTCTTACTCATTGTGTTTATTTACAAGTGCTTTTTTATCAAAGTAAATATTGATAAATCGGGGATTACCTATGTTAGCCCTCTAAAAAATAAGCATCTTAATTGGGATGAGGTGAAGGATGTATTGATTGTGGTACGTGAGCGTCGTTCACTTCCTGATTATTATAAATTCAACGAATGGATGGAAGCAGGTAAGGCGGGTAAGAGTTATTTTGTTTTATTTAGAACTACAGAAGGTTTTCCTGAGAATCCTATGTTTATGTTTAGTGCACCAACAGGAGAAGACTATATAAGTGTACAGTTTCGACCAAGTATAAAACAAGCAATAGAAAAGTATCGTTAAGCAAGACTAACAATATTGAAAAAGGTAGTAGAACTCAAGTTTTACTACCTTTTTTGGTATTTGTGATTAATGATTTATAAAATGTGTACATCCCTAAATTTGTCTCTACATAAAAAATAGAATGTAACCCAAATACTAGGATCTCTAACTGAATCTAGTTGTATAAATTTAAAACTACAGTAAAAAACAAAAGAGTAGCAAAATAGTCAGTTTTTATTTTGTATATTTGCAAAGTATTGAATATTAGAATTTAATACTTTTTTTAGGCCAATCTTCGAGGCTAATATTTGAAAATAATCAGAACTTACGTGAATAGGATGAAATAGGCATTTTTATGCAGTTTTGGTTCGAGTGAGTCCATAGTGAGTCCATAATGAGTCCATAGCTAGTCCATTAAAACGGCATTTTTAATGCTCTCGATATGGATACACGATGTTATCAATATACTTTCATACAAAGTTATGTAGTAGCTTCTTTGGCTGGAACTGCTAAATAAGGAGGTTACTTTTTTATTGAGATAAATGAATAATTCTTAGGTGAATTAAAGTTGTTGATTTATAGCGAGATAGAAAATAGAATCTGAGACAAAGTTACGAATTTAAAAAGAATGTATAAGAAGGAGTTAGACTTAAAAAGAGTTCTTTTATAGAAGTCTAGACAACTTCAGTAAGACGTATAATCCGAGTACACTTATTTATGCCAAGTAATTACTTGTAGAAGTTATAAAGTATAGAAGGTCATTAGCGAGAGTTGATGACCTTTTATTTTACCGTATTTATGGGGGTAGTAATTATAGGGATAGGCAGGAGTGCGTTATTTTGATGTATGTGTTTTGTTTTATTGTTAAATATGTTTGTATAATGTGTTATATTTATCTAAAAATTACTTTTTATGATAGATAATGTAAAGTATGGATTAAAGCTCTCAGGTTTTGGGGCGTTTAGTTTTATAAAGGTTGCAGTGTTTGGTTTGTTTAGCGCAGTAGTAAGTTTGATTACAGGTATTATCTTGTTGTCTAATGCGAGTGGTACGAATGCAGCAGGTGAAGTGTATGAAAGTTCTTTCAGTACGTTTATTAAAGACTCACCTTACCTTTCAGTATTGTTACTAATCACGCTGATAAGTATCTATTTTGTGTTTTCGTTTTCGACACAGTATGCTTTTAGAAAAGTAGCTAGACGTATTTTAGATGATAAAGCCGAGTCATTTTTAGAACCTATTATGGATAAGGCGATGGATAAGACGATGGGTAGAATAGATGAAACGGAGAAACAGAATATGGTACAGCGCGGTATGGATTATTCAGTTTTGAAGCTTCAGACGATTAATAATGTAAAACAAGAAACGAATAATAAATGGTTAAGATACCTGTTGGTACTAGGATTCTCTAAATTAAAGTTAGATGATATCCCTTTTGATGATCCTAAGTTTAATGTGCGTTCTGAAATAAAAACAAGAGTGATACAAGGGATTAAAGACTTTGCTACACCTGATAAGCAGTTCTTCTGGATGATCATAGGATATCATTGGATAGCTATTTTGATTATAGCATTTATGAGATAATAATGTACTTATAGGATATGTTAGATAAGATAAAGTATGCAGCCAAACTATCCTTTATAGGAGGAAGTAGTTTTCTTAAGATATTTATAGTCGGTTCATTTAGTGCAGTGTTTTCTTTTGCTATAGGTTTATTGTTATTTATATATGGACCCTATCTAGGAGTTGGTAATATAGGTGGTTCGGCAGGATTGATGGCTTTATTAGCGGTCTTTGTTATTGCTCCGATTCAGAGTATTTCGTTGACCATGATATTGATTAGTAATTACTTTATTTTCTCTATGGCTAGTTCGTATGCTGTTAAAAAGGTAGCGAATAGATTGTTAAATGACAAAGGGGAAGCTCTTTTGTATCCCTTAATTGATAAGGCATTAGATAAGGTTATTAGTGATACTTCTGTGGCTGATAAACAGAACTGGGTGCAGAAGGGATTTGACTTTTCCTTGGTACAAATGCAGATTGTCAATAATATTAAAAATCAAAGCGAGAATAAGTGGATTAAGAAGATGCTAATTTATGGATTTAAAAAGCTGAGTGTAGACGATATTCCCTTTAATGATCCAAAGTTAAATATCCGTGAGATAATTAAAGACAGAGTTATTAATGCTATTCGAGAAATGGCGAGTCCAAGTAAGAAGAAGTTTTGGTATATGATCTTATTTCATTGGATAGCGGTTTTGGTAATTTTGATAATGAATTTGATATAAAAAGGAGCTAGTGATTTTGAGATAGATCATTAGCTTTTGTTGTATTCGAACGGTTTTAGAATATAACTTTCTTAAAGAATGAAGTAGCTATCAATAAAAGATGTTATTTTTGTGTCATAGAAATAACAGAATGATGAATATAGAAGACTTTATTTTTGACCGATCAGTAGATGTTAATTTGGCTATGGAGGGTGGTTTCTCATGGGGTACGCCTAGTAATATAGCATTAGTTAAGTACTGGGGAAAGAAAGATAATCAGATACCTGCGAATCCGTCGTTGAGTTTTACCTTGAATAATTGTAAGACAGAGACATCGTTAATATATAAGGCAAAATCTGATAAAGGGATAAGTTTTGATCTTTTGTTTGAGGGACAACCTAAGGAAGATTTTAAACCAAAGATTCAGAAGTTCTTCGAGAGAATAGTAAAGTACTGTCCTTATATAGAAAATTATCACTTCATTATAGATACTAAGAATACTTTTCCACATAGTTCGGGTATAGCATCTTCTGCTTCAGGTATGGGGGCTATGGCCGTAAATATTATGTCATTAGAAAAGTTGTTAAACGCAGATATGACTGTTGAATACTTTAATCAGAAGGCTTCTTTCTTAGCGCGTTTGGGCTCTGGAAGTGCGTGTAGAAGTATTACAGGTAGTGTAGTGGTGTGGGGAGAACAAGCTGATATTACAGGTAGCTCGGATTTATATGGTATAGAATTTCCATATGAGGTACACCCTGTGTTTAAGAATTACTGTGATACAATTTTACTTGTTGATAAAGGTGAGAAAAAAGTATCAAGTACTGTTGGGCATGATCTAATGCACAATCACCCTTATGCTGAGCAACGTTTTAGTCAAGCACATGAGAATTTGGCTAAGTTGAAAAATATATTGGTAGAGGGTAATTTAGTTGAATTTATGGCGTTAGTAGAGAGTGAAGCGCTAACATTACACGCAATGATGATGACTTCGATGCCTTATTTTATCTTGATGAAGCCTAATACACTTCAGATTATTGAGAAAATATGGGAGTTTAGAGAAAAAACATCTATACCTGTGTGCTTTACATTAGATGCTGGGGCAAATGTCCACGTGTTATACCCAATGGGTGATAAAGACTTCGTACAGACATTTATCAGACAAGATTTGGCTCAGTATTGTCAAAATGAGCAGTATATAGATGACGAAATAGGTACAGGATCATTATTAATTAAATAATTTTTTGTAATTTTATACTACGGTATGCTAATTGCATATTGAGAACTTAAAATTTGGAGATATGAAAAAGTTAATGACAATTTTTGGTTTAGCAATAGGTAGCTTACTATTTAGTCAAGCAACTTATGCGCAAGAGTTAGCGCCTGATCAAAACCCTAATTATAGAGTAAGTATGGTGAAGTATATGGCAGTGAAAGATTCGCTGACAGCTACTTTGAGTACAACTGTACAAGATACTTATAAGGCGTATGATTGGTATGAGGCTAAAATGGAACGCAAAGCTCAAAAAAGAGAGTGGAAACACGAGGAACGTATGGCTCGTGCTAAGTATGGTAGAAGCTACTCTAGCTATGATAGTGGATATTATGGTAATAACTATAATAGATATAACTCAGGATGGAGTAACTGGAATAACTGGAGACCTCAAGTAGGCTTTAGAACAGGGAACTGGTGGTTCTCTATCTAGGAATTGAAAACACAATATGAAAAATAAAAACAGGATTATGCAAATTAAACGTATAGCATTAGCTACAGTATTAGCTGTATCAGGATTAGTTATCACATCATGTGGTCGTCAAGTAACAAGAGTAAGTACTGAAGACACTATTGATATCAGTGGTAGATGGAATAACTCAGACTCAAGAGAGGTGGCTGATCAAATGACTAGACAGATATTAGAAGAAGAATGGATCTCTAATTTCCGTGAAGAGAATGCAAGTAAGAAACCTGTGGTTATTGTGGGGATGGTATACAATAAAAGCCATGAGCATATCGAAGCAGAAACTTTCGTAAAAGATGTGGAGCAAGCTTTTATTCGTTCTCAAAGAGTTCGTTTAGTACAAGGTGGAAAGAAACGTGAAGAACTACGTGGTGAGCGTGCTGACCAACAAACAAACGCTTCTTCATCTTCTATGAAACAATTCGGTTTAGAGCAAGGAGCTGACTTTATGTTACAAGGTTCTATTAACTCTATCGTAGATGCACACAAGAAGAAAAAAGTGGTTTATTACCAAGTTAACTTAGAGTTGACTAATATTCAAACAAATGAAGTAGTTTGGATAGGTGAGAAAAAGATCGCTAAGTACGTAAAAAACTAATTTAAAGGAAAATAGATGGTTTCAAGTAGAACCATATATTCTGTTATAAAAACATCATTGCTTTATGCAATGATGTTTTTCGTGTTTGGATGTGCTTCTTATCACGATAGGATAACAGACTATTATCAGAAAGTAGGTTCCTCTGAGTTTGATCTTGCTGAGAAGGCCTTAGATAAGAATGCTTTGTTACAAAAGCCTCGAAATCTATTGCTTTTTTATATGGAGAAAGGGAAAGTAGCACACCTAAAAGGGGAATACGAAGCAAGTAATAAATATTTTAATCAAGCAGATTTGCTAGTAGAGGATGGATTATCTACTACAGGAGATATAGCAGTTGGTTTATTCTTAAATTCCATGTCTCAAAATTATAAGGGAGAAGAGTTTGAGATATTTATGCTTCATTACTATAAGGCTTTAAACTATATGTATCTTGGTCAGACCAATGAAGCAATAGTAGAGGCTAGACGTATCTCCTTACAGAACTATGAACAAGGAGATAAGTATAATGATAAAGCGACACGTTATTCTAAAGATGCATTCTCTCTGAATTTGCAGGGGCTTATCTATGAGCAAAACAAAAATTATAATGATGCTTTTATTGCATATAGAAATGCTGTAGAAACATATCAATCTGCTAATGGAGTGTATTATGGTGTGAAAATGCCCACTACTTTAAAGTATGATGTCATGCGTATGGCTTCTAAAATGGGGTTTGCGGGTGATGTAGCGAAGTATGAAAAAGAGTTTAACTTGAAGTTAAAAGATGTACCTGTGAGTAGTGGTGGTGATGTGGTGGTTTTTTGGGAGAACGGAAGAGCTCCTGTTAAAGAACAAGAAAATTTATTCTTCACATTAGCAAAAGGTGATTCTGGGGCGTTAGTGTTTACTAATGCGTTGGGATTTGTAATTCCGCTAGATTTTGGTATTGCAGGTAAGACGAATTTGAGTGATATTCACAGTGTCAATATTGCTTACCCAAAATATATCGTTCAGCCTTTGCCTTATACTGGAGCAACTGTTACAGTAAAAGATTCTAAAGTTCTGCCGTTTGAAAAAGCACAAGATTTAGATGCTTTAGCTGTTTTGACTTTAAAAGAGAGAGCTGGTAAGGAATTAGGAAAGATTTTGACTAGAGTGGCAGTCAAGAAAGCTGCTGAATATGCAGTGAAAGCTGCTGCTAGGTCAACTAGTAAGGATAGTGATGCTAATGCAATATTAGAAGGAATCGGATTAGGTGTACAATTATTTAACATGTTTTCTGAAAAGGCAGATACCCGTAACTGGCAGACATTACCTGCGCAGATTAATTATGTTCGTATTCCTTTAGAAATTGGAAAAAACAGTGTAAAAGTTTCAAAAACACGCGCTAATGGACAAGTGGTAGATGGTGTTGTAGAATTAGAAGCAAACGGTGATATGCAGTTCTTTAATATCACTACAATGAAGTAATATAGATTATGAGTGAGAATAGAGTGTGTACGCACTGTAAAGTAGCTATTGTATGTAATACAGATGATATTAAACAATGTGACTGTACGAAAGTGAGTATATCGAATGATACACGTGTTTTTTTGGCAGGGTCATTTCACAAGTGTTTGTGTAATGATTGTTTAACAAAGTTTGATCAGATGATTCACACGTGTAAGGGAAAGGAATTACCTAAACGCAGAAGTGAGATGGAAGAGGGAGTTCATTATTATATGGAGAATGAATATTTTGTGTTTACAGAACTGTATCATATGATGAAAGGACAGTGTTGTCAAAATGGATGTAGACATTGTGTTTATGGGTTCAAAAACAGGTATTTATAAAAAATAAGGACATTAAAAAAGGTGCGAGCGGATATTATGTGTATTTTTGCATCGAGAATTTATAATAACAGCTATGAAAGGACCATTATTTTATTCGAAGATTCTTCTTTTTGGAGAATATGGAATTATCAAGGACTCTAAAGGATTATCTATTCCTTATAATTTTTATAAGGGAGCATTAAAGATGTCTGAGAACTTGGAAGGAGTGGCATTAAAATCTAATCAGAGTTTGAAGAACTTTGCAGCGTATCTATGTGATATGCAAGAGCAAGATCCTTCATTAGTAACGTTTGATTTAGAGCGATTAAATACAGAGATAGAACAAGGATTGTACTTTGATTCAAGTATTCCTCAAGGATATGGTGTGGGGAGTAGCGGAGCTTTAGTAGCGGCTATTTACGATCAATATGCACAAGATAAAATCACTGTATTAGAGAACCTTACAAAAGACAAACTTTTAGTGTTAAAAGGAATCTTTGGTAAGATGGAGTCTTTCTTTCATGGTACTAGTTCAGGATTAGACCCCTTAAATAGTTACCTTAGCCTGCCTATCTTAATTAATTCAAAAGATAATATCGAGCCTGCGGGTATTCCGTCACAAAGTGTGGACGGTAAAGGAGCAGTGTTTTTGATTGATTCAGGAATTGTTGGAGAGACAGCGCCTATGATTACAATTTTTATGGAAAGCTTAAAAGATCAAGGTTTCCGTCAGATGCTTAAAGATCAGTTTGTAAAATACACAGACGCTTGTGTAGAGAACTTCTTAAAAGGAGATGTGAAGTCATTATTTAGTAATACGAAGTTGTTATCTAATGTAGTGTTTAATCATTTTAAACCTATGATTCCTGAGCAATTTCACAGTGTTTGGCAAAAGGGAATCGAGACAAATGATTACTATTTGAAACTTTGTGGATCAGGTGGAGGAGGTTATATCTTAGGATTTACTCCTGACATTGATAAAGCAAAAGAATCATTAAAAGAATATAAATTAGAAGTGGTTTACCAATTCTAATAGGAATTAAGTAAATGTTATAACCTTTCGCTAATGCGAAAATAAATTGATACAAGAGAGATGTTGTCTAGGAAAAGTAAATTGCTCTTAGCGAAAATATTTAGCTTGTTCTCAGTGGTGAGGGGTTATAACATTTTTATTATAGTAGTAGCTCAGTACTTAGCTTCTATTTTTATTTTTGCTCCACAACTAAGAGCATTAGATGTGATCCTTGATTGGAAGTTGTTTTTGATCATCTTTGGATCTTCGCTAGCGATCGCTGGTGGATACATCATCAATAACTTTTATGACGCTGAGAAAGATTTGATCAATAGACCGATAAAGTCTATGGTAGATCGGCTAGTCAGTCAGGCTACTAAATTAAGAGTATACTTTGCACTTAATTTTTTTGCAGTAGGGATAGTGTTTGCTGTATCATGGTATGCATCCGCTTTCTTTTCTATTTATATTTTCCTATTGTGGTTTTATTCACATAAGTTAAAGAAGTTTCCTATTATTGGTAACCTTACAGCTTCATTGTTAGCGATATTGCCTTTCTTTAGTATATTGATGCACTTTAGATTTTATTATCCTTCTATCTTTTTACATGCTGCTTTTTTGTATTTGATCATTCTAATACGTGAGTTGATTAAAGATATGGAGAATATAAAAGGCGACTTTGCGAATGACTATCAGACTATTCCTGTGCGTTTTGGAGAGAAGAAGGCAAAGGAGGTAATTACTTTCGTTACTTTGTTGACATTGATCCCTATTTACTTTTTAGTGAGTAGAGATAACCTTGGGTATATGGTGTATTACTTCTATTTAAGTATTGTTGTCTTAATATTATTCTTATATAGATTATGGACATCAAAAAATTTAACACAATACCACAGTCTACATATTAGTTTGAAAATATTGATTCTATTAGGCGTGTTTTCTATTGTTTTAATAGATCCGGATGTACTGATTAGTGGTAAAGTGTTGCTAGAAGAAACGTTGTAAAGTCTAAAAGTTATGTAAACTTTTAAAGTTATATTAATTAATGCATAGAATAAAACTATCTTTGCAAAAATCTTTTGATATGAATAACGGTAAGTCGAGTTCAGGAAATAATAAATCGAATCGCTCAGGTAGTAAAAATACAGCGGGTAAGAAGTCTTTTGGTTCTAAAGGAGGAACTAAAAAGACGTATGGTGGGAATGATAGTAATAAGAAGTCTTTTGGACCTAAAGAAGGGCCTAAAAAGACGTATGGAGATAATGATAATAACAAGTCTTTTGGATCTAAAGAAGGAGCTAAAAAGACGTATGGAGATAATGATACAAACAAGAAGTCTTTCGCTAATAAAGATGGTAAAAAACCATTTAGCGCAAATACTACTAAGAAATACGATAGTAAACCAAGAGTAAAAAATGCTCCTAAGGATTCTGACGAATTGCGTTTAAATAAATATATTGGTAACTCTGGTATATGCTCACGTCGTGAGGCAGACATCTACATCGTATCAGGTAATGTTAAGGTAAATGGTGAAGTTATCACTGAGTTAGGATATAGAGTAAAGAAGACTGATGTAGTTAACTTTGACGGAACTATTCTTACTCCGGAGAAACTGACTTATGTGTTATTAAACAAACCAAAAGGTTTTGCTACAATTAATGAGCCAATCATCACTGAAGATAATGTACTGTCATTAATTAAAGGTGCATCTAAATACCCATTAGTGCCAATCGGAAGAATGGATAAAACAACTATTGGTTTATTGTTGTTCACGAATGATACTAACTTATTACAGAAGTTAAACTCTACAGATCAACGTTCTTCTAAATTATACCACGTATCTTTAGATAAGAACTTAAAATATGAGGACTTAGAGAAAGTACAAAAAGGGGTGTATATCGACGAACGTCGTGTATTCGCTGAAGAAGTATCTTATGTAGATGACCAACCTAAGACTGAAGTAGGTATTAAACTGAAAGCATCTAACGTGAAGTTAGTACGTGCTATCTTTGAGTCTTTAGGTTATAATGTTATCAAGTTAGACCGTGTGATGTATGGTCCATTAACAAAGTGGAACCTTCCTAGAGGAAAGTGGAGACACTTAAGTGAAGAGGAAGTAAGAAACCTTAAGAATAGTAAATAAGATTACGATATATATAAAGCTCGCTAGATGATAGCGAGCTTTTTTATTGGTAGTTACTGTACTTGTATCGTTATAGGTAGGGTGAACTGTGATCTAACTCTTTTGCCATCAAGTTCTGCAGGATGCCACTTAGGCATACTATTAAGTACTCTAATAGCTTCTTTACCTGCGCCATATCCTGGATCTCGAACTGCTTTTATATCAGTAAGACTACCATCTGCTTCAACTATAAACTGTATGATTACTTGTATTCGCTTAACGCTTCCATCTATATCAGGTGTTCTAAATCTAGAGATAAACTGCCTATTAAAAGCAGACATACCTCCTGGATATTCCGCGTTTTTATCTACTTCATTGTTGTGTTTATATTCTTTGGGGGTTTCTGACACAGGAGGTGTAGGCTCTTCTTTCTTAGGTTCTTTTTTCGGAGCTGTGACTTTATCATCATCCTGTATTTTGTATTCTTTTTCCTCCATTTTACAAGCAAATGCAGTCATTAATAGCAAGCTCAATAGTAGTATTCTTCTAATCATTTCTTTTTCTTTTACAAGTAAAGATAGCTAAATATTAGCGAGTTAGATATGTGTGGTTGTTTATTGTGATAAAAAAAGTGAACAAACGAATGTCTGTTCACTTCAGTATATTTATTGTAATTATCTTATTATTGTAAGTAACTCGGAAGTTCCATTGGGATCTCCATAAGTAACACTTGGCTATTCTCATTAGCCTTAATAGTGAAAGTATCTTCACCGTCAAAACCTATAGCATCTCTTCTGTGTAAGACATCGTTTCCTAATGTGATATCACCTTCTAGAACGAACATAAACACCCCATTTGATTTGTCTTTTAGTTCATAGGCAAGTTCTTTACCTTGTTCTAAGTCCGTCATATGAAACCAAGTATTCTGATGAATCCATACTCCTTTATCATCTGCATTAGGAGATAGAATTTGATCCCATTGATTTACTCTGTCTTCTTTATTTAGTTTTATCTGGTCATAACGAGGCTTTACATTTAACGTATCTGGAAATATCCATATCTGTAAGAATTGACTATCCTGATTCTCATTAGGATTAAACTCACTGTGTTGAACGCCTGTACCTGCACTCATTGCTTGGATCTCTCCTTCATTAACGATTGTTCCATTTCCCATACTGTCCTTGTGAGATATACTTCCTGATAACGGAATAGAGATAATCTCCATATTGTCATGAGGGTGAGTACCGAAGCCCATTCCTGCAGCTACATTGTCATCATTAAGTACACGTAGTACTCCAAAATGTACTCTGTCATTATTTCTATAGTTAGCGAAACTAAAGGTGTGATGAGATTTTAGCCATCCATGATTAGCGTAACCTCTACTGTCTGCTGTGTATAATATTTTTGTGTTCATAGCTTTATTATTTTGTATTACAAAGATAAGAAACACTACACGTTATTACCCTTAATGTAGGTTAAGAACTCTAGTTATTAGTGTTTTACTGTTTATTTCTAGTGGCGTCAAAGTATTCTCTTAATATATCTTCTCTAAAGTCAGGATGAGCAATATTTGCCAAGGCATGTACACGATCTACTATAGATTTAGCTCTTAGATCAGCTACTCCGTACTCTGTCACAATGAATTGTGCATGGGCACGCGAAGTGACTACGCCTGCACCGTTTTTTAGAAAAGGCACTATCTTATTGCCTCCTTTTTTGGTTGTGGCAGACATAGCTATAATCGCTTTACCTCCTTTACTACGAGTAGCTCCACGCATAAAATCTACTTGTCCACCTACTCCTGAGTAAATATTAGGGCCGATAGAGTCAGCACATATTTGTCCTGTTAGGTCTATTTCTACAGCAGAGTTAATAGCTATTGTCTTTGGATTCTGACGAATAATGAATGGATCATTCGTATAAGAACATTCTTTAAATTCAAAAAAAGGATTGTTATCTAGGTATTTATAAATACGCTCTGTACCAACACAGAATGTCGATATAGCTTTATTATTAGAAGATACTTGTTTAGAACAATCTAATGCTCCTGCTTCAATCAAATCAATTACTCCATCAGCGAACATCTCTGTGTGCAATCCTAAGTACTTGTGATTTCTCAGTTTTTGTAATACAGCCTCTGGGATAGAACCGATCCCCATCTGTAAGGTACTACCATCTTCTATCAGTTCAGCGATATATCCACCTATTTTATCTTCTATATCATCGAAGCTGTCGCTGTACTCTGTTAATAGTGGAGTATGATGCTCTACTAATACATCTATTTTAGAGACATGCAGAGCTGCATCACCGAAAGTGCGAGGGATATATTTGTTCACTTGGGCAATAACGATTTTTGAAGAACGTATCGCAGCAGGTGTCGCTTCTACAGAAGTACCTAGAGAGCAGAATCCGTGTTCGTCAGGAGGTGATACTTGTATTAAAGTTACATCAAGATGCACTAGACCGCTGTCAAAAGCTTCAGGTAATGAACCTAAGAATATAGGGGTGTATGTACCATTACCCTCTCTAATGGTATGTCTAACATTGCCACCCGTAAAGAAAGAATTCACAAAAAAACTCTCTCTATATTTCGGATCAGCATAAGGAGCTTTCCCTAATGTGTGGATATGACAGAACTCTACTTTTCTTAATTCTGACGCTCGTTCTACTATAGCATCTATTAAGTGATTAGGAGTGCATGCAACGGCATGTACGTAGATTCTGTCACCAGATTTAATAAGCTTAGCGGCTTCTTGTGCAGTTGTGTAATTCATTTCTTAGTGTGTGTTTTGGGTTTATCTAACGTAGATTTCCTTAAATGTACAGCATTACAAACTACAAGACAAACAAAAAGTAGGTATAATCATTTTTTCATTGGTTGTAATAGTGTAATTTTGTAGGATATAAAATTTTAAGGTATGATAATTCCAAAAACTCTTGAAGAAATCGAGTTGATGAGACAGAGCGCATTGCTTGTTTCTAAAACATTAGGAATGATAGCTACAGAGCTAAAACCAGGAGTAACAACTTTAGAGCTTGATGCAAAAGCTGAAGAATTTATTAGAGATCACGGAGCAGTACCAGGATTTAAAGGCCTATATGGTTGTCCTTCTACGTTGTTAACTAGTGTGAACGAACAGATTGTACACGGGTTACCTACTAATCGTCCTTTAGAAGAGGGTGATATAGTATCTGTAGATTGTGGTACAGTGATGAACGGATTTTATGGAGATCACGCTTATACATTCGAGATTGGAGATGTAGATCCAGCTACTAAAAAGTTATTACAGATTACAAAAGAATCGCTATACGTAGGTATTAGACAATTCAAATTAGGAAATAGAGTAGAAGACGTAGGTAGTGCTATCCAACGCTTTTGTGAGAAAGAAGGATACACTGTCGTTCGCGAGCTTGTAGGTCACGGATTAGGTACTAAGATGCACGAAGATCCTGAAATGCCTAACTATGGTAAACCAGGTAATGGTAAGAAGTTCGTAGAAGGTATGGTGGTAGCTATAGAGCCTATGATCAACTTAGGTACTCGTAACATCAAACAACTTAATGACGGATGGACTATCGTAACACGTGATGGAAAACCATCTGCACACTTCGAACACGATGTGGCATTAGTGAACGGTAAACCAGAATTACTTTCTACATTCCAATATATCTATCAAGCATTAGGTATCACTAGTAATGAAGAAGATGAGTTTAGAGCTAAAGCATTAGTTCTTTAATCACTCATTCTTATTAATGAAGAAGTTATTCAAAACAATATTGAACATTGTACCTCGACCGATATTGATTCGGTTGAGTTACGTTGTTCGTCCTATTATGGCATGGTACCTTAAGGGGGATACCTTTACGGATCCTATTGATGGAAAGAGTTTTAAAACCTTCTTACCTTATGGATATGCTAAGCAACGCAATAACGTTCTTTCTCCTAGTACACTTTCACTAGAGAGACACCGCCTCTTATGGCTTTATTTACAGCGTGAGACAGACTTCTTTAGTACACCTAAGAAAGTACTGCACTTCGCACCAGAGCAAGCGTTCTATAAGCGCTTCAAGAAACAACCTAATCTAGACTATACTACTACTGACTTAGAATCTCCTTTAGCAGATGTGAAAGCAGATATCTGTAACCTGCCTTTTGCGGATAATAGCTTTGATATGATTCTGTGTAATCACGTCTTAGAGCATATTCCTGATGATACGAAGGCGATGCAAGAGCTGTATCGTATCCTTAGACCTGGTGGTATGGGAATATTTCAGATTCCACAAGATATGTCTAGAGCAGTAACCTTCCAAGATGATTCTATCACAGATCCTAAAGAGCGCACGCTTATCTTCGGTCAGTATGACCACGTACGTGTCTATGGTCGTGACTATTTTGACAAGCTTAGAACTGTCGGGTTTACCGTTATAGAAGAAGACTTTATACACAAACTTACTCCTGAAGAAGTAACTAAATACTGTCTAGCAGAAGGAGAGATTATCCCTGTGTGTTTTAAGTAAATGTTTGTATTCACTGACTGGTTATTATCTTTCTGTATAATTGACTTCATCTAATAAAACACATAATTCCCCTTACCGTCCGTCTTATACTTAATGATTGTCAGAGGTCGTCCTTGTTTTAAAAAATAATAAGTGATAGCAGATATATTCAAGTCTTCCGCATTAGATTCTTTAGATAGAGATATACTTGCGATGTAAGGTGTGATTAGCATATTATCCTTATATCGATGTACCATATAGCTGAAGTTATGTATATGTATTGTGTTGCTTTTTTGAGTAGGATAATAGATGTATAAGTACATCGTATATATCACTGTAGCTATCGATGGATAGAACATATAAGTAAAGAATGCTGTTACTAAACCTACTGCGAAGCTTATTAGTATAGTTGGTATGCCGTATTCAGTAGCTCTAACTATTAGGATATAAGCTATCGAGAACCCCGCAGTGGTAAGTATTACTAAATATTTATAGAGAGGTTTATGTAAGGGTATATTAATTAATCTAGCGGCTTTAAATTTATACAATGCTAGGCTGAATATAAACAAGATTAAAAAGGTATACAGATTAGGAATTCTCAAGGTCATTAGTATAGTAAAGCTTGTTAATAACCAAGTAATACCACCATTTATAGATATACCAATACCTGTAATTATAAGCCCTAAAGAAAGTAAAACCCATCGAGGTGAAGTGATTATATCGTTTAGTTGACCATTAGATAAGTACTCGTATGCTATGATGTAAAGTAAAACTATAATCGCTATGTATAACATCTTATTTACAATCTCATATCTCATTTGACACTAGTTAGGTTAGTAGTATACTGAATAACTGACAAGACTGGCACACCTTATAGTAAATACATCAATAAATGTTTCGATAGTAAAAAAATCTAGTTAGTTTATGTGAATATATACATTTTTTAAAGGGTAATGTGTTTTATTTTTACATATTTAGTTAAAAACATAAAAACAGGCATTGTTTTTGTTTTAAACGTATTTAGTAGAATAGATGTTTCTTCTTAAAAACTCTTTTTCTATCTGTAGACGAATGGTTATCTTCGTACGTATTTAGAAAGATTATGGAGAATAAAAAGATAACAACAGTACTTTTTGATATGGATGGGGTCTTGATAGACTCAGAGGGATTTTGGCAACAAGCAGAAGAGGAAGTATTTACTTCGGTAGGTGCTATATGGGATGAGGAAATTGCACTTCAGACACAAGGGAAGACAACTAGAGCAGTGACAGAAATTTGGTATGAGATGTTTCCTTGGGAGGGCAAAACAATCGAAGAAGTTGAACAGGCTGTCATAGATAGAGTAAAAGAATTAATACGTGCTGAGGGGCAGATTAAAGAAGGGGTATTACAGACTTTAACGTTCTTAAAAGAGAGAGGAATAAAGATAGGATTAGCAACTAATTCGCCTGAGGTATTGATTAATACTGCACTTGAACGTCTTGGGATTCGTGATTTCTTTCAGACAATTGTATCTGTAGAGCACGTGGAGCATGGAAAACCTGCACCAGATGTATATCTAAGAGCGGCGTCTAATCTAGGTAGCTTACCAAGTGAGTGCATTGTTATAGAAGATTCATTTACAGGTGCTACTGCAGGTAAGAATGCAAATATGATCGTCATCGCTATTCCTGATAAAGAGCAGTATAATCAAGAGAGATTTGATATTGCTGACTTTAAATTGAGTAGCATGGTTTTATTAAACGAAAAAATTGTATCTTTTTTGCAGTAATATAAAGGTGGTAGTTTAGCAAAGTTTAAAAATAGTAATTATGCGAAGTAAGATAGTTTTTTTAATCCTATGTTTGATTGGGGTGTTCGGTGTGCAAGCACAGGCACCGCAGAACTTTACAGCGGATTATATCAAGACTGTTGGCTTTATGAGTAACAATAGAGCTGTCAATCCTTTCTTTCAGTTAGGGGATAGTTTTACACTTGAGTTTGATGATTTATATGGGGATGATAGTGATTATTACTACCGGGTTATTGGATATAATTATGATTGGACACCGACTAAATTAAAGCAAATAGAGTATATAGATGGATTAGAGAGACAGCGGATTCTCGGTTATGAAAACTCATTTAATACCCTGCAGAATTATACACATTATAGAATATCTTTACCTACTCCGCGTTATAAAATATTAAAGAGTGGTAACTATGTTTTAGAGATATATAATCAAGATAATGAGGTGGTTATTAGGCGGAAGTTTGTTCTTTATGAGAGTGTAGTGAATGTTCCAATTCAGATCAAGCGAACGCGTAATTTAGATTATATTGAGACGAAACAGAATGTGGAGTTTACAGTGGCCTTAGGAGATGCAGTATATCAGAATCCTATTCAGAATATCAAGATTGCGATATTCCAAAATGGTAGATGGGATTCGTTCTTAAATAATATCAAACCACAGTACACGATGGGTAATGACCTTATCTATAAGTATGAAGAACAAACACAGTTCTGGGCTGGTAATCAGTTTCTGAATTTTGACAATAGTGATATTAAGCAAGTCAATAATATGATAGGTTCTATCACTACAGATAATGGGATTTATAACACTTATCTCTATCCTAATGAAAGTAGGAAGAATAAAGGGTATACATACTTTCCCGATATCAATGGGAGTTTTTATCCGAGAACGATAAATGGCAGAAATGCACAGACTGAGGCAGAGTATAGTTGGGTTTATTTTAGTTATAAACCAGAAGAAGATACACCGAGTGGGTTAGATTATTATGTCACAGGGATGTTTAATGATTATGCTTTGATACCGTCAAATAAGATGATGTATAATGAAGAAAAAGCAACTTATGAACAAACGCTATTAGTCAAACAAGGGTTTACTAACTTTAGTTATACAGTTTTGCATAAAGGTATAGTAAGTCCAGAGTTAGCACCAGATGGTAATTTTGCGTTAACGACTAACAAGTATCAAGTGTTAGTTTATTATCGTGCTAATAATGAGTTATACGATAGAGTAATCGGAATAGGAGAGGCAAGTGCTGAAAATATAGTGTATTAAAAAATGGATATGCTATAATGAGTTAAGAGTTTTAATATTAATGTAGAACAACAAGATGGAAAAGATGATTTCACAAACGACGAAGGGCATTAAGGTAACAGTGAAGACTGATTATGAGGGTAGCTTTTTTAAGTCTAAAAAAGTGTGCTATACATTCTCATACCATATAACGATAGAAAATAATACAGCTAACTATGTGCAAGTAAAAGGGCGCTTATGGGAGATATATGATGCTCTTAATAGTGTGAAAGTAGTGCATGGTGAAGGTGTAGTAGGTGAGCAGCCTATTATAGAACCAGGAGCTAGCTACACATATAGTAGTGGATGTGTGCTTAACTCTCCACTTGGGGCAATGCGTGGATGTTATGAAGTTATGAACATGAGTAATGAAGGTTATTTTAGAGCTGAGATACCTAGTTTTAAACTTTCAGCTCCTTTTGTACTAAACTAAAATAAGAGATTTCTTCGCTTTCATAGGGCGATAATTTATATTTGAGATTTTAAGATACCTATCAAGATGCATCAATGTAACTTGGTAGGTTTTTTTATGCTTGTTTATGAGAGATTTGTCTAAGTAATCATAAAGGTGTGTGTACTTCTTTTTGAAGTTTATCAATATATTGAATTGATTGGGATTAAAAATGATTGAATATTGGTTGAGGAATGGAAGAACAATTGTTCGGATAAAAGGCTGTTTTTAGAGGAAATATGCAGAGATACCTCATGTTTTCAGCAAGGAACTAGAGTTGATGTAATATTCGCTTTATAATCTCTTTAGTCATTAAAAGATTACTGTGGGTTATTTAGAACTATTAGATGGTAGTAACTTTTGCTTGTTCGTTTTAATTATTAAATATAAGATTAGTTAAATAGAGGGTTGATAGTCAGTGTTTTATTTGTGTTAAATGATTGTTTTTAAGAAATAGGTCAAAAGTGTTTCCAATTTTTTTGATTATATTTGTAATTATTCATTTAGAAACTACATAAATTATAAACGTAATATGTCAAAAGGATTCTATCAAGTTCCGACTGCGTACAATGAG
The DNA here is from genome assembly GCF_002286775.1 of Myroides sp. N17-2. Classification (GTDB taxonomy): domain Bacteria; phylum Bacteroidota; class Bacteroidia; order Flavobacteriales; family Flavobacteriaceae; genus Flavobacterium. Next base: position 85,257 of record NZ_NSGJ01000013.1, read on the forward strand.
CCAGTTAAGTCTTATGCGCCAGGAACAACAGAAAGAGAATTGACTTTGAACTCGTTCAAAGAGCAATACAACACAACAGTTGATATTCCATTATACATTGGTGGAGAAGAAATCAGAACTGGAAACACGAAAGATTTATTCCCTCCATTTGATCACAAACATAAATTAGGTGTTTACCATGAAGCTGATAAAGCTTTAGTAGAGAAAGCGGTAGCTACTGCTTTAGAAGCTAGAACTAAATGGGCTGCTATGCCATGGGAACACAGAGCATCTATCTTCTTAAAAGCTGCTGAATTATTAGCTGGTCCTTACCGTGCTAAGATTAATGCTGCAACAATGATCGCTCAAGCAAAAACATTACACCAAGCTGAGATTGACTCTGCATGTGAGTTTATTGACTTCCTACGTTTTAACGTACAGTATATGACTCAAATCTATTCTGAACAACCAGCTTCTGAGAATGGTATCTGGAACAGATTAGAGCACCGTCCACTAGAAGGATTTATCTATGCGATTACTCCTTTTAACTTTACAGCTATCTCTGGTAACTTACCTTCTGCTCCTGCTATGATGGGGAACGTAGTGGTATGGAAACCAGCTGCAACGCAAATATACTCTGCTAGAGTAATCGTTGAGGTGTTTAAAGAAGCAGGTCTTCCTGATGGTGTTATCAACGTAGTGTATGGTAACTCTGGAATGATCACTGATACTTTATTAGCTAGTCCTGACTTCGCTGGTATTCACTTCACTGGATCTACAGGTGTATTTAACAGTATGTGGGCTCAAATCGGTCAAAACATCAGTAAATACAAAACTTACCCTCGTATCGTAGGTGAGACTGGTGGTAAAGATTTCGTATTAGCTCATCCTTCTGCTAATGCTAAAGAAGTAGCTGTAGCACTTACAAGAGGTTCTTTTGAGTACCAAGGTCAGAAATGTTCTGCTGCATCTAGAGCTTATGTTCCTGCTTCTATGTGGAACCAAGTTAGAGAGTATATGACTGCTGACTTAGCTACTATTAAAATGGGTTCTCCAGAAGATCCTACTAACTATGTGTCTTCAGTTATCTCAGAAGGTTCATTTGATAAATTAGCGAAAGCTATTGATCAAGCGAAAGCTGACGCTGATGCAGAAGTAATCTTAGGTGGTAAATATGATAAATCTGTTGGGTACTTTATCGAACCTACAGTTATCTTAACTACTAATCCTAAGTATACTACTATGGAGACTGAGTTATTCGGACCTGTATTAACTATCTATGTATACGAAGATGCTAAATGGACTGAAACACTTAAATTAGTGGATGAGACTTCTATCTATGCATTAACAGGAGCTATCTTCTCTGGATGTCGTTACGCTATCGTAGAGGCTACAGAAGCATTAGTTAACGCTGCTGGTAACTTCTATATCAATGACAAACCAACAGGTGCAGTAGTAGGTCAACAACCATTCGGTGGAGCAAGAGCTTCTGGTACGAATGATAAAGCGGGTTCTATTTTGAACTTACTTCGTTGGGTATCACCTAGAACGATTAAAGAGACGTTCATTCCTGCTAAGGATTATAAATATCCTTTCTTAGGATAATCAATTATATAAGAAGGCGGTTGCGATATCGTTAACCGCCTTTTTTATTTTACACTCGAATCCAATTCAGTGCTTTTTATTAGGGATGTATGACCGTTATAGATAGACATGATATGCGTCGTCTGGTGATACTACTAAGTAAGAATACACTATTCTATTTTGCTTTTATCTTTTTTCTATAGATGAAAAAAGTCCCTTTTTATTAGGATCGTTTTTTAAAAGAATACCTTTTGTAGGTGTACTTAACTAACGTCTGAGTAAAACTATATTATCTATTTTGCTTTTATTGTTCCTCGTTTATAGAGAGACAATCCTTTGTTATTCTTAAAGTGCTGGGTTATAATTATTAATTATATCTTGATTCTACAATAGCTAATCGCTATAATTAAGCTTTGCTTTATATTCATTAGATGTGACTCTTAGGAGATAGTTCGCTATGTCTATTAGTTACTTATGTCTATGTAATATTATTTATTAGGGCAATATGCTTTGAAGAATCAGGAGTTAAAAAATGTATAACTCATGTTTAAAAAATTACTCGATAACAGATATTTAGTTATCAATCCCCCTGTGTTTATTACGACTATAGTATTAATTGTCGCATTGATACTGACTTGTGTACTCTTTCCTGAGAAGGTCGGAGTGTGGTTTCCAGCTGCTCAGTTAGCAGTAACTTCTAACTTCGGTTGGTTCTTTATTTTGACCGTTAATATTATTTTGATATTTGCGATATACCTTGCATTTAGTAAGTTTGGTAAGATCCGATTGGGAGGAGATGACGCAGAGCCAGAGTTTACTAAAGCCTCTTGGTTCGCTATGCTGTTTAGTACAGGTATGGGAATCGGTATTATGTTCTTTAGTATCGCTGAGCCAGTCTCACATTTCTTTAATACACCACGTGCAGTAGATGGCGATATAGAAGCCGCTGTACAGGCGATGGAATTTACCAGCCTTCACTGGGGACTTCACGCATGGGGTATCTATGCGATGGTAGGATTAGCATTAGCATTCTTTGGTTTTAATCGAAAGTTGCCGATGACTTTTAGGTCGTTATTCTACCCGTTTTGGGGAGAGAAGATACACGGCTGGTGGGGACATATCATTGATATTCTATCTGCATTGGCGACAGTGTTTGGACTTTCTACCTCGTTAGGATTAGGTGTTATTCAGATTACAGCAGGGTTACAGTATATGTACGGCTGGGAGATTACCCCATTTATGCAGGCAGGTATTATCTTGTTTGTGATTAGTATCGCTACAATATCTGTTTTCTCCGGATTAGATAAAGGAGTGAAGTTCCTTAGTAACGCTAATATGTATATAGCAGCAGGATTTATGTTGCTGATTTTTATCTTAGGGCCTACGCTATTTATTATGAAAGGGTATGTGCAGAATACAGGTGCGTACTTAGCTAACTTCATTGATATCAGTACGTGGAACGATACGTATGTTGGCTCAGGCTGGCAGAATGTATGGACTATATTCTATTGGGCATGGTGGATCGCATGGTCTCCATTCGTAGGAAGTTTTATAGCGCGTATTTCTAAAGGGCGTACGGTTAAGGAATTTATCTTAGGAGTACTTATTGTGCCAGGTATGATTACTTTACTATGGATGAATGTATTCGGAGGAAGTGCATTGCACACGATATTATCAGGTGATTTGACTATGATAGCGGCTGTTAAAGCTGATGTGTCTACTGCTTTATTTGTGTTTTTAGAGAACTTCCCTTATAGTAAGTTCTTATCTATTATGGCTATTATATTGATATTCTCATTCTTTATTACTTCGTCAGATTCAGGATCATTAGTTGTGGATAATATTACTTCTGGTAGTAATGGTGAGTCGCCCGTATGGCAGAGAGTTTTTTGGTCTTTTGCGCAGGGTATTATCGCTATCGTATTACTATGGGGTGGAGGGCTTGATGCACTTCAGACTGCCGTGATTATTACTGGATTGCCTTTTGCAGTGATACTTTTGATTATGTGTTATAGCTTACAGAAAGGGTTAAGTGAAGAACTTGCCAAGACGACTAAAAAGGCGAAGTCAAAAGAAGAAAAGAGCTATAAGGACATTATAGCAGAGTTATTAGATGAACCAATAAACAAGTAAGGATGGATAAGAATAAAAAATTAGATGTAGTAGTAGGACTTGACTTGTCGACAATGGATCAATATCTATTGCAATACATGCAAGTCTTAGACCAGATATTAGAGATTAATAAAGTAACTTATATACACAATCTTAAGTTAGGCGAACTGCCTAAGGAGTTGTTACAGCCTGATAGAATAGCGTTAATCAAAGAGAAGATAAAAAACAAGTTGACTCAGTACTTCACAGAAGCGGGAGTGAACTATGACTTTGAGATATTAGTGACAGTAGAGGGATATACAGAGTTAGCATTTATGAATCTGTCTAAGAAAATATCTTATGACTTGCTAGTATTGGGAAACAAGCAAGAGTTGGAAGGAACAGGTGCATTAGCAGATAAACTAGTGCGTATATTTCCGTCAGCAATCTTATTGGTTCCGGATACTTATAAAGTACCCATCACAACTATTATAGATGCGATCGACTTCTCTAAATATACTGTAGATATTATGACTTGGGCTGATCGATTTAAGAATAACTCAAAGGGGCAAAAGATAGAGCATTCTGCTGTACATATTTCTAAGTCATATATGGGATTCTATCCTACGATGACTAATAAAGAATTAGAGAAAATAACTAGAGAAGATATAAAAGAAAAACAAGATAAATGGAATAAGCGATATGCTACTTATTCTGATATAGAGATCGTACCAGCTGGAGAGCGTAATATCTCTGCTTCACTTATCGAGTACGCCCGTAGTAAAGATGCGGATTTGCTGATATTAGGAGTAAAGGGAACAACAGGATTTAAAGAGATATTCTTAGGTAGTGTGGCAAATCACTTGCTACATCGACCTACTCGTACCTGTTTATTATTCGTAAAACAGAGTAAATAGAAATAAATAAGGCTGTCCTCTCGGACAGCCTTATTTATTATGCTTTATATTTAAGCGGTAGGTAAACTACCTTTTTTGTCTCAAAGAATTCATCTGAGAAGATGTTGGCAAGATCAAATTGAACTGCTTTAGGGAAATCCTTTAGTTCTTCTGTAAGATCTCCTCCTTTAAGGTATAAGATCCCATTCTCAAACTCGTGTTTATTCTCTTTCTTCGTTTTGGTTCTAATCCATTCTACGAAGTCAGGCATATTAGTCACCGCTCTACTCACGATAAAGTCAAACTTCTCCTTAATCGTATCGGCACGCTTTTGTTCTGCTTTCACGTTCTTTAATCCTAGAGCATCTACTACTTCATTCACTACGCGTATCTTCTTAGCGATGATGTCTACAAGGTAGAAGTTAGTCTCTGGGTATAAAATAGCTAAGGGAACACCAGGGAATCCTCCACCAGTACCTACGTCTAAAATATTAGCACCAGGTAAGAACTCCATTACTTTAGCGATACCTAAAGAATGCAGTACGTGCTTAGTATACAGTTCGTGAATGTCTTTACGTGAAATAACGTTGATTTTAGCATTCCAATCCGTATATACTTCCTCTAATTTCTCAAATTGAGCTATTTGTTCAGGAGTTAAATTAGGGAAATATTTTAAGATTTCTTCCATATCGTAAATTTTGACAAAAGTAGGCTTTTTATTGGTATTAAATAAAAGAATACATCGATTAATAGAGATATAATAATTATCTTTGGGTTTAAGTTCCATAAAAAACACAACTAGATGAGCAATCAATTTCTATCTAATAGAATAAACAGTTTGACTACTTCACAGACATTAGCAATGGCTGCGAAAGCTAGAGAATTAAAAGAACAAGGCGTAGACGTAATTAGTTTAAGTCTAGGTGAACCTGATTTTAATGCTCCTGAGTTTATCAAAGAAGCTGCTATTCAGGCTGTAAAAGATAATTATAGCAAGTACCCTCCAGTAGAAGGGTATAAAGAATTAAGAGAAGCAATTAGCAAGAAGTTTAAAAGAGATAATAATTTAAATTACTCATCTAGTCAGATAGTTGTATCTACTGGTGCTAAGCAGTCGTTATATAATGTAGCACATGTAATGATTAATCCTGGTGATGAGGTAGTGATACCAGCTCCATATTGGGTTAGTTATGCTGAGATAGTGAAGATGGCGGAGGGTATCCCAGTGGAAGTTCCTACGTCTATAGAGAGTGATTTTAAAATTACTCCAGCGCAATTAGAGGCTGCTATAACACCTAAGACAAAGATGATTTGGTTCTGTTCACCATGTAACCCTAGTGGATCAGTGTACAGCCAAGAGGAGTTTGAGGCTATCGCTAAAGTGTTAGAGAAATATCCTAATGTATTCATCTTATCAGATGAAATCTATGAACATATTAATTTTACGGGAAGTTACTGTAGTATTGGTACTATTGGTAATTTAATAGAGCGCACAATCACTGTCAATGGTATTGCTAAAGCATTCGCTATGACAGGATACCGTATCGGATATATCGGTGCACCTGAGTTTATCGCTAAGGCGTGTACGAAGATGCAAGGACAAGTTACTTCAGGTGCTAATAGTATTGCTCAGAGAGCTACTATTACTGCAGTGGAGGCTGATCCAAGTGTATTAAGTGAGATGGTAGCTGCATTCAAGAATAGAAGAGATTTAGTAGTAGGATTATTAAGAGATATTCCTGGAGTGAAGATTAATGTACCGGAAGGAGCATTCTACGTGTTCCCTGATATGTCTTCTTTTTTTGGTAAAACTTATCAAGGTGTAAAGATTAATGACGCAAATGATTTATCTATGTACTTATTAGATAAAGCACACGTGGCAACAGTAACTGGTGATGCTTTCGGTAATCCAAACTGTATTCGTATGTCTTATGCGACGAGTGAAGATCAGTTAATCGAAGCATTTAAGCGTATTAAAGAAGCATTAGCATAAAATATAAAAGTTAAAAAAGCCTTATTTATAAGGCTTTTTTTGGCTTTATTCCTTATTTTTATATTTCATAAAATTCATTACTGTGGATATATTATTACAAAGTATAGCAAAGCATGTGTCTCTGACTAAAGAAGAGCAACAGATCATATTAGATTCTTTTACGATGACTCGCTATCCAGCGAAGACAAAGCTATTAGAAGCAGGTGAGGTGTGTATTAATTCTTCTTTTGTGTTATCAGGTATCGTGCGTAACTATTGTCTAGATGATCAGGCAGTAGATCATACAATGAGTTTTGCTGCACAAGGTTGGTGGATAGCAGATATGTATAGCTTCTTATCTCAGAAGCCTGGTAATTCTTATTTAGAGGTAGTAGAGGATGCTATAGTAATGACTTTAAGTAGAGATCATCAGTTAGCGTTATTTGATAGAGTACCTAAAATCGAGAGATATTTTAGAATTTTGATAGAGAGATCACTAGTTGCTACTCAGCAACGTTTGATGGACAACCTTACACTACCTGCAGAAGAGCGTTATACCCGCTTCTTAGAACGTTTCCCGGAGATTAAGTATTGTTTACCACAGAAGCAGATAGCATCATATCTAGGGGTTACTCCTGAGTTTTTTAGCAAGATGAAGAAAAAGATGCTTACTGGAAAGTAAGTGAATAAGATTTTAGATAATAGAAAAAAGCCACTCAAAGAAAATGAGTGGCTTTTTTAATACCTTAATCTGTAGATAAGGTTATATGTTAGACTAATGAGTGTCTAGTCATTTCTTCTGGTTGAGGTATTCCAATTAATTTAAGGATAGTCGGAGCTAAATCTCCAAGTACTCCATGGTTTACTTCTTTGATGTCGTTATCTACGATGATAATCGGCACAGGGTTAGTCGTATGAGCTGTATTCGGTGTACCATCAGGGTTAATCATTACTTCACAGTTACCGTGGTCAGCAAGTACGATAGTAGTATATCCATTCTCAAGAGCAGTAGTGATTACTTCTTTTACACATTGATCAACTGCCTCACATGCTTTGATAGCTGCTTCCATAACACCTGTATGTCCCACCATATCTCCATTAGCGAAGTTTAAGCATACGAAGTCTACTTCTCCTTTTTTAAGTTCAGGTATAAGAGCATCCTTAAGATCATAAGCGCTCATCTCTGGTTGTAAGTCATAAGTGGCTACTTTAGGAGATGGGCATAAAATACGTTGCTCACCTTCGAATGGCAATTCTCTACCTCCAGAGAAGAAGAACGTTACGTGAGGATATTTTTCAGTCTCAGCGATACGGATTTGTTTCTTTCCGTGTTTCTCTAATATTTCTCCTAGCGTATTCTCTAAGTTGTCTTTATCGTAGACTACATGTACATTTTTATATGTATCATCATAATTCGTTAGTGTAACGAAGTATAAGTCAAGTTTCTTCATGTCGTGATCTGGATGATCTTCTTGAGATAAGACAGTAGTTAGCTCACGTCCACGGTCAGTACGGAAGTTAAAGAAAATGACAACATCATCCTTCTCGATATTACCCACAGGTTGGTTATTCTCATCTACCATTACGATAGGTTCGATAAACTCATCTGTTACATTATTAAGGTAACTTGCTTCAATGTTTTTTACAGCGTCAGTAGAGTGAATACCTGTTCCGTTTACTAATAAATGGTACGCCTTAGCGATGCGTTCCCAGCGCTTATCTCTATCCATAGCATAGTAACGACCTATAACAGATGCTAATTTAGCAGAAGATGCACTTAATCTATCTTGTAATTGTTGAACATGAGCAGCTCCTGACTTAGGATCTACATCACGTCCATCAGTGAATGCATGTACATAGATGTCTGATAATCCTGCTGTAGTTGCAGCGTTAATCAGTCCATAAAGATGCTGTTCATGAGAGTGTACTCCACCATCAGACAGAAGTCCTAAGAAGTGTACTTTTTTATTGTTTTGTTTTGCATAAGCAAAAGCCTCTTTTAGAGCAGGTTCATTAGCGATAGTGTTTTCTTCTACAGCCATGTTGATTCTAACTAGATCTTGGTATACTATTCTACCAGCACCAAGATTCATGTGTCCTACTTCAGAATTTCCCATTTGTCCTTTAGGGAGTCCTACATTAAGACCATCCGTTAAAACATAAGTATTAGGATATTTAGTATATAAACTATCAATAAATGGAGTATTAGCATGCTCGATGGCTGATACTTTAGGATCTTGTGTTTGACCCCAGCCATCTAAAATCATTAATATTACTTTTTTATTCATAATAGTGATAATTAAAATGTTACGTTGTGATATACAAATTTACGGATAGTTCTATAAAGTTAGGATATTTAAGTATCGAAATAATAGAACATTTTATTAAAAATGATAAAAATTACTTTTTTTATATAATATTTTTTTTAATTTTACGTTCTTGATAAATAGAATTATAGACTATAAATGAGATGATTATATGAAACAAAGGAATTTTTATTGGTTATTTGCCTCAGTGGCTTTTTTTGGAAATGTAGTAGGAAGTAATACTTTACCAATGTCGAATGAATATAATAATATAGTAGAAAAAGTTGCAGATAGCGCAGTAGATTCTAATGAAGACAGTAGTTTTGAGAGTACTGCTAGTAGTTTATATTCTTCTCTTGATTTAAACAGTTTTATAGCACCATCTAGAGATGTGTTCACTAAAGCACTTAAGGGATATTACCAGTTAGCAGAAACTGGAAAGGTTAAGAATGAAAAGTTAACGATAGTAGATTTTAGTTTGTCATCAGCTAAACCGCGTCTATGGGTTATAGATATGAAAGAGAATACTATTTTACTACAATCATTAGTTGCTCATGGTAAGAAAACAGGTGAAGAGTACGCAACTACTTTTTCTAATCGTATCAACTCGCATATGAGTAGTTTAGGTTTTTATACTACTGGTGAGACTTATACAGGAAGAAATGGTTTTTCATTAAGATTAGATGGATTAGAGGCGGGTATAAATGATAAAGCTAGAGAAAGAGCTATTGTTATACATGGAGCCGATTATGCTTCCCCAGATTTAGTTCGTTCACAAGGTAAGCTTGGGCGTAGTTATGGCTGTCCAGCTGTACCTTTTGCAGTCAATGAAGAGTTAATAGATATGATAAAAGATAAGTCCTTATTGTTTATTTATTACCCAAGCAACCAATACTTGAATAATTCGAAGATTGTATAGAAGATATAAGATTATAAAACAATAACGCCCGTAAGATTAGTTCTTACGGGCGTTATTGTTTTTATGTAGTTTAGAGTTATTGTAGTTTTTTATAAAGATCACTATCATAGCCGTAAACATCTCCGATTATTGTAGTCTTTCCTTTTGGCTCTACTTGTAATGTCCAGTAAAGTTGGTGAATACCAATCTGTGTTTTACTTGTAGATATGTTCTTTGTATTTTGAGAGTCTAAGATTTTAGTAATCTCTTCTTTCGTAATTTCATTCTCTTGTACATCGAATATAAACTGAGCTAAATCAAAAGGGTCTTCTACTCTGATACAACCTGAACTCAAGTTACGCTGTGCTTTTGCGAAGTTAGTTTTGTTAGGAGTATCATGTAAGTATACTGCGTGATTATTATCAAACATAAACTTGATTCTACCTAGGGTATTTCCTACTCCTGCTTTCTGTACGTATCTATACGAAGAAGCTTTGCTTGAATCCCAATTCTCAGCTGATACGACCTTACCTGTACTCTTATCATAAATAGTAAACCTAGCATTAGCAAAATACCCTCTGTTAGCGGATGCTTTAGGAGTTAAGTCATTCTTTAGGATTGTAGGAGGTACTGTCCATGTAGGATTTATCACCACAGTCTTAAGTACAGATGTTAGGATAGGAGTCTTACGAGCATTCTTTCCCACAACTACTTTATGTTGTTTAATCGTATCACCATCTTTAACTGCTACCAAGCTAAAATCTGCAATATTAACTAAGATATAGTTTTCACCTAAATCTCGAGGGAACCATCTCCATCGCTCTAAGTTCACTATTAGCTTCTCTTTAATATTGGTTTCTTCTTTTAGAATAGCATCTACTGTCTTTTTATCAACTACACCATTTTCTATAAGTTTGCTTTTCTTTTGAAGCTTTTTAATAGAAGTGATAACCATTTGGTCATTTATAAAATCAGCAGGTAAGCTATCAGGATAATAATTAATAAATCTCAAGTGCTTCTTGATGTTTACTAACTCCGGTATAGTATCATTAATCTTATGCTGTGTGCCTGATACCGCCTTAATAGTATCTTGATTAAGAATATAATATTCTTTCAACTTTCTTCTTAAGTCAGTATACATCTTATTAGGTGATCTTAGGCTATCAAAAGACTCATTAATACCTTCTCTATTAAGAGCAAGCTGCATAGTCGAGCTAGTATTAATCTCTTTTGGGAACATATCCCAATCATTGTATAATTTTCTAGGATTAAGCACTCCATTATACAAATCGTTACTCGCTTTAAAGTACGCCTTCGTAAATAAGAAGTCTGCTTCTATTTTATCTTTATCAGTTAGTTTTTGGTAATTGTCGTGATAGTTGTGAATATCAGAAGTATTATACTTCTTGTTATTTATACCATCTAAGTATGCCTCGTCTAAAGCTTTTAATAATTGCTCACGATTAATACTGTTACTCCATCCCACTTGATAAAGATTTTCTACATAGTATTTTTGAATTTCCTTTGGAAGACTTGCTATAGCTAAAGAGTCTATATGTAACAAGTTTTCATCTTCGACAGCTGTTACGCTAATACTATCATTAAGTATTAAAGTTTGCGCATAAGCATTGAATTTCTTACAAGAAGTAAGTGTTAGTACGGTCAAAAAACTGAGGATCAGCTGTTTCATTTTTCATTTATTATAACACAAATTTAATATTTTGATATGAATATTTAATCATTTTATATAAAATTATTTGATTGTCTTATGTTTACTGTGTCGTGAGGTGGACTATGTGCTATTTTTAAAGTGGACTAGCTGTTGTGAGGGGATTAGAAATAATTTTGCATTAAATAATATATTTAATATGAAGAATAGTTATGTACTCTTAGCGATGTTAGGAACCTCTCTTTTTACTTATGCACAAGAGGGCGTGAAGGGAGAAGAACCAATTAAAGATAAGATGGAAGAGATCGTTATCTATAATCAGAGACTTCAGTTGCCTAGCTCATTAAAGAATAGAAATATAACTTTCATTAATAAAGAACAGATAAAGCAGTTGCCCGTATCTTCTATCAATGAATTATTAAGTTACGCTACAGGAGTGGATATCCGTCAGCGCGGACCATTTGGTACACAGACAGACTTTAGTATAGATGGAGGCAGTTTTGAACAGAATGTACTGTTACTTAATGGGCAGAAAATATCAGATCCACAGACAGGGCACAATAGTCTTAATGTACCTATTCCATTAGAAGCTATTGAGCGTATTGAGATTGTAAGAGGTCCTTCTGCACGTCTATACGGAGTGAATAGCTTAACTGGTGTGGTAAACATCGTGACGCGTAACCCTAAGCAAGATGGGTTGTTCGCTAATACCTATATAGGTTCTAGTTTTAAAAAGGACAAGGATGGAGATCATGGCGAACTATATAATAATAGAGGTGTACAATTAGGAGGAACATTAGTGCGTAAGAAAGATAATCACATGCTTTTTGGTAGTCATGATTCTGGTAATGGAACGCGATATAATACAGCTTATCACAATAATAAAATATTCTATCAGGGGAACTATATTCCCAATGAGAATAATGCTATTATGGTGTTAGCAGGGCATGCACGTAGCTCGTTTGGAGCGAATGGATTCTATGCAGCACCTGGAGATAAAGAATCAAAGGAAGTAGTGTCAACTTCAATGCTAAACATTAGTTCACGTCATTATTTAAATGATCGGTTTACATTAATGCCAAGTGTAGCTTACCGATATAACTTTGATGATTATAGATACTTTAGGAACAATCTGAGCAAAGCTCGTAGTAGACATTATTCTCACGCGATTACTGCCAACTTAAGAGGAGAGTATCTAACGGACTTCGCTAAATTGGCATTTGGTGGGGAGATGAGATACGAAGAGATTAACTCTACAAATATCGGGGATCACAGTAAGAGTAACTATGGATTATATGCAGAAATGCAAAAGGAGTTTTTTGATAGACTAGATGTGAATGTAGGTGCTTATGTAAATTATAATACTAAATACGGTTGGGAAGTATTCCCTGGAATAGATGCTAGTTATACATTTAATGAACATTGGAAAGCAGTGTTTAACGCAGGTACAGCAAGTAGAATTCCATCATTCACTGATCTTTACTTAGATCAACGTCCTGGAAATATCGGAAATCCTGATTTACTACCTGAGAAAGCATATCAGATTGAGTTCGGTGGAAAGTATGTAAATAAAGGATTTAGAGCAGAAGCATTTGCTTTCTACAGAGATATCAACGATTTTATTGATTGGATTAGAGTAGATGTTACAGTGCCATATCAACCCTATAATGCATCAAAGAATAAAACAAAAGGTTTTAATACTGCATTAAAGTATAAATTAGGAACTCAAAATAAATATTGGGACTTAGGGTTGTCTTATACTTATTTATCGCCTAAAGTAGAGAATAATGATGCAGCTAAGATATCTAAGTATGCGATAGAGAGTCTAAAGCATCAGGTAGTGGGAACTGTAAATTATACATATAATCAATTTAGCACAACCCTAGCGAATCGCTTTAATGAGCGTATTAGTTATAAGAGTTATTGGATTACAGACCTTAGAGTGAATTATAATTTGAAGAAATACAATGTGTACTTAGATGCACAGAATATATTTGATACGACATATATAGAGGCAGGAGCAGTGCCGATGCCTGGTAGATGGTTTATGTTAGGTCTTAAATATAATGGACTATAACATTGGTTAGTTGGTTACTTTGATAAGATCGTGTCAAGGAATAGTTGGGGCTTTTTACTTGACTTAGATTCTGATCTATTATTACTTAAATCTAGTATAAATGGGTTAAAACAAAAAACGGTAGACCTTTGTACAGTCTACCGTTTTTTTTTATCCCAGAATAAGTAATAGACATATAAACGAAAAGTAATTATACAAAATAACTCTAAGTTAGTGATTAAAGCATACTATAGTATGGTTTTAGAACTAATGAAAGAGCTATGAAGCGGAATTGCTTTGTAATATTTAGCTAATGCTTATTCTAGGATTATATCTTTAGTTGGCTACTTTCGTGCCTTTTTTGTCAATTGTAAAAGATTGGAATCTTACCTCTACTTGAGCTTGTCCATCTTCAAAATTACTAGCATAGTCATATTGAAACGGGATGATTACCTTTCCTTTGTGATCTATATACCCAAATAATTGGTCTTTAGATGCTAGGGCTAATCCATCCGAAAAACTTCCTACAAAGTCATAGATGGCAGGTATCACCTTTTTTCCTTCTGTATTAAAGAATCCCCATTTACCACCTTCATAGAATGCTATTTTATATTCACTACTAGTCTGAAGTTCTTCATAAGCAAAAGGGACTACTATGTCACCTTTATCATTAATAGCTCCTTGAAAGTCATCAACAGAGACAATAGAAACTCCTTCGATAAATGATTCTATCTGAAAAAATAAAGGTTCAATATAGACTTCATTTTTGCTATTCTTGATTCCAAATAGCTCTAGCTTCTTATCTTGATACCATCTTAAGTTGTTTTGGAACTTAAAATCAGGATCATTCTTTAGGTCAATATAAACGGTGTCAAGTTTTACAATTTCTTCTAATTGTAAATTGAGATTAGATAAGAGACTTCTAGAAGCCCAACTAGATGTGCAACTCATTCCCACAAAGAGACTTATTGCTAATATTTGTTTCATTCTATTAGTAAATTAACATGCTATAATTGCGATGCAAATGTATTGGTTTTGCAATTAGTAATGTTATAATTTTTACATTTTTTTACGGATGGTTGTTGCACCTGCTTGTGCCTTTGGAAATACCGTAATATCAGCCACTTGCATATGCTCGGGCGAGTTGATTATATACGCAATAGCGCTTGCTATATCTTCAGCTACTAATGGTGTATATCCTTTATATACATTAGAAGCTTTATCACTGTCTCCTTTAAAGCGAATTAGCGAAAAATCTGTCTCCACTGCACCGGGTGCTACGTTAGTTACTTTTATCCCCTCAGATAGCAGATCATATCTAAGGCCTTTAGAGAATGCCTCTACAGCTGCCTTAGATGCACAGTAGATTGTTCCGTTTTGATAAGCTTCTTTTCCTGCGATAGATGATAAGTTCACTATATGCCCACTGTCTTTACCCATCATAAGGGGCAGTACAGCTTTAGTCACATAAATTATCCCCATAACATTGATGTTTATCATTGCTTCTAGATCATCCATATTAGCCTCTTGAAATGTAGCTAACCCATGTGCATTACCAGCATTGTTTACTAATACATCTACTGATTGCCAAGAAATGGGTAAGCTAGCTATCGCATCGAATGTCCCTTTCTTATCACTAACATCAAATGTAAGTGTTATTACTTCCGTTATTTTAGAAAGTTCTACTTCGATAGCAGCTAGATTTGCAGTATTTCTACCACATAAGATTAATCTGTGATTAGGTGCTAATGCCTGTGCAGTAGCTTTACCGATCCCTGAAGTGGCACCAGTGATTAAGGCTGTTTTCATATTGTTTTGTGTGTGTTGTTTATAATACTGTCTGTTTAAGACCTTGCATAATACAAAGCCAAAGATAGTTGAAAAAAGACTTCTCTTGAGCTCTCTCAACTGTTTTGATATTCACTGTTTTTACCTCGTCTTTTGTGCTTTTTCGGATTAATATATTCCCTACAGCAGAGAGGAACTTCTTCTTACTCTGTCCATCTTTTTTGTAAATAGTTACTCGTAGATCTTCATACTTCATACCATAGGTGCCTGTAGCTGAACGGTTATTTCCTGAGAAATTGAACGTTACTAAGCTAATGCTACCTTGAGTGGATGCCTTGACATATGGCTGTAAGAAAGGTTGCATAGAGTTCGCAGGGAAGTTTGTAATCTTACCTTGTATATTAAACTGATCGCTCTTATTCAGTACATTGAATGTCCAGTCTACTCGTAGTGGCGCTGCATTCATAAATTTCGCATTAACGGCAATGGAAGTAGTAGGAACTTTAGTCTGTCCGTATCCACTGTATACATTTTTTATAGTAGCATTAAAGTTGTGAAACATAATCTTACCAGGTGCGACAGCATTCTTATCTGTCTCTTCATAGATCAATTTAGAGTTTTTAATCGCTACAGTATTTACCTGTAGACCAAACTTTATATCGCGAAGTTTTTTGCTAAACATAGGTTTGGTACTCATATTAAACGTAGGCGCTTTATCTCTAAAGATATTTGCGTCTAGTTGATTGATGTTTACTAATTCTGTTTTAAACATTAGTACCCCTGCTTTATCGAAGTTCCACGAGTAGTCTTTTAGCGTGATTTCCTTTGCATTTAATGTAAAGATATCGTCCGCATATCTAAACATACTCACTGTCTTTTTGCGTGTGTGCTTAGGCTTCATCACGAAGTTAGACAATTTAAGGTCTTTATTATCTATCAGAAGATTACTCGCTGTGATATCATAGTATTTATGTGTATCATATTTTATCGCGCCAGTAGAGAACTTTGTCTTGCCATAAGCAAAGGGAATTTTCTGTGAAGATGTTATGTTAGTAATCCCTATATCTAATATCACAGAATTTACATCACTAATGTTTAGACTAGGTGTTTTTTTATCTCTTTCTTGTAGTGCAAATGAACCTTTATTCACCACTAATGAATCTAAAGTGATATGATCCATCAGTAATTTCTTTATTTGCTTAGGCTTCTTCTGAATGTGGTTAGGCATAAAGGTGATGATAGGAGACTCTATCAGTATCTTAGATACACTTAGTTTTTCATCTACTTTGTTAGTCACCTTACTGATATGGATATTCATCTTTTCCGTTTTCCAAGTATCTAATGCATCTAGCGAAAGTTTATTAATCTTAATGTCTCCTATATGCAAATCAAAAGGGACTAATGTAGGAATGGTGTCTTGTATTACTACAGCAGCAATAGTTTTGTTCTTTTTGCCTTTTTTCTTGTTTTTAGCAGGTTGTTGTTCTGCTACGATAATGTCTTCTTTATGCTTGTTATTCTTTATTTGTATAGCAGTAGAGTCTGTTTCTATAGAAGCTATCTGTAAGAAGAAGTCTTTCTCATTCTTATATCCCCAGTCAGTTCCCTTTAGTTTTAGACGTGGGATCTCTACAGTTAGTAGATTCTTCTCTAGCCCAGGAGTAGTTAGTGTTTTATTAAATGGTTTAACAGACAGTTGACTTACTTCTAATTCGGTAGGAGCGATAGTTATTTTTCCTAATGTTAGCTTATGCCAATCATTTAACTTGTTATATATCGAGTCACAACTCAATGAATAGGTCTCATACCCAAAAGGTATTGCTTTCTCTTTTACTTCTTGATCGAAGTGTACTCCCTTTATTGTTGCATTAAAGTTATAAACTTCGTTTAGACGTATGTGACTAGCTCTGTTTTTAATAAGTATATGTGCTTTCTCTACTATGATAGAAGATATATCCACATTATTAGTGATGTCTACTTTGGGTTGATTGTCTATAATGCTATCCCCTTGTATAACTGTGATATTAGGTGATACAAACTTTATCTTATTCGCGCGAAGATTTTTTGTTTTTAATAGCTCTCTCATGGCTACTCCTTGTATGATTATCTCATCGAGAGAACCCTTGATATAAGTAGTGTTCTTATGTGATATTGTATCTTTAGGAGTGATTGTGATTCCTGAGATGCTTAGTCTTCTTAAAGCAGGAGAATACTCTATATCTTCATAAGTGAAGTTATAAGGCGTAGTGTTCTTGTCCGCGATTAACTCAGGAAGTTGTGTGTATATAAAACGATTTAGCGCATACTTACCTCCTTGATAAAGACCAAAAATGATCAGTATAGTTAGCAAGAGTCTTTTTATTCGTTTAGATATTTTCATTATAAAAAAAGATAAATTAATACTGAAATATACTAATTTATCTTCTTTCTGTCTTGTAATAGTTGTATTATTTTATAACTAACTGATGGTTTGTTAATAATCCTGCTAGCCCTTGACTAGAGAATATTGCCTTCTTAAGTTTAGTAGATGATGGATCTATCTCATAATTATAACTAGTGTAGAAGTCTGCTTTCTCAGCGTTAGCCTTTGTGAATACAGCCCTATGCAAGTTACAGTTGTCAAATAAAGCCATCGTTAGATCTGCTTCCATAAAGTCTACGCTAATCATACTACAGTTAGAGAATAATTGCTTCTTTAGCTTTAATCCATAGAATTGTGCGAATTCAAGATTACAATCAGTAAATGTAAACTCAAAAATCACTTGATCTATCATAGCAAAATTCACACGTGTAAAGTTGCACGCTGTAAAGTTGACATTGCGAAGACCAACATAGTTTACTTCTGCATCTCTAAAGTTACAATTGATAAAATCACAATCAATAAATATAGTGGCTAAGAATGAACACGCACTCAAGTCACAATTCTCAAACTTACAGTTCTCAAATTCTCTAAAGGAAATGTCATTGAAACCAAATGTAGTATTGCTATATTTTTGGTCGTAGATAAATTCGGGTGTCATATAGTAGGGGATTAATGTTCTGATATAATATTTGATGTATTAGCTAATTGCTATTTAAATATCGTATCAGAGGTATAATGTATAAATATTATTCTATGATATGTGGGACAAATCTACTTTTATCTGTCGTAATTCTATTATCACTCTCTCTAAAGGTGATACCACAAGATTCTTGTCCGATAATCCAACTACCAATGATAGAATATCCTGTAGTCTCTTTATGTAGATTAGCTAGTGCTTGACAGATATATCCTTCGTCACCATAATCACCAGGAGTGGCCTCTACGATAGCACCGTTCTGATACATCGTCACATTAGCTCCTTCTCTTGATAAGAGCGGTTTCTTTACATAATCACGCATACTATGAGGAGAATCGAAGTACGTCTCTAATAGTAAAGGATGGTTAGGATATAACTTCCATAAGATAGCCATAATCGCTTTATTAGATAAGATCATCTTCCATGATGGTTCAATCCAGTTCGCCTGAGCCACATCATTTGGAATATGAAGTGCAAAAGGTTCATAGATTAGCCACTCCCATGGATATAATTTGAATATATCAGTGATGGTTTCTTCTTCTAAGTCAGTGAATGATTCTCCATTCCAACCAATGTCATCTATGAATATCAACTTCGTGTTAATACCTGCCTGTATAGCTGTATCTCTTAGGTACTCTATGTTAGTCAAATCTTCTAGGGTCTCACGCATACAACTAAAGTGTAGTGTATCTCCTTTAAGATATGGCTTAAGTGCAGCCCATGAGGCGATCAGTTGATCGTGTACAGAGTTAAATTGGTCTTTTCGCTCACTAAAATAGTGTTGCATCCATTGCCACTGTACGACTCCTGTCTCGTATAAAGAAGTAGGAGTATCAGCATTAAACTCTAATACCTTTAATTGTTGCTTTACATCGTCATAAACGAAGTCAAATCGCCCATAAATACTTGGAACATCGTTTTCCCAAGATTGAGTAATGTGCTCGTGAAAGAATAAAGGTATTTGGAATTGATCATATAGTTTATTAGTGATGACATGATCTACAGCCTCTAGGCACATCTGCCATAGTTCTGTAGTCGCATTATATACTTTATCAGCGAATGGTGCATCTATACTATAATAGTAATGTTCAACCCAATAAGGAATATTATTCTCATCAGTGTGAAATCCAAACCCGTTATCCTCTAATCTCTTTTGCCAATTCGCATCGGCAGTTAGGTATTTTACTCTCATCGTTTATGAACTTGCGCTACTTGATTTAGCTGTTGATCCGAAACCACCTCTAGAAGACGTATGTTTCTTGACAGCATTAGATTTGGCTGTATTTGTTCCTACATTAGCTTGGTGAGATAATCCTTGACTAGCATATCCCATACCACCACCCATCATAGGTCTAAAAGCCATATACCACAGTAGAGCACTTCCCATACCACCACCGCTATGACTGCGCTGTTGGTTATATTGTTGTGTCACATCTGTATACGGAGCTGAGCTATCTGCTCGCATATATACTTTCTGCTCTTGTTCTTTTTTTTGTTCTTCTTGATCAGGAGTCTTAGAGCACGAAGCTAATGCTGCTGTGATAAGTACTAGACTCACTGCTTTACTACTTTTTCTGTTCATAATATATTATTCTACAGTTACATAAATTGGCACTTTTACTAAAGAGGTAGTTGCGTTATCACCCCAAGCTTTTACATCTTTGGCAGTCTTTAGTGTGTCTGTTTTTTGCGTTATAAGTTGTCCGTTAGCCCAAATCTTCTGACTAGTGATATGTAATATGCTATCGCCAACTACCACAGACTTAAGTGTAACCTCTCGTGCTGATTGTTTATCGATAGTTTCTAAATCTGTTTTTTTAGACTCACCTCCACATGATACTAATGTGATTGCTGTAAGAATAGATAATATGTATTTCATAACAATTGTTTAATTCAACTTGGGATAAAGATAATGAAGTTTAAGTTAATCTCATTTACTCTATTTAGCATTGTCTTCCGAAAAGATAGTTAAGCACATTCAATGCTTAAGTGCGTTTATCTATATGCTATAATATTGCAATTAAAAAATAATTCTGTATCAAAAGGAGAATAGCAGATGAATAAGAGGAGCATTGTTGGGCAAAAGGTTGTTTTAGCCTGTTATTGTCCTACTATTGTCCAAGTATTGTCCTAGGATGAAGCACTAAGGCTTGAATTCATTGAGGTAAAAGGGTGTTTGAAGAATACAGTATAATTTTGGTTTTATGTGTAATGTTTTGATTTTTAGTAAATTGATTTAATTTGAGCTAAAAAATAATAATAAAAAAAGTACTTTATAAAGTAATTATATGGCTTATAGGGCACATTTGGAAGAAAAATGCAACTTATAGAAGAGGTAAATTCAGTTTTGTACTTAATATAGAGTTCGAAATAAAAAAAAGTTTTTAAAATTTATAAGATGATTACTGTAAAAAACGTGCGTGGTTTATCAAATTTGGTGTGTCTAACGTATTTGAAATTATTGGTTAAAATCAGTGTACTATATCAATATGTTAAGGGAGATGTTTTTCTACATCATGTTGATTATAGCTTTTTTGTAGTGATGTGTATTATCTATCTTGAGAAATAGTGCCTTAGCTATATGTAAAGGAAATATGTTATTTTTGTTTATCTAAAACTTATAGGGTACATGGAAGATATTACTATTTTACAAATGCGTGATTTGATTGATGATGTGAAGGGGGCAGACTTTTATGCTAACACTATTCCACAGCATTTAATCACTAATCATAATCACATAGAGAAGCCACATAGACATGACTTTTATGTATGTATGATTTTTACGCAGGGGAGTGGCACCCATGAGATTGATTTTCACAGTTATGAAGTATGTCCTGGTGCTGTGTTTATGTTGGCTCCTGGTCAGACACATAGCTGGGTATTATCAGATGATATTGATGGTTATATATTCTTTCATACGCAAGAGTTCTTTGATTTATTCTTTGTAAGAGAAACTATCAGAGAGTATCCTGTGTTCCGTTCTACTTATTATCCTAATGGATTAACGGTGGATGGTATGGATAAGGAAATGCTAGAAAGTCTGTTTATGCGTATAGTAAATGAAGTATCACATAACAAATGGAAGAAGAATATCGTTTTAGTGAACTTGGCAGCTTTATTATATATTGAGTTTAATAGGTTATTATTAGCAGGAGAGGCTTTCGTGGGGGTATCGAATCTACAGTATAATAATCATCTTCAGCATTTCGAAGATTTGTTAGAGAAGAACTTTCATAAGGAAAAGTCTGCAGCAGTGTATGCTGAGTGGATGAATATGACGCAGAAGCATCTGAATCGCGTATGCAAAACATTAGTGGATAAGACTACTACAGATATTATCTTAGATAGGGTGGTGTTAGAGGCTAAGCGTATGCTGATCTATACAGGCAAAAGCTTTAGTGAGATAGCAAGTATGTTAGGATATGATGATTACTCATACTTCTCAAAAGTATTTAAAAAGAAAGCAGGTTATACCCCTAAAGAGTTTCTGAAGAAGTATAATTAGATGTATAAATAAAAAGCTCCTTAATGTAATATTAAGGAGCTTTTTTTGCGCTTGCACGGGTGGAGGGATTCGAACCCCCATCAACGGTTTTGGAGACCGCTATTCTACCCTTGAACTACACCCGTTTCTCTGTTAGGTGGCGCAAATATAATAACTTTTTATTTAATAATCCTAGACTATTCCTCATCTTTTTCATAAAACATATTTAACCACATGATTCGAGATAATCGATAGTTAAATGTCCACAAGATGAAAATTACGAACACAATTCCGATGAATGCGTGTAACATAGTGATATTCAAATCGAATAGGTAATTCAATATTAAACGAAGTACCATCACTGTTATCATTTCTGCTACAGTTAGTGCATAACTCATATACATCGCTCCAAAATAAAATCCTGTTTCTCTATGGAAGTTGTATCCACAAATATTACATTCTTTCGTCATTTTAGGCATTCTAAAAGTAATCGGATTCCCTTTGTCATAGAATATATGCTCTTTACCACAGTTAGGGCATTTTCCACTAATTACATTGCTGATATAAGACATAATTTATTTTTTATGCAAAGTAAACTAAAAAATATGAATGATGTACGTTCAATACACTTGTATTTTGGTTCTATTCGGACATTTTGAACGTAATAGTACTAGAAGTTGTTTGAATTATACTACTAGGGAATAGCAATTAATTATGAAGAGAATATGAGGATACCAAAACCTAGTATCTTTTCGATGATTAGAGGCAAGTAGAGTGTTATTCTCTTATGTTTTCTATAGGATAAATAAGCATAGGGATTGGCTCTTTACTACCATTAGCTTCGATTAAAGACAAAAAAAAGGAGATTAATAATCTCCTTCTGGTGTGTTTTCTTCAGTTTCTGCTGGATACTCTTCTTTTATATCTAAGTATTCTAATGGATTAGCTTTAGGTTGTTTGTCAAAAGCGTCATCATATTCCTTAGTTAATAATGCTATTTCTTCAAGAGTTAAGACTTTGTTTTCTCCTTCTTCTTCAACAGGCATATTATATTTTTTATGTATCTGTGCTCTATCAGATTCATATTGTTTCTTAGCAACACCTCTTCTAGCGTAATAGATTTTACGATCTTTACTATATTTTCTGTAGATTTCTTTTAGTTCTGCAGCATGAGCTACTTCTAAAACTTTGATTTCTGATTTAAAATCTGTTTCTACTTCTTGGCTAGCAGCGATTTCTTTTTTGATTTTGTTCCAACTCTCTAATTGATCCTCGTCTAAAGTTCTATCTATAAATAGAGTATATCCTGAGAATAAGTTGCGTTGGTGCATTCCTCTCTCTACATCTTCCATTTTAGTTTTAGAGTTAAGACTTTTAAGATCGCGTTTGATATATTCATTCTTGATAGAGAATGAACCTACCTGCTGAGCTGTTAATTTAAGCTCATCTTTATTAGAAAGGATGTTCTCAATATCTAAGAACTCAATCTTTTTAGGTGGCTCAGGCTGATTTTTAGCTTTGCGTTGACCATAAGAAGTACTAATTGACATTAGTATAACAAACAAGAGTAATATCTTTTTCATTCCAATTTTTTTTTTGATTCTAAAAACAATTTATTTTTTCACACTGCAAATTTAAGATAAAAAATAGTAATTTATTTTAAATTTTTTGTTTGCAGTACATTACTATTCCACAATTAGAATACTAATGTACGGTATTCTTTCATTTGTATAGCTTACTACCTAAGGTTTATAACGTATTGACAAAGGTAATATTGTATAAAGGTAATAGGATTTGTGTCTAATAATGATATTATTGAAAATTAATGACAGATTATTAATTGTAATTTTTATATTTGAATATTGTAAGTTCGTAAAATTAACTATTTTAATATTTAATTTGTAATAAAAATAATAAAAATGAGAACTAGAGGGGAAGGGTATAGTTTGGGTTTTCGCTTATTGCATTGGGGGATTGCTTTTGTGATGTTAGGTTTATTAGTAACCATACTATTGCGTATGACTTGGCTTAGTAGAGATTCAGTCAGTGAGATTATTAATAATTATAACTTGTCACAAAAGATCGATATGTCTCCGGAACAAGCTGTCGTGTTAGCTAAACGTGTTCGTCAGCCGATGTGGGATTGGCATATCTATCTAGGATATGTCCTGTGTGGACTTATTTTTATACGATTTATAGCTGCTATGTTTGGCAAGATACCCTTCTTAAATCCTTTTAAAGGAAATATTACGATGAATGAACGCTTTAGGGCATTTGTGTATTTCGTCTTTTATATCAGTGTTATTATCTCTTTAATCACCGGAATTATCTTGAAGTTTGATGTAGAGATATTACCTATGGTTGATTTTAAGATGATACACAAGGCTTCGATTTATTACTTTATCGCCTTTTTAGTAATTCACTTCTTAGGTGTATTCCTTGCAGAACTAAGTTCCGAGAATGGTATTATATCGCGTATGATAAACGGAAAGAGTAAGTATGATCTGTAGTTGATGACATTCTTCTCAACAAAATTATAAAGTGTTATTTTAAAAAATAAAAGCCGTAGTTCGATATGAATTACGGCTTTACTATTTAATAGATAAAAAACACTAAGTCTTTATGCTCTGCTTTAGCGTACTCAAAGGCGTATTGAAAGTCTTCTTGTTCGAGATCACAGGTTTCTTTATTCATTTGGCTTCTTCGTCTAGCGTTATGGATAAAAGGGATGATTTCTTTATCTAGATCTTCTACTGCGATGCTGTATATGACAGGAAAGTCATCAGAGAAAGGAATAGGGATAAAAGCTTTATATTCCTGTTCTTTCGCTATATCATAGTAGTATGGAGTAGAGTATTCATCATTAGGCGGGCTAAAGTATTCTCCGTAATGCTGGCATAACTTCTCATAAACATATCCGTACATAAAAGCTAAGACAGGGTATTTAGTTTGCCCCTTGATTATATCTAGTAATATGTCTTTAGTTGAAATGTTGTGTTCTTCTAGTTCATCCTCGAAGTCACCATCTAGATCATCAAGCTCTGCTTTTAAGGCTGTGTATAACTCTTCGTATAAAGATAGATTGCCACTGCCATATAGGTCTTGTATTTTCTTTTTATCAGTTAAATAACTCTGTACGTATTGTCCCATAGTGTGTGTTGGTTATTTCTTTAAAGTAAGTTCTTTTTCTGTTGTTAGTTGAGTTGTTTCATCTATTTGGTATAAGTAGAACTTGTCTACTTTATTTGCAAGTCTGTATATGTGAATAGGTGTTTCGTTTACCTCTGTATTCTTTATATTCGTATAATATTCTTTCGCTTTTTTTTCAAATTGTAGGTAGGTTAACCCTGAGTTCATACGGTAGAAATCATATAAATGTTTTTCTAATAGATAATTTGTATATCCTCCATATTTACCACTATATGTAATATTTAGATTTAGTTCTTTGTTGTCTAATACTTCAAAGTGTATGATGTTATCTTCGAAGACAAGAAGCTTTATTTTTAGGTTATCATTGATTTGTATTTCCTTGCCTACTTGATCTTTGTTGATTTCGGTTGTCTTATAACTGGTAGGTATAGATAGCTGTACCTTGACGTTACCACTAATATCTTTGACGTTGTTTAAGGAGTTGAAATAAAGGTAATTCTGATGAGTGCGGTTCGTTTCTGGAAACCAGCCTCCTGTAGATCGAATTAAATGATCTTCTAGTGTTATTGTCTGATTAGTCTTCGTGTTTATCAGATTGGATGATAGTATTTTGATTTGAAATAAATCAGCTAATGTTGACTTTGTTCTAATGCCTCCTGTGTTTTTTTGTTCTTCTTTTTCAGACTGAGTTAAAGGCATAGTGATGCGAAACATGTATTTGTCATTGTCTAAAATAACGAAGGATATTGTGTTTGTTGCAGTTTCAAAAAAACTTTTAGGATTATTGTTTTTTATTAGGTTCCATGATAAATCCGTGTCGTTAGGAGCGCCTATATCCGCTTTGCTGTTTTTAGAAATAGTAAGTTGGTAGTTATAAATATATTCTCTATAGTACTCTCTTTTTGAGTATTTTTTATAATCATCAAAAGGCATTTCGATGTCATCCCTTTCTAGTAGAGAAGGGTATTTGTCTTGAGCAAGGACTGTGAAGGAACTAAGTGATAATAGTAAAATGAATAGGTGTTGCTTCATTATTCTTATTTTAAATATATGTACTAAAGATAGTGTAAATTGCTTGTTTATTAATAGAAGTCGTCTTGACTTTTGTAAAATAAAGAAGGGTTATAGAAATTTGTGTCGCTAAACAAACAAAACCTACAACCCCGTGTACCAAGTACTCCACAAAGATAGTATAGAATTAGATATA
>NZ_NSGJ01000129.1 GCF_002286775.1 Myroides sp. N17-2
AACAGTGAGTTCGTAACTAAGCTAGTGGAAAACAAAGAGTTTATCACTAAGTTAGGAGACAATATCGAGTTTGTAGAACATATCACTAATAACAATGAGTTTGTAGAGAACATCATCAACAAGTTAGAGGGTAAATACGGAAACGTAGGATATAATTCTTCTACACAGGAGTTCTATTACATTAAGGAGGATGGTACCTTTGAATCTATTAATTGGAAAGATATTGTAGAAAAGTTCGAAGCAATTACAACAATTGTAGCAGAAGAAGTAGCAGGAAAACGCACAGGAAACTATGATTACTTTAACGAGGATCGTGCTACAGCTGGATATGCACCAATGCGTATTTCAGTAGTTAGCGATGT
>NZ_NSGJ01000130.1 GCF_002286775.1 Myroides sp. N17-2
AGGTCATCACAAGTATATTCTAGTAAATTAAGGCGTGTGGCGGTGTGGGATACTGAGAACGAGCAAGTCATTGAGCTCATTACAAATCAATTTACGTGGACTGCAAATACAATTAGCGAACTGTATAAAAGTAGATGGATGGTAGAGATATTCTTTAGGGATCTTAAACAACTTCTACACATAAAATCCTTTGTAGGGACTTCAGAAAATGCCGTAATGATCCAAATTTGGACTGCGCTTATTACTATTTTAATACTAAAAGCACTACGAGCACAGGCTAAATTTGGTTGGCATCTATCGAATTTAGTTGCTTTTATACGACTAAATCTTTTTGTGAAGATTGAATTAGAAAAATG
>NZ_NSGJ01000131.1 GCF_002286775.1 Myroides sp. N17-2
AAAGAGGTTAAGTCTTATAAAAGCGACTAAATTTGATAGGTGCCACTTGAATTTTGACTGTGCTCTAAGAGCTTTTAGTATTAAAATGGTAATTAACGCTGTCCAAATTTGTATCATCACCGCGTTTTCAGATGTTCCTACAAAAGATTTGATATGCAGTAGTTGCTTTAAATCTCTAAAGAATATTTCTACCATCCATCTACTTTTATACAATTCACTTATAGTATTTGCTGTCCAAGTAAACTGATTGGTAATGAGTTCAATGACCTGATTATTTTGCTCATCCCACACTGCTACACGTCTTAATTTACTCGGATATATCTGCTGTGA
>NZ_NSGJ01000132.1 GCF_002286775.1 Myroides sp. N17-2
CGGTTTGCACCGGCAGTCTTGCTAGAGTCCCCGCCTTAACGCGCTGGTAACTAACAATAGGGGTTGCGCTCGTTATAGGACTTAACCTGACACCTCACGGCACGAGCTGACGACAACCATGCAGCACCTTGTAAATTGTCCGAAGAAAAATCTGTTTCCAAATCTGTCAATCTACATTTAAGCCCTGGTAAGGTTCCTCGCGTATCATCGAATTAAACCACATGCTCCACCGCTTGTGCGGGCCCCCGTCAATTCCTTTGAGTTTCATTCTTGCGAACGTACTCCCCAGGTGGGATACTTATCACTTTCGCTTAGCCACTCAGACCGAA
>NZ_NSGJ01000133.1 GCF_002286775.1 Myroides sp. N17-2
GAGGACCGAACCGTCAAACGCTGAAAAGTTTTCGGATGACCTGTGGGTAGGGGTGAAAGGCCAATCAAACTCGGAAATAGCTCGTACTCCCCGAAATGCATTTAGGTGCAGCGATAATCACAGTTACTTAGAGGTAGAGCTACTGATTGGATGCGGGGGCTTCACCGCCTACCAATTCCTGACAAACTCCGAATGCTAAGTAATGATAATTATCAGTGAGGGCATGGGTGCTAAGGTCCATGTCCGAGAGGGAAAGAACCCAGACCATCAGCTAAGGTCCCCAAATGTATACTAAGTTGAAATAACGCGGTTTGATTGCCCAGACAGC
>NZ_NSGJ01000134.1 GCF_002286775.1 Myroides sp. N17-2
CGATTTGCCTTACTCTCTTATTTGTATGCTGTCAATCCAATATGTTTATGAACGTATTCTTCTATTTCTTTTCACTTGTGTTTCAAAGCGAGTGCAAAAGTATAACTTTATTTTTAACTATCAAAATAAATCTGACTGTTTATGTAAAGTTTTTTACCTTTTCTTCAATAAAATGTGTTTAGATAAAAAATCCTCGCTAGATAATCTGCGAGGATCTCTAAAGAAAGGCGGCGACATACTCTCCCACTGGTTAGCAGTACCATCTGCGCTAGCGGGCTTAACTTCTCTGTTCGAAATGGATAGAGGTGAGCCCCGCTGCAATAACC
>NZ_NSGJ01000135.1 GCF_002286775.1 Myroides sp. N17-2
CATTTAATGCCAAAATTAAAGCATTCAGGGCTCAATTTAGAGGAGTAAGAGATATTGACTTCTTCTTATACAGATTGACTAAACTTTATGCATAAACACAACTTTTGAGATTGATCCAAAATAGTTTGATTTAGTATGTGATTTCTAATACTCTAGTGAGGCTAAAATATAATATTGAAAGTCCTTTTGAAGGTCAGTATAAGGGATCAATCTCAAAAGTTGTGTGTGAATTAAAAACTACAGATCTTTGTAATGATAAATAATAAACGTGGAAAACTATATTGAGTTTATAAAAATGATTTTACCTGAGTTTTTAGTA
>NZ_NSGJ01000136.1 GCF_002286775.1 Myroides sp. N17-2
AGATGATTTAGATTTCCAGTAGCAGAACGAAGTCCATTACTAATGTCTCGAACAGACTTACTACGGGCAAAATGGCAAAATAGCATAGATACTAAATGACTCCAACTATCAAAGCCTTTATTGTATTTATCAGTCTGCTTATCTTTTACAAGTTTCTTGAATTTTGAGCGATCAAGTTTTGCTATTATTTGAGAAAACAATGTTATATTTGACATCAAGAGAGTCTTTTTTAGGTGTGCAACTCAAAGATAATTTGAGATCCTTAATTTACTCTCTTTTTTTGTGCCTTTTTTTAAACGTTTAGGACGCTATTG
>NZ_NSGJ01000137.1 GCF_002286775.1 Myroides sp. N17-2
CCTTATACCATTGCACTCTACGCACGGTTACCAAGCGTGCTGAGGGAACCTTTAGAAGCCTCCGTTACTCTTTTGGAGGCGACCACCCCAGTCAAACTACCCACCAAGCAATGTCCTCCATAATCATGGAGTTAGATCTCAAATAAGCAAAGGGTGGTATTTCAACAATGACTCCACAACGCCTAGCGACGCCACTTCACAGTCTCCCACCTATCCTACACATCACTTATCCAAGAACAATACTAAGCTATAGTAAAGGTGCACAGGGTCTTTTCGTCCCACTGCGGGTAATCGGCATCTTCACCGATACTACA
>NZ_NSGJ01000138.1 GCF_002286775.1 Myroides sp. N17-2
CCTTATACCATTGCACTCTACGCACGGTTACCAAGCGTGCTGAGGGAACCTTTAGAAGCCTCCGTTACTCTTTTGGAGGCGACCACCCCAGTCAAACTACCCACCAAGCAATGTCCTCCCTACTAAGGAGTTAGATCTCAAATAAGCAAAGGGTGGTATTTCAACAATGACTCCACAACGCCTAGCGACGCCATTTCACAGTCTCCCACCTATCCTACACATCACTTATCCAAGAACAATACTAAGCTATAGTAAAGGTGCACAGGGTCTTTTCGTCCCACTGCGGGTAATCGGCATCTTCACCGATACTACA
>NZ_NSGJ01000014.1 GCF_002286775.1 Myroides sp. N17-2
CATTTAATGCCAAAATTAAAGCATTCAGGGCTCAATTTAGAGGAGTAAGAGATATTGACTTCTTCTTATACAGATTGACTAAACTTTATGCATAAACACAACTTTTGAGATTGATCCAAGAAACTAAACAAAAACGGATTGACGAAGTTGTGGAAAGTATGCAAAAAAAGCAATTACCAAAACAAATGATATAATGTATCTTTATTGATATAAATAAAAAAAGGACATCTTATAAAGATGTCCTTTTTACCTGTTGTAGCGAAGACGGGAGTTGAACCCGTGACCTCAGGGTTATGAATCCTGCGCTCTAACCAACTGAGCTACCTCGCCATTATTTTAGTTTGCATTACTTCCGTATTGCGAGTGCAAATATAGTAGTATTTATGGGTTCTCCAAATAGTTTTTTAAAGTTATTTGTCAAAATATGCTAGTGTTTTTTTTAAGTCATTTATAATGAAAAGTTTACTGTCTAATATTTTTTTTGAATTTTTTAAAATAATTGTCTTAGGTGTGATGTTTATTGGCATTGTTCCTTTTTTTGCACAAGTTTTCGAGATATGAATTCTTTGATAGTACAGCTAGTTCTGTTGATTATTCGTAAGTTTTTCTGTGATTACTATAAATGGTATAGCTAGTATTTAAAGGTAGAAAAAGAAGATTGTTATTTTTTTGTGAAAACGGTGTAGTAATTTGTTTTGATATCTATCTTTGATACTATGGAACTATTGGATTATCTCTTTCACATTGACAAGTATTTGCATCTTTTTATAGAGCAATACGGAACGTGGTTATACGTTATTTTATTTCTGATCATTTTTGTAGAGACTGGGCTAGTTGTTATGCCTTTCTTACCTGGTGATTCACTTTTATTTGCTACCGGTATGTTAGTAGCTCAGTCAGATGAGCTAAATATAGTCTTAGCTATAGTTATACTTCTAATAGCAGCCATAACAGGTGATTCCCTTAATTACTATCTCGGACGCAAAGTAGGAATGCGTTTGACAGAGATTAGGTTGTTTGGAAAGCAATTGGTAAAAGAAGAGCACTTAGACAAAACACACTCATTTTATGAAAAGTATGGGGAACGCACTATTGTTATCGCTCGCTTTGTTCCTATCGTTAGAACATTAGCGCCTTTTGTAGCAGGTATAGGTAAGATGCGCTATAGTATTTTTATGACGTATAACGTAGTTGGGGGAATAGTATGGGTATTAGGACTAACTCTAGCAGGGTATTTCTTAGGGAATATCCCTTTTGTTAAGGATAATTTCTCTAAGATAGTATTATTGATTATTGTAATCTCTGTTCTACCTATTGTTTACGAGTTTATAAAAGCCAAATTACAGAAAGAAAAAGCAGTATAAACTACTGTATTAGATATATAAAGAATACCACATTATGTTTTAATAGTGTGGTATTCTTGTATAAGTACTTCTTCTACTTGTCTTATTTGATCTTCAAATAGCGTTTTAGAACGTTTAGCTAAGTATAAGTCATTTTCTAATGGTTTATATCCATCCCATAGTTTGACTAGCTTATTCTCA
Organism: Myroides sp. N17-2; assembly: GCF_002286775.1. Taxonomy (GTDB): domain Bacteria; phylum Bacteroidota; class Bacteroidia; order Flavobacteriales; family Flavobacteriaceae; genus Flavobacterium. Next base: position 1,545 of record NZ_NSGJ01000014.1, read on the forward strand.
CTTAAAGAGTCTTTAGTGATGAGATTAGGCAGTAGACCTAATCCTTTACCAATAGTTAAACAACGTACTATGGAGAATTTGTTCGGTACAATGTAGTTCGCTGTGAATGGAGCTGCATGCCCAAAGTTTATATGCCAAAATGCATTCAGAACATCCATCTCAGTGGCTGTACTATACCATGATTGCTCTATCAGCCATTGTTCTATTGCAGCTTTATCCTTTAATTTCAATAGGTTAAAAGCATTAAGACAAGACTGTTTGCCTGCTACTACTTGATATGTTTCGCGTGCCAAGTGTGTATAGATTATATCCTTATTCATATCCGATTCATTAGTAATGATAAGATCTAAAAATCCTTTCTTAAGTTGTTCTTTTAAGTAGCTTGATTTGCCAAACTGTATGATTATATTAAAGTCAAATGTAGGTATGTTATGTTCTAGTGTCTGTTGAAATGTTTCTTCACACATTCCTATCGTTATCGTTATTCTATCTTGCCCCGCTTTTTTCTTAAACTTAGTTTCTACGTCTTCTAAATGGCTGATAGATGGGAGTATTTGTTGATAGAGTAACTTGCCCCTTTCTGTAGGTAGCATTCTACGTGGTGTGCGTTCAAATAAAGCAAATCCTGTGTAAGCTTCTAAAGAGTTAATATGCAGACTTACACCTGGTTGTGTGAGGTATAGTTCTTTAGCAGCTCCACTTAAAGTGCCAATTTCATAGATAGCTTTAAAGGTTCTAAACCATTCTAAATTTGCTTTCATGTATAAGTGTAGTTATATATAGTACAAAGTTATATAATTTTTAATTGAATACTGTGTGATTTAACTTTGCAGTATAAAATTTAGATAAAAGAATATGAAAAAAGTATTTGTAATAAATGGAGGGCAAGTTTTTACGCACTCAAAAGGGCAATTTAATGCTACATTAGTTGAATTAGATATTGAAACACTGAGAGATAAACACAATCTTGAGGTGAGGGTTACTGATATTAATGAAGAATATGACTTACAGACAGAGGTAGACAACTTCGTATGGGCAGATTTAATCATTTATCATGTGCCAGTGTGGTGGTTTGGTTTGCCACATGGATTAAAAGAATACCTTGATAAGGTCTTGACACACGGGCATCGCAATGGGTTGTATTACAGTGATGGGCGTAAGAACGAAAGTCCTAATCTTAACTATGGTAGAGGAGGTTCATTATTAGGAAGAAAATACATGATAACTTCTTCTTGGAATGCACCTAAGACTGCCTTTACTTTAAAAGGAGAGTTTTTTAATCAAACGAGTGTTGATGAGGGAGTGTTGTTTGGGTTGCACAGAATGAATAGTTTCTTGTCATTAGAAACAGTAGAAGGAATGCACTTCTATGATATTGAGAAGAATGGAACAGAGGAAAAAATAGCGTTATATAAACAGCAGTATAAGGATCATTTAGATAGAGTAGTAGAGTCAATCTAATAACAATAAAAGGCTAGTGAGATTAAAGTTTCACTAGCCTTTTATTATAATGTTTATTTAACGCAGGTTATTTACCCCAGTTATTAACTGGTTTAGGACCTCCCCAAATGCGGTATGCTAATTCAGGGTTATCGATAAATGGGTTACGGTTACCTTGTGAATATTTATAAACAGGGTTATTAGGATTTCCGTGATATTCATTACGTCTTTTCTCTATCTCGGATACTTTATCTTCAGCATTCCATTTTAAGAATAGATCTATCATTTCATCACTTAATAGACCATTTTTGCTATCAATAGGCATACCAGCTTTACTAGCTTTAGTATATCCACCACCATTCTCATTCTCATAGCGTATGTGCATGTACATCATCATACGAGCTACATCTCCTCTCCATTCATCGCCAGGATACCAGTATTCTTTACCTACTGTCTTAGAATTTCCAGTACCATCTACAAATTTTCTGTTACTTCTAGAAGAGTTAGTTGATCTATTTATGGCACGTAAGTGATGTGCGTCATGCCCTGCTATATCTTCTATAGCTGTTGGTTTATCTTCTGAGTATGTTGTGTTTAATGCTTTTTGATTTTTTGGTTTATCTACAGCAAGGGCTTTTGCGAATACGTGTTCACGTTCCCATAATGAAGTTACTGGTAGTGAAGAGGTATTATTGTTCTTATGTTCTTTATTGACTGATCTTTTCTTGGTGATATCGTCTTTTGCATCTCTATCAGGCCAAGAGTATATCTGAAGAACATTGTCTTTATTTTCTGGATCTTCATCTGTGAACTCTGAAGCGAACCATATACCAGGTGTGTAACTTTGTGGCTTGTGTGTTTCTTTTACCAGTTTAGCGAGTTGTTTTTTTAACTGCATACCATCTTTAGTAAAGTCTACCTTAGCATAGTATTGTAGATAAGCAGCAGGTATAGCATAATCTCCTGTATTTCCTACGATATTTTCTTCTTCAGGATCCTCGGGTTTTGGTTTAGTACCCCCGTCAGGTTTTTCTGTTGGTTCTGTAATAATAGGATCTTTAGTACACGATGTCGCAAAGATCGTTACTCCCATTAATAATAGTAATGTTTTTCTCATGTCTGTTAAGTGTGTTTTTATTATTCTGTTTCTGTGATAGAATAACAGTATAAAACGATTATTCTAATAAGTACAAGGTACGTATTATAAGAGTTTTGAGTCAATATTGTCGTAAAGAATGAGAATAATGGATTGCGAAGGTTAAAAAACTAGGCTTCCCTATTTCGTATTAAGTTATTATTGTATTTAAGTCTTTTTTTATAATTATTTAAGGTGATTATTGCATAGTAGTATAGGGTATTTTTGACATTTTATAGCATTAAAAAAGGGACAATCTGTCAGATTGCCCCTTTTAGTATAAGTTTTAATGTTAACTAGAAACTATTTAGTCCATAGGTTTTTAGCTGGTGTACCACCCCAAATTTGTGTTGCTAAATAAGGGTTATCGATAAACGGGTTACGATTACCTTGAGCGTAAGTGTTTGAACTATTACCATGGTATTCGTTTCTCTTTCTTTCGATTTCATCCACTGGATCAGCAGCATTCCATTCTAATAGTAAATCAATCATATTGGAATCTTTACTATTCTTTTGACCAACAGCTACATTAGAAGGAAGACATCTTTCTCCATATCTTACATACATATATAGCATCATACGAGCTACATCTCCTTTCCAGTCATCACCTGGGTACCAGTTCGCCCCTACAGGTTTAGAGAATCCATTACCAGCAGCGAATGGTTTATTCCCTCTGTCAGCATTCCATTTAACATCAGCAGGGCGTAAGTGATGAGCATCTGCTCCAGGGCCTGCTTCTCCTAGATTTGGTGTTCCTAGTGATTTAGCATAAGTATGTTCTCTGTTCCACTGTCCTTGTCCACCCCCATTATTATTCTTACCTCTTGTGAAAGCAGTGTTACCAGTAGTTTGACCTTTATGACCATATAGTAAGTAAACATTATTACCATCAGGCGTTAAATCAGTAGCTTTAGCAGCATCCCATATCTGTCCATAAGATAAAGTTCTCTTGTGTTTATCTGTAGTTACCTTAGTTAATTCCGCTTTTAATGCCATACCTACTTTAGTAAAGTCAACTCCAGTGTAGTATGCTTTTTGATCACTTGGGATAGTGAAGTCTCCTGGTTTAGTAGGCTCTATGGGTTTTACAGGTTCTGTTGGGTCTACAGGTTTAACCGGTGGAATAGGCTTCTCAGTAGTTGGGGGAGTAGCCTCTGTAATAATAGGGTCTTTACTACATCCAGAGAATGACAGTAAGAATGACGCTATTGTTACTAATAACATTTTCATTTTCATGATTTAAAGTGTGTTTCTAAAAGTGTTTTATAAGTAAAAGCCTGTTTAATTAAAAACAGGCTTTGGGTATTTTTATTTAAAACAGAGAACTAGTTCTTCTGTAATAAGGCCATATAGAATCCGTCAAATCCAGACTCACTAGCTAATATCTTGTGATCTTCTACTAATTTAAAGTCTTTACCAGCTTCTGAACTTAAGAATTTAGCGATTTGGTGCTCATTCTCAGAAGGTAAGATAGAACAAGTAGCATATACCATTTTTCCACCTGGTTTAAGTATTTTAGAATAATCTTGTAATACTTGCTCTTGTACTTGTTTTATTTCTTCTACGAACTCAGGTCTAAGTTTCCACTTGCTATCAGGATTTCTCTTCAGTACTCCTAATCCACTACATGGTGCATCGATTAATACACGATCAGCTTTCTCATGAAGTTTTTTGATTGTCTTAGTTCCTTCGATGATACGGTATTCGATATTGAATGCTCCGTTTCTTTTCGCTCTAATCTTAAGCTGTTTTTGTTTACTTTCGTAAATATCCATAGCGATGATCTGTCCCTTATTTTCCATAAGAGAAGCAATGTGTAATGTCTTACCACCAGCACCAGCACATGTATCTACTACACGCATACCAGGCTGTACATCTAATAATCTCGCTACTCGTTGTGAAGAAGCATCTTGAACCTCAAAGAATCCTTGTTTAAAAACGTCAGTCATAAATACGTTCGCTCTTTCTTTTAGGATTAAGGCATCCGGGTATTCTTCTGGCATAATAGTCTCTATATCTAGATCCATTAGTATACCATATAGTTTTTGTCTTGTAGTCTTTAAAGTATTTACACGCAAGATCACGCTAGCTTGTTTATTCTGAGCAGCAAGTTCTTTTGTCCATTTCTCTTCACCTAATTCTTTAACTCCTAATTCATCCATCCAGTCTGGAATAGACTCTCTGTATTTTCTAGTTTTAGTAAGTTCGTCAAATCTTCCTTTGATACGACGTTCTGGTGTATTCTCAAAGTATTTCCAATCTGGTAATTTATACCCTCTAAGTACAGCCCAAACAGCGAAGATTCTCCATGCATCATCTCTGTTGATAGGATCTTTTACTTCAGCTATCTCTGCGTATAATCTTCTCCATCTCACGATTTCATAGATAGTTTCAGCTACGAATTTTCTATCAGCGCTTCCCCAGCGTTTATCTTTTTTCAATGCTCTAGCTACCATTTTATCAGCATATTCTCCATCGTTGAATATTGCTAAAAGAGAGTCGATAACTGTAAATACAAGGTTTCTGTGTAATCTCATTATTATATATATAAATATAGCCCACAAATATACGTCGATTTGCGGGCTTTATAGGTATTGATTAATATTATTTTAAGTTAAACCCTAAATCAGTGTTAGCCAAATACTACAAAGTAATTCTACTTCATAGTTCTTTCATTAGCTCTAAAACCATACTATATACCGTGCTATAGCTGGCTCTTCGTTTTAAAATAGTCCATAGGACTATTTTATACTCAGCCCTGTCACTAATTCAGATCTATCTTGTATAATTTCTTTTCGTTTATCTGTTTATCAATGATTTAGGGTTAAATAGGTTACTTCTTGTCTTTATATTTTTTTAGAAGCTTGCGATTAAAGTCGTCTTCAGCCTTCTTTAAGACTAGAATATTCTTTTCACCGATGATCTTTTTAGCATCTTCGATAAACTTAACTCTAGTAGAGGAATAGCTCTCTTCGAAGTCTATTAGTTCTTGTACTTTTTTGCTTGTTTCCCTGTCGCTTAGTTTGCTTAAGTCTTCGATATCAGTGTTCTTGATATATCTGAATATATCTGTATGACGTAGTTCTGACATTTTTTTGTCATAAGTGATATAGATAGGTAAGAACTTATCTGCCTGATCGCTGCTTAGTTTTAGCTCGGAAGTAATATGAGCTACTTTTAGCGAACGTATCTGATCATGATTATCTTGTGCATAAATTAGCGTACTACACACTAGGGCTAGTATAATACTTAAGAGGTGTTTCATTGTGTTATTCATTTAAGTAATATTCGATATCAATATGTGATAGCAAATAATGATCTAATTGTGATTGTTGTATTTCTATATTTTCTTCTAGATCTTTGATATCCTCCTCATTAAGCGAATTGATAATCTCGTTATTTAATGAATAAGATTGGTTGTATTCTAGATAAGTTTCTATATTCTCGTTGTTGATTTGGTTGTTCTTTTCAGTTTTATAAACTGCGCTAATACCTACAAAAAGTGTAAGACAAGCCACTGCTACCATCCATACAAATTTGTTTCTGTATAATGGGATAACTTTTGGAGTAGGAGTTGTATTCTCTACAGCAGAGAGTACTCTATTCTCTAAATTAGCAAAGTAATCCTCAGGTACTTTAAATACTTGTTTAGGACTCTTATTATTTAAAAGTTTATTTTCCATTTTTATTCTCCTTTCTTACTTAGACGATTAATTGTACTAAAGGTTTAATTTGATTCTAAAAAAAGTTCTATTTTTTTGACTGCGTGGTGATAAGAAGCTTTAAGTGCTCCTACGCTAGTATCTAATATTTCAGAGATAGATTGATAATCTAAGTCTTCATAATACCTCATTTTAAAGACGAGTTGTTGCTTCTGAGGAAGTGTTGCTATGGCTTTTTGAAGTAGTAATTCTGCCTCATCTCCATCGAATAGGCTATCAGCTTCTAGTTGACTGACTAGATATTCACCTATTTCGCCATCTAAGAGGTTGTGCTTTTTGCTTTTTTGTTTCAAGAAATCTAATGCTTGATTAGTAGCAATGCGATACATCCAAGAGAACAATTGACTGTTGCCCTTAAAGGTATCTATGTTTTGATATATCTTAATGAATGCCTCTTGAAGTACATCGTCCGTGTCATCGTGATTAAGTACTAATGTACGGATGTGCATATATAGTCTCTCTTTATAAGTAGAGATTAGTTCACGAAATGCTTCATGCTTTGTATCGCTATTTTGTAATCGAGTTAAAAGTGAGATTTCGTTAGACAAGAGTTAGGTTGTTTTTTTACTGAGAAAAGTAAATGTATATAATTAAAGTCGTTTTTTTGATATAAAGACCTTATTTTTGTCTTAAAAAAATGGTCAAGACAGTTATATTTGATATGGATGGTGTTATCGTGGATACTGAGCCAGTACACCGCTACGCTTATCATACACACTTTAAAGAATTAGGAATAGACGTGTCTGAGCATGTTTATAATTCGTTCACAGGGCACTCTACTAAGAATACCTATGAGCGTCTTAAAGAATTATATGACGTAAAAGGAGAGGTACAATCACTTGTATTGAGAAAGAGAGCTTTGTTTAACGAATCGTTTGATACCAAACCCGATTTAGAATTAATAGAGGGTGTACGTGAACTTATAGAAGGATTACACGCTAAAGGAATTGAACTTATCGTGGGATCTTCTGCTTCTAAGAGTACGATAGATAGAGTATTCACTCGCTTCGGATTATATCCTTTCTTTACCCACATCGTAAGTGGCGAAGATTTGCCTAAGTCTAAACCTGATCCGACTATCTTCTTAAAAGCTGCGTCATTAGCTAAGCACAATGCTGTTGAAGATTGTATGGTGATAGAGGATAGTACTAATGGTATTAAGGCGGCTAATGCTGCTGATATTAGAGTGATCGGATATAAAAGTGCTAACTCAAAACAACAAGATTATACAGGGGCAAACCATATAGTACACGACTTTAGAGATATAGACGCAGATTATATAATTAATTTATAGTCTATAGTATAGATTAAGTATTCGATAAGGGAGGAGTTAAGAGTATTATAGTAATTTTAGAATGTAAGGTTCTTTATTTTGACTTTGTTTTATTTTTATAATGGTCAGAATTTATTAACTTTGCGTTCTTTATAATAAAAGTATATTAAGTAGATGTTTCATAGATATATTAAATTAGGTATCGCTGCAGTATTATTTGCAGTTTCGATTTGGCAATTTGTAGAAGGTAATATCGGTAACGGTATTTTCTTATTATTCCTTATTTCATTAGTAATATTACTTTACTATAAAAACGAGTTTATCCTATTAGCGTTTTTAAAGCTTAGAAAACAAGACTTTGACGGAGCGAAGAAATGGTTAGATAAAATCAAAAATCCTGACACAGCATTAGTGCGTAAACAGAATGGTTACTATAATTACCTATTGGGTATTATGTGTTCACAGACTAACTTAAACGCTTCTGAAAAGTATATGAAGAAAGCAATAGAGTTAGGTCTTAATATGGATCAGGACTTAGCTATGGCTAAATTACAGTTAGCTGGTATTGCAATGACTAAAAGAAGAAAATTAGAAGCAACGAAGTTATTAAGCGAAGCACAGAAGCTAGATAAACAAGGAGCTCTAAAAGATCAAGTAAAAATGATGAAACAACAAATGAAGAAAATCTAATTTCAACATTTGTTATATAAGTATAAAGCTACACTACGGTGTAGCTTTTTTTTGTGCCATACTTTAGGCTCTGTTGTTATGATTAATACTAGTGTAATTTATTTACCCTGTGTGAAGTAGTTATTTTTTTACTTATATTTGTGAAGTAGTAATTATATGAATTATCTACTTTTTTTGACCAATCTTCTAGGTCAGTTTATGTGAAAATTCCGCAATTTATTCTTAGAGCTATATAAAAGGCATCTTTATGCACTTTTATTCCGAGTGAGTCCATAGTGAGTCCATAATGAGTCCATAGTGAGTCCATTAAAATGAGCTTTTTAATAGTGTCACTATGCTCTCACAATGTTGTCAGTATACATTCATATGAATGGAGATAGGAACAACTTTAGCAGAGGTTAGTAATAAGGCGGTTTTGGATTTAGATAGGGTAAAATAACTTTAATCCTCATGAGTTAGGATCGTTGATTTCTAGTAGAATAGAAATTATTTGGTGAGTGCAAGTTACAACTTTAAAGTGATTAAATAAGTGGGTGTAGTAAGAAAATGGAATTGATTACAGAGATTGACCGTTATAGTTTTTTTGATTCTATGTTGTTGTATACTAGATTTTTGAAGACTAATTTTCTGATGAATTTATCTGTTGAATAGTAATGTTAGAAATGGAATGAAATATTTTTTGATAGTTACCTACTAGTAAGTAGGTAAAGTTTATATCTTTGTACGATGAAAGATACAAGAACAGACATAGTCAATATAGCGGATGAATTAATTAGAACTAAGGGATATAATGCGTTTAGTTATACTGATATTTCGACTAGACTGAATATCAAGAATGCGTCTATACATTATCACTTTCCTACCAAATCAGATTTAGGAGTAGAAGTTATTAAGTCTACTATAGAGCAATTTAAGGTAGTGACGGACTCGTGGAATAAAATGGATAGTCGTACTCAGTTTAAAAAGTTCGTGACTATGCATGACAAGACCAATAAGAAACATTGGTTATGTTTAATGGGAGCGCTGTCATCATCTGTGGATACTTTATCTGATGATATGAAGAAGGAATTAAAAAAGATGGCAAATACCATTTTAGATTATTTGACAGATTTATTAGCGAAGGGTAAGGAAGAGGGAGTATTCTCTTTTGATACTGACGCTAAGACTAAGGCGTATCTAGTACAGTCTTCTTTATTAGCCTCTCTATTATTAGATAATGTCATGGGAGATAAGACATATAAGATTATTCAAAACGGAGTGTTAGAGATATAAATTTTTTTACGCATAATACCTACCTAGTAGTAGGTAGAAATAAAAACAACAAATATGAAAAGAGTAGTGATAACTGGAATGGGCGTAGTCGCTCCTCTAGGAAATAATGTAAAGACTTTTTGGGACAATGTAGTTGCTGGTAAAAGTGGAGCTGTGCCAATAAGCAAGTTTGACACCACACTGTTTAAAACGAAGTTTGCCTGTGAGGTAAGTGATTTTAATGCAAAGGAGTATCTTGATGCAACAGAAATTAAGCGATCTGACTTATTCACACAGTATGCTTTATACAGTGCTGCTATGGCAATAGAAGACTCAGGTATATCTGCAGAGTTATATTCTCCATTTGATATAGGTGTGATTTTGGGGACAGGACAAGGAGGATTAACGACATTCGAAAGTGAAGTGAAAGAGTACGTGAAGAATAATTATAACCCTCGGTTTAATCCATTCTTAGTACCTAAGATGATACCGAATATGGCAAGTGGGATGATTGCGATGAAGCACGGATTTATGGGGATTAACTACTGTGCTGTGTCAGCCTGTGCGACTTCTAATACCGTGATTATGGATGCGTTTAATTATATTCGATTAGGTAAGGCAAAAGCAATGATAGCAGGTGGCTCTGAAGCTCCTATATTAGAGACTTCGATAGGAGGATTTAATGCGATGAAGGCTATGTCTACTCGTAATGAGGACTATACTACGGCCTCTAGACCATATGATATGGGGAGAGATGGTTTCGTGATGGGAGAAGGTGGAGGTGCTTTAGTTCTCGAGGAGTACGAATCTGCTAAAAAACGAGGGGCGAAGATCTACTGTGAGATAGTAGGAGCAGCTATGACAGCTGATGCGTATCATATCACCTCTCCGTTACCTGAGGGGGAAGCAGCGGCTTATGGGATGAAGTTGGCTTTAGAGGAAGCCCAGTTATCACCTTATCAAGTGGACTATCTTAACCCGCATGCGACATCTACCCCTGTAGGTGATCTATGTGAAATCAAAGCAATACAATCTGTATTTGGAGATAATCCATCTAACTTACACATCAGTGCTACCAAATCTATGACGGGACATTTATTAGGCGGTGCAGGAGCGATAGAAGCTATTCTCTCTATCAAGTCTATCACGGATAATATCATCCCACCGACTATCAATATAGAAAACCTCGATCCGAGTATCCCTAATGGTATTCATATCGTACAGAAAGAGGCGATACAGCATACAGTCAACGTAGCGATGAGCAACTCATTCGGATTCGGAGGACATAATGCCATCGTCATCTTTAAGAAAGTATAAGTATTAAAAACGCTTAAGATCTACTCTTAAGCGTTTTTTATTGCTTAAAATCTATTGTACTTCAGTTTATTAGGGGTTTAGGGTGTTTTATAGTTGTTGGGATTTTAGTATATTAGAGGTGGGTATGTATATCACAGACTACAAGTCTGCAAGAGCGTAGAATTGTGGTTATTATGTGGATGTGGTTTGTTGACAAACATGTCACGTCCTGTTGGCACACAATGGTAGGGGGGGAACTTTACGCCCACATAAAACATCGTTAGATGATTTTATATATACTAATCTAAAATATTTAAAAGATGAATAGGAAAGAGTTTAATATTAAGGCGTCTATACTCAATGTATGGGGGTTTTTATTATTGATGTTTATTAGCTTAAATATAGCTTTGTTAATAGGTAGTATTGTTATTACATATAATATGGTAGCACGCGTTATTCTTATGGGGGCAATTTGTCAAGTAGTAGTATATATAGGAGCTTACCTTACGAAGTTTGATTTAAAGATTATATTAGATGCAAGCAATGTGTATATCTATAAAAATAATAAGTTGCTGCATTCTAAAGCAATAGTTGAGATAGAAAAATTAGTAGGAGGTGATATATTGGACGATGAAAAGAATATGGGACAGTTGAGTTTTGTCTTCTGTGATGGGAATAAATTCTCGTTCAGTAATAAGCTATCTACTAGGAGCAAAAATTTAGAACAATCTTTTTTGGTGAAATCTATTGTGCGATACTTTATTAAAGAATATGATTTTATACAACAAGATCATTATACTAAGCTAGGTAAGAGTAAATATCTATTCGTATATTCTAATTCAAAATATATAAAAGATGAGTAGTTATTTGTATGAAGGAAATCATGTAATCTGCACCCATTATGTAGGGACAGGCTATCGAAAACTACAGATAGATATTGATTATCGTACACAGTCTTCAGTTTTATTAGTAGAAGTAGATATTGTTATTGATGAAGAAATTTGAAATTGTAGAAAAGCTTGAAAATATCTCAAAAGCAATCTTAGCTAATGAAGATAATTTTAGTCAGGTAGATGATTTATTGGATGATAGAGATAATGATGTCTTCTCGACTCAATGGATGGTAGAGTTTGATAATGTAGAGAAACTCAAGGTGTCTAGTGAATCTTTGGGGGTAGATGACGCTCTTTTAGAAAGGATATTTAAAGATGTATTTAGTAAGTCAAGTAGTTCTGAATTAGCCTCTTATGTTTCTGATGATTTTGGGTTATTAATAGATGCTGTAAGCGTAGGATACGAAAGTAAGTGGCTTACTGCTTTATGGGATAGTTATGTGGTAGGGGTAATTCCTGGAGGAGAAATAGATATGCAGCGGTAGGGGGAATCAATATATATAATATATATTGTGGATTTTCGTATGAGATGCTTCATTCTTCAGCATGATAAGGATCGTCGTTACTGTGTGGATATGCACGTCACGGACTACAAGTCCGCGACAGCGTAGGTATTGTGGATATTGTGTGGATGTTGTTTGTCGGCATGTATATCACGTTCTGTTGGCATACTACGGTAGGGGCGTAATACTTTACGCCCACATAAAACATCGTTAGATGTTTTTCTTTCAACATGATGTGGATTGTGATTACTGTATTTGACACGCAATGTATTGCGTCTCTACTTGATACGTATTGTGATTGCTGTGGGTGACACGCAATGTATTGCGTCTCTACTTGATGCGGATTGTGGTTACCTAATTCAGATATAAAAAAAAATCGCTTAAGAACTAACTTAAGCGATTTTGTACTATATAGTATTTAAGACTATTTAATTTCTTCTGATGTGAATCCTAACTTCACAGTTGGGAATTTACTTTGTGTCATTTGGATAGAGAATTCACTATCTGCTAAGAACACTAATTGACCTGATTTATCGAAGGCTAAGAATTTTTGTTTAATACGTTTAAATTCTTTGAACTCTTCGTTTTTAGGATCTTCAGGACGTACCCAACATGCTTTATATGCAGGGAAGTTCTCATATGTACACTTCGCTCCATACTCATGCTCTAAACGGTATTGGATAACCTCATACTGAAGTGCACCAACAGTTCCAATTACTTTACGTCCATTCATTTCAAGCGTAAATAACTGTGCTACTCCTTCATCCATTAACTGATCGATACCTTTCTCTAATTGTTTAGATTTCATAGGATCAGCGTTATTGATATAACGGAAGTGCTCAGGTGAGAAACTTGGTATACCTGTGAATTGCATTATTTCTCCTTCAGTCAGTGTATCACCGATCTTAAAGTTACCTGTGTCATGTAGACCTACGATGTCTCCTGCATAAGAGATATCGACGATCTCTTTTCTCTCTGCAAAGAAAGCATTCGGACTAGAGAACTTAAGTTTCTTACCTTGTCTTACATGTAAGTAAGGTGTATTTCTTTCAAATGTTCCAGATACAATCTTGATAAACGCTAAACGGTCTCTGTGTTTAGGGTCCATATTCGCGTGAATCTTGAATACAAATCCTGAGAACGTATTCTCTTTAGGATCGATTATTCTAGTAGAAGATTCTTTAGGACGTGGAGAAGGTGCTATTTGAACGAAACAATCTAATAGTTCACGTACCCCAAAGTTATTTAAGGCTGAACCAAAAAATACAGGTTGTAATGTACCGTTAATATATTCATCTCTATTAAATTCAGGATAAATTCCTTCTATTATTTCTAACTCATCACGTAATGTAGCAGCAGGTTTTGCTCCAACGATACTATCTAATTCAGGAGAACTAAGGTCAGAGATACTAATGGTCTCATCAATATTCTTACGGCTATCTTCACTAAATAGGTTGATATTCTTCTCCCAAATGTTATATATACCTTTAAAGTCATACCCCATACCGATAGGGAAACTTAAAGGCGTTACTCTTAGTTGTAATTTTTGTTCTACTTCGTCCATAAGTTCGAAAGCATCACGCCCTTCACGGTCAAGTTTATTGATAAACACGATCATCGGGATGTTACGCATTCTACATACTTCGACTAGTTTTTCTGTTTGCTCTTCGACCCCTTTTGCTACGTCTATAACTACGATAACGCTATCTACAGCAGTAAGTGTTCTAAAAGTATCTTCAGCGAAGTCCTTGTGACCAGGTGTATCAAGGATGTTAATCTTTTTATCTTTATAGTTAAATGCAAGAACTGAAGTCGCAACAGAAATACCACGTTGGCGTTCAATCTCCATAAAATCGGAAGTAGCTCCTTTCTTAATCTTATTGTTTTTTACTGCACCAGCTTCTTGAATCGCTCCACCAAAAAGAAGTAACTTCTCAGTTAATGTTGTCTTACCAGCATCAGGGTGAGCAATTACACCAAATGTACGTCTACGATCTATTTCCTTTAAAAAACTCATTCTTAAAAATTTTAAGGTACAAAAGTACTTATATTTTGTTGAATTAAAAGGAGTTTTCTACAGATTTAAGGTATTATAGAGTAGTTGCATATTTAGTGTATAAACCTTGTATGTATATACAAATGCAATAATTAAGGAGATAAAGTAGTTATCATACCTAGTATAAATGAGAAGAATATTATCAATACTTCGTTAATATGTAGTTTTATTTTCTGAAAGTATTTGTATTATTGTGTGTTGGATGTAAAATGTAGAATATATAAATTGATATAGTATCTACTTTTATGCTTTATATGTACGTATAAAATAAGTATTTTTGGAGAATGATTGATCAAGATAGTATAGAGATATGAAGAAAAATCATTTAGTAGGAGCATTATTGATTGGCGTTTTGAGTCTAAGTATTGTGACGTCTTGTGATCGTGCAGGGGGATCTAAACCTAAGGACGGCGCTGCAGCAAGAGTGAATGATGTATATTTAGATAAAGATGATGTATTAAGCTTGGTGCCTTCTAATGCAGATAAGGAAGATAGTTTAGCCATCGTTACTCGATATATAGATAAGTGGGCAACTAAGAATCTATTAATCGAAGCAGCAGAGTTTAATCTATCTAAAGATAAAAAAGCGGAGATAGATAAATTAGTAGATCAGTTTAAGAGTGACTTATTGATAAAGGATTATCTAGAGAAGTTAGTTCAGAAGAATATTGATACACTTATTAATGATAAGGATTTAAAAGTATATTACGATAAGTACAAGGGGAATTTCTTAGTAGAAGATATGTTGGTGAAGATGTCTTATGCAAATGTATTAAAAGAAAATAGTAACTATAATACCATCAAAAGATACTTTAGTTCGGCTCGAAAAGAAGATCATGCTAAGCTAGAATCGATGTCATTACATATGAAATCATATGCGTTAAATGATTCTATATGGGTGGATGTGAAACAGATATATGAGAAACTTCCGTTCCTAAATAGTAGTAATAAAGATAATTACTTAAAAAACAATAGCTTTTTTGAGGTAGAAGAAGAAAATAGTACTTATTTTGTAAAAGTGAATACGGTTTTATCAAGAGGTAGTGTTATCCCTTTTGATTATTTAAAGAAATCATTAAAGATGATGGTGCTTAATGACCGTAAAATGGAATTATTAAAACAATACGAAGAAGATATATTAAAGGATGCTAAAAAAAATAATAGATATGAAGTTTTTTAATAAGAAGGTAATGTTGGCTTTAGGGTTAGCTCTTTCTTTTGTAGGTTTTGCACAAGGGCAAGCTAAACAGGGTAGAAAAATAGATGGAGTAGTAGGAGTAGTAGGAGATTACATTATCTTAGAATCAGAAATTGACAAGACGTTGTTAGAGCTTAAGTCTCAGCGTATACCAGTTGGAGATTTGTCAAGATGTGATTTGTTTGAAAAATTATTAGAAGACAAACTTTTTGCTAATCAGGCAATATTAGATAGTTTACCAGTAACAGATGCTGAGGTGACATCTTTTATGAATGATCAGATTAACAGAATGGTAGAGGAAGTAGGGTCTATGAATAAGATACTTCAGTTCTATAATAAAAAGAACGAAGAAGAATTACGTGAGACACTTTTTGATATCGTTAAACAAAATAAACTGACTCAAAATATGCAACAGCATATCGTAGAGAAAGTAACGATCACTCCAGAAGAAGTACGTTCATTCTTTAATGAGATTCCAAAAGATCAATTGCCTACTGTAGGTGATGAGGTTGAGATAGCTGAGATAGTTATAAAACCAGAGATCTCTAAAGAACAAAAACAAAAAGTAATAGATCGTCTTAAGGAGATGAAACAAGACGTATTAGTGAATGGAGCAAGCTTCTTTAGTAAGGCTGTATTATTCACTGACGATAGAGCATCTGCTAGTAATGGAGGATTTTATTCTATTAATAAGAAGACACAATTCGTTAAAGAGTTTAAAGAGGTAGCGTTTAACTTAGCTGAAGGAGAAATATCTGAGCCATTCGAAACTGAATTTGGTTTTCATATTATCTATTTAGAGAAGATTCGCGGACAACAATTAGACTTAAGACATATTCTTTTAGTTCCTAAGCCTACAGAAGAGGCTGTAGTAGAGGCTAAGAAGAAAATAGATGCTATCCGTGAGAAGATAGTTAATAAAGAAATTAGCTTTGCAGATGCAGCAGCAGCTTCTTCTGATAATAAAGATACTAAGTTTAATAATGGTGTGATGAAAGATCCTAGATCACTAGATCCACGTTTTGAACTTAATAATATGGAAGATAGAGAGCTATACTTCTTAGTGTCTAATTTAAAAGAGGGAGAAGTATCTCCAGCAGCTTTAAAGAATGATGCTCAAAAACAAGAGAAGTACTACCGTATCGTAACAATCAATAAGAAATATGCAGAGCATAAAATAGACTTTGCAGAGGATTATACGAAGGTTAAGAACATGGCTCTAAACAAAAAACAAGGTATCGAAGTTGAAAAATGGGTATCTAAGAAGATAATAGATGCTTATGTTAACATTCAAGGTGAATTTCGCGATTGTAAATTTCGTAATAATTGGCTGAAAAAATAAGAATATAATAATCTGAAAGATTGAAAACGACATTTTAGCAATAGGCTAGAATGTCGTTTTTTTTATGTTTATGGACTATTTGTTGCAATATGATATTTTAAGCATTAAAAAATAAATAATTTCAGAAAAGAGTAGCCTGTTTATTAAAACTATTGAGTTTTATTCAGTGAAGTAGAATGTTTATAAATAATATTTTTTGTATTTGAGGGAAACATTAAAAACTTTTGAATATTAATTAGTTTGCTTAAATTTGTAGTGACAAAAATTCGAAGTATGAGCCTGTCATAAAGTTATTAATGAGATTGATAAGTTTATAGGGTGATTACTAAGAGAAGAACTAATACTAAATAACATATATGGGTTGAGAGGATTTATCTGTCAGCTTTTTATTAAATAGACATTAACTATGAGCCTTTACAAGGATTACATCAACGAGATTGAAGAAAGAAAAAATCAAGGACTTAACCCTAAGCCTATTGATGGTGCTGAATTACTAAGTGAAGTTATAGCACAAGTAAAAGATACAGAGAATGAATACCGTGAGGATTCTCTTAAACTTTTTATCTACAATGTTTTGCCAGGTACTACAAGTGCTGCTAGTGTTAAAGCGAAGTTTTTAAAAGAAATCATTTTAGGTGAAGCTGTAGTAGCAGAGATTACTCCTGCTTTTGCTTTTGAATTATTATCACATATGAAAGGTGGACCATCTATCGAGGTTCTTCTTGATTTAGCTTTAGGTAATGATGTAGCTATTGCTCAGAGTGCAGCTAATGTACTTAAAACACAAGTATTCTTATACGATGCTGATACAGATCGTCTAAAAGAAGCTTTCTTAGCAGGTAATGCTATTGCTAAAGATATCGTAGAGAGTTATGCTAAGGCAGAGTTCTTTACTAAACTTCCTGAAGTAGCAGAGAAGATAGAGATTGTTACTTTCATCGCAGGTGAAGGAGATATCTCTACAGATTTACTTTCTCCAGGTAACCAAGCTCACTCTCGTTCTGACCGTGAACTTCACGGACAATGTATGATCACTCCAGCTGCTCAAA
This sequence comes from Myroides sp. N17-2, assembly GCF_002286775.1. Lineage (GTDB taxonomy): Bacteria > Bacteroidota > Bacteroidia > Flavobacteriales > Flavobacteriaceae > Flavobacterium. Next base: position 19,393 of record NZ_NSGJ01000014.1, read on the forward strand.
AAGAGATTAAAGCTTTAGAGGCTGCTAATCCAGGTAAGAGTGTGATGTTAATCGCTGAGAAAGGTACTATGGGAGTAGGATCTTCAAGAATGTCAGGTGTTAATAACGTAGCTTTATGGACAGGTAAACAAGCAAGTCCTTATGTGCCTTTCGTTAATATCGCTCCTATCGTAGGGGGTACTAATGGTATTTCTCCTATTTTCTTAACTACAGTAGATGTAACAGGTGGTATCGGATTAGACCTTAAAAACTGGGTTAAGAAGACAGATGCTAATGGTGAAGTAGTTCGCAATGAAAAAGGTGAGCCAATATTAGAGCAAGTATATTCTGTAGCTACTGGTACTGTACTTACAATCAATACAAAAACAAAAAAACTTTATAATGGAGACCAAGAGCTTATAGATATCTCTAAAGCACTTACTCCACAAAAAATGGAGTTTATCAAAGCAGGTGGTTCTTATGCTATCGTTTTTGGTAAAAAGATCCAAACTTTCGCAGCTAAATTATTGGGAACTGAAGCTCCTGTAGTTTTTGCTCCATCTAAAGAAATCACTATAGAAGGACAAGGGTTAACAGCTGTAGAGAAAATCTTTAATAAAAATGCAGTAGGTGTAACTTCAGGAAAAGTATTACACGCTGGTTCTGACGTACGTGTAGAAGTAAACATCGTTGGGTCTCAAGATACAACAGGTTTAATGACTGCTCAAGAGTTAGAAGCAATGGCTGCTACAGTTATATCTCCTATCGTAGATGGAGCTTACCAATCAGGATGTCACACTGCATCTGTATGGGACAAAAAAGCACAAGCTAATATCCCTAAATTGATGAAGTTTATGAATGACTTCGGTTTGATTACTGCTCGTGATCCTAAAGGAGAATATCATGCGATGACTGACGTTATTCACAAAGTATTAAACGATATCACTATCGATGAGTGGGCTATCATTATCGGTGGTGACTCTCATACGAGAATGTCTAAAGGTGTTGCTTTCGGAGCGGATTCAGGAACTGTAGCTCTTGCATTGGCAACAGGAGAGGCTTCTATGCCAATCCCAGAGTCTGTAAAAGTTACGTTTAAAGGAGAGATGAAACAACACATGGATTTCCGTGATGTAGTTCACGCTACTCAATCTCAAATGTTGAAACAATTCGGAGGAGAGAACGTATTCCAAGGTAGAATTATCGAGGTTCACATCGGAACTCTTCTTGCTGACCAAGCATTCACATTTACTGACTGGACTGCAGAGATGAAAGCTAAAGCATCTATCTGTATTTCTCAAGATGATACATTAATCGAATCATTAGAGATCGCTAAAGGGCGTATCCAAATTATGATCGAGAAAGGTATGGATAACAAAACTCAAGTTCTTCAAGGTTTAATCAATAAAGCAAATAAGAGAATCGAAGAGATTAAATCTGGTGACAAACCAGCATTAACTCCAGATGCTAATGCTAAATATTATGCTGAGGTAGTTATCGACTTAGATATCATCGAAGAACCAATGATCGCTGATCCAGATGTAAATAACGAAGACGTGTCTAAACGTTATACTCACGATACGATTAGAGAGCTTTCTTTCTATGGAGATAACAAGCAAGTAGACTTAGGTTTCGTAGGTTCTTGTATGGTTCATAAAGATGACTTAAAGATTGTTTCTCAAATGCTTAAAAACATCGAGAAACAAACAGGTACTGTTAAGTTTAATGCACCTTTAGTAGTTGCTGCACCAACTTACAATATCATTGATGAGTTAAAAGCTGAAGGTGATTGGGAATACTTACAAAAGTACTCTGGATTTGAATTCAGTGACTTATTGCCAAAGAATACGAACCGTACAGAATATGAAAATATTATGTATTTAGAGCGCCCTGGTTGTAACCTATGTATGGGTAACCAAGAGAAAGCGGCTAAAGGAGATACTGTTATGGCTACATCTACTCGTTTATTCCAAGGACGTGTAGTAGAAGATTCAGAACGCAAAAAAGGAGAGTCTTTATTGGCTTCTACTCCAGTAGTAGTTCTATCTGCTATCTTAGGTAGAATCCCTACATTAGCTGAATACAAAGCTTCTGTAGAAGGAATCAACTTAACTAAGTTCAAGCCTATTTCTACTAAATAATTAGAATAGTATATTAACCTTAAATCTGCAACTACCATTTACTACGAATAAATTCTACTTTACATAGCTTCAATTAGCTCTAAAACCATACTAATGTATGCTTTAATCACTAATCTTGCTCTGTTTTGTATAATTCATTCTCGTTTAAATGCTTTCTGCAGATTTAAGGTATAAATATAAAGCGAGGTAGTCTATACAGATTACCTCGCTTTTTTATTGGTATACTTTTAATCAAGTGTTTATTCTATGCTGAAGCATTGAGCATGATGTTCTATTTCAAAATTACAAGAATTAGCAATAAAGCAAAGTTTATTGGCTTGGGTATGCAGTTGTAGCGCTAATTCTTTTTGTGATTCATCTTTGATATGTACTATCGGATTTAAAACCACTTTAGTTATACGTCCGCTACCATCAGCATTTAGTACCAATGTAGCCTCAGAATTATCTTCATAAGCAAGCACCTCTATATCATGTTGCTGACATACGTATAAATACGACATCATGTGGCACGACGTAAGGGCACTCAGCAATAAATCTTCCGGATTTAGCAATGTAGGATCTCCTTTAAAGGCTTTGGCTGCTGAAATAGATAAGTTATCTTTTCCCTCTATTTTGATGGTATGGCTTTTAGCATACACCTTTTTGGTTGAATCTTTTAGCATGTCAGTAGCAACCCAATTTAGGGCTGCTTTAAAAAGGTGTTTGTACATAGTATTTGTTTTAAGTAAGATGATGAATTCACAAATAGCATTTGCTTACCTATATATTTTGGTTGGTGAATTTAGATAGAGGATGTGTAACAACTACCCTTATTAGCTTTAGTTTTTATTCAAATTTAAATAAAATACTCAACTAATCACCTTTTACGGTATTATCCTTAAACTTTAGTTCTCAAGTATCCTCTATAAACTTACTTTGTTTAAGTAGAATCATTTTAAATATTGTGTTTTAACATTTTTATAGAAATTGTTTGAATCAAAAATTGCTAAATTGTATATATAATTTAATTGTAAAAAAAGAACTTATATTATGGCTTTTGATATAGAAATGATTAAAAAAGTGTACGATAAAATGCCGGATCGCGTAGCTAAAGCTCGTGAGATAGTTGGTCGTCCATTAACACTTTCAGAGAAAATATTATATACTCATCTTTGGGATGGGATGCCTGCTCAATCATTTGAGAGAGGTAAGGATTATGTTGATTTCGCACCAGATCGCGTAGCATGTCAAGATGCAACAGCACAGATGGCATTACTACAGTTTATGCATGCTGGAAAAGAGAAAGTAGCTGTACCTACTACGGTACACTGTGATCACTTGATTCAGGCAAAAGTAGGAGCAGCTACAGATTTGAAAGTGGCAGAAACACAATCATCAGAAGTATTTAATTTCTTATCGTCAGTTTCTAATAAATATGGTATTGGGTTCTGGAAACCAGGAGCAGGTATTATTCACCAAATAGTTTTGGAGAACTACGCTTTCCCAGGAGGATTAATGATCGGTACTGACTCACATACTGTGAATGCAGGTGGATTAGGTATGCTGGCTATTGGTGTAGGTGGAGCAGATGCTGTAGATGTTATGTCTGGTATGGCTTGGGAGCTAAAGTTTCCTAAATTAATTGGGGTGAAGTTAACAGGTAAATTAAATGGTTGGACTGCACCGAAAGATGTTATTCTTAAAGTAGCTGATATCCTTACTGTAAAAGGAGGAACAGGTGCTATAGTAGAGTATTTCGGAGAAGGAGCTACTTCTATGTCATGTACTGGTAAAGGTACTATTTGTAACATGGGAGCAGAGATTGGAGCGACTACTTCAACTTTCGGATATGATGATTCAATGAGAAGATACTTGGCTGCTACAGGTCGTCAAGATGTAGTGGATGCAGCTGATAAAGTAGCAGAACACTTAACAGGTGATGCTGAAGTATATGCTACACCAGAGAAATACTTTGATCAGGTAATAGAGATTAACTTGTCAGAATTAGAACCACATATTAATGGACCATTTACGCCAGACAGAGGTACTCCTGTATCTAAAATGAGAGCTGAGGCTGAAGCAAATGGATGGCCATTAAAAGTAGAGTGGGGATTAATCGGATCTTGTACTAACTCTTCTTACGAAGATATGTCAAGAGCTGCGTCTATTGTAGAGCAAGCTGTTGCTCATGGTATTACGCCTAAAGCAGAGTTCGGTATTAACCCTGGTTCTGAGCAAATCCGTTATACGATAGAAAGAGATGGTATTATCGAGACGTTTGAGAAGATGGGGACTAAGGTATTTACTAATGCTTGTGGACCATGTATCGGACAGTGGGATCGTGAGGGAGCTGATAAACAAGAGAAGAATACTATTGTTCACTCGTTTAACCGTAACTTCTCTAAGCGTGCTGATGGTAACCCTAATACGCATGCTTTCGTAACATCACCAGAGATGGTAGCAGCGTTAGCGATTGCAGGTGATCTAGGATTTAACCCGATCACAGATACCCTAATCAATGACAATGGAGAAGAAGTGAAACTACTTCCACCAACAGGAGATGAATTGCCAACAAAGGGATTTGAAGTTGATGATCCAGGATATCAAGCACCTGCTGCTGATGGAGCAAGTGTGGCAGTAGAGGTTTCACCTACATCAAGTCGTTTGCAGTTGTTAGAGCCTTTTGCACCTTGGGATGGAAAGAATATAACAGGAGCTAAATTGTTGATTAAGGCATTTGGTAAATGTACGACTGACCATATTTCTATGGCTGGACCTTGGTTGCGTTACCGTGGTCACTTAGATAATATTTCTGACAATATGTTAATTGGTGCGGAGAATGCTTTCAACCATTTAACGAACAATGTTAAGAATCAATTGACAGGGGAGTATGGACCAGTACCTGCAGTGCAGAGAGCTTATAAAGCTGCAGGTGTACCAACTATCGTAGTGGGTGACCAGAATTATGGAGAAGGATCTTCTCGTGAGCACGCTGCTATGGAACCTCGTCACTTAGGAGTAATGGCTGTACTTGTAAAATCGTTTGCACGTATCCATGAAACTAACTTGAAAAAACAAGGAATGTTAGCTTTGACTTTTGCTAATGAGGCGGATTACGATAAGATTCAAGAAGATGATACAATCAACTTCTTAGACTTAACTGATTTTGCTCCTGGTAAACAATTGTCTTTAGAGTTTGTACATGCTGACGGATCTAAAGATATTATTAAAGCAAATCACACCTATAATGCAAGTCAAGTAGAGTGGTTTAAAGCTGGTTCTGCATTAAACTTAATTGCAGCTGGTAAGTAATCACAATAGTTATAAATGAAAAAAGAGTATCCACACGGATACCCTTTTTTCATTTATAGCAATTAGAAGATTAGTTTTGTTTTGAAATATTTAACTTTGCGAGAAGTTAACTACACAACAACAAGTAAATAATGAGTCAGATAGAAGAAAAGAAGATTGTCTTAGCAGTCGATGAAAAACCAAGGTTAGGGCAGTGGATATTATTGAGCATTCAGCATCTGTTTGCTATGTTTGGAGCTACTGTTTTAGTGCCTACTTTAACAGGTATGAATCCTGCGATAGCGCTTATATCAAGTGGTATAGGTACATTGGTGTTTATCTTTATAACACGTGGTAAAGTACCCTCATATTTAGGTTCTTCATTTGCCTTTATCAATCCTATTATTGCAATGAAGGCTTTAGAAGCTGATCCTACTTCAGGTATGCCTGTTGGGAGTTTCTTAGTTGGAAGTTTCTTGGTAGGGGTAGTATATTCATTAGTTGCGTTGTTGATTGCAAAGGCTGGTACGGGTTGGCTGATGAAGTTATTACCTCCTATTGTAGTAGGGCCAGTGATTATGGTTATCGGACTAGGATTAGCTAGTACAGCAGTGGGAATGGTGACTAATAACCCTCAAGGCGAGTATGACTTAACATACGTGATGATAGGGTTAGTTACCCTAACGATCACTATTATTGCAGCGATATTTACTAAAGGTTTTTTAAGTGTAATACCTGTCTTAGTTGGTATTGTAGGAGGATATTGCTTCTCTGCGATTATGGGTGTAGTTCACTTCGAGAAAGTAGTTGCAGCCAATTGGTTTGAGGTACCTAACTTTATGGTTCCCTTTGTTCATTATGAACCGTCTGTTTCTTGGTATGTTATTCTATTGATGTTACCAGTAGCTATTGTCCCTATTGCAGAGCATATAGGGCATCAGTTAGTATTGAGTAAGGTAATAGATAAAGACTTGATTAAAGACCCAGGATTAGATAAGAGTATGCTTGGCGATGGAATAGCAACTATGCTTGCTTCATTAATCGGTGGGCCTCCTAATACTACCTATGGAGAGAATATAGGGGTATTAGCGATTACACGTGCTTTTAGTATTTATGTGTTTATAGGTGCAGCATGCTTTGCTATTGTATTCGGTTTCTGTGGAAAGATAGCAGCCTTGTTAAGTACTATTCCCTCACCTGTCATGGGCGGAGTGTCTATTTTGTTATTTGGTATTATAGCATCAAGTGGATTGAGAATGTTAGTAGAGAACAATGTAGATTTTAAAGTAAAGCGAAATCTTATTATATCATCTGTTATCTTAATTATTGGTATTGGTGGAGCAGCTATTCACATTGGAGAATTATTCTCTTTAGAGGGAATGGCATTGGCTTCTATCATTGGGATAGTACTAAATGTTGTCTTACCAGGAAGGAAAGATATTGACTTTGACGATATGTATAAAAAATCATAGCAATAGCATTAGAAATCTTTTACCTAGGTTTTAGCGAGTAATTGTTCTATATTTAGTGTGTTGTTTATGAATTTAAGGCTATGAGTGCAAAAAATAGGGGGAGCAAGAAGTGGATATCTAATGTAATATTTATAATTGTTCTAGGAGTGTTTTTCTTTACACCTGTGGGGACAAATGTAAAAGTATGGCTTAATCGCTTATTAGCGATGAGTCCTAATATTGAGAAAGTATCAGATCAGAAGAAAGTTAATTACGAATCATGGCAATTAGTCAATGAGCAAGGGGAGGTTTTTGATTTTGATCGCGTAAAAGGAAAAGTTGTAATAATTAACTTTTGGGCAACATGGTGTCCTCCTTGTATCGCTGAGAAACCAAGCTTTCAAGAGCTATATGATGATTATAAAAACAAGGTTGTTTTCTTATTTATCACAACTGATGAGCCTGATAAAGTAAAAGCTTTTAAAGAAAAGAATAAATCGACTTTGCCTATCTATTATCAGAAAAGTGCAGCTCCTGCAGTATTATTCTCAGAGTCTATACCAGCATCTTATGTCATAGATAAAAAAGGTAATATCGTCGTTCGCAAGTTCCGTGCAGCGGACTGGAATAGCTCTAAGTTTAGAGTATCTCTAGATGAATTATTAAAGTAATAAATAGAATAAAATATAGACAAAGCCTTATGAGATATCTTTCTTGTAAGGCTTTGTTATTTTGTATAAGGATTAATAGTTACTGAATAGTCAAGTGACCAGAAGCTATTACCATGTCTTATTATATGGCACAAAAAAAGTCCAGCATCTGCTGGACTTTTCTATATCTATAAATTTCTAACCTACTAATAGTAAGTGTAACGTCTTACTTGAGCAACATACTTAGCTAGGCGGATAACTTGGTGGCTATAACCATACTCATTATCATACCATACATACATTACTACATTTTTACCATCAGCAGATACGATAGTAGCTCTACTATCAAAGATAGATGGAGCAGAAGTACCTACGATATCAGATGATACTAATTCGTTGTTGATAGAGTATTTGATTTGCTCTACTAAGTCTCCGTTAAGAGCAGCATTACGCATAACCTCATTTAACTGTTCAACTGTAGTTTCTTTGCTTACTTCTAAGTTTAATACTACTAATGATCCATTAGGTACTGGTACACGGATAGCGTTAGACGTTAATTTACCAGCTAATGATGGTAACGCTTTCGCTACAGCACTTCCTGCACCAGTCTCAGTGATAACCATATTTAATGCAGCAGCTCTACCACGACGGTATTTCTTATGCATATTATCTACTAAGTTTTGGTCATTTGTATATGCGTGGATAGTCTCTAAGTGTCCTTTTACTACACCGAAGTTATCTTCCATAACCTTAAGGATAGGCGTGATAGCATTCGTAGTACAAGACGCTGCAGACCAGATATCCACTTCATTAGGATCATACTCAGTGTGGTTAACGCCGTGTACGATATTTGGAACACCTTTACCAGGAGCAGTTAATAATACTTTAGAAGCACCTACTGAAGACAAATGACGTCTAAGAGCTTCTTCTGTTGTAAATGCACCTGTGTTATCAATAATTAAAGCATTATCGATATCATATTGTGTATAGTCTATTTCTTCTGGAGTACTAGCAGAAATCATGTGTACAGTAGTACCGTTAATGATTAAAGCGTTATTCTCTGGATCAGCGATAACTGAACCTTCGAAATCTCCATGTACTGAGTCATATTTTAGTAAAGAAGCACGTTTTTCTAAAAGAACTGCATCGTTTTTATCACGAGTTACAATTGCTCTTAAACGCATTTGTTGTCCTTTACCGATTTTGTTCATTAACTCACGAGCTAATAAACGACCGATACGACCAAAACCGTAAAGTACTACATCCTTAGGAACTAGCTCTTCTGTTTCTTTAGCATCTTTTAGTTTAGCTACAACAAACTCTAATGCATTGCTGTATTTGTTGTCTTCTAAGTGGTACTCGTAAGTTAGACGACCGATGTCGATTCTAGAAGGTGGTAAGTCAGCTCTTTGAATCGCCTCAGCTATTTCTACAGAATCAAAAATGTTGATTGGTTTTCCAACAAATTTAGCTGCATATTCATGTAAGTTAATAATATCGCTAACGCTGCGGTCAATAAGTTGATTACGGAACATTAACAGCTCTATAGACTTGTCGTACCATAGGTCACTAATGATCTTAATGAACTCGACGCAAGCTTTTCTGCGATCTGCTTGAAAAGCTAATTCTTTTTCGTAAAGACTAGTATTTTTCATATATTAAATTGTGTTGTGATAAATTACTGCAAAAGTCTGTTTTTTTAATGAATTAATCAAGTTGCAAAGTTTAAAAAGCACTTTTTAGTGTTTTTATTGGGTGAAACGTATGATTATATTAGTAAACGTAAATATTCCCCATTTTTATTCACTAAAGTGATCTTTATTTTTTGTTTTTGATTAACCTGACTTAGTATATTTTTCACTTGATTCACATTTGTTATTTTAATATCATTGATTGAGAGGAGAATACTACCTAATAATTCCTCCTTATATTTGTCATAATCACTGTCCATTAGTTTAGTTATTTTAAGCCCATAACTGATATTCCACTTTTCTTTATCAGTAGCATCTAGTTCTTGAAGTTCGATTCCTCTTAATTCTATTTTACGAGCTTCACTTTTTCCTAAGGTTACAGTTGTTGCTAATGCTTTGTTACTTCTTACATATTCTATTTCGACTTTATCACCAGGGCGTTTAGTGTTAATGATAGAACGCAAATCCACAAAGGTTTTAATGTCCTTATTGTTGATTTTTGTGATGATATCACCTTTTTTAATATCGGCATTAGACGCCCCAGAGCTTGGGATCACCTCTTCTATTAAGAACCCATACTTGATATCTTTTACCTTTAATTGTTCATTTACTTGAGGTGTTAATTCATATCCTAATACCCCTAATGAAGCATTTTGGACATTACCATACTCTAATAGGTCTTCCACTATTTTGCGTGTTACATTAGATGGTACAGCGAATGCGTACCCCACATAGGCTCCTGTATTAGAGGAAATCATTGTATTAATACCGATTAGCTCACCTCTAGTATTTACTAAGGCACCACCACTGTTACCTGGGTTTATCGCCGCATCAGTTTGTATAAACGATTGAATCCCTGCTTGTGAGAGATTACGCGCTTTAGCAGATATAATCCCAGCAGTTACAGTAGATGTTAAGTTGTAAGGATTCCCTACAGCGAGTACCCATTCACCTAGTTGGATATTATCAGAATCACCGAATACCATGTATTGCAGTTTTTCTTTTGGTTCTATTTTTAGTAGTGCGATATCCATTTCTTTATCTGTACCGATAAGCTTTGCTTTATAAGTCTCATTATTTGATAATGTTACTTCTAACTGAGAAGAGTTAGCGATCACATGATTATTTGTAACGATGTATCCATCCTCTGTGATAATCACACCAGATCCAGTACCTATTTGTGGTCTTGGTTCTTGTTTGTAACCATAGAATAATTCCATAATAGAATTAGACTTAGGAGATACATAGCTAAGGTTTTTAACATGGACTACTGTGTTAACTGTATTTTCAGCTGCTTGAGTAAAGTCAATTGCTCCATTAAGAATAGGAGAATTCTTCTGATTAGACAGTCCTAAAGTAGCATCATTTGCTGCAATATTATTTATAATTGATTGGTTTTCAAAAAAGTATTTGTAACCAACCAATGTCATACTTCCGCTTAATAAACAAATTAAAAAAACACCTAAAATCTTTTTCATAAATACATTTATTAAAATTAGTATATTAAAGTTAATAAATAATTAATCAGATTAAAAGAGGTTTAACCAACAGTTAACAAGCTATTTTAACAATCATTATTCGTATTTTTACGTCTTTAAGTAAGATAAGTTATATGTTGAGATTTTATAAATACCAAGGAACAGGTAATGACTTCGTGATGATAGATAACCGCACAGGCTTTTTTCCAAAGCAGGATAAAGAACTTGTCGCTCATTTATGCCATAGACGTTTCGGCGTAGGTGGTGATGGATTGATTTTATTAGAAGAAGCAGAAGGGTATGATTTTAAGATGGTGTACTATAATGCAGATGGTAGTGAGAGCACGATGTGTGGTAATGGAGGGAGATGTCTAGTCGCTTTTGCTAAGCAATTAAAAATAATAGACAATCAATGTCGTTTTATAGCTATAGATGGCGAACATTTAGCAACAGTGAATCCTGATAATACAGTAAGTCTACAGATGATAGATGTATCTGATATTAAAATCGAAAATAAATACAGCTTTTTAAATACAGGATCACCTCACCATGTACAAGTAGTAAGAGAGTTAGGTAGATATGATGTTTATAATAGAGGACGTGATATAAGAGAGGGTGAACTATATAGTCCAGGTGGAACGAATGTCAACTTCGTAGAGCAAGAGGGACCTAATCACTTTAGAATACGCACATTCGAGCGTGGAGTAGAGGATGAGACCTTATCTTGTGGTACAGGTGCTACTGCTGTAGCTATCTCTATGTACGCTCAAGGTAAATGTGATGATAAGCATATCAAGATAGATGTAGAGGGTGGAAATCTGACAGTTAGCTTTGATACTGAGGATGGTCAGAAGTTTGAGAATGTATTATTAAGTGGGCCTGCCAAATTAGTTTTTGAAGGAACAATAGAAATTTAAAAAAGATGCTACATATTCGTGGGAATACTATATTTTTACGCGCTTTAGAACCTGAAGATTTAGAGTTCATCTATCAGATAGAAAACAATGTTGATTTATGGAAAGTGAGTAACACAATCACTCCATATAGTCGATTCTTGATTCGTCAGTATCTAGAGAATGCACATCTTGATATCTATGAAGTTAAACAATTGCGTTTAGTGATTTGCAACATAGATACGGAAGAGGCATTGGGGTTAATAGATTTGTTTGAATTTGACCCAAAGAATAATAGAGCTGGAGTCGGTATCGTTATTCAGTCTCCTGATGATAGAGGAAAAGGAGCGGGGTCAGAAGCGTTAGAATTAGTGATTAATTACAGTAAAGAAGTGTTGGGGTTACATCAACTTTATGCTAATATATCTGTAGATAATCAACCTAGTTTAAAGCTATTCGAGAAGAATGGTTTTACATTAGTAGGAATAAAAAAAGACTGGGAGAGAGTAGGTAATGTCTATATAGACGAAGCATTATATCAATTATTATTTTAAATCGAATTATGAAGTTAAAGAACATTTTAGTTATTCTAGTTGTACTTGGGGGATTTGGACTATTAGGGTATTTATACGTATGGTATGAAAAAGCATTTGGCCCTAATCTACAAAACTGGAATGAGGAACAATATGTTTATATCAAGCAAGAAGATAACTTTCTAACAGTGTTGAAATTATTAGAGCCTCACTTAAAAGATAAAGCAGCTTTTGAAGAAATAGCAGAACAACGCAGTTATCCATCTAATGTAGTAAGCGGTCGTTTTAAACTTAAGAATGGTATGAATAGCTATGATCTTATTCAGGCATTAAAGAGTAATCTTCCTGTCAAACTGACTTTTAATAACATTGAGCGTATTGAAGACTTTGCTGGAAAGTTAGGATCTATGTTTGAGACGGATAGTATTGGCTTCCTTGATACATTCTATGATCCAAGTTTCTTAAAAGAGCATGGCTTTACGAAAGAGAATGTATTGGTGTTTTTCTTACCACAGACATATGAATTCTATTGGAATGCGAATCCTCTTAAGATGCGTAATATGATGGAGAAGGAATATATTAAGTTCTGGAACGGTGAGCGTGAGGAGAAGGCTAAAGCTTTAGGATTAACTCCTATAGAGGTATCTATCTTAGCATCTATCGTACAGAAAGAGACAGCTAAGAGTGATGAGACAGCTAGAGTAGCAGGTGTATATCTAAATAGAATAAAATTAGGAATGCCTCTTCAAGCTGATCCAACTGTCGTATTTGCGAAGAAATTATATACAAATGACTTTAAACAAATCATCAAAAGAGTATATTTAAAAGATACGCAAATACCATCACCTTATAATACATATCAGAATGTAGGATTGCCTCCTGGGCCAATCTTTATGCCTGATCAATCAAGTATAGATGCAGTCCTAAATGCTGAACAACATGAGTATGTGTACTTCTGTGCAAGTGTAGATAAATTAGGATACCACGAGTTTGCTATTACTTTAGCACAACACAATGCTAATAGTAAGAAATACAGTGCGTGGCTTAACCAAGCAGGTATCAACTAACAAGAGATTATACCATTAATTTAATCAAAGCTGTCTATTATTAGGCAGCTTTTTTTGTGGAATTAATTCCCTTAAGGGAATTAAGAATCTATGCCCTTCGGGCTTTAAGAGCAAACGCATAAAGTATTTCTATCAAGTAGGCACACAGTATCTCACATACATAATATTGTGTTACACCCAAACTTTGTCATTCTGACGTAAGGAAGAATCGCATCCTACATTTCCACCTAGTAATCACTATATCTCCGTACACCTTATCTCTGCAAATTAGTTTTTGTCTGAACTTAAACCCAGATTACGCATTAGCCAAATACTGCAAAGTAATTCTACTTCATAGTTCTTTCATTAGCTCTAAAACCATACTATAGTATGCTTGTATCACTAATTCAGACCTACCTTGTATAATTACTTTTCGTTTATATGTCTATCGCGTAATCTGGGTTAAACTCAATACCCAGCTAGTCGTAAGTTACCTATCAATGCGAGAAGTATTGCTCGACTAATATTTGTCAGAGCGACTATTTACGGCGAATACTCGAGCAACTGTCGAGCAACTGTATATCAGTACTGACTCCTGCTGGGATTGAAGGGGTATGATGATAAGGGAGTGATTTATTATAAATAGTATAAAGCGTTTGTTTTTAGTTAGTTATATTTTTTATCGTTAAAAAAAAGATATAGATTTTTTTTGCTAATTCTTCATTTTAGGGTAAAATGAGGGGGTTTTAGAAAAAAAGTGAACCAATAGATTGATTATTTGGGTTGATTTCCGAAGAATTTGAAAGGTAAATAAAAAAAGCCAATTGTTTTTTTTGGATTGGCTCTGAGTATGAAGCAAAAAAAAGACTGCGTTAGCAGTCTTTTAGTCGCAATAGCAGTTAGCTATTATTTCCAACCTCCTCCAAGAGCTTTGTATAGCTTCACTCTTGAGATTAGTTTATTCTGTTTTAATTTGTTTAGATTAAGTTCTGTATCTAACATATTCTTTTGTGCATTGATAATCTCTATATAGTTAGCATATCCACTATTAAATAATAAGTTAGACTGTTTTACCCCTAATCTAGAAGTAGCTACTTGTTCTTCCGCTATTTCTATTTGTTCTTTTACAGTTTCTAGTGTGATTAAAGCATCAGATACTTCTGTGATAGCAGTATAGATAGACTTCTGTAAATCTAGCTCGGCTTTTTCTCTTTCTATTTTAGCAACTTCAAAGTTCGTTTTCAGTTTTCTTTTATTAAATACAGGAGCTGTTAACTCACCTATAAGCCCTCCGAATAATGAACCTGGGATATTAAACCAGTTCTTACCTAACATACTGTTTAGCCCTCCTGTTACATCTATGGTTAGAGATGGGTATCTACTCGTTTGAGCTACACCTACTCTCGCATTTCTAGCTTGTAATTCTAGCTCTGCTTGTTGTACATCAGGTCTTTGACTTACCAAATATAATGGCACACCTGTAGTTAATGTTTCTTCATATTTGACATCAGCTAATTTAGTATTTCGTTCTATCGCATCAGGTAGTTGACCTGTTAGTAGAGATAGCGCGTTTTCTTGTATTGCTATTTGTTGTTTTAACGAAGGAATTAATGCCTTAGCCACTAACATTTGGTTACGAGTTTGTTGAATAGCTAGGGATGTTGTCTGTCCTGCATCTCTTTGTAACTCCACTATTTTAAGCGTGTTTTTCGTTAGCTCATAGTTAGACTGAGCTACTTCCATCTGTGCATCTAATAATAGCAAATTATAATATCCCTCAGCTATAGTTGATATTAGAGCTGTCTGAACAGCTTTTTTAGCTTCGTGCGTTTGAAGATATATTGCTAATGCCTCTGCACTGATACTTCTCATTTTTCCCCAGACATCTAGTTCCCAACTTATGTTTAAAGAAGAGACATACTGAGCAGAGTTTACGTACATATTATCAGGAGCGTCTTTGCCTTTTCTCTTGTAGTAATTCGATGAAGGAGTACCATAGTAATTCTCAGATCTATACTGATAACCTACGCTTCCTGCTGTTAATCCTACTTTAGGCAACCATTCTAGCTTGGCTTGTCTAGCTTTTTGATCTGCTATTTCTATGTTTTTTAATGCATTTTGCATATCGAAGTTGTACTCTAGCCCTCTATCAACTAATTCGATAAGTTTCTCATCTTCAAAGAACGATTTCCAATCTATATCTGCGATTCCGACAGAATCTTTCGCTACATTTAAAGAGTCTAGTTGGCCTCTATATTGTTCTGGTAAGTCTAGTTTAGGCGCTTTGTATTTTGATTGAGGCGCACATGAGTGTAACGCTAAGGCTACTGAAACCACCGATACATACAAAGTACTTTTTATAATTCTCTTTTTGTTCATGGTTTCTATATTTAGTCGTTAGTTATTTTAGATTTAAGTTTCTCGTCCCAAGTTTGGAAGATGAAGAATAAAACAGGGATAATAAATATACCTGCTGCAACTCCAAATAACATACCACCTGCCGCACTGAAGCTGATAGAGTGGTTTCCTTGAGCTGATGGTCCTACAGTAAACATCAATGGAACTAGACCTGCTACGAAGGCAAATGACGTCATTAAGATAGGTCTTAAACGCATCTTAGCTCCCTCAATAGCGGCATCAAATATAGACAATCCATTCTTGCGTTGCTGTAAGGCAAACTCCACAATCAGAATAGCATTCTTTGCTAGCAGCCCAATCAACATAATTAGTCCTACCTGTACATAGATATTGTTTTGTAATCCAGCTAGATTGACAAATAAAGCAACTCCTAATAGACCTGTTGGTACTGTTAATAGAATGGCAACTGGCAATAAATAGCTTTCGTACTGAGCACATAATAAGAAATAAACAAATATGATACTCAATCCGAATATGATTATCGCTTGGTTACCTGAGTCTTTTTCTTCTAATGACATACCTGTGTACTCATAAGAATAGTTACCTGGTAGCTTCTCTGTGATTTCTTCTATTGCTTTCATTGCATCACCTGTACTGTATCCAGGAGCAGGTGTTACTTTTACAGAAATAGAGTTGTATAGATTATATCTCGTCACTGTCTCAGGACCTAATACTTTCTTTAGTTTTATTAGTGTATTAGCAGGAAGCATCTCACCGTCTTTATTCTTTACGAAGATAGAAGAGAATGACTCTGGACTTTCTCTAAAAGGAATGTCAGCTTGCATATACACACGGTACGTTCTCCCGAATCTATTAAAATCCCCAGCTTTCACACGACCATAATAGTTCTTAACCGTTGTCATTAAGTCCTTCACGCTAACTCCTAAAGATTTAGCTTTCACATAATCAATCTCTAATAGATACTGTGGATAATTCGCTTTAAAAGAAGTAAAGGCATTTGATATTTCCTCTTTCTCTTTTAGTTGTTTGATTACATCATCACTTACTTGGTTGAATTCCGTAAATCCACCACCCATACGATCTTGAAGAACAAACTCAATACCACCGAAATCTCCAAAACCTGATATAGTCGGTCTAGGGAATACGTTAAATGAAGCTTCATTGATCTGAGATAAGTCAGACTGTATCTCATCTATAATTTGGTCTATATTCTTAACGTCACCTCTTTCTTTATAAGGCTTTAGGTTAACGTAACCTACGGCAAATGATGGGCTAGAGTTACCATCTATGGTGTTATAACCAGAGATAGCTGTCATTCCCACGATATCAGTACGCAACTTTAAGATACTATCTGCTTTCGCTAATACTAATTTAGTACGTGCTAAGGAAGCTCCAGGAGGCATTGCTAGTGAATAAGTGATATAACTATCATCCTCTCTAGGGATAAAAGAAGAAGGCGTTTTATATAAAAACACAACTCCAAGTCCTATGATTAATACTAATCCTGCGATAGCTACTTTCTTATTCGTAATTAATTTTTTGATTGCAACTACATATTTATCTGTAAAGCTGTCAAATGCAGTATTAAAAGAAAAGAAGAATTTACCTGCGACTCTTTTAATTCCTTTTTGTTGTTTTTGAGCAGCGTATTCTTCACCAGATGGTTGTTTTAAAAACAAGGCACATAAGGCAGGGCTTAATGTCAGTGCATTCACTGCAGAAATTAGGATAGCAAAGGCTAAAGTATAAGCGAACTGTTTATAGAATATACCAGCTGGTCCTTGCATAAATCCTACAGGTAAGAATACAGCAGACATTACTAGAGTAATAGAGATAATCGCTCTAGTGATCTCGTTCATCGTCACGATAGTAGCCTCTTTTGCTTTCATTCCCGTGTGATGCATCTTCTCGTGTATGGCTTCCACCACGATGATGGCGTCATCCACAACAATACCTATGGCCAGTACTAAGGCAAACATCGTTAATATATTAATAGAGAACCCCATTAAATAAATAAAGAACAATGTACCTACTAATGAAATAGGGATTGCAATAGCTGGAATTATCGTAGAGCGGAAATCTTGTAAGAACAAGTACACAATGATAAATACTAAGAAGAAGGCTTCAAATAGAGTACTTCTAACTTGACTAATCGATTCGTCTATCTGTGCTTTAACAGAGTAGCTGATTTCATAGTGAACTCCTTGAGGGAATGACTTAGACAATTTCTCAAGCGTTTTACGCACTGCAATATCAATATCACGAGCATTAGATCCATTGGTCTGCGTGATATTCATCGTTAGACCAGGGTGCCCATTCACACTGTTATCACTACCTACGTTAGAAGCACCAAATTCTACTCTAGCTACATCTTTAAGTAATAATACTGAACCATCAGTATTGGTCTTGATAACGATTTCTTCATATTGTTCAGGAAGACTAAATCTCCCTTTATGTTTTAAGGCTGTTTCGAAAGCTTCATCAGAAGTTTCTCCAAAACTACCAGGTGCAATTTCGAAGTTTTGGTCTTTTATAGCTGCGATTATATCCTGTGGAGTTAGGTTATAAAGAGCTAGTTTTTCTGGATTTAACCATGTTCTCATAGAGTAGTCACGTGCACCGATACGGCTCACTGATGCTACTCCTGGTACACGAAGTAATTCACGGTTAATGTTAATCTGCGTATAAGCTTGTAAGAAAGTTTCGTCATAGACATCTTCTGGGTGATCACTGTAGAAGTTAATCGTCATGATATTACCACTTAGACGTGGCGTTACTGAGATACCATTTTCATTCACTTCAGACGGTAGATCTCCAGCAGCTTTACTTACTCTGTTCTGAACATTTACAGCAGCTTGATCAGGATCTGTACCTGCTTTAAAGAATACATTAATCGTTCCAGAACCACTGTTACTAGCTTTAGAGCTAATGTAAGTCATATTGTCTACCCCGTTAATAGATTCTTCTATCGGTAGTAAAACACTCTGTGCGACAGTCTCTGCATTGGCTCCTGGATAAGATGTAGATACACTTACACTTGGCGGTGCTATCTCAGGAAATCTTGTTATGGGTAATAATGTAAGCCCTACTAAACCCAGTAATACAAACATAATCGAAATTACTGTGGCTAATATTGGGCGATCTATAATGGCTTTTAGCATATTGTTTTGTTTTGTAAGGTGTCTAATTCAGTCTTGTTGTTTTGTTTTGGACGTTTAGTTAAGTGGCTTTACGTACATACCTTCTGTTAGTTTATCAAAACCAGTTTTGATAATTCTATCCCCGATATTTAAGCCTTCAGAAACAATAAAGTTGTTTCCAGATACTCCGTTTAATAGTATAGACTGTAATTTAACTTTATCATCTTTATCTAATGTGTAGACAAAAGTTTTGTCTTGTATAGATGTGGTCACTTCTTGTGGAATTAGAATCACGTGAGGATTCGTTTCTTTTAGTTTGACAGTACCTGTATTACCAGATCTCATCACATCTTTAGAGTTAGGAAAAGAAGCTCTTAATGAGATAGAACCGGTCGTTCTGTTTACTTGCCCATTAATCATATCCACTTTACCCTTCTCAGGATATTCGTGTCCGTCGGCAAGGATAAGCACTACGTCAGGTAAGTATTGTCCTGTACTAATACTGTCTTGTTTCTTATTTCCCTTACTAAAATATAGGAAGTCAGACTCACTCATACCGAAGTACACATATACTTCACTCACGTCAGATAATACAGTAAGAGGTTCTTTATCTCCTTTAGATACAAGGTTACCGATACGCTTAGGCATACGACCTATATATCCACTCACAGGAGCTTTAATAATCGTATAGTCTAAACTAATCTTAGCACTATTAACAGCAGCAGTAGCTCTAGCTAGAGAAGCTTTAGCGATATCATAGTTAGACTTCGCAGTCTCTAGTTGTACTTGAGCGATTACTTCATTGTCAATAAGCGGTTTTAAACGGTCTATCTCCAGTTTAGCATTTCTTAGCTTCGCTTTCTCTACGTTTTCAGTAGCGACCATATTATTTAAAATCTCTTGGTACTGTAAAGGATCAACTTGAAATAAAGGTTGTCCTTCTTTTACGAAGGCTCCTTCATCCACAAAAATCTTCTCAAGTATACCTTCTACTTGCGGTCTGATTTCTACGTTGACTTTTCCCTCTATATTTCCTATGTAGTTTTTGATTGTAATAGCTGTTGTTGTATCTACTTTTATGATAGGAAGAGCTAAAGCATTTTCTTTAGGATCTAATGTTTTAGAAGAACCTATATTACAGCTGTTGATCCCTATCAATGTCCCAAACATAATCAACGATGAGAATGCTACTAAAATTGTTTTTCTACTTTTAATCATACTTATAAAATACTAATTGTTGTTTGAAGGTGAGAGTCTATCTCCACAGTGTACTATTCAATACTAATGCCAAAAGTGCCAAAAATGAGAATTAATATAGTGAATTTATGTTTCAGATGTTTGAATTATAGAGCATTGTGTTTGAATAGTGTAATGTTTTTATTAGTCATATTACTTAATTTTATATCGTTGAACATTTGTAAAGTTGTTGCTTTTTGTGGTATCGGTCTACACTATGGCTACTATTAGGTTCTTATAAAGTTAGGAAATAAATAATATTATTTAGAGAATATTAATTAATAATGATAATTTATGTTAATAAAAGTATTTGGAAGTGCTGTGTTTGGGATCGAGGCGACTACTATTACTGTAGAAGTACATATAGATGGAGGAGTAGGATATCACTTAGTGGGATTGCCTGACAGTGCTATAAAAGAGAGTAGTTTTAGAATAGCTGCCGCACTTAAGAATAACACCTATAAATTTCCTGGGAGAAAAATAACAGTTAATCTAGCTCCTGCTAATTTGCGCAAAGAAGGGTCAGCATACGATCTAGTGATTGCAATAGGTATTCTAGCTGCTTCTGATCAAATCAGTCTTAACGATAAATTATCTGAGTATATTATGATGGGGGAATTGTCCCTAGATGGATCTATACAGTGTATAAATGGAGCATTGCCTATCGCTATTAAAGCTAAGGAAGAAGGGTTTAAGGGAATTATTATCCCTAAAGAGAATGAGATGGAGGCTGCTATAGTGGAGGGATTAGAGGTATATGGAGTAAGTAATATAAGTGAAGTAATTGACTTTATAGAGGGTAGAGGAGAGCTGACTCCTGTAAGTATCAATCTAGAGGAAATGTTTAATGCGGAGGCTGAACAACATTTAGAAATAGACTTTAAAGATGTAAAAGGACAGGAAAGTATAAAAAGAGCGATGGAGATAGCAGCGGCAGGAGGACATAATATTATTCTAATAGGTCCGCCTGGATCTGGGAAGACAATGTTAGCAAAGCGATTACCTAGTATACTGCCCGCTATGACAATAGATGAGGCGCTGGAGACTACTAAGATTCACAGTGTAGTAGGGAAAGCAAAGGACTGCGGGCTGATGAGAACACGGCCTTTTAGAAGTCCTCATCATACTGCTTCTAGTGTAGCATTAGTAGGTGGAGGTAGTTATCCACAGCCTGGGGAAATATCCTTAGCACATAACGGAGTACTGTTCTTAGATGAGTTGCCAGAGTTTAAAAGAGAAGTATTAGAGGTAATGAGACAGCCCTTAGAAGATAGGGAAGTGACTATTTCTAGAGCTAAGTTTACCATTACCTATCCTTCTTCATTTATGCTAGTCGCTAGTATGAATCCTAGTCCTAGTGGATACTTTAATGATCCATACGCTCCAGTCAAGTCTTCTCAGGCTGAGATGCAACGTTATTTAGGTAAGATATCAGGCCCTTTACTTGATCGTATCGATATACATATCGAGGTTAATCCTGTGCCATTCGAAAAGTTATCTGAAAAACAATTAGCTGAGCCTAGTAAAGATATTCGCGAGCGAGTAATCGAAGCTAGACAGATACAGTCTCTACGCTTTGTTAGTCATAAAGGTGTACATTATAATGCACAGATGAATACTGCTTTACTAAGAAAATACTGTGCACTTCAGGAAGATTCTCTTTCGTTATTAAAAAGAGCAATGGAGAAGTTAAGTTTATCAGCTAGAGCTTATGACAGGATATTAAAAGTATCTAGGACAATAGCGGATCTAGATAAGTCAGAAAATATAATGCCCCAGCATATAGCTGAGGCAATACAGTATCGTAGTCTAGATAGAGAGGGATGGTTAGGTTAACTTCTCCTCTTCTAGATTATATCCAATGACTTGTTTATATAACACAAAATAAACGGCAAATAGGTATGGTAAAACAAATAAAATACCCACAACAAAGAATAGCAAACCACTAATCAGAAAGAAGTAGTTTAAAACTATCGTTAGGATGATAGGTATAGGTTGTTTATTGACAACCATAATACTATTCTTAATGGCAGCTATAGGGTTTAAATTACCGAATATTATCAATGGAATTGTGAATATAGTCAATGTACTAATAAGCCAGTTAATCACCATAGATACCATTTCTAAGTCCATTAATCTCAAAGGAATAGTAATCCCCATAAAAACAATAGCTATTAATAAATGTGCAATAAATACGTAGAGCCCCTTAATGCTAACAAAATATTTAAATGCACTTAAGAATGAAGGTGTTTTTTTTAATGATATATCTGCGTTGACCTTATAAAAACCAGCTATAAGTATGTTGCCTAAAGCAGTAAAAACGATAAAGAACCCTAGATAGTAATATAAGTATGGTTCCTGTGTCATCAGTAATATCAACTTCTGTATTTGTTCTTGTAATACAGCAGGATTTTTTTTGTCTAAAGTAACGAATTGATCTAATATCGCTGTTCCTATAAAAGAAAAAGCAAAAATAGTTAGTAGAAGTGAAGTTACTACTAAGAAGAATGTCTTCTTATAGTATGTAAAAGCTTCGCTCATTACTTGGAAAGGAGCTAATACATAGCTATTCTGTTTAATATTATTTAGTATGTCTTTTAAGTTTGTCATGGGGATAGGCTCTTGTCTTGAGTCTTTTTTAATATAGTAATTATTGGTAATTGTGTATTATCTAATAAAGTCAAATGTATTTCCTTGGTTTAGGTCAGCAGTATCATATCCTTTCATAAACCATTCTTTGCGTTGCTTTGAGCTACCGTGTGTAAATGAGTCAGGGTTTACTTGACCTGATACTCTTTTTTGGATAGCGTCATCCCCTACAGCTTGAGCAGCACTTAGTGCAATGTCGATATCTTTCGCATCTAAGTATTTTTGATTGTACTTCGCCCACATACCAGCATAGAAATCAGCTTGTAGTTCTAATCCGACAGATAGTTTATTCGCTTCTTTTTTACTTTTACCTTGTTGTAGTTGATGTATTTTACTATTTGTACCCAGTAATGTTTGTACGTGGTGACCTACTTCATGAGCGATAACATAGGCGATAGCAAAGTTACCTCTTTCAGCTCCAAAGCGTGTGTGTAGTTCTTCAAAAAATCTCAAGTCCATATAGACTGTTTCATCTGCAGGGCAGTAGAAAGGACCAACATCAGCAGTAGCACTACCACACTGTGTGTTCACGTTATCATCAAATAACTCCATCTTAGGTTCGCGGTATTGCATACCGTTTTCTTTGAATATCTTGTGCCATACATCTTCTGTGTCAGCGAACATAACAGCGACCATCTTACCCATCTCTACTTCTTCATTAGAGAGTTGTCTTGAATCTACTTGTTCTGTTTGTTGATTACCACCCATTTGTTCTATCACAGGAGCAATCTGTTTACCAGTTTCTCCTCCAAATAAATAAAGCAGTGTAGCGATGATACCAATTAATCCTCCTCCTAAAGCTGTTTTTCCAGCTGCAGATTTACCTCTGTTGTCAGTAACGTTATTACTTTCTCTTCTACCTTCCCATTTCATAATGAAAAATTTTTATTGCAAAAATAGCAAAAATAGGAGAGCAGTACTCAAAGAATGCGAATAATGATAGAAGGTTGAGGTTAGAAAGAAAAATCCCCTCCAATACAAATGTTTTGAAGGGGATGGAGTTAAACCCAGAATCAGCATTAGCCAAATACTACAAAGCAATTCTACTTCATAGCTCTTTCATTAATTCTAAAACCATACTATAGTATGCTTTAATCATTAATTCAGACCTACCTTGTATAATTACTTTTCGTTTATCTGTCTATCACTTATTTTAGGTTTAAATAAATTGTCTACTTAAAAAGTATACGCTAGACTAAGTTTAAATGATAGAGGAGTAGTAGCTCTCCAGCCATAATGTGTATATCCCCAAGCTCCTGGGAAGTAACCCACATAGTTATATCTATCCGTGATATTGTTGACTATAAGATTAAAGGCATAATTGTCTTTCTTATAAGATACACCACCGTCAAGAGTAAAGTAATCATCTGGTAAATATGTTTTGGCTTGGACAGGAGCTTGTGAGCGATCCTTTTGATATTGATACCCAAGAGAAAATCCTAAACCTTCAAAGGTTCCTGATGGCACTCTATACGTTAACCAAGCATTAGTACTGTGTTTTGCAGTTCCAGGAAGGAGTTGTCCTTTTTTATTAGGGTTATTGTCTTCAGTTATCTTAGCATCTGTATAAGCATAGTTCATAGTCAATGTTAATCCTTCTGTGATTTGGCCATTCATATCAAACTCTATTCCTTTAGACGTAGCTTTACCACTCTGTACCATAATTTGATTATTAGCACTTGCATCTAATGGAGTTAATATATTAGTTTTATCTACTTGATAGAAGGCTAAAGAGGTGAATAGTTTCTTTTCAAACCAAGTTTTCTTAAGCCCAAACTCCTTGTTAGTTCCTTTAGAAGGATCTGCTGTTTTGTTATTCTCTAATTTACCAGCTTGTTCTTGAAAGCTTTGATCATAAAGTGCATAAGCTGTAAATGCAGGTGTAATAGAATAACTTACACTGAACCTTGGTGTATATGCTTGATTTTTTACAGCATCTCCTTTAGAAGCACTTGTTGTTTTTTCTGTTGAGGTGTAACGTACTCCTAGTCCTAATCTAAGTTTTTCATCAAGTAATAATATCTCATCTTGGATGTATAATGAGATGTAGCTGTACTCTTGGATATTACCAGCGGCTCTTTCTCTTAAAGAACGAGAGCGATCATAAGTAGGAATGTCTTTTTTTGTTAGTTTTCCATACACTGGATTATAGATGTTGAATTTAGGCCCAACTTGAATGATATTCCCCTTATCATCTGCAATTTCAGACCAGTCAGCCATATGTTCTTTTTGCCCCATATCTAAACCGAAAAGAACATTGTTTTTAATCTTGTCAGTGATATTAAATTTACCATTCATGTACACTTGACCTACTTTAGCAGTGTTTAATGCATCATTTATTGATAATCCACGTGTAACATTACCTTGATCATCTATAGAATTATAAATAGGATACATATTCTCTCCTTCCATAGTTGCTTTTACATACCCTAGTTTAGCAGTAAGATTCCAATCATCATTTAGGCGGTGATTAAGATTAATGAATACATTATGCTCTTTAATCGTAGTAGGGTCTATGATAGGGTCACTAAAAGTAAATTTACGCGGTAGGTCTTTAAAACCATTCTTTGAATAGGCATATTTAGCAAACCCACCTTCGAATTCATTAGAGTTAAATATGTATTCGAAAGTAACGTTGGTATCTTCGCTAATGTTGTATTTTAGAGAAGGAGCAAATGATAGATAACTGTTTTTATTGTATAGTTGATATGAACTTGTTTTGGTAGCCATTCCATTTAGTCGGAATAATAGTTTTTCATTTTTTGTCAGTTTAGTATCCACATCTACCTCTGCACGATATAGATTATAACTACCTAGTGTAGTTCTGACAGTAGTCTTATTAGCCCCCATAGGCTTTTTGGTAACAATGTTATAGAATCCACCTGGCTGAGTGTTTCCCATCATAAAACCTGCCGGTCCTTTAACGAATTCTACTCGTTCTATAAAAGTATTATCTTCTCTCAGAGGGCCGAAAGTACCAGATATATCCATCCCATTACGCAAGTTAGTAGCAGTATATCCTCGAGCATAAATACCTGCACCAGCTTGTTCTTGATGTAACACAGAACGAACACCACTCACATTCTGTGCTATCGCATCACTCATTGTGATACTAATTTGGTCATCCATTAACCCTTTATCGATGACTTGGATATTTTGGGGTACGTCAAGTAAATTAGCAGCTGTACGCAAAGAAGAAGAAGAACGAATATTCTTATTTGTATTAATGACCACAGCATTTAGTGTTTCGCTATTGTCATCATAAAGCATAAAGTCTTTTGATAATGTTTGATTAGGCGCTATCGTAATACTATCTCTCTCGATCGTATTTTTATATTGCACCGTTATAAGGTACTTCCCAGATTTGATGTTTTCGAATAGATATTTCCCATTGTTATCAGCTATAGCTGTAAATACATTATTGTTTAAGATAATACTAGTCCCTGCTAGTTTCTCTTGTGTATGACTGACAATAGTCCCTTTAAGGTTTCCATTCTCTTGTGCAAAGCTATTTAAAGAGGCTAGTAGTAGACCTGTAAATAGATATTTATGACTTGTTTTAATTAAAAATAGTGGTTTCATCAAATAGTTAATTTAGATTGAATAAATTTGAATTCGCAAACAAAAGTATATTCTCTCGTATGGACTAGCTTAGCCAAAAGGGAATAAAAAATAGCATTTTAGTAATCTAAGTAGTAGTTTATGAAAAACGGAGAAGAGATAGTAGAGTTCTTTGTGATAGAGAATATGGTGACTAAAGCGATGTCTCAGTCTAAGAAAGAACTTGTAAATGATTTAGGAATGTTTACTACTTATTATATATTCGATAGTGTGGATATTATTATAAGACAATACTATCTAAAGTATAATCAAGATTATAAGTTGCAGTATGTATTTGAAGAGACTGATTATATAGAGTTAAGTTTCTTTTTTGGGAAGCATATTGTACGGGATGTTTTAAATGGGAAAACGAATAGATACCTTCCATTTCATTGTTATTTAGGATATCTTCAATGCGGTAGTACAGCAGATGTACTATTTGAGAAAGATGCTGTATATGAACATTTAGATATCTATTTGCCTCTAGATTTTTTTAATGAATGGAGCCAGTATGATGAGACTATTGCTGAGTTTACTAATGCTATTAAGAATAATCAGTCTTACAGTTTAGTGAAAGAAGTAAAGTTGACTCAAGAGTTACTAATCTTATCTAATGTAATCAAGACTTGTAACTATAAAGGTATTGCAAAAGAAATCTTTGTAAAAAGTAAGGTTTTAGAAATAGTATCTATTTTATTAAATGAGAAAGAAGTGAGAGTAGAAGAGTGTACTAAGTTGCAACTCGGTATAAAACTGACAGTGGAAGATGAGGTAATCTTATTAAATGTACGTGATTTTATAGATCTAAACTATAAAGAGTTTTATACTACAGAGGAGCTGTCAAAGATGTTTTTTATCAATGAGTATAAACTAAAAAAAGGTTTTAAGTACTTATATAACCTAGGTTTGTTTGAATATGCACAACAGAGAAGAATGAATGTCGCTATTCAGAAGTTGGAAGCTGCTAAGCACACTATAACTGAGATAGCTTTTGATCTAGGATATTCATCTTCTGTCGCTTTTTCTAAAGCGTTTAAAAAGCACTATGGGTATCCTCCTAAAAAATTCTGTCTCACAGATATATAAAAAGAAAAACGAGCTGTTTAATTATAAACAGCTCGTTTTTTTATATTTTAGTCAATGGTTATTAAGCCATTGTAGTGAAAACGTTTTGTACGTCATCATCTTCTTCGATCTTGTCTAACAATTTCTCAACATCAGCCATTTCAGCTTCTGTTAATTCTTTTGTTACTTGAGGAATTCTATCAAATCCAGAAGATAAAATCTCGATACCTCTGCTTTCCAATTCTTTTTGGATAGCACCAAAGCTTTCGAAAGGAGCATAAATCATTACACCATCTTCGTCTTCAAAGATTTCGTCGATACCGTAGTCTATTAATTCTAATTCGAACTCTTCTAAATCTCTACCTTCTTCAGCAGGGATTCTAAAGTTACACGTGTGGTCAAACATAAACTCAACAGAACCTTGCGTACCCATTGTCCCGTTACATTTGTTGAAGTAACTTCTAATGTTTGCTACTGTTCTATTATTGTTATCAGTTGCTGTTTCGATTAAGAAAGCGATTCCGTGTGGTCCGTATCCTTCGAAGATAACTTCTTTATAGTTCTCAGTATCTTTATCCGTAGCACGTTTAATAGCACGTTCTACGTTTTCTTTAGGCATATTCGCTGCCTTAGCATTTTGTATTACTGCACGAAGGCGTGAATTAGCCTCAGGATTAGGTCCGCCTTCTTTAACAGCCATTACGATATCCTTACCAATTCTTGTAAACGTTTTAGCCATAGCAGACCAACGTTTTAGCTTACGTCCTTTTCTAAATTCAAACGCTCTTCCCATAATAATTATTTACTTAATTTTTAGTAGTGCAAAAATAACTCATTATTCAAATATATCACAAAAAAAAAGAGAGCTTATTTCTAAACTCTCTTCTATTTGTCTTATTTTTTGTAGAATGGTGTTTTAACCACTTTTGCTTCAATGTCATTTTTACGAATACGGATGAAGATTTGGCTACCTTCAGCTGCAAGAGCTACAGGTACATATCCCATACCGATTCCTTTTCCTAATGAAGGAGATTGCGTACCAGAAGTTACTTTTCCGATTACGTTACCTTCTGCATCAACGATTTCGTAGTCGTGTCTTGGAATACCTTTACCGATTAATTCAAAACCTACTAATCTATTTTTGATACCAGCTTCTTTCTCAGCTTTTAAGTTATCAGAGTTGATAAAGTTCTTTGTGAATTTAGTCACCCATCCTAAACCAGCTTCTAATGGAGAAATCTCATCGTTTAGCTCGTTACCATATAGACAGTATCCCATCTCAAGACGTAAAGTATCACGTGCAGCTAATCCGATAGGTTTGATACCCCAGTTAGCACCTGCTTCAAATACTTTGTTCCAAAGTGCTTCAACATCTTGGTTTTTTACATAAACTTCAAAACCTCCTGATCCAGTGTATCCTGTAGCAGAGATAACTACATCATTCACACCTGCGAAAGTGTCAATCACGAAGTTGTAGAATTTAATATCTGCTAAGTTTACAGCAGTAAGGCTTTGCATTGCTTCAATAGCTTTAGGCCCTTGAATAGCTAAGATAGAGTACCCATCAGATAAGTTTTCTAATGTAGCATTCATATCGTTATGAGAACTTATCCAGTTCCAATCTTTCTCAATATTTGATGCGTTTACAACCATCAAATATTCGTTTTCATTTACTCTATATGTAATAATATCATCTATAACTCCTCCAGTTGTATTTGGGAAGTAGCAGTATTGTGCTTTACCATCTACTAATACAGATGCATCATTAGAAGTAACCTTTTGGATTAATGCTAAAGCATTAGGTCCTGATATTTTGAAGATTCCCATGTGAGATACATCAAATACACCAACTCCATTTCTTACTGTCTCGTGTTCTGCATTTACTCCTTCATATTGTACTGGCATATTAAAACCTGCGAAAGGAACCATCTTAGCCCCTAAAGCTTCGTGTATATGGTTTAAAGTTACTTGTTTCATCGTGTTGTTATTGATTTAATAATAATTGGTGCTAAAGTAAGTTTTTTTTACTTCAAATAAAAGTCATTTAGAGTTGATATTGTTAAAGAGAATGATACAAATGGTTAGGTAGTATGGATGATATAATAATAGTATATGTTTCGTTTTTGGGAAGAAGAAAACCTTGTTTTAATGATAGCAGGTAACCTTATGTTTTGTGATAAGTAATATTGTGTTATTGTAAGGTATCAGCAAGTAGGAGAAAAAGTAACTTAATGAGCAATAATCATTGTTAAGGCTGTGTTTACATTAGATAGTATTTATGATTCTCTTGTATTTGTTAATAAACATAGTGTCTGTTAGTTATAAGTTGCTATTTAATGTTATTTTATTGATTGATTTGTTGTTGATGTATTAATTTGTTATTATGTATTCTTTTATTTGTTAATATTAGTATTTTATTTGTACATTAGCACCTGTTAAGCTTGAAGATATTACTCAGAGCATCTAATACAATTATTAAAAAACAGAGTGGGGACTTGTTTTTTCTTATATAGATGTATCTGAATAGGCCATTCTCTGAATGGCCTTTTTTTCGGTTTAATCAACTAAAATTTGGTATTTGTGTTTACAGTTTTAGTTTTTAAGGTGAATAAAAAAGCCCGGGATAGTGAGCCCTGGCTTTTTTTTGTCCTTTAGTTAACCTAAAATCAGCACAAAAAAAAGTCGGAGCTATTGCTATCGCTCCGACTTAAAAAATGAAAGGATTACCTTAAATTAGATTTAAGGTAATACCCTAAATCTGCAACCACCATTTACTGCGAATTAATTCTACTTTACATAGCGTCAATTAGCTCTAAAACCACACTACAGTGTGCTTTAATCACTAATTTTGCTCTGTTTTGCACAAATCATTCTCGTTTAAATGTTATCTGTAGATTTAAGGTTATAAAAAAAAAATGATGATTAAAGTTTAATGTTTTTTAGTCTTAATGAGTTAGTAATAACTGATACAGAGCTAAAACTCATCGCTACTGCTGCTATCATAGGTGATAATACGATACCGAACATCGGGTATAATATCCCTGCTGCTATTGGTATTCCCACACTATTATAGATAAATGCGAAGAACAAGTTTTGTTTAATATTCTTCATTACTCCATGGCTTAGGTTGATTGCTTTAGGTATACCAGCTAAATCCCCTTGTAATAAAGTTACTTCAGCACTTTCTATCGCTACATCAGTTCCTGTACCCATTGAGATACCTACGTTAGCTTGGGCTAGGGCAGGAGCATCATTTATTCCATCACCAGCCATTGCGACAATTTTACCTTGCTCTTGTAGCTTTTTGATTTCATTTAACTTGTCTTCTGGCATTGCCTCAGCTAAGAAATGTTTAATTCCTAATTCATTAGCTACTGCTTTAGCCGTATTAGGGTTATCACCAGTGATCATAATCACTTCGATTCCCTTGTCTTGTAATTGTTTTACAGCTTGTTTACTACTTTCTTTTATTTTGTCAAACAGTACAGCGTATCCGATGATTGTATTTCCTTCTGCGATATAAGAAACGGTCTTTCCTAAGTTCTGTTCTTTTTCTACTTGTGGTAGAATACTAGCCGTTATTTCAGCTTGTATTACTTCCATAAGTGCTTTATTTCCTAGAGAAACACGTTTTTTATCTACTACACCTTGTATTCCTTTTCCTGTGATGTTATTAAACATTTTGACAGGAGTCAACTGCATCTTTTGCTCTTTCGCTTTATTCGTAAACGAAGTAGCCAGTGCGTGTTCACTATTTTGATTTAATGAAGCTGTAAGCATTAATAGCTCCTCTTCAGTATAATCAGGGTGTACACTTACTATCTTTTCTACTGATGGCTTCCCTTCTGTAAGAGTACCTGTTTTGTCAGTGATTAAGACATTTACTTTATTCGCTGTTTCTAAAGCTTCAGCATTCTTAATCAGAATACCATTCTGAGCCCCCTTACCGATACCTACCATAATAGACATAGGAGTAGCTAATCCTAATGCACATGGACAAGCGATAATCAATACAGCAAGTGCGTTTACGAATGCATAAGCAAGTTTAGGCTCAGGTCCCATTACTTTCCATAGAATAAATGTCGCTATAGAAATCAGCACTACGATAGGCACGAAATACTTCGCTACCTGATCTGCCAGCTTCTGGATAGGGGCTCTAGATCTACTTGCGTTATTCACCATTTCGATGATTTGTGCTAATAGCGTTTCATTACCTACTTTCTCTGCAGTCATAATGAATGAGCTATTTCCGTTGATTGTACCAGAGACTACTTTATCGTCTTTTACCTTATGTACAGGGATAGGCTCTCCAGTAATCATAGATTCATCTATACTAGATTCTCCTTCACTGATGACACCATCTACAGGTATTTTTTCTCCTGGTTTTACACGTAAGCGATCACCCTTTACTATTTTCTCTATTTGGATAACCTCTTCACCACTGTCAGTTACTAAAGTAGCTTCAGTAGGTGATAGTTTTAATAATTCTTTGATAGCTGTATTCGTACGACTATGTGCCTTAGCTTCCATTACCTGACCTACTAGTACTAAGGTTAGGATCACTGCTACAGATTCGAAATATAAATGTATACCATGTTCTCCCTTAAAGTCCTGAGGAAATAAGTCCGGGAAGAATAGCGCCACTACACTAAATAGCAAACCGGCTGCTGATCCTAATCCAATCAAACTAAACATATTCAGATTCCAAGTTTTGAATGAAGTCCACGCTCTAGTAAAGAACATCCAACATACCCATACTACAGGAATAGTAAATAATAATTGGATATAGTTATTCCATTCATGAGGCACTATCTTACCTATTGGATCACCTGGTATCATAGATCCCATAGCTAGTATAAAGACAGGAATAGTAAACCCAACTGATATACGCAATTTCTTAAGCATATCAGTGTATGTAGTGTCTTCCTGCTCTACCATTATTGTTTTAGGGACTAGATTCATCCCGCACTTAGGACAGTTACCTGGTTTGTCATACGTTTTTTCTCCCTCACACAGCATCGGACAGTAGTATACTGTCTTTTCTACTTTAGGAGCAGGTATTTGTTCTAAGTTCATCCCACAGACAGGACATCCTACGTTGGTATCATAGACTTTATCTCCCTCACATAGCATTGGACAGAAGTATTTACCCGCTTTATCAGCCATACCTTCTGGCAATTCTTGTACGTACATCTCTTCCTCACTTATCTCTAATGCTGGAAGTATCTCTTGAGTACCATCTTCTTTAGTCACAATCTCTTGTAAGATATAGTTCCCTTTTTGAAGTAATGCTTTTTGTAAGGTTAATGTATCTATATCATGATGTGATTCTATGTTGGCATATTCTTTTTCTAATGAGACTTCAGCTTTAATACCGTGTATTTCATTAAGCGTATCTTCTATTTTGGTTCTACAACCATTACAGCTCATACCGCTTACTTTATATTCTTTTTTCATATTTATAGGGTATTCTTTTTTACATATACAAAGTACGAATAAAAAGGCAGATATGCTGTTATACAATTATTATGAAGCGTTATATCTTTTTGGGGATTTAATATAAAGAAAAGGGCTTTTTATAAATCCTGTGATTACTATTTTCGTACTTTAGTTTTTTGAAAATAAAAAGGAGATGAGAAGAATAAGCATAGGGTTATTAGCTATCGGATTATTAGTAGTCAGCTGTAAGAATAAGGAACAACAAGAAGATACAACAACTATAGAAAAGACAAGTAATAAGGATAAAGAGATTAGTGAATTTGAAGAAGGAGCACTAACTTATCAGATGTCTTTTAGTGATACTATAGTAGAAGACTTTCTAAGAGCGATAAGTGAAGATCCGTTATACAGTAAGGAATTAGGAAAGAAGTATATTAGTCAACTGCCTGCTGAGCAAGCTGAACATCTGAATGCTTTTATCAAGGCTAATCCTAGCTTTATCACTAGGTATGGTACACTTCCATTTTTAAAGAATAATATCTATGTAGCTGGCTATGAAGTAGTATACAAGGGAGAAGGACCAAGTTATGTATTAGAAAATAGATGGAATGATTTACTAGAAGAAGGACAAGGATATGCTGGGTCTACCATAGTGCCTAATGCAAAGCTTAACTTTCGTTATGGCAAAGGTTTTTTAGAAGCTGAACAGTTGCAAACCAATATTACCTTAGATAAGTATGATCGAGTAGCGACTGGTGTGGTAAGTGAAATAGCGGGCTATCCGGTAGAAAAAATTATATATACTCGCAAGCCATCTGTAGTATCAGGAGAGCGTATTTTACCTAAATTAGTGACAGTCTATAACTCTAAAGCCTTTAATCCTGTTATTAATAAAGTAATGCCATATTTGGTGGCAGAAGAATACGGAATCTTAAAACTAGAAGTAGAATTATCAGAATCGGAGCATAGTATTCAGATGATTTATCAAGCAAATATGGTAGTAAAACGCAAGCTTATAGAAGATGAAACATCTATATTAGCGACTAAGGCATTTGTCGCTGTTAAGGAAAATAGAGACTTCTTAGCTTTAGATCTAAACCTAGCTAAGATTATCGTTCCGCCAAGTTTATAAAAAGTATACAACCAAAACATACAAACTAAATGAAACCAATCATTAAACCACAAGAACTAGTACAGTTAAAAGACTCAGGTAGTTCATTTATATTAATAGACGCTACGAATAGTAAAGTCGCGAGAGAGAATTATGACAATCAACATTTAGAAGGAGCTATATTCGTAGATGGGAATACGCAGTTGGCAGAGATAGGAGAGGATGCTTCTAAAGGAGGGAGACACCCCTTGCCATCTGTAGAGAAGTTTGGTCAAAGCCTTCAAGAGTTAGGGATAACACCAGATAGTCATGTGATTATTTACGATACAGTATTTGGAGGTAATTCAGCAGCGCGCTTTTGGTGGATGCTTACAGCAGTAGGACATCAAAAGGTACAAGTGTTAAGTGGAGGGATGGTAGCAGCTGAGAAAGCAGGTTATCCTGTCAATAATAATAAAGTAGAGATAAGTGAAGTAGGACTTTATCCTGTTACTGCATGGCAATTGCCATTAGCTGATATTAATGAGATAGCTGTTAATGCAGAGCGCGAAGATTATATCGTGATCGATGTGCGTGAGGAGAGTAGATATAAAGGAATCTCAGAACCTATAGATACTATAGCAGGGCATATACCTGGTGCGATTAACATTCCCTATATGTCTAATTTAGATAGTGAAGGACTGTTCTTAAGTGAAGAGTTATTAAAAGTGAAGTATAGTTCTGTATTAGGTGATTATCCTTTAAATAATAGAGCAGTACACTGTGGCTCTGGTATCACAGCATGTCATACTTTATTAGCGATTACAGCAGCAGGATTACCAACTCCTAAATTATATGTAGGCTCATGGAGTGAATGGTCTAGAAGTGGTAAGGCTATCGCAACTGATAAATAGTATAAAGGGCTGTTCGAAAAGACAGCCTTTTTTAGTATGTATATTAGCTATACTAGCTTATACACACTCACACTCTTCTCCTTAAGCTCTAAGAACTGCTGATACGTAGTGTTATATGTTCTTGTACGAATAGTATTATCCTGATGTAGTACTTCTCCTGTCTTTGAGACGATATATACAGCTTTAGTTGAGTTGATTAATACAAAGGCATCTAGTGTTGTATCAAAGTACATATTGTCGTATTTGATGTCTTTATCTTGTAGTTTTATCTTTTCTGATAAGTTCGATTTATTATTTTCTATTTGATATAAATGTATTTCTTTTAATGATTCTTTTGTAGCATCATCATCACCTTCTACATTAGGATCATATTCTATAGCAATAGTGTTGTTATTTACCCAGCACATAGATCTGACTATATGCTCGCCAGTTGTGATATGAATATCAGATATTCTAATGTTATTGATAAAATCATCGATAAGATAAGCATTACTACAATCATATGAACCCCAAAACCACCCTGCACTAGCGAAGTGTTTATTATCAGGAGCCATCATTAACTCCCCATAGAAGTAGTCATAGCTTCTAGGCCAAGCAAGTTTGTTTGATTCTTTTTGGGTTTTATAATATTCTATGTGACGTTCTTCAGCACCTTCTTCTATTAATGATTTGGTAGCAGTTAAGACTTGGCGAGTATTAAGATTCATAATCTGTACACGGTTCCAGTCATCTGCATAGATAAGATGTGGTACGTCGTTATCATCTTTATATAAGGAGATAGGGTATTTAGAGTGTTCTACATAATATTCTCCTCTCCATAAGTGTAATCGGTATTCTTGTTTTGAGTTAAATACATAACCGTGGCGTTTAAAGTCATTGACTATAACGATGATATCATCTAGCGTATAGATAGAAATCCAGTCAGTTAGATCAAAGCCATTATCAGGATATTTTATACTGTCTTTAAGCGTTGATACTTCAGTAGCCTCATTAGATAGGAAGTTATATTTTACCACATCACCATTACTCAGTACCATTACCACTTCATCTTCTTTAGATAGCGTAGCAGAGAGGATAGTCTCTTCTGAGTTAAGTGTATAGGAGTATTTCTGTTCTATTTTCATTGGTTGCAATTTTAATACTAATATACAATTAAATAAGAAAAGGCTACTCATCTCTGAATAGCCTTTCATATTATTTAGGTTCTATATTATTCCATATCACTTCATCTGGAGTAGGAGCTATGATAGTCATACTCTCTTTAGTTACAGGATGAATAAAGGTAAGCTTACGAGCGTGTAAGTGTATTCCTCCATCTGGATTACTTCTATCAGCACCATACTTTAGATCTCCTTTAATAGGACATCCTACTGCGGCTAACTGACAGCGTATCTGATGATGTCTTCCAGTGTATAAGTCTATCTCTAAAGCAGAGTAGTTCTTTAACTGGTGAAACATCGTATAAGTAAGTTTAGCTTTCTTGCTATTAGGAACTTCTTTCTTATGCGCCTTCGAAGTATTGTTCTTAGGGTTTCTGACTAAGAAGTGTTCTAAAGTGTCTTCTACCTTAGGTGGTGCATCCTTTACCACTGCCCAATAGGTCTTCTGTGTTTCTCTGTTCTTAAAAGATTCGTTTAATCGCGTTAGCGCTTTTGACGTTTTAGCGAATACCACTAACCCTGAAGTAGGGCGATCTAGACGATGTATTACACCTAAGTATACTTCGCCAGGTTTATTGTGTTTCTTCTTTAAGTAAAGCTTTACTATTTCGCTTAACGGCATATCGCCTGTCTGATCACCTTGTACAAGATCACCTACGCGTTTATTGATAATGATAATATGGTTATCCTCATATAGTACTTGTAGGTTTTCGGGTGTAGAGACAATTTTCATCTGTAATAATTTTAAACAAAAATATCCTTTTTAATTTTAAAAAGGATATTTAAGATAGTATAATGTATTTATTGTTTCTAGTACTGCTCTTTCTCGTTAGGGAAGTCAACAGCTTTTACATCATCAACATATTGAGCTACTGCGTTTTTCATATCTTCATAGATATTCATATAACGACGTAAGAATTTAGGGCTAAACTCATGTGTAAGACCGATCATATCGTGTATTACTAATACTTGACCATCTACACCATTACCAGCACCGATACCAATAACAGGTATAGAGATACTCTCAGCTACTTTTTTCGCTAGTGAAGCAGGAATCTTCTCTAATACTAATGAGAAACATCCTATCTCTTCTAACATCTTAGCATCTTTGATAAGTTGGTTAGCTTCTTCTTCTTCTTTCGCTCTTACAGTGTAAGTACCGAATTTATAGATAGACTGAGGTGTAAGACCTAAGTGTCCCATCACAGGAATACCAGCATCTAAGATACGCTTAATACCATCTCTGATTTCTTCTCCACCTTCCATCTTGACAGCGTGAGCTCCACTTTCTTTCATAATACGAATAGCTGAACGCAATGCTTCTTTAGGATCAGATTGGTAAGAACCAAATGGTAAATCCACAACAATTAGCGCTCTGTCAGCTCCACGTACTACAGACTGTGCGTGATAGATCATCTGATCTAGTGTGATCGGTAAGGTAGTCTCATGACCAGCCATAACGTTACTAGCAGAATCTCCTACAAGCATAACGTCAACTCCACCTGCTTCTAATACTTTAGCCATAGAGTAGTCATAACACGTAAGCATTGATATCTTCTCTCCGTTGGCTTTCATATCTATTAGCGACTTAGTTGTCACTTTTTTATAGTCCTTTTTTGCTACAGACATTTTTCTTGTTTTTTTGGGTTATTATAAAATAATATATAAATATTAGAAATAAGACTAACAGAAATATATTAACTCTACCTTACTTAACTTACCCTCTGCAAATGTGAATCGATATGCTGAATCACCTATAGGTATTTGATAAGCTTTCTCAGTAGATAGAATTAAGTTAATTAATCCCTTTCCAATTTTTAAAAATTCTTTCTCAGTTGTATTTTCGTTTAATACACTATTATTTATCTTAAAACCTGCACCATTAGCGATATTAACTATTCTTAAAGTATAGGTCTTGTTAACATCATGACCGATACATTCAGCATTATTGAACTTAATATTGCTCTCATAGTTATCTAAAGCACAGTCGTCTAAGTTAGAATAACTTTCTTTAATCTTTCCGAAAGTCTTCTCTAACGTGGCTAAGCTAAAACCTTTTGTTGGTTCTATCACATTATTTAACGTAAAACCAAGTTGTTTTTTGCTCACCATCGCTAGTATCTTCTCATACATTTCTTCCTCAGGTGTAGCTTTTAGTACTTCAGCTTGTAATCTAGCAATAGCCCCTTTTTCAGGTTGTCCGTTTTTCTCTGCGAAGTCAGCGAATACTAATAAAGCTTTTGCAGCCTCTTCATCAGAACTATTCCAACCAAGTTCTACTATACGTTGCGTTAGTCTTTTTTGTTCTTTCGGATCAGTAGCTTTCTTATAGCTAGCTATTAAATTAGCAAGTATTGGTCTTTTTCCTAAGTACTTCACAGGGATATAACCTTGTCCTTCGTTAAAGGTAATTTTTATCCAAGCCTCTTTGTCATAAGGATAGTAGTTAATCCCTACAGGAGTACCATTATATAATACACCTAATGTCTCAGACTGATGATTAGGAGCCTTTCTAACTTTAAGTCCACCTACTACTGTGAATAAGTGAGGGCTACCATAGTAATCATCAAAATCAATAATAGGAGCAGGAGACTTCTCTGACTCATCTGCATTAGTAATGATTTCTTTAAGATTAGCAGTATCTAAGATATAGGTAATACCTGAATATTCCGTGGTAACCTTAAATACATCTTTGCTTATTTTTTCTACATTTTCTAAGTATGCACCATGAACATATACACCGATTTGGTTAGTTCCATTAGCATCATCATAAGCTACTGTAGGAGTAGTTACATATAATGGGTTTTGACTCACCGCGATCGATGAGATTAATAAACATAGTAAGGAAATAGTTTGTTTCATTGTTATTAACAGTCAGCTAAATTTACAGCTACAGCCAGACCTCCTTCAGAAGTCTCTTTGTATTTATTATTCATATCTTTTGCAGTTTCCCACATTGTATTTACTACTTTATCTAAAGGTACTTTAGCATTTTTAGGATCAGTATCTAAGGCTAGTTCTGCAGCATTTATAGCTTTAATAGCTCCCATCGTATTTCTTTCGATACATGGTACTTGTACTAATCCACCTATAGGGTCACAAGTAAGCCCTAAGTGATGCTCCATTGCTATCTCTGCAGCTACCATTACTTGCTCAGGAGTACCTCCCATTAATTCACATAGAGCACCAGCAGCCATAGCGCTAGATACACCTATCTCAGCTTGGCATCCACCCATAGCAGCAGATATAGTCGCTCCTTTTTTAAAGATACTACCGATCTCACCAGCTACCATAAGGAACTGTTTAATCTCTTTCTCGCTAGCTTTGTGGTTTTCGATTACTAAATAGTACATTAATACAGAAGGGATAACACCTGCACTACCATTAGTAGGTGCAGTTACTACACGCCCTAATGCAGCATTTACTTCATTAACAGCTAGTGCAAAACAGCTAACCCATTTTAATATTTGTCTAAAGTAAACTTTCGTTTTTCTGATTGTTTGTAACCACTCTTGTGGAGTATTATAAGGTAATTCACCCTTAAGTTTAGTGTGTGTATCATAAGCACGTCTGCGTACATTAAGTCCTCCAGGTAAGATACCTTCAGTGTGACATCCGATGTACATACACTCTAACATCGTGTTCCAGATACGCATTAGTTCATGGTGTATTTCGTCTTCTGTACGTATAGATTTCTCGTTTTCATACACAATTTCAGATACAGATTTATTCTGCTCTTTACAGTATGCTAATAGCTCTGTAGCCTTCTCTATAGGGAAAGGGAAAGTAGCTTTAATTTCTTCGTTTTCTGTATTTTCTACACTTTCTTCTTTAACGACAAATCCTCCGCCGATAGAGTAGAAGGTAGATTCATAGCTATTATGTTCTCCATATTTAGCAGTAAAAGTCATTCCATTAGCGTGGAATGGCAAGAAGTTTCTATTAAATACAATGTGTTCTTTAGGGATAAAGTGAATAGACGTTTTACCTCCTAATAGAATTGATTGTGAAGTGTTTATTTGTTCAATAATACCACTAATATCATCTATAGGAACATATTCTGGATCAGCTCCGCTAAGCCCTAGCATAACTGCTAAATCAGTAGCGTGCCCGACTCCTGTTAGAGATAGAGAACCAAATAAGTCGATTTTTAAAGATGAAACTTGGTCAAAGATATTGCGTTCGCGCAATTCTTTTAAAAATAGCTCTGCAGCTCTCCAAGGGCCTAAAGTGTGTGAACTCGATGGTCCAACGCCAATCTTTAGCATATCAAATACAGAAATACATTCCATAAAATAGTAGTGAGTTTAATAATACGAAGATAGCTAAATTCTAATCAGAGACAACTTTTAGGGACTTATTTAACGCAAGTTGAGAAGTACATTTTAATGGTATACTGGTTAGTACTATCCGACAATTAAATTAATGCTCCTTGAGACGATTATTTGTCTTTTGTTTTGAACCCAAATTATGCGCTAGACATATAAACGAAAAGTAATTATATAAGATAGGTCTGAGTTAGCGATTCCAGCATACTATAGTATGATTATGGAAATAATGAAAGAGCTATGAAGTAGAATTGCTTTGTAGTATTTGGCTAATGTAATGAGGGTTTAATGCCTAAACCTAGTGAATTATCGATAAATCTCTTACTGATGATAAATTAAGGGTGTAGTAAAATCTTAATATTAAATTCATATCTTTGCAAAGCAATGAATATCAGGTTTTTTGTGATTTTTCAGACCATTCTTCAAGGTCAATATTTTAAAATAATCATATCATTTGTTAGTAGGCTAGAATAGGGGTTTTTATGCAGTTTTGGTTCGTTTGAGTCCATAGTGAGTCCATAATGAGTCCATAGTGACTCCATTAAAACAGATTTTTTAATGGAGTCACTATACTCTCACAATGCTGTCAGTATACATTCATATGAATGAAGATAGGAACAATTCTAAAAGAAGCTATTAATAAAGTGTTTTTGGAATGGAATAGGGTAAAATAAGCTTAATCCTTATGAGATAGGATCATTGATTTCTAATGAAATAGAAATGAGTATCAAGTTGCAAATTTACGAAATTTAAAATGAGCAGATCTGATAGAGGGACATTATGTTTTTTTAAGAGGAATATAATCTCAATTATATTTTTACAAAGGATAAAAAGTAATTAATTGTTCAATCTTGCTTCATATTACTGACAATATAAACTGACGAAAAAGGCAATAAGATGATTGTAGAAAGGCTTAAAAGTGACATTGTGACATTATAGAATGCTTAAAACTGACTAAAAACAGACAAAAAGGAACTTTTTTTCTGTTGGCACAAAGATTGTTTAAGAGTAACCGAGCTTGATGCTCACAACAATGAATTAAGTATAAAAATAAACTATAGAAAATATTATGAGTAAAATAATTGGTATTGACTTAGGAACTACAAACTCTTGTGTTTCTGTAATGGAAGGAAACGAGCCAGTAGTAATTTCAAACGCTGAAGGAAAAAGAACTACACCATCTATCGTAGCTTTCGTAGAAGGTGGAGAGATTAAAGTAGGTGATCCTGCAAAACGTCAGGCTGTAACTAACCCAACTAAAACGGTTGCTTCTATCAAACGTTTTATGGGAGAAAAATATAGTGAGTCTGTAAAAGAGACATCTTCAGTACCTTACAAAGTTGTTAAAGGAGATAACGACACTCCACGTGTAGATATCGACGGACGTCTATATACTCCACAAGAGATCTCTGCAATGATTTTGCAAAAAATGAAAAAAACAGCTGAGGATTTCTTAGGACAAGAGGTATCAGAAGCTGTAATCACTGTACCAGCTTACTTTAATGACGCACAACGTCAAGCGACTAAGGAAGCAGGAGAAATCGCAGGATTAAAAGTAAGACGTATTATCAACGAGCCTACAGCGGCTGCGTTAGCATACGGATTAGATAAAACAGGAAAAGATCAAAAAGTAGTAGTATATGACTTAGGTGGTGGTACATTCGATATCTCTATCCTTGAGTTAGGAGATGGTGTATTCGAAGTATTATCTACTAATGGAGATACTCACTTAGGAGGAGATGATTTTGATAACGTAATCATCAACTGGTTAGCAGAAGAGTTTAAAGCTGCTGAAGGTGTAGATTTACGTCAAGATCCTATGGCATTACAACGTTTAAAAGAGGCTGCTGAGAAAGCTAAAGTTGAGTTATCATCTGCAACACAAACAGAGATTAACTTACCTTATGTAACAGCTACTGCTTCTGGACCAAAACACTTGGTACAAACATTAACAAGAGCTAAATTTGAGCAATTGTCTGATGATTTAGTACGTCGTTCTATGCTTCCATGTGAGAAAGCTTTAAAAGATGCTGGTTTATCTAAATCAGATATCGATGAGGTAATCTTAGTAGGAGGTTCTACACGTATCCCAAGAATCCAAGAAGAAGTAGAGAAGTTCTTTGGTAAAAAACCACATAAAGGAGTTAACCCTGATGAGGTAGTTGCTGTTGGTGCTGCTATTCAAGGTGGAGTATTAACTGGAGATGTAAAAGACGTATTGTTATTAGATGTTACGCCACTTTCATTAGGTATCGAAACTATGGGAGGTGTATTCACTAAGTTGATTGAGTCGAACACAACGATTCCTACTAAGAAATCACAAGTGTTCTCTACAGCTGCGGATAACCAACCATCGGTTGAAATCCACGTATTACAAGGAGAAAGACCAATGGCTAATGATAACAAGACAATCGGTCGTTTCCACTTAGATGGTTTACCACCTGCACAAAGAGGTGTTCCTCAAATCGAAGTAACTTTCGATATCGATGCAAATGGTATTATCAAAGTATCTGCTACAGATAAAGGAACTGGTAAATCTCACGATATTCGTATCGAGGCTTCATCTGGATTAACTGAAGAAGAAATCCAAAGAATGAAACAAGAAGCTGAGGCGAATGCTGATGCTGATAAAAAAGCAAAAGAGTCTGTTGAAAAAATCAACGAAGCTGATGCTATGATTTTCCAAACAGAGAAACAGTTAAAAGAATTCGGAGATAAATTATCTGATGGTAATAAGTCTAACATCGAAGGTGCTTTAGCAGAATTAAAAACTGCTTTTGAAACTAAAAATGTAGAAACTATTCAACCTGCGTTAGATAAAATCAACGAAGCTTGGAAAGCTGCTTCTGAAGAAATGTACAAAGCACAAGCTGAAGGTGGACAAGGTGCTCCTGAACAAGGACAACCTAACCAAGGTGGTGATGCTGATGGTACACAAGATGTAGATTACGAAGAGGTAAAATAATTCCTCCCCGTTTTATAGTTATAAAGAAAGAAACCGAGTCTGTATAGGCTCGGTTTTTTTATGAGGTAAAGTTTAATTGTTATACTTTAGTTAAACCCAAAATCCGCATTAGCCAAATACTACAAAGCAATTCTACTTTATAGCTCTTTCATTAGCTCTAAAACCATACTGTAGTATGCTTGTATTACTAATTCAGACCTATCTTGTATAATTACTTTTCGTTTATTTGTCTATCGCGTATTTCGGGTTTAAAATGTTATGATTAACTTTGTGTTGTAAATGAATAGGTTATGAGCATAGAAACAAAAAGAGAACAGTTAGTGAACTTCCTTAAGGATATAAATGATGAAGCCTTAATCGATAGGATAAGTGAATATGTTAGTTCTCTTAAAGGTGTAGAAGAGGATATGTTTACGCCTATGTCTGAAGAAGAGTTAGAGCGTAGATTAGCTATTTCTCGTAAAGACTATGAAGAGGGGAGATATTATACACATGATGAAGTAAAAGAGATGGTATCTAAGTGGTAAGACTATGAAGATAGTTTGGTCAGAATATGTTTTGCAAAAACTTAGAGAATTAGTATATCATATTAGTAAAGATATTAGAAAACCGAGTCTGTATAGGCTCGGTTTTTTTATAAAGCTTTCTCATAA
This sequence comes from Myroides sp. N17-2, assembly GCF_002286775.1. Classification (GTDB taxonomy): domain Bacteria; phylum Bacteroidota; class Bacteroidia; order Flavobacteriales; family Flavobacteriaceae; genus Flavobacterium. The sequence continues at coordinate 63,143 of NZ_NSGJ01000014.1, forward strand.
CAGTTGAATACACCTTTTCTAAAAGTAACAGTTCCTACATGTGTATAACCTTTTTTAAGATAGACTGCATTAGCTGTATCATTAAGAGAGTAAGCATCAAAGCGTATAGAGTGGTATTGATGTTCCTTAGCATATTGTTCTGCATAGAGGATCATTTGGCTTGAGATACCTTTGCCCTGTGCTATAGGATGAACAAATAATCTGTGAATGACGAGAAATGGTGTCTTTGTAGACCAAACCAAATCATCGTATTCTATATCATATTCTTCATTTAAAACCATATAAGCAAGTATCATTCCATGCTCCAAATAGATATAGGCTTGTTGTTTATGTAGATCAGTAGTCAAGGTCTCTTGATTAGGATAATGTTCATCCCATTGATCAAGACCTTGTTGTATCATATGACTTTTTACAAGATCAAGCACTTCTAACGCTTGAGATAGATAAGCTGTTGTAAGTGGTTTTATCATAGTAATAGCTTAAATGGTAGATGGATAACCAATGCCATTAATATCCTCTTTTAGTAAATCCCAATCTTCTAATTCTGGAGCAAGAGTAGTAATCATTTCTTTGGTTAAGGTGACACCTTGATAAATAGATTTGATTACTTCAATGCTTGAATCTGATAATTCCTCACCTTCGTAATAATAATCTACAGCCCATTTAATATAAGTATTCGGATCAGTATTAAAGATAGCTAGCTGTTCTTCTGAACCATCTTGTTCGTGTTCTAAAACTCCTGTTGTCCATTGATTATTATCATCAGTCCAAATGCAATAAGTAGTACCGATGGTAGCTATTAATTCTCCAAAGATAAATTCACTATACTGCTCAGGTAATTTATCTGTTAGTTTTTCTTTACTAGGTAATTCTGCTTCGTAATCATAAAGTTCGTGTTCAAAACCATTGATGACTGTACCATCTTGTTTAAACAGAATCATCATATCATTACCTTCTCCATCTCTCATTTGAAAAAACTCTTCGTCTTCAGACCATTTTTTGTCGTAAGAATAATAACGATATTCCCACTCTTGACACAGTATAGCGTCTAATAGGCAAATAGTTTTACACAGTTTTTTTAAGTCATTAGGAAGTGGTAATAGGGATTTATTCGTTGCAGATGCTTTCATGTTTCTTGACTTTTATAAAGCATGTAAGATAATGTCTTTTATTCTGTTTTTAAAAATATTAGGAGCGCAGATTGTAAATATGTTTGAGTAATTCGGTACGTTTAGTTTATTGTATATGAAAGTAAGTCTAGATATAGTGGAATGACTAGTATAGTTACTTCATTGCAATTAATATTTATTGTATACAAGCTAAGTGAATAAATACAGATTTTTTGTCTTTTTTGGATTGTAAGGAAGGAGGCTGTTTATAGTAAAGAAAATATAAAACGAAGTATATAATGAGTTCTTTCGTGAATAACAAGGTGAAAAAAAGTAAATCTATAGCCCTAATGATAGGTAATTAGAGGGGGAGGATAATTAGAAATAGCATATTATGTCATTTTTAGGGTTGTTATTTTATTAAAAACATTGTTTTGTTTATTTTTTTATGCCTTTTTGTGTTTAATTATTTTTATTTTGATATTTTTCACTTATCAGTGATATAATATTAACATTTGTAATTGTTTTCTATATGGTGTTTTATATCTTTGGTGTTGTAATAATTGCAGATATTTAATGTTGGTTTGAAAAGTGTTAATATGAGAAAAGTGCTTTCTTTGTTATTTTTAGTTTATTTAATTCCTAGTAGTTATGGACAAGTTGGGATTAATGTACCTCTTCCTTTACAAGTATTTCATGTAGATGGAAGTAAAAATAATTCTATAGGTATTGCGCCGAATATAGAACAAGAAAAAGATGATTTTGTTGTTACAAAAGAAGGTAATGTAGGTGTTGGTTCATATACTCCACAAGCCAAGATAGATGTTAATGGACAAGTAAAGATAATGGATGGGAGTCAGGGAGATAATAAGATTCTTACGTCAGATAGCTTTGGAAATATGAGATGGAGTACCGTGCCATTTATTGTGCCAACGATAGTGGGGACTTTCGAGAGCAGTGCTCAAGTGGCTTTTAGCGGTACAGAAGATACTAGAAGTTATACTTATAGTAGAGGATACATTATTTTGCCTAAAGGTAGATGGATTGTTAATTGTGGATTGACAATACATTCCACAAATAATAGATGGATGCATGCAGTGTTATCTACTGTGAAGACAGGGAGACAACAAACGGGCTTTACTTTTTTAGGTCCTGCTAAGAATAATACATCCTATGCGTCTCGTGTGGCTGGTGGTTCAGAATTTGCTTTATTGTTTGGTAGTTCAGTTATAGATGTGACAGCTGATACTGTTACTATTTATGTATTGATTGAGAATGTTAATATTTGGACATTTTCTCCTTCATCATGGGAGAATTATTTTTATGCTATACCAGTAGTGTAATTATGGATCGGAATGTTTAGTTAGATTATTGTTATATGAGGAATTCTATATTTTATTTGATAATTATACTATTACCTTTTTTAGGGTATTCTCAAGTAGGGATTGGTACAGTATTACCACAGCATCTTGTACACATAGATGCTAAGGGGAATAATCCTGTAGATAAATTACCTAGTATAGAAGAGGGTAAAGATGATTTTGTTGTTACAAAAGAAGGGAATGTTGGGATAGGAGTTGTTAACCCTACATCTAAATTAGAAATAAATGGTACTATTCGTATAAAGGATGGAGCCGAAGGGATTGGGAAGATATTGGTTTCTGATAAGAATGGAGTAGGGAAATGGGAAAAGGTAGCTTATGATATTCCAACTCTAGTAGGGCAGTTAGAAGGGAATGCGCTTGTTACTTCAAGCAGTGGTGCAGCTAACCAAAGTCATATATTTTCATATTATTATGTTCAGTTGACTAAAGGAAGATGGGTTGTTAATAGTGGTATTAATCTTAAAATGAACACATCAAAGTGGATACATTCTGTTTTGTCTACTTTAAAAACTGGAAAAGAACAAAATGGTTTTAAGTTTACTACTTTGGCAAATACAGGTACGGCTAATGCTGCAAGATTAAAAGTAGGCAATGGAATGTTAATGGGAAGTTCTGTTATAGAGGTAACTGCAGAGAATATTACTTTGTATTTATTGATTGAAAAAAGCGGAAGTTGGTCATTTGATCCTGAAGCAGCTCAAAACTATTTTTACGCTAGTCCTATTTTGTAGTTTGTTTAAATTAATACAGTTACAATGAAAATAAAGATAATAACCTTACTTATAACTCTATACAGCGCTTTTAGTATGGCACAGGTTGGAGTAAATAATAAATTGCCTTTACATCCTTTTCACGTTGATGGAAAAGGAAATAACCCCTCTATAGTTAGTCCTTCTTCAGATGAAACTAAGGACGATTTTGTGATAACTAAAGAAGGAAATGTCGGAATAGGTGTTTTGAATCCTTCAGTTCGTTTTGAGGTAAATGGAAGTGTGAAGATAACAGATGGAAATCAAGGTACAGATAAAGTACTTACATCTAATGAAGATGGAGTCGGTACGATTAAAGTATTACCAGAAGCAATACCTGCAGTAGTAGGTGTCTTTACAGGTGCTAATGTTGTGAATCCAGCTAATGCTACAGGACATATTTATTCTAATACAAGTATAAAATTAAGAAGGGGAAAGTGGATTGTGACTTGGGGTTTAACTATAGATAATAAAGGAACTAATAATTTATGGTTAGAGTCTTGTTTGTCTTCATCTACTATAGCTAGAGCAGAAGTTGGTTTTAACTTTATAGGAGGAACAGTAACTAATAAACCTTCTATTGGGGCTAACTTACAAGGAAATCCTGATACTAGTAAAGCAAACTTTGATATGGTTATAGGAAGTAGTCTTATAAATGTTACAAGTGATTCTTTGGATGTGTTTGTGTTGATTAAAAAAGATGGTAACTGGAGCTTCTCTCCTGGTTCTTGGGAAAACTATATGTATGCCTTACCTATTAAATAACTTGCTGCTATAGATCTAATCATTTCTTAATTTGTATGTATTAGTATATCATTCACCTTATGATTGTAATGATTAGGCGTATAGATTGTAAATATGTTAGGTAACTCAATACTGCTTAATTCATCGTATATAAAGGCTAAGTTGAGAGAAGGTGGAATACCTAATATTATGATATCATAGGCAATGATAGTAAAAGTGTCATTAATATTTGTCTTTCCTTTTAAGAATGTAATTCCTCTGTCTTGTATACTAGTCGAAATGGTAGAAATAATCTCATCCCATAGCTCTTCTAAGTAATCAAAACTATTGTGTATATCTACTATTTCATAAGAAAACTGTATAGATAAGTCTATCTTTTGCGGGAATGGAATTAACAGATTTTCATTGATAAGTAGGGACATAGTCTAGGTAGTTGATAAAACATAAAGATAATGAATCATAGTTTATTTGTGTATACAGAAGAAGAAAGTATTTTTGTAGTTCATTTAGCTAGCATCAGATGTTCAAATTATTACTTCAACATATCCAAGAAAAAGTAACTCTAACGGATCAAGAAAAGACACAGTTAGAGGAGTACTTTATAGTTAAGAAATTGCGCAAGAGACAATACTTATTGCAAGAAGGAGAGGTGTGTAAATATATGGCGTTTATCTCTTCAGGAGTTCTAAAATCTTATGTGATAGATGAGAAGGGCGTAGAAACAATCAACTTCATCGGTTGGGAAGGTTGGTGGATGGCAGATTCTTATAGCTTTTACACAGGTGAAAAAGGAATACTAAATATCGAAGCTGTAGAAGATGCGGAACTACTACTCTTATCCAAGGAGAAGTATGATTTGATGATGATAACTATGCCTGTGATGAGTACGTATTTTAGAATATTATACGAGCGTAGCTTAGCAACTAAAGACAGACGCATACTCAGTAATATTGCCTTTAATGCAGAGGAGAAATATACACAAGTATTGACTTGTTATCCAGAGTTAGTGGATCGTATTCCACAGCATTTGTTAGCCTCTTATCTTGGGCTTACACCTGAAACAGTAAGCCGTATTAAGAATAAAATGAAGTAATGCCTTGATCTAAATCAAGAGAAAGCGTTAATCTATATCAATGCGTAGCTACTGTGTCTATTGTAATTTTGTTCTCAAAGAATTTAATTATGAAGAACATAGCATTAGTCGTTGGGGTAACAGGATTAGCAGGTAGTAATTTGGCTAAAGAGTTAATCACTCAAGGTTGGGGAGTTTATGGATTGGCTAAAAACCCAAAAGAAGTTGTAATGGGAGTAATATCAGTAGCAGCCGATCTATTAGATAAAGAAGGTTTAATTATAGCCTTAAAAGAGGTTAATCCTACACATGTGTTTTTTACGACATGGATGCGTAAGAATACAGAAGCAGAGAATATAGTAGTCAATGCGACATTAGTTAGAAACGTCTTAGATGTTTTAGCTCCTAAACAATCAGTAAAGCACGTAGCCTTAGTTACGGGCTTAAAACATTACTTAGGACCTTTTGAGTCTTATGTGAATACTGGCGTATTACCTATTACACCAGTTCGTGAAGAACATCCTCGTTTAAATTTAGAGAACTTTTATTATGCACAGGAAGACGAAGTGTATCATGCTTCAGTACGTGACGGTTTTACCTGGAGTATACACCGCCCACATACCTTGGTAGGGCATGCAGTAGGTAATCTGATGAATATGGGAATTACCTTAGCTGTATATGCTAATATATGTAAAGAGGAGGGACTGGCTATGGTATGGCCGGGTTCAGAAGCGCAGTGGAATGGGATATCTGATGTAACGGACGCAACTGTATTAGCCAAACAATTAATCTGGGCATCAACAACAGATACTGCCAAGAACCAAGCGTTTAATGTGACTAATGGAGATGTGTTTAGATGGAAGTGGCTGTGGGAAGAAATAGCCAACTACTTTAATGTACCATTCGAAGGGTATAATGGAAGCATAAAACCTCTTGAACCACATCTATTAACCAAAGCTGAAGTATGGCAACGTATTATAGATAACAATGAGCTACAAGCCATTCCATTAACTAAATTAGTTTCTCCTTGGCATACGGATGCAGATCTCGGACGTCCAATAGAAGTATTAACAGATATGTCTAAAAGTAGAAAGCTTGGCTTTAGCGAATATAAAAGCACAATAGATTCGTTTATAGATCTGTTTGAAAGATTAAGAGAAGAAAAACTGATACCTTAATAATACCTTAAATCTGCAACTACCATTTACTGCGAATAAATTCTACTTCGCATAGCTTCAATTAGCTCTAAAAGCACACTACAGTGTGCATTAATCTCTAATTTTACTCTGTTTTGTATAATTTATTCTCGTTTAAACGTTATCTGCAGATTTAAGGTAGTAGAATAAAGTAGAATTACATTCTGCTTTATTAGTTTTAGTTATTTTAGGGCAAGAGTGCTTTTTTCATTAAACTGGACTATCTCTATTGGCAATTATAGTTGTAATTTTGTGGTAACTAAATATAAGAATACTTGAGTAAATCTACTTAGGTATTTGACTATCATTATGAATACAATAGAACCACATATAATATCAATACAGAGTACAGTATCTACAGGATATGTAGGGAATAATTCAGCGAGCTTTGCTATCCAGCTTCACGGTATTAACTGTGTAGCGATACCTACGATATTATTATCAAGTCATACAGATAAGCCTGTATATTATGGCGAAGCCGTAAGTAAGGAGTTGTTTAATAAACTTGCTCAAGGCGTACTAGAAATAGAAACTGCTAAACTGACGCAATACGCAATAAGTGGTTATTTAAAAAGCCAAGAAATCATAGATGCTACAGCTCTACTTATTCAAGAGCTGAAGAAGCAGAATAACATTACATATATCTATGACCCTGTTTTTGGGGATACACGTACAGATGGTTTGTACATCCCTAAGGAGCAAGCAGATTACTCGATGGAGAAGTTACTACCATTGAGTGATATTCTTACGCCTAATCACTTTGAGTTAGAGTATCTTTTAGGAAGTAAGATTGCAAATGAGAGAGAATTGATAGATGCAGTGAAATCTCATCCTTTATTATCAAAGAAGCAGATAGTATTAACCACGGCAGAGCTATCTGAGAATGTGAATCATCAGGTGGAGGTAATCTTAATAGATAAGGGTGTTCTGACGCACTTCTATTCAGAGAATATCCCTGTAGAAGTAGTGGGTACAGGAGACTTGTTTACAGGAGTACTATCAGCTCAGTTGACTTTGGGGCAATCATTATCTGAAGCGATACAAGTTAGTATGAACTTCTTGTCGACTGTTCTAAAGTATGTATATACTCAAGGATTAAAAGAGATGAATGCGATGGCGATATTACAGGCACAAGGGGTATTAAACAAGAAAGAGGAATAACGCTGAGGTACTCTACTGTTATTGTCAATTAAATAAATGAATAGGAGATGAACATCCAAATAAGAGAAGAACTACCAAAAGATCACAAAGCAGTTTTTGAGTTAATAGAAAAAGCTTTTGAGACAGAAGAATTAAGTGATCACAGAGAACAGTTTTTAGTAGAACGCTTGAGACTGTCAGATGCTTTTGTTCCTGAATTGTCATTAGTTTATGAACAGGATGGAGTAGTTGTAGGCTATATTCTACTGACAAAGTTAAAGATAGTGAATGCAACTGATACCTATGAGTCACTTGCCTTAGCCCCTGTAGCTGTTTTGCCAACTTACCAAGGTAAAGGTATCGGAGGAGCATTGATAACAGAGGCACATAAACGTGCTAAAGCATTAGGACATACTTCAGTGGTGCTTTTAGGACACGCAGATTATTATCCTAAGTTTGGGTATAAACAAACGAAGTATTATAATATCAGCTTGCCATTTGATGTACCAGATGAGAATTGTATGGCTTGTGAATTAATACCTGATGGACTAAAAGGAATTAACGGAATAGTGGAGTATCCAGAGGCTTTTATGGAATAATATAATAGAGGAGTATTTCAGGTGAGATACTCCTCTATTTATTTTTGTATTAAGTATGAGATAGCGAAGCTATCATTTTTTGTTTGTCAGCGAATAAGTGTATTAATTCTTTCGTTGCCATTAGCGTGATATCCTCTTCTTCTTTGTATAGGCTATAAGTTGCTTTTTCTGTTTCGGGTGAAAAAGCGAAGTAGACTTTTTTTGTATCTTCCGAACAACAAACATTCACTATCTCGTCAAGCTGTCTTAGAGTATGGTTCTTTTGATAAATGGCATAGATAGTGACGCTGTCTTCTTCTTGTTGATAGATAACTACAGTTTCTAAATCAGTGCTATAGTATACCGAGTCTTTAAACCCAAAGTCTAGATTAGCATAACAGTAGAAGAAGGTTAATCCCGTATTAGCTGTATTTAATGTATTATAGGTGTAGCCGTTCTCTACATAGTCTTGAAACAAGGCAAGTGATACAGGGTTGTCTAAATCTAATTTCTCTAAAAGAGATGTGTTAGGTACTTGAATATTAGCATTCCATGTGGCTTGATATTCTTCTATGGCAGTATATCCAAACTTAGGATAGAAGTCTAATACGGTATCATTAGCAAATAGAAAGTAACCTGATAATATACTCTTGTACTCTGTTTCAATATACTCTAATAAGAATCTTGAAAGTCCTTTGTGTTGGTAGTCTGGATCCGTCATCACAGTGCCTAATTGCCCTATCTTTACGGTTTGATTTGCTATCGTCGTTTCAAATATGCTTAAGGTAATATGTGACACAATCCTTTCTTCTTGAAACAGCGAAAAAATAATACAATCCTCTCCCCAATATCCCGATTGGTAGAAGTTCTCAAAGTCAAATTCCCACACCTCATTAGTCAGTCTATTAAACTCTTTTCGCAAGTTTTCGCTTTCTTGGTATCCGATATGTAAGGTATACGTATTGTCTTTTATTTGTACTGATTTACTTGTCATAACATTTGTTTATTTATTGCAAAGTTCTGTATAATAGCATTATTTTGTATTTACAGTATTGTTTTATTAATGTGCAATAGGTTGTTTTTAATGTTAACTTTGTATTATTAAATAAGGTAAATATGGCAGAGTTTATTCCTATCGAAGTTATGGTGTCAGATAGCATTGTTCCCAATGCTTTTCTGACCAAAGAATATACCGAGAAGGGTATATTACTCTCTTATTGTTTAGAGGGAAATACCGCTATAAAGGTAAATAACGGAGTAGAAGAATTCCGATCGGGGTCATTGCTTACCATATTTCCACAGCGTATATTTTCTATTCCTGCTTCTGAAAGGAAGGGGAAGTATTTATGTGTGTTATTCTACTTTGACGTAATTAAAGATCTTGTTTTACCTACTAATTATCAGTTTTTAAACGAACTAGTACGTCATCCTATTGTTCATTTATCAGCAGGTAACCAACAGGTTTTTAAAGATTATTTTTACTTGTTATTAGAGAATCTTCAGTATGCTAACTCTGTGTTTCACAGTGATGCGATGAAGTATGTGCTGTATTCATTAATAGCGCATATTAATCGATTTTATGAGCAAGATGAGGTAAACTTAAAACCAAGTTCTAAAAAAGAGACTACAATATTTAGATTGTACAACTTAGTACATCAACACTATCTGACAGAACGCACTGTTCACTACTACGCAGACCAGTTAAAACTAACGCCAAAATACCTAACGACATTAGTTCGAAAACAGACTGGAAAGACTGTATCTGTTATTATAAATGAGTTAGTCATCACTCAAGCTCAATCGTATTTAATAGCTACAGATAAGCCAATTTACTTGATCGCTGAGGAGCTTCAGTTTCTTGATGCGACAAGTTTTTGTCGCTATTTTAAGAAGCATAGTGGGCAGTCACCCTTAGTTTATCGTCAAGCGCATTTATAATTCCCATTTTTTAATTAGTATCACGTACTCTCTAAGGTTGATTTTTCTTTAGAAAGCGAATAGCTGTGTACAGATTAAAGCTAATTAATTATCCTATTAAACCCAAAATCAGCATTAGCCAAATACTACAAAGCAATTCTACTTCATAGGTCTTTCATTAGCGCTATAACCATACTATAGTATGCTGAAATCACTAATTCAGACCTATTTTGTATAATTACTTTTCGCTTATCTGTCTATCGCTGATTTTGGGTTAAACTTTGTTAACAGTAATCTTTTAAGATAGTTGTGAAGAACTGTATACTGCCAAGAGTTATAACAGGTAGGGAGTAGACGGAGAATAAGTGGAGAATAACGGGAGTATAAAAGGAGATTTCTTGGGCAAAGAGGTCTTTTCCCCCACTATTCACTGCTTATTGTCCTTGTATTGTCCAACAAGCCGCGCATAAGCCTTGTAAATACTGGGCTAAAGACGTGTATTATGGTTTTAGATGCTTTTGCTTTTATTATATTAATCTGTTGATTATTATCTTGTTATATTTTTAACGGGTAGGATTTTGACTTAAAAAATGAGTTGTTTTTTTTAGGTTTTGACAAAAAAAAGTAAAAACAAGCTGTTCATTTGAAAAAAATGAGCCTATTTTGAAAAAATAGAAGATAGATCAGGTCTTTTTTAGAGGAATAATAAAAAAGTGCTAGTGATTTATTTAGAACAAAATAGCTATTACTTTTTGTTAGTTAAATATTAGATTGTTATAAATTTTAGCAAAATCAGCTTGGACTCATTCCTTGTTATTGGTATGAAAGGAATTATAGTATCTTTGGTAATATGATAGAACAGAGTAGGATACATTCGTTTAAGCCTGTGGTGTGTACTGATTCTAAGGTATTGATATTAGGTACGATGCCGAGTATTAAATCTTTAGAACAACAGGAGTATTATGGCAATAGACAGAATGTGTTTTGGAAGATATTATTTGTGGTATTTGAAGAGGAGTACAGTGATTTATATACTGACAAGTTAGCATTAGTAAAGCGGAAGAATATTGCGCTATGGGATGTATTACAGTCTTGTGAACGCAAGAGTAGCTTAGATAGTGATATTATAGGGGAGGAGGCTAATGATATTAAGGGATTGTTAGTAGAATATCCCAATATTATGACGCTTGTATTCTCTAGTCAGAAGGCAAAACAGTACTTTACAAAATACATAGGGGAGGTAAGTGGTGTGACTTTAGTAACTTTACCCTCGCCAAGTGGTGCAAATGCTAGAATGAGCTTGTCAGAAAAGGTGAGGCATTGGCAAGAATTAAAAACGAGATTATGAAACAATTGAAGAAAGAACATATAGACTTTTTAGTCACTTTAGGTGAGAATAATAACAAGCCTTGGTTTGCAGAGAATAAGGCTGAATTTGATAAACTATTTGGGGAGGTAAAAGGTTTTTTTAAAGAGGTACACGATGAGATGTTACAGCACGATAGTATAGATCTACTGCATGTGCACCGTATCTATAGAGATGTGCGTTTCGCTAAAGATAAGACACCTTATAAAACATACTTTGGATTGCACTTAGGACGTACTAAGCCAATGCTGAGAGGTGGGTATTACCTGAATATAGAGCCAGGAAGTAGCTTCGTAGGTGGAGGATTTTGGGAACCGAATAAAGATGATCTACTTCGTATCCGCAAGGAGATAGAGATGGATGATAGTGAACTGAGGGCAATTATAGCAGAGGAGCAGTTCCAGAAGTACTTTGGCGAACTGCAAGGAGAAGAATTAAAGACTGCACCTAAGGGATTTGATAAGGAACACCCTGCAATAGATTTATTGCGCAAGAAGCAGTATTTAGTGATGCGTTCTTTTACAGATAAAGAGGTGTTAGCGCCTAATTTTAAAGAGGAGGTACTTAAGACGTTTATAGCGATGAGACCACTGTTTGACTATATGTCAGATGTATTGACTACAGATGTAAATGGCGTGAGCCTGTATGAATAAAAAAATGCTGACCGAGGTCAGCATTTTTTGTATTTAGGTTTATTCAGTTGAATGATTACTAATCACTCAACACTACTTAATAATTTGTACTTCGAACATCTTATCCCAGTTCTTCCCAGTTAAGAAGAAAGTTTTCGTCTGAGGGTTATAAGCTATACCATTCATTACATCTCTATCATCGTGGTATGTTGTTAGATTAACTAAGTTACTAAAGTCTATGACAGCCTCTATAGCTCCAGTGTTTGGATCTATTACAGCAACTGCGTTTTGAGCATAGAAGTTAGCATATATCTTACCATCTACCCATTCTAATTCGTTAGCGTGAGGTATGGCATTCTTGTCTGTGTATACACTTATTCTATCTACTTCTTTAAACGTCTCAGGGTCTAGTTTATAGATAAACTCTGTACCACCATTCATATATAGATGCTTACCATCATTAGTCAGTCCCCATCCTTCCATCTTCTGAAAGTAAGGTAGTGTTTTCTCTTGTACTAATGTCTCCGGATTAAAGACATAAGCTTCATTATTCTGATATGTCAGTTGGTATAATTTATTATTAAGGATAGTACATCCTTCGCCGAATATATTTGCGGGTTGATTGTGTATCTTTATTATTTTACCTGTTTTATAATCTACTTGGCGTACGCTAGAGATTCCTTTTTTACCAGTACCTCTACCAGATTGGGTAGTACCACCACCTTCACCATTACCTGTACTTTCATATAAAATTCCGTTGTAAAACTCCAATCCTTGTGTATATGCTTCTTGATCGTGAGGGTAAGTATTTACTATTTTATAGGTATAGAAAACAGGAGCATTTGGAGCAGTAATTTCTATGTTGGTTGTAAATTCTTTGTTAGCAGTATCAGCATAAGCCACAGCTTTGATTACTGTTTTACCAAGTTTTTGTTGTTTTAGATTCAAATTTAAGATGTCATTCTTTAAAGAAGCACCTACTTTTTTGTCATTGAAGAAATAAACTACTGAGTCAACTTGGGCGTTTTCGGTTGTTTTTAGACTTAGTTTTATGTCCTCATTCCCCTTATATAGTTGCTTTAGATGTCCAGTTTCAATCGAAAGAACATTTTTTTCTAAATTTTTTTTGTTTGAACAGCTCATAAAAGCTACTCCTAATACTAACGGAATTAGAATGTTATATTTTTTCATGTGTAATTTTTAATTTGATACAATATACAAATCTAATGTGAATAGTTGAAAAAGCTTGCAAAAATAAAAAAGCGTTGTATATTTGCAACGGCAAGTCCTACACGACCAGCTCCCTCTTAATCCTCCAGGGTGGGAACGCAGCAAAGGTCCGAGGTTGTAGCGGTGCGATGTAGGTAGCTTGCCATTTTTTTCTTTTAAACTATTGATCTCCGTGTTGGAGATTTTTTTTTGCCCAAACTTTTTTGCTTTATATTTGATTATCGTTTTTAGTTAGGGGTGATTTTTGTTATTTTTGAATAAAAAATTTGTTTTGAAGAAGATAACAATTAAAGTAGGTAAGATACTAGGCTGGTTCTTGCTTAGTTTATTCATTCTACTATTAGTTCTCATCGTAGCGATACAGGTACCTTATGTCCAGAATAAAGCGAAGGATATAGCGATTACGTATGTGCAAGATAAGATTGGAACTCCTGTTTCGTTGGAAAGAATTGAAATTGCATTTCCTAAGAAAATAGTAGTTAAGAATCTATACATTGAGTCTCAGCAGCGCGATACATTGTTATATACAGACCATTTAGGTGTCGATATTAGTTTATTTGCACTGCTAAAGAGTTCTGTTAATGTAAATAGTGTACAGCTAGATGGGCTTAAAGCAGATGTGAAACGCGATAGTTTAGGGCGTTTTAACTTTGATTATATCATAGAAGCCTTTGCCTCTGAAGAAGAAGATAAGGAGGATAGTGGCTCTATGAAGATTGATGTTGGTGAGATAAGTCTTAGTAATATCGATGTGAAGTATAATGATGACTATGATGGTCATCACGTTAAGTTTGGACTAAAAAAGTTTATCACGAGATTTAAGCAGTTTGATTTAGATCAAATGAAGTTCGCTATTCCTAAAATAGCGATTAATGGGATTAACTTAGATTATAAAAAGAAGCCTGCCTCATTGGCTTCTAATCAAGCGGTTCCTGTACCACCTGTGGAGGAACAGAAGAGTGAGGCTGTATTACCTTCCATAGATTTAGGTACGATAGAGTGGACAGATAGTAAAATAAAGTTTGACGATGAGGATAGTAAGATCTATGCTAGTGTAGCATTAGGAAGCTTCCAAACGACATTTGATCATATCGATTTAATCAATCAACAGATAGATATTAAAGAAATACGCTTAGATGATACGAAAGCGTTAGTGCACTTGCTACCATTGCTTTTAAAGAAAGAAGAGGTAGCAGTAGCTAAACCAGGCACTAAAGAAGAAAAAGAGGTCGTAAAAGAAGCGGGAACGCCTTGGAAGCTTGGGATAAAACAATTCTCTTTAAATTCGATAGATGTTAAGTTTGACAATGCTAACTTTAAGCCACTTGCTTATGGTTTAGATCCTAATCACGTTGAGTTTACAGATATTAATTTTGATTTAAAGGACTTTCAGTTCTCTCCTAATACCATAACGGGAAATCTAGAAGGCTTTTCGTTTAAAGAAAAGAGCGGATTACAGTTAGATAAGTTTAAGACTTACTTCCTTTATGGTGATCAAACAGCCTTTATCAAAGATTTTATACTAGAAACACCTCATTCGAAGTTTGATGCCAATGTGGTATTAAATTATAAAGATGTCAATAAACTTACTGAGGATCTTGAAAATACTTCGTTAGATGTGAATATACAAAACTCGCATTTGGGGTTGAAAGATATTTATTTGGCTATGCCGAGTGTATTTGAACAAGCTGGCTTAAGCAACTTAAATCAGAAAGATCTTTCAATAGATGTAGTCGTAAAAGGGTTAATAGGGGATTTGTCTATAGAGAAGTTCTTAATGACAGGGTTACACTCTACTGAGATTAATGTGGAAGGAAATGTGAAAGGGGCTACTAAGCCTGAAACTGCTATTGTCAATCTGAATATAAATAAGTTTCAGACTTCAGCAAAGGATATATTTAGTATTACTCCTAAAGGTATGATACCTGCTAATATAGCTGTACCTGCTCATATATTTCTTTCTGGAAATGTGAAAGGGAATAAGAATACAATACAAACTCAACTTGCTTTAAAAACTACTTCAGGGAATGCTACATTAAAGGCATTTTTAGATCAACGTTATAAAGGGAAAGAGAAGTACTCTGTAGAAGCGACATTGAACGAATTAAAGTTAGGTCAGATTCTAAAGAATGATTCTATCGGTACACTGACTATGTCTGCTAATGTATCAGGTGTAGGCTTTAAACCTGAAAAAGCAAATCTTAAAGGAGAACTTAAAGTTGATAAAGCTGAGTATAACGGATATAATTATAACAATCTTAAAGTTAATGCTACTTTAGATAATGGGAATTACAAAATTAACTCTATTAATGAAGATCCGAATTTAAACTTCATTATTGATGCTAGTGGAATAGTAGGAGACTATAGTATTAGTTTAGATTTATTAGCTGATCTTAAGCATATAGATTTATATCAATTAAAGTTAATGGATACTCCATCAGTATTTAAGGGAAGAATAGATACAAAGTTAAATAATATCATACCTGATGATCTAGATGGAAATATCAAAGTTAGTAACCTTTCATATAGTGTAGAAGACAAGGTATTAAGTTTACAACCTATAACAATCACAGCAGTTACAGATGGTAATCAGAAGTCGCTTGAATTAAATTCTGATTTAATTGATTTTAATATGCAAGGTCAGTATAAGTTGACGCTATTAGGTGATTTATTAACGAATACCTTTAAGAGTTACTTTGATACTGATGATGACAAAGAGAGAAAAGAAGAGGCTATTAATAAAGCTAAATTAGGAGAGTTAAATCATTATTTTACTTATAATCTGCAAGTAAAAGATAATTCTATGATTCATTCTTTGGTACCAGAGTTAAAGGAATTACAGCCTATTAGCTTTAAGGGAAGATATGAATCAGGTACTAATTTTATTAGTTTAAGTGGTGTTATTCCTGCTATTCAGTATGGCGAGAATGAGATTAATACTATTTCAGTAGATGTAAAACCAGTAGATGGTGCTTTAACTTATGCTTTAGGTGTAGAGAGAGTAGCGAATGCTAGTGTTGCTCTTAGACGTTTAAGTTTAGAAGGGGATATTCAGAATAACCGTCTTAACTATAACTTCAATCTAAAAGATAAGACAGGAGCTCCGTGTTATTTAATAGCTGGAGATGTGAGTACTAAGGATGGGGATATCATCGCTAGATTACATCCAGATGGTTTTATGTTAGATTATCAGAAGTGGGTAGTTAATCCTGATAATAAGTTTGTCATGGAACCAAAAGGATTTTATGTCAGTAACTTCAAATTATCTCATGATAAAAGCGCTTTAGAAATAGCTTCTAAATCAGAAGAACCTAATAGTCCATTAAAGTTGTCATTTAATGATTTTAGTATCGAGACATTGACTAAAATGATTAAAAAGGATGTGTTATTAGCGAGTGGATTTATTAATGGAGAAGTGTATTTAAAAGACTTAGCAACAGACTTTAGGTTTATATCAGATATAGATATTACTAAACTACACGTGATGGAGATTGGTTTAGGAGATCTACATGTGGGAGTTAAAAATGAAAGTGCAAGTAAGTTTATTACAGATATAACACTTCAAGGTGGAGAAAATAAGGTATCTATCAACGGTTGGGCTGATGCAGATACACAAGAGATGGATATGAGATTAAGTCTAGCGAAACTTCAGATGGCGGCATTTGAGTACTTCGCAAAAGAGCATATCTCAGAGACAGAGGGCTATTTCTCAGGAGATTTTAAGATAGGTGGTAAGTTTACAGATCCTAAGATATTAGGAGCTATGGACTTTAATAATGTAGGGTTTCACGTAAATCAACTGAATGCTGACTTTAAAAAGATTAATGAGAAGATATCGTTTACAGATAGAGGTATTGAGTTAGATAAATTCAGTATTACTGATGTAGATGGTAATCTATTAGTTGTAGATGGGCAAGTATTAACAAAGACATATAAAGACTTTGTATTTAATCTAAGCATTAAAGCATTAGACTTTAAAGCAGTTAATTCTACTTCTAAAGATAATGATATGTACTATGGGAAACTTGTGTTTGATAGTGATATTAAGATAAAAGGAGATTTAAATAAACCAATAGTTACGGGTGGTATAGAGATAGGTAAGAAGACCGATTTCTCATTTGTACTACCACAAGAAGATCCTAGTATTGCAGATAGAGAAGGAATTGTAGAGTTTGTAGATGAACACAGTTTACAGCTTGCTGAAATGCAAAAGTATCAAGATGATTTTAATACATCTGCATTAAAAGGATTAGATGTATCTATTTCTATCAAGGTAGATAAAGAAGCTACATTCACTATGATTATGGATAAATCTAGTGGAGATAAGATAATCCTAAAAGGTGAAGGAGATTTAGTGGGAGGAATAGATCCTTCTGGTAAAGTTACTTTAGCTGGAAGGTATGAGTTCTCTCAAGGATCATATGATTTGTCATTTAATATGATGAAGAGGAAGTTTGATATAGAGAAGGGAAGTTATATTGTGTGGGCAGGAGATCCTACGGACGCGAACCTAAGCTTAACGGCTATCTATGAAACTAAGACAGCACCTATTGATTTATTAGGTAATCAGTTAAGTGGATTATCACCTACTCAACAGAATATGTATAAGCAAAAGATACCATTCCAAGCTTTGCTAAAAATGAAGGGGGAGTTGCTTAAACCAGAGATTTCTTTTGATGTACAATTAAAAGAGGGAATAACAAGTGTGTCAGGTGATGTATTAAGTAATACTAAAACGAAGTTAGAGCAATTAAGACAGAATGAGTCTGAGATGAATAAGCAGGTATTTGCTCTGTTGTTATTGAATAGATTCATTGGAGAGAACCCGTTTGAGAGTAGTGCAGGGGGAATGACAGCAGGTTCTATGGCTAGACAGAGTGTAAGCAGACTGTTATCAGATCAGTTAAATAATTTTGCGGGTAATCTAATAGCAGGAGTTGAACTTAACTTTAATTTAGAATCTTCTGAGGATTTTTCAACAGGAAGTAGAGAAAATAGGACAGACCTTAATGTAGCTGTATCTAAACGCTTATTTGCAGATCGATTAAAAGTGACTGTGGGTAGTAGTTTTGAAGTTGAGGGAAATACCCGTCAGAACGAACAAGCTGCTAATATAGCTGGTGATATAGAATTAGAATATGCACTATCTCAAGATGGAAGATATCTAGTGAAAGTATACAGAAAGAATATTTATGAAGTTGCTATACAAGGACAAGTAGTTGAGACAGGAGTCGGGTTTATCATCACGATGAGTTATGAGAGATTTAAAGAATTATTTGAGCGTAGTAAAGATAAGAGACAATTAAAAAAACAGTTGAGAGATGAGGCTAAAGCAGAGTAGGTTATATTATGGATTAGTAGGATGTGTTGCGTTTATATCTTTATTCTCATGTAATACAACGCGTCATTTAGGTGATGAGGAATACTTATATTCTGGAACGAAGTTAGTCTTCGAAGGAGATTCATTGACTAAAGCTAAGAAGGCAGCGATGAATGAAGAACTGAGTGGATTAATGCGTCCGATACCTAATGCCTCTTTTTTAGGAATGCACCCTAAGTTGTTTTTTTATAATATGGCTGGAGATCCAGAGAAGAGTAATAAGCTACGTCGATGGATGAGAAATAAAATGGGGGAAGCTCCTGTATTATTTGATCAAGTAGATATAGAAAAGAATAGTGCGATTCTTTCAAATCGATTAGAGAATCAAGGTTATTTTAATGTGAATGTGGCATACGATACAGTAATGCCTAGTTCAAAAAAGAAAGGTATTCAATACACGGTGACTCCTGGAGGGCAATATAAAATACGTGAGTTTACATTTGTTAGAGATTCAACAGAGATTAATAAAATGTTGAATAAAGGAATGCGCTTCACTAGACTAAGAAAAGGAAGAGCTTATGATCTTGATAATATAAAAGAAGAGCGTACGCGCTTTGATAATTATTTAAAGAATAAAGGGTATTATTTCTTTAGTGCAGATGACTTGTTAGTTCAGGTTGATAGTACAGTTGGTAATCATGAGGTCGATTTGTTCTTAAAGGTAAAGGACAACACACCTAAACTAGCATTAGCACCTTATACGATAGATAAGATATTCATATTCTCTGACTATGTGTTGTCAGATGGTAACTATAAAGAAGCTTTAGATTCCGCTAAAACGTATAAAGATTTTACAATAGTAGATCCTAAAGGAAAGTTTAAGTCTTCTATTTTTGACAACGCTATTCATTTAAAACAAGGAGAAGTATATAATAGGAATGACCATAACTTATCATTAAATAGATTAGTTAGTCTTGGTGTATTTAAGTTTGTGAAGAATCAATTTGAGATATCGGACAGTTTAAATCACAAGCTGAATGCTTATTATTTCCTTACTCCTGATAACCCTAAAGCGATACGTCTAGAACTATTAGGTAAGATGAACTCGGCTAGTTATAATGGAGCAGAGCTTAATCTAAACTGGAGTAATAAGAACTTTATGAAAGGAGCCGAGGTATTTTCTGTGTCTGCTTATGGAGGAGCTGATTTTCAGATGTCAGGTGGAAATAACGGCTACAATGTGTATAAGTTTGGTCTAGAAACTAGTCTTACTTGGCCTAAACTGATATCTCCATTTAATATCTCATCTACAACTGCTTATATCCCTAAGACAAGAGCGATATTAGGAGGAGAGTATTTAGAGAGAAGTCAGTTGTATTCACTACAATCATTTAAAGCTTCATGGGGATATTTATGGAAACAAAGTGCTTATAGAGAGCACGATCTAAAAGTGATGGATGTTAACTATGTTAGACCTGGTCATATAACAGATTACTATAAAGAATATGCAGCAGGTAATCCTTCTTTAGAGAGGGTGTTAGATAAGCAGTTGACGTTCGGACCTAGTTACACCTATACCTTCACTAATACAGCTAAAAAATATAAGAAAAGCACCATCTACTATAGAGGGTCGTTAGATTTTTCGGCTAATTTGACTGGGTTGTTAATGGGGGCTAATGTAGATAAGGATAAGGAGAAACGTATATTAGATGTGCCGTTTAGTCAATATGTGAAGACTGAACATGACTTTAGACATTATTTAAAATTGAGCAAGACAGCACAATTAGTTAGTAGAGTACACGCAGGAGTAGGAGTAGCATATGGTAACTCTAAGAATATGCCTTATACAAAACAATTTTATGTAGGAGGATCGAATAGTATTAGAGCATTTAGAGCGCGTACATTAGGACCAGGGTCATTTGATCCAAGTATTAATAATGCTAAGTTCATTCCTGACCAATCTGGAGATATGATAATAGAGATGAACTTAGAGTATCGTAAGAAACTATTTAGTATAGTTCACGGTGCTTTATTTGTTGATGCAGGGAATATTTGGAACTTGAATGATGTATCAGATAGACCTGGTGGAAAGTTTAGCGGAGACTTCCTAAATGATTTTGCTGTAGGAGCTGGAGCAGGTTTGCGTTTTGATGTAACATTCTTAGTGTTGCGTTTTGACTTTGCATTTCCATTAAGAGTACCTTATAATAAGTCAGGAGAACAATGGGTGGTAGATGATATTAAGTTTGGAGATAGCAAATGGCGAAAAGATAACTTGATGTTTAACTTCGCTATTGGGTATCCATTCTAATAAATGTGGAAACAATACACAGAATGCTCCTCAATTTTTCCTAGTGTGGAAAATTGGGGAGCATTTTTTTTATTTATATAATGTATTGTAAATAAGGTGTGTATGTTGTTCGTCTTCGTGTTTATTGGGTTTGGCACGATTTTGTATATATACTATTACAGTAAGGTGTTATAAAAAAAGTGAAAAGGTCGAAAGACTGACTGCTTTTGAAAAAGAAAATTTAAGTGTTTATTTAAAAAGTTATGTTACCGAGAGGTAACAGGTTAGATCGTTAGTAAGGTGAAGAAGAGAAATCTTCAAACAAATAGGGAGCTCAGGCTCCCTTTTGTTGTTTCTAAAAGGTTAATTTTATAACGAAATAGGGAATGAATAATAAAAAGTTTAAATTTGCATTTAGCACTTAAAATTTGATAATATGAGTCACAAGATTCTGGTAATAGATGATGACGTTCCTTTTTGCGAAATGCTAAAAACTTTTTTGACAAAGAAAGGTTATATAGTTTCTAATGCATTTAGTAGTACAGAAGCGGAGCAATGCATCAACGAAGGGTGCTATGATATTGTTCTTACTGATGTTCGATTGCCTGATAGTAATGGCTTAGAACTGCTAAAATATATAAAATCAAAATGTAGAACAGCCCAAGTTATTTTAATGACTGGCTATACTGAAATTAAGACAGCAGTGAATGCGATGAAGCTAGGAGCATTTGATTATGTTGCTAAGCCGATTAATCCAGACGAAATACTTTTGACTATAAAACAGGCACTAGAGAGAAAAGCTAGTCTAGAAAGTGGAGAAACTGTCAAACCAAAAACAAAGGCTGCAGTTGTAACTACTAATGATGATGTTGAAGTAGTAGACGAATTAGATTATGTGCGAGGAGAGAGTAATGTTTCGACTCAACTGCACGAGTATATTGATTTAGTAGCTCCTACTAATATGTCTGTTTTGATTATAGGAGACAGTGGTACAGGTAAAGAGAATATCGCACACTCTATTCATTTAAAAAGCAAGAGAAAAGATAAACCATATATCGCAGTAGACTGTGGTGCTATACCAAAGGATCTAGCTTCTAGTGAGTTCTTTGGACATATTAAAGGATCTTTTACAGGGGCAGTTAATGATAAAGTAGGTCACTTTGAGGCAGCTAATGGAGGAACAATATTCCTAGATGAAGTAGGTAACTTA
Organism: Myroides sp. N17-2; assembly: GCF_002286775.1. Taxonomy (GTDB): domain Bacteria; phylum Bacteroidota; class Bacteroidia; order Flavobacteriales; family Flavobacteriaceae; genus Flavobacterium. Next base: position 85,081 of record NZ_NSGJ01000014.1, read on the forward strand.
TCTTATGAAGTCCAAGTACAATTGCTTCGTGCATTACAAGAACGCAAAGTAAAACCTGTAGGTAGTAGTAATGAAATAGATGTAGATATTAGAGTTATCGCAGCTACGAATGAAGATTTGCCTAAAGCAGTTAGAGATGGTGAGTTTAGAGAGGATTTATACCACAGATTAAATGAGTTTGGTATCGTCGCTCCTAGATTAGCTGATCGTGGCGCAGATATCTTAATGTTCGCTACACACTTCTTGAATGAATCAAATATAGAACTAGAGAAGACGGTAAAGAAATTCTCATCAGAAGTAGAATGTATATTCTTAACTTATGATTGGCCAGGTAACTTAAGGGAGATGAAGAATATTATTAAACGTTCTGTTCTTTTGACTCGTGGGGATATCATCGAAAAAGATGTATTACCACAAGAGATACTCGTTCCTAAATCAGAAAGTATGATGATGACTAACTCTAGTGAATCTGTTGAAGATGATTTGAAGTTATTCTCTTCTCGTAATGAAGAACAGGTAATCCGCACAGCTCTAGAGAAAGTTAAGTTCAATAAAACGAAAGCTGCTCAAGTATTGGGGATAGACAGAAAGACTCTATATAACAAAATGAAGTTGTATAACATAGAATTATAATTAAAATGGTATCATGACAGGTCGTTGTGATACCTTTTTTTCTTTACCTATATCTGATTCTAATAAGTAGCTAAATAAAATACATAGACGAATTTAAACAGGCTCTAAGTATATCTGTAGTTTTCTTTTTACCTTTGCATAAATTAGAGAGTTAGAGAATATGGATATTAAAACGCTATTACATCATAATTTAGATGAGTTATTTTATTTAGCAGATAAGAAAGGGATTTTAGATACAGACTTAGTTGTTAAGATTGGAGCTTATGTTGGAGCTGCTGTATTAAGAGGTAGATATGCAGACCAGAAAGAGGTAACTATGGACGAAGTGAATGGAGTCTTCGGTATCATAGGTGATTTTTGTAAAGAGAGTTTCGGAGGAAGAAGTTTCTCTAAGGCTCATTTTAAGAAAATGACTAAATACGCATTAGAATTGATTCAAGAGACAACCTTTGACTCGGATGTGGAAGAATTCATCGTTTCATTAAGAAGTTAGATTTGTTATAAACATATAGTAAGCCCTGTGAACAATTTGTTTACAGGGCTTTTTTTATACGCTATATAGACGTTGTTGCTGTATATCGTATTGATAGCTAAATAGTAAGTATTGCGGTGGTGATTATTTTTCAGTATATTGTGGATAACCAACAAATACCATAATTATGAAAATTAAAACAATTGAATCAGCTAGTAATGCTCATTCCTATCAACTATTGATAAAAGATCTCTTAGAGAATTCTCTTAGAGTAAATCCTCAGCACGAGATAGTTTATAAAGATAAGGAAAGGTTCGATTATTATGAGTTATATAAGCGCATCAAACAGTTGTGTAACTTGTACAATGACCTTGGTCTTGAAGGAGGAAGTGTGGTAGGAGTCATAGATTATGATAGTCATCGCTATCTGATGAATTACTTTGCAGTACCTATTACAGGGAATGTATTACATACAGTCAATTGGCGCCTAGCACCAGAACAAATGTTGTATACCATTAATCATGCAGAGGATGAGGTATTAGTTGTTCACGAGGATTTCTTACCTATAATTGAATCGATAAAGGATAAGATGACAACAGTGAAAAAAATCATTGTAATCAGAAATAATAACAATATTGTGGATACATCACTATCGATTAGTGGTTATTTCGATGATTTAGTAACATCATCATCTAGTGAATATACTTTCCCCGATTTCTCAGAAGAAGCAGTTGCAACATTATTCTATACAACAGGTACAACGGGTGCTCCTAAAGCAGTGTATTTTACACACAGACAGTTAGTGCTTCATACGATGGTAGAAATGAGTGTATTATCTCTAATGAACGAAGCGTTTAAGATAAATTCAAAAGATGTGTATTTACCATTGACGCCGATGTTCCATGTCCACGCTTGGGGTCTTCCTTACGCAGCTACAGCTCTAAGCTTAAAACAAGTATATGTCGGCAAGTTTGAACCTGTAAGTTTCTTGAAGATTTTTAGAAAAGAGAAACCAACCATATCTCATTGCGTACCAACTATCTTAAATATGCTTCTGACTAGCCCTGAAGCTAATGATATTGATTTTTCTAATTGGAGTGTATTAGTAGGAGGATCTGCACTTAGTAAACCTCTAGCTCGTCGAGCAATGGAGAGAGGGATATCCGTCATTACAGGGTATGGTATGTCTGAGACTTGCCCATTATTAACTACCTCTTATCTATCATTAGAAACTATCAAAGATGACTTAGAGTCTCAACTAAACATTAGAACTATGACTGGTAGGGCTGCTTTATTAGTAGATTTAAAGATTGTAGATGAACAAGGGAAAGAAGTACCTAAAGATGGAAAGTCCTTAGGAGAATTAGTAGTGCGTGCTCCATACCTAACGATGGGCTATTATAAAGATAAGGCTAAGAGTGAAGAACTGTGGGAAGGAGGGTATTTACACACTGGAGATATCGCTTGGATAGATGCTAATAATGACGTAAAAATAGTTGATCGCTCTAAAGATGTGATTAAAACTGGAGGAGAGTGGATGTCATCTCTTGCTTTAGAAGAGATGATAGGTAGTTATCATGGCATATTAGATGTTGCAGTTGTAGGGATACCAGATGAGAAATGGGGAGAAAGACCATTTGCCTTAGTAGTAGTTAAAGAAGGGGAGGTAATCACAGAGGAACAGTTAAAACAACACATGCAAACCTATGTAGATAAGGCTGTTATTAATAAATGGGCTATTCCAGATAGATTTGTGTTTGTAAAGGATATTCCGAAGACAAGTGTTGGAAAAATTAGCAAGAAACGCATTAGAGAATTGCAAGAAAGCAACCAATTATAGGCGTTGTTTGGTGATATAGTAAATTTGCGGTAACTTCCGAACCGTAAATTAACTAACGTAATATGAGATTACCACAAACAACAAAACAATCAAAAAGATCTACTCCTAGCTATTTCTGGAAACAGTTAGGATTAGGTCTTTTTGTGCTGGGTACCCTTACATCCCACGCACAAAAAAAACCTTTGGACCATACTGTCTATGACGGATGGCAAAGTATAGGTGAGAAGTCATTCTCTAATAATGGAGAGTGGGTATTGTATCAAGTGAACCCTCAAGAAGGAGATAAAACACTTTACATCTCTACAGCTAAAAAGACAAAACAAATCACTGTTCCTAGGGGAGAAAAGCCTGTATTCACTGGGACGTCTAATTTCTCTGTATTCTCTATTTGCCCTACATATGCTGATTTAAAAGCAGTGAAGAATAAGAAAAAGAAAGAAGATGAGATAGCGAAAGACTCTTTAGGGATTTATAACCTAAAAACAGGAGCTTTAACTAAGAAGTCAGATATCAAGTCATTTAAAGTACCGGAGAAGAAAGGTGATTATTTAGCTTATTTATTAGAGCCAGTTAAGGATACTACTAAAGCTAAAGATAAAAAGGATGCTAAAAAGCCTGCAGCTAAAAAACCAGGAAAAGACGCTCCACTAGAGTTAGTCTTTGAAAACCTAGTGACAGGTGAGAAGCTATCATATAAAAATGTTACTGATTATTACTTTGATGCTAATGGTCAATACTTAGTCTTCGTTACGAAAGATCCTGCAGAGAAGAAAAAGGACGATAAGAAAGAAGATAAAAAGGACGAGAACAAGAAGGAAGAAAATAAAGAAGTAGCTACTACAACAGAAGCAACAGCTAAAGAGGAAGTTGCTAAAGGGCCTTTCGGAGTTTTTGTTGTTGATTTAAAGACTAAAGCTGTAAAGACTTTACTTGAAGGAAATGGTAAATATACGCAGTTCTCTTTTGATGAAACTGGAAAACAATTGGTATTCATTGGTACAAATGATGAAGAGAAAGTATTAGTAAAGAAATACGAATTATACTATACTAACCTTACGACTGGTGCTACTGTATTAGCTTCTAATACCATTAAAGGTATGCCAAAAGATTGGGTCGTATCAGAGAATAATAAACCTAAGTTTAGTAAGAATGGTGGACGTTTATATCTTGGTATAGCACCACAGCCTATCGCTAAAGACACTACATTAATTGCTGATGATCATGCAGTAGTTGACGTATGGCATTATAGCGAAGACTATATCCAACCACAACAATTAGTGAACTTAGATAAAGATCTTAAAAAGAGTTTCTTAGCAACTATCAACCTAAAGGATAAAAGCAAGTTGATTACTTTAGCAAATGATAAAGTTAACAATACGCAGTTAGTTGATGAAGGAAATGCAAACATTGTATTTAATTCATCAGACTTTGGTCGTAGAGTAGAGAGACAGTGGGATATCTCAGGAGTAGCGTCTTATTATATTGTAGATGTTACTACAGGGAAAGAGGTTGAAGTAGTTGCAGACTTGCCTGGTTCAGCGCGTATATCTCCTAAGGGAACGGCTGTTGTGTACTATAATAGTGAGGAGAAGAATTGGTATGCTTATGATGTAAAGACTAAAATCACTAAGCAATTAAATAAGGGATTAACAGTATCATTTGCTGATGAGACTTTCGATATGCCTGATAATGCTTCAGCTTATGGTATTCAAGCTTGGACTGATAATGATGAGTCTGTATTGATTAGAGACCGTTTTGATATCTGGGAGTTTTATTTAAAAAGCAATAAAGCACCGAGAATGATTACCAACGGATATGGTCGTCAAAATAATATCGCATTCGACATCTTAAAATTAGATGAAGAAAAGCGTTCTTTCAGTAGAACAGAACAGTTAATCTTAGCTGCGTTTAATGAGAAGAATAAAGAAGCTGGGTTCTTTACTACAGAGATTAATAATGCTACTGCATTGAAGCAAGTTTCGATGGATGCTTATAGTGGATATAGTTCATTGTTTAAAGCGAAGGATGCTAATGTGTATGGGTATGTAAAAGGATCTTTTGTAGAGCCTACTAACTTATTTATCACAGAGAATCTAGCGACTGCTACTCAATTAAGTGATATTAATCAACAACAAAAAGACTATATCTGGGGAACGAATGAATTAGTAGAGTGGACTACACCTAAGGGATATACTTCTACAGGAGTATTATTTAAGCCAGAAGGTTTTGACCCTACTAAAAAGTACCCGATGATCGTGTACTTCTATGAGAAGGTATCTGATAATTTAAATAGATATGAGTCACCTGCACCTACGCCATCTCGTTTGAATATTCCATTCTTTGTGAGTAATGGTTATTTAGTATTCACACCAGATATTAGCTATGTAGATGGACAACCAGGTAAATCTGCCGAAGAGTATATTAACTCTGGAGTAGAGCATCTAAAGAAGAATAGTTGGGTGAATGGGGAGAAGATCGCTATCCAAGGTCAAAGTTGGGGAGGTTATCAAGTAGCACATTTGATTACTGTGACTGATATGTATGCAGCAGCTTGGTCTGGTGCTCCAGTAGCGAATATGACATCTGCTTACGGAGGTATCCGTTGGCAAAGTGGTATGAGTCGTCAGTTCCAATATGAAAAGACTCAAAGTAGAATAGGTAAAACACTGTGGGAAGGGTATGACTTATATGTTGAAAACTCACCGTTATTTAAGATGCCTAATGTCAAAACTCCTGTAGTTATTATGGCTAATGATAATGATGGAGCAGTGCCATGGTACCAAGGTATTGAAATGTTTATGGCATTAAGACGTTTAGGTAAACCAGCATGGATGCTTAACTATAATGGAGATGAACACAACTTAATGAAACGTCAAAATAGAAAAGACATTCAGATTCGTCAACAGCAGTTCTTTGACTATTATCTAAAAGATGGTAAAGCACCTGTATGGATGGTAAAAGGAGTTCCTGCTACTATGAAAGGTAAAGATTGGGGATTTGACTTAACTGATGAGAAAGTAAAGTAATCTCTTTTGAACACACTATAAAGCAAAAGGCTATTCTGTAATGGAATAGCCTTTTGGTATTTAATATGGTTTTCTATAATAGAAGTTCTTATATCTCTGCAATGTATAGAAACGAAAAAAGACAGCGAAGTGCATGCTGTCTTTTTTACTCAATCAAATATATAAATCTACTTTACTTTTTATTTTTCAACAGGTAGGGTACGTGTTAACCAACCTCTTTTATTCGCTGTAATAATAGCGTAAGGAGTAATCCAGAATAGTGTGAATGTATAGAATATACTATAAGGATATGCCCAGAACGACTCTAATAAATTATATCTCTTAGAATAGAAGAATACTTGAATACTAGAGAAGATAAAAATACTTACTAAAGCAGAACTTATAAACATAATCGGTTGAGTGATTACGAAGTATAGCATTAATATCGTGATAGGATAAGCCATTAATACATTTAACCATTGGTTAAGTAATAATATTCTCGGTCCTATTTTTGACCCTTCTCTAAAGTTAGTAAAAGCAAATCTACTCATCGCAATATTCTCTCTCACATTACTTCTCTCCCAACGGATGTACATTTTGTACAGTGTTTTATAAGTCTCAGGTGTATTAGTTAAGACATAAGCATTTCGTTGGAACAATACATCATATCCTTGTTTTAAGATCATATTAGTCATTGCTCTATCTTCACCGATGTCAGAAGGTTGACCCATAAATGTTTGGTTAATCCATTCTTCTAAACAGTTCATTACAGCCTCTCTTCTATATCCAGCTAAAGCACCAGGTGTACATAATACAGAACCTAAAGCACTCTGTGCAGAACGAATAAATTCAAAACTGAAGACAAAACTAACATTAAGCATCTTAGGTATAATACCATCTGCAGTGTTTAATACTCTAACATTTCCTCCTACAGCACCACATTTCTCATTGTTTACGAAAGGACTTACTAAATTTTTAAGTGTATCTTTCTTAACGATAGAGTCACTATCTACAGTAACGAATACTTCCCCTTTACCTATGTTAAATCCTCTGTATAATGCGTGTCTTTTTCCTTGATTACGTTCTTGTTGTAAGATTGTTACTCTGTCTCCTAATTCAGCTTTCGCCTTAATCATCCAGTTCCAAGTATCATCTTTACTACCGTCATCTAGAGAGATAATCTCTATCTTCTCAGCAGGGTAATCACTATTCACTAAACTAACTAAAGTATCATATACTAATCTTCCTTCGTTATAAGCAGGAACTATTACTGTACAGGTAGGTAGTTCTTCATCACTAACAGAAGCTATTGGTTTATATCTAAAGTATAAATACACGATATATAATAAGAAACTTATCTGTAGTACAAATAGAATTAATCCGAAGTTGATAATACTAGCTCCCCAAAAGGTTTTAATTCTTTCGAAGTGTATTTTTTCAAAGTATGGTTGTAATCTATAAATAAAGTATAAACCTATCCCCATCAGTAGAAATGTACTACCTAAAACAAGGTAATCTGATGTAGAAAGTGATTTACCGTTTAAAATATTCAGTCTTTTTTTACTATCGTTTGTGGCGTCTTGTGAATCAGTTTTTGTGTTCGTTTGCATAACCTTATCTTTTAATAATTGTTATACCTTAAATTTGGAAATAACATTTAAACGAGAATGAATTGTACAAAGCAGAGCGAAATTAGTGATAAAAGCACACTGTAGTGTGGTTTTGGAGCTAATTGAAGCTATGTAAAGTAGAATTAATTCACAGTAAATGGTCGTTACATATTTAAGGTTATTCTATTTGTGGTTTTGTTTCTTTAACCTGCTTTCGTTTGTCTTGAGTAGAATTCATTTAGGTTGTTAGTAAATAAATTCTAGTAGCAGGCTAAATCATCAAATAGTCTATAAATACTGTTTCAATAGTTATGCCATCCCTGTTATACGGCTTATAAGGGCTTTTTTAACATTATATGTGACCCATAGTGTAGATAGTTGGGGAATCAAGTGAGGACGGAATACTCTGTTTTGTCTTTTAATGTTACTTTTCGTCTATTAACGCACGCCTAATGTATGATGATATGAGAATATTTATAGAAGTAAAGGGATACTATAATTCTTTATAAGATGCAGTAAAATGGCTATTTTTGTATACAAAGAAGTGAATAGGCACAACTTTAAAAAGGAAGTTATGAAAGAACTAATAGGAGATTATAAGGCAACACTAGATTTAGGAGAAATGACACTAGATTTAGTATTACATATTACTGAAGATAAAGAAGTAACGATAGACTTGCCTAGTCAAGGGGCAATGGGACTTGAAGCAAGCAGTGTAGTAATTAGTGATACAACTGTTGCATTCTCTATAACAGCTATGGCTATGAGCTTTTCAGGAGTTGTTGTAGAAGATAAAATAGAGGGAATAATCAAGCAGATGGATCAGGAAATACCTGTTGTCTTTGAAAAAACGATTATTACTCTTCCAGGTAATCCTTCTCTTGTCTCTACAGAAGAAGAACTAATAGCCTTAGCTAATAAAGAACAAGGAACGTATAAATACAGCGTAGAAGACTATTTTCAACGTCCTACATCATCTAGTTTTCAGTTGTCACCGAATGGGAAGTATCTGTCTTACCGTGAGAAAGACGAGAAGAATAAACGTCACGTTTATGTGAAAGAAATAGCTTCAGGTAATGTTATTCGCGTGATAGATGAGGGGGAAGAATTAGTACGAGGATACGGATGGATAAATGATGACCGATTAGCTTATATGATGGATAATGGAGGGGATGAGAACTATCATATCTATGCTGTTAATGTAGATGGAACGAATAATATAGATTTAACCCCATTTGACAAGGTTCAGGCAGGTATATTGAATATGCTAAAAGAGCAGAAAGACTATATCATTATCTCGATGAACTTAGAGAATGCCCAAGTATTCGAACCATATAAAATAAATATCCATACAGGAGAATACACCAAGTTGTTCACTAATGATGATCCTTCTAACCCTGTATCTGATTATGACTTTGATAAAGATGGTAATCTTAGAGGATATTCTAAAATGTATAATGGCGTACAGACGCAGTACTTCTATAAAGTAGAGGGAGGAAGTGAGTACGAATTATTCCATACGATTAACTGGTCTGATACTTTTTCATTAATGGCATTTAACTATGCTTCGGAGAATAAGGATGAAGCGTATGTATTGACGAATCTTGACTCAGATAAGCAACGCATTGTATTATATGATTTTAAAGCGAAGACTGTCGTTAAGGAAGTATATGCTAATGCTGAATACGATGCCTCTATTATAGGATTATCTCGCAACAGAAACTGGGAAATCGATTACCTTGGTTATGAGGGAGAAAAAGTGATTATAGAACCAATAAGCGAAACGTTTAAGAAGATAAGTGCAGACTTAGAACGCCACTTTGGAGGGTATGAATATTCTATTGCTGCTAAGACAGAGAACGAAGACCGTTACTTAGTGATTGTACAGAGTGATAAACTTTATGGTAGATATTATAATTACGATAAGGACTCAGGTGAAGTAACGTTACTTTATGATTTAATGCCTCAACTTAAAGAAGAGGATATGGCAGAGATGCTACCGATTAGTTTTATGAGTCGTGATGGTATAAAATTACATGGGTATATCACATTGCCTAAATCAGCTAAACAAGGGCATAAAGTACCTCTTATCGTTAATCCACACGGAGGACCGCAAGGTATTAGAGACAGTTGGGGCTTTAATCCAGAGACTCAATTATTCGCTAGTAGAGGATATGCTACCCTACAAGTCAACTTCCGTATCTCAGGAGGATATGGCAAGGAGTTCTTTAAATCTGGTTTTAAACAAATCGGTCGCAAGGTAATGGATGATGTAGAAGATGGTGTGCACTATGTAATCGAACAAGGATGGGTAGACGCCTCTAAGATAGCAATCTATGGCGCGAGTCATGGGGGATATGCTACGCTTATGGGGCTAGTGAAGACACCAGCGCTTTATACTTGTGGGATTGATTATGTAGGTGTATCAAGTATATTTACTTTCTTTGAATCATTCCCAGAATATTGGAAGCCGTATAAAGATATGGTGAAAGAGATATGGTATGATCTAGACAAGGAAGACGAAAGAAAAATCGCAAGAGAAGTATCTCCAGTGTATCAACTAGACAAAATCAACAAACCACTATTTGTCGTCCAAGGAGCTAATGATCCTAGGGTAAAGATAGCAGAATCAGATCAAATCGTAGAAGCACTACGTGCACGAGGATTTGAAGTTCCTTATATGGTCAAATATGACGAGGGACACGGCTTCTCAAAAGAAGAGAACAGTATCGCATTCTATAAATGTATGATGGGATTTGTCTCAGAGCATTTAAAATAAACAATAGATTTAAACAAACAGCCCCATAATAACACTTATTATGGGGCTGTTTATTATTAATATCAAGTGTTATAGATGATGTGATATACATCCACACAGTATTTCGACACAGTAGCGCTGGCGCGGATTTGTAATCCGTGCCGTCCATATCCACCCAGTTACGTTGGCACAGAATGTTATGAAAGCATTATTAGATGTTTTATGTGGACGTATGTAATACGTCCCTACGATTGCGTGCCAACAGGACGTGATATAAACTATGTTGCACTTTATTACTATACGAAGTGATAAAATGAAATACTCTATTTAAAGTAATTAACCTTGCGAAGCCCTCTTGGCCTTAATAGGGTCAAGCGTTTAAAAAACATCTAGTAGATGTTTTTAGCGAAGAAGCCAGGCGTTGCATAGGCAGGAGTGCCGTGATTGACCGCTTAGGAATTACAGCCTTGACTTTTTTTGTTACTTTTTTGTGTCAAGACAAAAAAGTAAAAGAATAACCGCGTAGCGATAGACTCACTTCTAATACTCACTATTAGAACCAAAAACAGTTTTTCTATTCACATATTTACCTCTAGTAAAGTCTGGCATTTCCTGTACTTGACCATGTGCAGCTATGGACTTCTCACTTAATGGTGTAACCGCATACCAAGTCGCCAAATCATAAATATCAAATGGGAACTCTATATTCCTTTTGATACTTTCGACGAAGGCGTTAATCATAAAGTAATCCATTCCACCATGACCAGCACCTACAGCTTTATCCGCATTGTTTTTCCATAGTGGATGATCATATTGTTCTAAGTATTCTTTTGAGTTAGCCCATTGGTGTGAGTGATTCATCTCTTTTTCGAAGTAAATAAACCCTTTGTCAAAACCACCAGAACTTATCTCTTGCCAAATTCCCTCAGTTCCCTGTACCTTAAAACCTAAGTTGTATGGGCGTTGAAGAGAAGTGTCATGCGTAAGAACCATCGTTTCACCATTTTCACATTTAAGTGTAGTCGTCACGATATCACCTTGTTTAAAAGTAACTTTCGCATTAGGGTGATCTTGACCACCATTCTCTATGATATATTTATTTAATCCTCTTGCTTTAGAAGCCATAGAAGTAAGATGAGTGATTCGATTACCTCTGTTCACATCGAACATTGCCGCTAAGGGACCTACACCATGTGTAGGATATAACTCCCCATTTCTATTGACATAATGGTCTGTTCTCCACTTTGCTTCACTAAATCCTTTCTCGCCAAACTCTACACCACCGCCATAAGGTTGTACGCCATCGTTAAAGAGTACATTGCGTAGATCATGTTGATACCCACCAGTACCGTGGATTAACTCCCCAAATTTTCCTTTTTTAGCCATATTAAAGACAGCCATAATATCTCTGCGGTAACACACATTCTCTAGCATCATCAGCGGTACTTTCGTTTCTTCATATACATCTACGTATTTCCAACATTCTTCTAGAGTCATAGCACCACATACTTCCATCCCCACTATCTTTCCTGCACGCATAGATTCTGTCCCCTGTCTTTCATGCCATTCCCATGGAGAAGAAATAATTACAGCATCGATATCCTCTCGTTTAAGTAGGTTACGGTAGTCATAATCACCGTTTCCGTATACGATAGGTTGTTTTTTGTTGTGTTTATCTACTATTTTTTGTGCTCTTTTGATCATTCTATCATCTGGATCAGCCATTGCGATTACCTCCACATCGTCGCGTTTAAGTAATTCGTCTAAGTGTACTTGGCCTCTAAGCCCCACAGCGATCATTCCGATGCGTACTTTTTTGGTTGAGTTAGAAAAGCTAAATAGGGAAGAAGGAACAATAAGTGCTCCTATACCTGCCATACTGGTATTTTGAAGAAAACTTCTTCTGTTCATAATAGTTATTGTTATTAGGTTAGTTCTCAAAAATAGAAGATTGAGAGGGGATTTAAAAGTAAAAAGGTGACTTATTTCTCTTTTTGTATTGTTGTTTATAAAAAAAGGGTTTGATATAAAAGGGTAAATTGCTGTAATTTGTGAAAAGAAATAATATGAAAATAGTAAAACAAATGCCCATTATAGAGAGTGACCGCCTTGTGTGTGAAGTCTTCTGACTTTGTGTAAATATTCACAACACAAATCACGTTCTGTTGCACACAATCGTAGGGCTGTATTACATACAGCCTACCCAGTAGCCATAATACACTTTCATAAATGTTATGAAAACATCCAAGGATGTTTTATTTGGACGTATGTGATACGTCCCTACGATTGTGGAAATAAGTTGTGGATAATAGTTGTGGAAATATATGATCCAATGTAAATACGTAATCAAGATTACACCCTGTTGGTACATAAAGTTGAGGCAATATCTTGTGTCTCCTTAGGAAGACAAGGGTGATAAAAGCAAAAAGCCAATCGTCATCTTTCGATATTCAATTGGCTTTTTAGTATTTGTAATTTTAAAGGGATATGAGACAAATGTAGGTTATTTAACCCTACAATAAAAGTCAAAAACTGTCTTTTTAACCCTTCCTTTTATCTTTTATAGATAGTTGCTTATTTGCGTGTTTTCTAAGAGAATAACGTTGTTATTATTCATTTAGAGCTTTGTTTTTAGTTCAAAACCTTAACACCTTTTAAGAATATCCAACGAACGCAAATCTTTTCTCCTTTATCCGTTTTGAATACTTTAAATTGAGGAGCTAAGATCGTCGCCACAACAGCACTCGTAGCAGGTAACCATAAGCCACTTAATTCAGTGAATGTTGCAAGAGCGAATTTGCATATAAAAAATAGTATAGCAAAACTCGCGAACTGTAATAATATAGTTTTAGTACCTACACTCATAACTAATCGTTTTGGTTCATATATTTTCCTTTTTTACTTCCTGCGTATAATTCGTATTTGACAAATCTAGCTTCTAGTTTACCATTAAATAACTTGATCTTTCTTGAAGGTCTAAGTCCTACGAATTTTAATGCCTCTACGTTACCAGTGATAAACCAAGCTTCTGTACCTGGATAAGACTGTTTTAATGTATCACCGATCTCTCTATAGAAACGCTCTAGGTTAATATCTAGACGCTCTCCATAAGGAGGGTTAAATACCATGTGTAGTGGTCCTTCAGTCTGTTTTTGAGAATCGAAGAAGTTACCATCTTCTATTCTGATGTATTCATCTAAGTTGGCATTTCTAGCATTGTCAATAGCTTTTGCTACTGCAGAAGGAGCCTTGTCATATCCTTTGATAGTATAGTGAAATTCTCTTACTTTCTTTAAAAGTGACTCTTGGATAGTATCAAATAATTCTGCATCCCAATCATTCCATCTCTCGAAGGCAAACTCTTTTCTGTTGATATTCGCAGGAATATTACAAGCTATCATAGCAGCCTCTATCAGAATAGTACCAGATCCACACATCGGATCAATAAAATCTGTACGACCATCCCATCCTGACATTAATAACATCCCAGCAGCTAACACCTCATTAATAGGCGCTATATTAGTAGCCGTTCTATATCCACGGTGGTGTAGAGAAGCTCCTGATGAATCGATAGATACCGTACACAAATCTTGTTGTAAGTGAATGTTAATTCTCAAATCTGGGTAATCTTTATCAATACTAGGACGTACACCAGTCTTACTTCTAAACTGATCTACGATAGCATCTTTAGCCTTTAAAGACACGAACTGTGAGTTATTAAAGTTGTCCGAGAATACCGTAGCATCTATAACGAATGATTGATTAGCATTGATATATTCACTCCAGTCAATACTCTGAACTCCCTTATATAAATTACCTTCATTATAGACTGCAAAAGTTTTAATAGGTTTAAGTATTTTTAAAGCAGTGCGCAAGGCTAGATTAGCTTTATACATAAAACCTTTATCTCCTTTAAAACTCACCATTCTAGTACCTTCTTGTACACTTGACGCACCTAATAACTGCAATTCTTTTGCTAATACTTCTTCAAAACCGAAGAATGTCTTCGCAACCATTTTAAAATTTTCCATCTTTATTATTATATAAGGAATAATTGACTATTCAATTATAAACCAAAACTTTATATGTGACATAGTATCGTTTAAGTTACAACTTTTTCTCCGTTACAACAAGACTATTTAACCCGAATTTAAAATCCTGATATGTCTGTGATATATGCTATGTTTAATCCGCAAAAATAAAGTAAATTTGCAGGCTAATAAAGAAGTTTTAAAATAAATATATGTCAACAGAGAACAAAGCCTGGTATAAGTCGTGGTTTGACACCACTTATTACCATACTTTATACAAAGATAGGGATTACAGTGAAGCACAAGTGTTAATTGATAATTTAACGCAATATTTAAATCTAGATGAAGGAGCTAAAATATTGGATTTAGCTTGTGGGAAAGGGAGACATTCTATATATTTAAATTCATTAGGTTATGATGTGACAGGAGTAGATTTGTCACCTAATAGTATAGCCGAAGCAAGTCAGTATGCTACTGATACATTACATTTTGAAGTTAGAGATATGCGCGAACCTTCGACAGAGAAGTATGATGCTATCTTTAATTTGTTTACTAGTTTTGGGTATTTCCCTAATCCAGAAGACAATATGCGTACCTTAGATGCTATCCATAAAAGTGTAAATGAATTTGGATTAGCAGTGATAGACTTTATGAACGTAGATAAAGTAATAGCAAATCTAGTACCTTCTGAAGTAAAGACAGTAGATGGTATAGAGTTTAATATTACACGTAAATATGAAGACGGTTTTATTATCAAAGAAATTATCTTCGATGCAGATGGTGAACACCACGAGTATATGGAGAAAGTTAAAGCCTTGAGATTAGAAGATTTTGAAGCGATGATGAATGAAAAAGAAATCTATTTATTAGATGTCTTCGGTGATTATAAGTTAAAGCCATTTTACAGACAAGAATCAGATCGATTAATTATGATATTCAAATAAGCCTATGGTTTATATTATTCCTTTACTAGCCGTTATCATAGGATATCTAATAGCAGTGATATTAGAGCCTAAAAACAAGAAAAACCTTAAACTATTAATGGCATTTAGTGGTTCATTTCTACTTACATTAACGGTTACCCATTTATTGCCTGATGTATATGCCGCTAGTGAAGCAGCTGCTATCACTGAACATGTAGGTCATACTCACGCGCATGGGCATGACCATAGTTCTGGTAATATTGGATTCTTTATTATGATAGGGATAGTGTTCCAGATTGTCTTAGAGTTTTTCTCTAAGGGAGCAGAGCACGGACACGTACACTCACATGATAAGCTTGATAAAGTACCTTGGTTGTTATTTATCAGTTTGTGTATTCACGCATTGTTTGAAGGAATGCCAGTGAGTCAACATGAGGAGTTAGCCTGGGGAATAGGAATACATCATCTGCCAATAGCTGTGATTCTTACCGCTTTCTTTATCAATGCAAATATGAATAAGAAAGTCGTATTTATGTTTATGATTATCTTTTCATTAATGACACCGATAGGAACATTGATATCTGGTAATGTAGCTTTCTTAAGCCAGTATTATGCTGAGATATCAGCTATCGTAGTCGGTATCTTGTTTCATATCTCATCGACGATTATCTTTGAGAGTAATGAAGGGCATTCATTTAATATCAATAAGCTAATCGCTATTATACTAGGTGTAGTAGCAGCGTATTTTATATAATAAGATAGTAGATATAACAAAAAAGACGATTCGTGAGAATCGTCTTTTTTTTATGAACTAGAAGGTTATACCTTAAATCCTTAACTACCATTTGCTACGAATTAATTCTATTTAAATAGTATTTCAAGTGTTTTCATTGTGATAAACATTTTTCCACTATCAGGGAGTTTAATAAACTTATAGTGGGAATAAAATCTCTCTGCTTCCATATCTATTGGGTCTACGACAACACCAAAGGAACCTATATGACTACTGTATTCATAGCATCTCATCAATGCATCAACTAGTAATAATTTGCCTAAGCCCTTTTTTTGATAAGAATTGCTAATAGCAAATCTTCCCATCAATGTAGTAGGTATGCTTTGATAACTGCTAGGAAGTTTCTTTTTTAAAGAATCGGGTAATGATTCTAAAGGAATGCTAGTATTGGATAAAGTATAGTAACCTTTGATTTGAATAGCATCATCATCTAGTAATACAAAGCAACTTGCTAAATTACGCGTTTGATCTTGTCTAGCTTGATTTTTAAGATAGTTGTTTAGTAACTCTTTACCACAGTCAAAGTCTATTCTATTATGCTTTTTTTGTAGTAATTCTGTTAGCATGTTACTTCTTATTAGTTAGCAGTGAATTATAATCAGCAAATGCTTTTTTTAAGGTAGTAGAAGGCTCTTGCACTGTATTAATTGCATCAATGAATATCTCTGCGTCTTTTTCAGATGCAATAATAAGGTCATTATTCTTAATAATTTCTTCTGCTTTTTGTTGCACGATGTTTAGAATAAAATCAGTTAAGTTCTTATATCCACCCAATACAGAAGCTCTCTCAAAAAGAATTTGTTGTTCTTTTGAGAGTAGGTTATTAAGTTCTGTTGTATTTTTAGATATAGCGTTCATCAAGAAATAATGTTATACAAAGGTATGAAAAAAGTAAATAGAATATGTTTTTTTAATGTTATATGTGTTTTAAAATTAACTATTTATAGTTTTTTTTATGTTGTTATATGAGGTGTAGTGGTAGCGTATTTTATATAATAAGATAGTAGATATAACAAAAAAGACGATTCGTGAGAATCGTCTTTTTTTATGAATAAAAGATAGTAGACTAATTACTCTATAGACCATTGTCGATATAGAGGATAGTACTTGGATTAAAATCTTTGTTGTTAATGCTTATTTCATTTTCACCTGTATAATTGTTAGAGAAAGTAAGAGTCGCAATGATCATATTAAAGTTCTCATTTGAAGGGATTTCTGTAATCCACTGTTGAGCTTCATTTGTTGTATCTAAAGATGTTGTAAAAGAGTAGTGTTTACTAACCATACGAGTGTATTCTATTAGCGGCTGACTAATCAAGGTCAATCCAATTTTAGCTATACAGGTTTTTTCTATGAAAGTAAAGACCTCTTTGGTTGTAAATGCAGGAATAGTTACAGCAAGTTGATTGTCACTGATTTTTTCTATCTGTATAGGCAATTGACAGTAGCGAGTAAACGGACTGTTAATATTAAAGTCAAAACCTATTAGGCCTTTCATATCTGTATTCATAAAAGTTCTTTCCCCTTTTGGAATAGTTGGATTTAATTTCAGTAAATTTGTAGCAGCTGTAGTAAAGCGAATAAAAAGCTTATTATCGTGATTTTTACTGATAATCTGAACGACTGATGTTCGTAGAACTTTACACATCTTAGAAGCGTAACCGAAGTCTGAAGCCGCTTTTTTTGTATTTTTAGTCTGTTTAGGTTTTCGACCTTTAACTTGCATAATGTTTTTTCCATTCACTACGCGATTAGTCACAGGGCCTATGTTTCCTTTTAGTTGCCCTTTCGAATTGATAATTGCCATTTTCTGCTATTTTAAAGTTAATTGATTCACTTTGCTTTTGTGTGGATGTATATTGAAAACATTGTGCATCCATAGTAAGTCCATTAAAAAGACTTATTTAATGGAGTCACTATGGACTCATTATGGAGTCACTATGGACTCACTCCAAAGAAAACTGCACGAATTTCTCAATTCGTCCCTATCTAACGATACACTTGTTTTTGATCTAATATTTTCTTTTTTTAGGTTGACTAACCTTGCTTTTTTTCTGTGTAATAGAATGCTTTTTTAGGGTTAGTTATACGCTAAAATTCTAATGGCAAAATACTTATTGTAAAATACCTGTGCCATAGGGTGTACTATTATTAGTTGAATAGTGATGAACAAAAAACGTTTTTTACCATAGAAAAAAAGTGTATTGAGCTGAGCCCAGTAAATGTGTTAAAGATGAGAGAGTAGAATCTTTGAATTTTATAAGAAGGTTCCTTCTAGTCCACTTCTTGTCTCCTATGCAGTCGAGTAGGGAAGTGTTTTTACATAAAAAATTTGCCCAAAACGTCAGATGTTGGAGTTTGTGTGTAAAAAAGGTGTAAATCATTAGGCTTCTTTTTCCTATCTGAACAGGTTAAATAATTTGCTTATGCTATCTTTTAAAAACGCATAAAGTAGACAGAATTGTCTGTTTTTTTTTATTACATTTGCTGTATGAAAGATAATTCACCTAAAGAGAGGATATTAAAAGCGGCGACTTTGCTCTTCCATCAGCAGGGGTACAATAATACAGGTATCAATGCTGTAATAGAAGAAGCTAAAGTGGCTAAGGCTAGCTTTTACGACCATTTTAAAACGAAGGATGACTTAGCTGTAGAGTATCTTAATCGTAGGCATAGCTATTGGTTTGAAGGGTTACGGGTTTTGGTAGAGAAGAAGCGCACTGAAAAAGAGAAAGTAATAGCAGTCTTCACTTATATTATGGAGATGAATAAGAAAGAGGGGTATAGAGGATGTGCATTTCTAAATATGTTAGCTGAACTACCACAGGATAAAGGCAAGATTTACGATGTTATTCATCAGCACAAGCAGGAGTTAAAGGCTTTTTTTGAAACAGTAGTTGCTGATCAAGGGAAGGCGTTTACCTTATATATGTTATTTGAAGCGGGGTTAACAGAGAGCCGTGTGTATCAAAATTCGGATTGTGTGAAGAAGATTATAGATTTACTAAAGAAAGATGTATTATAAATGAAGAGATATATAGCGAAGTTTAAAACAACTGAAATGAGTCCTAAGTCGGCTACCTCTACCCATTCTATTTATTCAGGTATTGGTGGAATGTTAGCTATAGGTGTAATTGCCTATATGACGAAGGAATTATCAATGCCTTTAATTATGGCTCCTTTCGGTGCGACGTGTGTATTGGCATTTGGTGTACCTGATAGCCCTTTAGCGCAACCACGTAATATCATAGGAGGACATTTATTAGCAAGTGTAGTGGGGTTACTTTGTTTGATGTTTTTAGGGACAGAGTGGTACTCACTAGCGATAGGAGTAGGAGCTGCGATAGGATTAATGCTATTGACTAAGACTACTCATCCACCAGCAGGAGCAGATCCTCTAGTTATTATATTAGGAGGCGCTAGTTGGTCTTTTATAATTAACCCTGTATTGACAGGAGCGGTTATTATCACCGTTATAGCCTTGCTTTTTAATAATATAAGCAAGAAAAGAAAGTATCCGAAGTATTGGTGGTAATGGTTAGAGAGTATTGGGTTTGACCAATAAATGATATTTGTGTGATAAATAAGATTTATCTAATTTTACCTAAAAGATGATAAGATGAAATTAAAGAAGTTATACTTAAAGAATATTGGCCCTTTCTTAGATGATGAGATAGAATTTGCTACTAATGAAAATGCGGGTAGTCAAGTAACTATTATCACTGGAGAGAATGGGGCTGGTAAGACTATTATCATCGATGCGATTAGAAAGATGTTTTTGGAATATGAGAGTGATAGCATCCGTTCAATAAGAAGGAATAATGATTTTTTATTGAATATGGAGTTAGAGTTGAATTATGCTAATTTGTTATTAGAAGCGAGGTTAAATGAAGGTAATAGCAAAGAGAGTTTTGACATTTATAATAGAGGAGAAAAGTATGAATTTTTTCTTAGAGCATTATTCGATTCATCATCAAAAGGAAATAAATGGATACTAAACTATTGGACATCACAGAATGATCACCAAACATTTCATATAAATGCCTTAGGTTTTATTAAACCTGAAGGTTATTTAAGAAATTGCTTAGATGGTATTCAGCGTAATACAGATACAACGCAGGTAATTACATTCTTTGATTATTTTAAATCATCTAGTAATCCTACAGAGAGAGCGGAAGGAGAGTATATCTACGGTGTATTAAAGAAGATATTTGAGATTAGTCTTTTAGATGGAGAGCTGTTACACGTAGAGCGTTCTACTTTCTTGCCTGTTATTAGACAGAATGGAGTGGATATAACGATAGAGAAGTTGAGTAGTGGTAATCTGTATTTAGTACAACGATTAATCTCTTTATTAAGTCAGATGTATTCTGTCTATAAGCTAAATGATTTGCTTTTAGAGGAACTGTGTTTAACACCTGGAGTGTTATTAATAGACGAAGCAGAGAATCATTTACACCCTAAGTGGCAAAAGACTTTCTTAAACTCTATTTTAAAGTTGTTCCCTAATATACAGATTATAGTGACTACACATTCTCCATTTATCGTGGGATCTGTAGAAGGGGCAAAAGTATATGTGTGTAAACCAGAAGTAGGTTACTCAAGGATAATAGATGAGACTAGTAGATATTCTAATAAACCTATTGAAGAGATATTGAGTTCTGATGTATTTGGAGAAACAAGTTCTTTTGCAAATGCTGAAATTGATAAACTGTTACAGGAAAGAATCAAGGCAATCGAAGCTGGTGATAAGATTAAAGAAAAGGAAATAGAAGAAAAGTTAGTAGCTATTAATCCACAGTATTTTGGTTACTTGAATTTAGATGATACGCTTAAACAATTATTAGAAGCTAAGTAATGAGGCATATTGATCGATTAGATAAGCCTCAGAAATTAGTAGATAATGAGGTAGTATGGACAGAAAGGTTTATAACATCTGGTAAAGACAGACCTAGTTCAGCTCAATATGGGCATAAAGAGGTAAAGGAGATTTTAGCTAGAAGTAGCTTCTATAAATGTTTTTATAGTGAGGTTAAGTTTAATGATTTAAGTGAAGCTCAAGTAGATCATTATGTTGAGGTGTCTGAGGATCCAACTAAAGCCTTTGAATGGGAGAACTTATATCTCTCACATAAAGATAGTAATGTCGGAAAGATAGCTAATGGAGCTTTGCCTAATGAGAATTGTTTAGATCCTTGTACAGCAACAGACGCTGAGATAGAAGAGCATTTAGGTTTTGAAGATGAGGTTGTTATTGGATTAAGTGTGATAGGAAGAAATACAATACAGAAGTATCATCTGAATAAACCATTGTATAATACACTTAGAAGTACAGAGCTGAGAAAATTAGATAAGATTATTAGACAAAGAGCTTTATTAGAGCTGCCTTTTGATGATATGTTTAAGGATAAATTGAGAATATTTGCCAATCCTGATCAAGCTTTTTCGTTGATGTTTAAAAAGTTGCTCATAGAAAATGGTTTGATGTAGTTAATATTCATTAAACAATATCAGAAATAGTAAAAAGAGTATATAGACGTTTAAGTATGTTTATATACTCTTTTTGTTTTTATAAGAGAATTGAACCCCCATTTTAATAATAAACTCAAAATTTATATCTTGCAGTAACAAAAACAAAAAAACATGAAGAAAGTTATATTATCAGCTTTTATACTATGTGGAAGTATATTACAAGTAGTAGCACAGAACCCCCAGGCGTATAAAAATGGAGTAATCGTATCCGGGCATCCAGAAGCAAGTAGAGTAGGAGTAGATATCCTTAAAAAAGGAGGAAATGCTATCGATGCTGCTGTGGCGGTAGAGTTAGCATTGGCAGTGGTGTATCCTAATGCAGGTAATATAGGTGGCGGTGGATTTATCGTATATCGCAGTCACGATGGAAAGGTAGATGCACTAGATTATAGAGAAAAAGCGCCTATGCAGGCGAGAGAAAATATGTATTGGGGTGGAGATGGAGAAGCGATTACTGAGTTGAGTATGAAAGGTGGGCTAGCATCAGGAGTACCTGGTACAATTGATGGAATGGTAAAAGCACATGCTAAGTATGGTACGTTAAAATGGGAGGAGTTGGTACAACCCGCTATTGATCTAGCTGAGAAAGGGTTTTATATTACTGAAAAACAAGCTGGGGAGTTCACTAAGCAACACGATAATTTTGTGAAGTTTAGTACACAAAAGACAGCTATCACAGATAGATCACAATGGAATAAAGGAGATCTATTCGTTCAAAAAGATTTGGCTGAGACACTTAAACGCGTACAGAAAGAAGGAAGAAAGGGATTCTATGAAGGAAAGACTGCACAGTTAATCGTGGAGGAAATGAAGAGAGGGAATGGGATGATGACACTGGAGGATTTGAAACGTTATGAAGCAAAATGGAGAACGCCAATCACAGGAGAATATAAGGGAATCAAGGTTATCTCTATGCCACCGCCAAGTAGTGGAGGAATAGCGTTAATCTCGCTGTTCCAATCTATAGAGAAATATCCGTTGTCACAATGGGGATTCCAGTCTGAGAAAACAGTGCAAGTAATGGTAGAGGCTGAGCGTAGAGTATATGCAGATAGAGCGGAACACTTAGGAGATCCTGACTTTTATAAAGTTCCAGTAAAGCAATTGGTAAATAAAGATTATAATGTGGAGCGTATGGCATCTATGTCTTTTGACAAGGCGACAAAGAGTGCCGATATTAAAGCTGGTGCATTAGGGGGATATGAGAGTGAAGAAACAACGCATTACTGTGTAGTGGATAAATGGGGAAATGCTGTGTCAGCAACGACGACATTAAACGATTCGTATGGATCTAAGACTATCGTAGGAGGTGGGGGATTCTTATTGAATAATGAGATGGACGATTTCTCTGTGAAGCCTGGTACACCTAATATGTACGGGTTAGTAGGCGGAAAGGCTAATGCAATAGAGCCTGAGAAGCGAATGCTTAGTTCGATGTCTCCTACTATTTTAGAGAAGAACAATAAGTTATATATGGTAGTGGGGACTCCTGGAGGATCAACAATTATTACCTCGGTATTCCAAACGATATTAAATGTTACTGAATTTGGGATGAATATGCAAGAGGCAGTATCTGCTCCTCGTTTTCACCACCAATGGCTTCCTGATCACATTGATTATGAACCAACGGCTATCACAGCAGGTGTACGTAAAGCACTTACTGATAAAGGGTATATCCTAAAAGAACGCAAGCCATATGGGCGTGTTGAGGGAGTTCTTGTAAATAAGAATGGTACTTATCAGGCTGGTGCAGATACACGTGGTGATGATGTCGCTGTAGGATACTAATTTAATTAGGAATTAGTGGCTTTCAGCCATGGTGATATAAAGACTGTCTTTTATAAGACGGTCTTTTTTTGATTGTGGATATTGGGCGTGATGTATATTCGCAATCAATATCCACAACGTATTTTCATAATATATTTCTACAACGGTACGGGCGTATTACTATACGCCCACATTAAACATCTACTAGATGTTTTCTAGCATTCTGTCCTTTGCTAGCGCAACTGTGGGGAATTACTATGTGGATGTACATGGGCAACAATTCTTAATTCTTAATTGATATGCGCTTTTTTGGAGTGAAAAAACACTGGTGTATAGGAGGTTACATATGAAAAAATCACTATATTTAGGAGACTTTTTAAACTTCAGGCTTATGGACACCACATCAACTAATAAGACCGCTGTTATATATCCTTTTTTAGATAAAGGGGGGATGTATGGCTATTGTAATCAAGACAAACAAATCGTTATCAGTCAGCAGTATGCCGATGGTGAATTATTCACTAAGTCGGGTTATGCTGTTGTACGCGATAAGGAGGGGTTATATGGTGTGATTGATTTGCAAAATAAGGAAGTCCTGAAGTGTAGGTTTGAGAAGATAGAGTTGTATGAAGTAGGGGGTTTTACAGTAGCGAAGACTGTTCATTCCTATACTGTTTACAGTCGTTTTTGGCAATGGAAGTTCTTGCCTAATTTTAATGTAATGAGTGCTGGTGCTTCACTAAAACCACTGTGGGGAACAGAAGTATTTCGTACTAAAACGACGGTATTAGTGTTGGATACAAAACAAGTGCTGGAGTCCAGAACAGTTTCTAAAGAAGGGCTATACGAAAGTACAGAAGAGATTAAGATAAATAAAATTGGTGCTAAGTTGATTCAGATAGGAGATGATTTGTATTTTGCTAAAAGTGATCGATTAAAACGCATTGTCAAAAGAGTTGTTAGTACCTATGACAATGGATTGAGATGGGTGAGGAAAGTGAATGAAGATGAGGTAAGGGTTTATAATCTAAAAGGAAAACGCATTAAGTCTTATGAAATCATTCCGCAGCCGATTTTTCCTATTACCTATAAAGGAAAGGAATATAAAGTACGCATGAATACAGAGAAGTCTCACTTGGCTGCCAAACCAGTTATATGTAGGGATACAACGGGTAATGGGCGTTATTATGTGAACTATGAGTTTGATATGTATGTGCCAGTACATCTGAAAGTGATTACAATCAAAAGTGAGCGTACGATACAAGACATTTGGCAGCATGTGCTAAATATATATCCTGTGCCTTCGAAGCAATTCTTTATTGTGGAAGTGGCTCCTGTAGATAGTGATAATCGCCATAATGAGTTCTATATTTTAACTAAGCACGGTGTATTAAAAGATTGTTTAGATAAGCCAAGTGATTATTCGATTACTTCGTATTACAATGAAGTGATTTGGCCTGCGAAGGAACTTTTGATTGATGATAAGGATATTCCTGAAGGTTTCTTATTAGAAAAGATTAATGCTATTAGCAGTGTGAAGGAACCGTTGTATTTTGTTTCTATCAAGAAGGATCAAGTTAACAGAATTGGGATATGGAATGTAGAGTGTCGTCAATGGGTATTGTCACCTCGTTTTTATTCTTTGCGATTAATGCGCAATATCAAGTATTGTGTATTTCAATTGGAAGAGCAAGGGTTATATGGAATAATTGATGTACGCACTGGTCTAGTGGTCTACGAACCTGTATTTGTGACTGTGAGAGATGGAGCTGATTATCTCGCAGAGGTGGAATTAGAAAGAGAGAAAGAGGAGCGTAAAAACGAGTACAATTGTTTCTATGTGAATCTAAAAAATGGAGAGGAGTTTCATCCAGGAAAGAATATCTTGAGGTAATTAAGAATTAAGAATTGTTTGCCTTATAGGCAGTAAGTACTCAGATGACGTGATATATAGTGTGATGTGTATACATCCACAATATATATTCGCAATCAATATCGACAACGTATTTCCGCAATCGTAGGGACGTATCACATACGTCCACATAAAACATCCTTGGATGTTTTCATAATAATTATGTGCCGACAGGGCGTGATGTGTATTATAATAATTAAAAAAATAAAAGCCCAATAACAGCATGTTATTGGGCTTTTTGGTTGGAGTTAAGAAAGTTCTTGTTTAAAAGTATTTATTTTATCTCTTAATTGTGAGGCTAGTTCGGGTGTGTGGATTGTTCCATTACTAAAGTTATCTTGGAAACTTGGTAGTGAGAACTGCGCTTTTATGTTTCCTCCAAAGTAAGGGAAGATTGTAGCAGCACTTTCCATAACAGACTGTCCGCCACGTGGACCTGGAGAGGTAGATAATAGTAGCATCGGTTTATTCTGAAAGAAGTTTTTCTCTACTCTAGATCCCCAGTCAAAGATATTCTTAAAGGCAGTGCTAAAGGTACCGTTGTGTTCTGCTAATCCTATGATTATAGCATCTGCATTCTTGATCGCTTCATTAAAGTCTAATGCTTGTTGAGGAACACCTTTATTGTTTCTATCCTGTGAATAGATAGGCATTTCATAGTCATTGATGTCTATAATTTGGATAGTATGATCTTCGAATTGAGTTGTTGCGTTTTTAACTAATTGTAAGTTGATTGAAGTGCTGCTATTAGTAGCAGCGAATGCTAATATATTCATTGGTATTACTCTTTATGTTTTGATAGGACAAAGATATTGTGTGGGATGAGGTATTCTACTTAATGTAGGATAAGAAAGTAGGTTTAAAGGATTAATGTCTGCTAGTAAATACTTTATTGGTCGCAGACTATAGTTAAAACTATGCACTTTAGTGCATTTAGCTTTCAGCTTCTAAAAATGTTTACCTTTGATATATGGAATATCAAGGCACAAATGGACACAGTGTCTCTC